>NZ_POQT01000003.1 GCF_002938435.1 Blastococcus saxobsidens
CGGGCGGCGGCGTCGCGCGGGGACGGCTGAACGCCGGCGACGCCCTCGGCCTCCGGTGCCTGGTCCGGGGCGGCCTCGCCGGTCGTGGCGGCGGCCTCCCCGGTCGTGGCGGGGGCCTCCGGGGCGGCGGCCTCCGGGGCGGGGGCCTCCGGGGCGGGGCCGAAGAGCACGTCGAGGGGGTTGGCGCCGGCGCGGGTCTGCGTGACGGCCGACAGCCGCACGACGCGGTCCCGGCCGCTGCGCTTGGCGTCGTAGAGGACGCCGTCGGCCGCCGCGAACAGCGTCTTGCGGTCGTCACCACGGGTGGCCGAGGCGATGCCGGCGCTGATCGTGACCGGCACGTCGAGGCCCAGGTCGGACCAGGGGTAGCGGGCCACCGAGGCGCGGATGCGCTCCAGGGCGCGTTCGGCCTGCTCGGCGGTGGTCTCCGGCAGGAGGATGACGAACTCGTCGCCTGCCCAGCGGCACACCTCGTCGGTGTCGCGGACACCGGCCACGAGCAGCTCGCCGACGGCGCGCAGGACGGCGTCGCCGCCCGGGTGCCCGATCGCGTCGTTGATCGACTTGAAGCGGTCGACGTCCACGACGGCCAGGGCGGGGACGTCGCCGGCGGCGAGCAGCCCGTCGAGGCGGGCCTCGGCGTAGCGCCGGTTGGGCAGGTGGGTGAGCGGGTCCTCGTAGGCCTGCCGGCGCAGCTGGCCGGCGGCCCGCTCGGTCTCCAGCAGGCTCTTGCGGCGGCCGAACAGCTCCACCCAGCGGGTGCGCCGCTCGTCGACCCGGTCCAGCTCGTCGGAGAGGTAGGCCTGCAGGTACGGCAGCGCCCGGTCGGCGTCGTTCAGGTCGGCGTGCAGCGTGCACAGCTCGCGCAGGGCGGCGCGGCGCACGCGCGGGAGCCCGTGCTCGGTGGCCAGGTCCAGCGCGGCGACCAGGTGCTCGTCGCCGGCGCGGCCGTCGCCCTTGCGGCGCAGGGCGCGGCCGAGGGCGAGCTGGGCGGAGGCCAGCCGGGCCCGGTCGGCCGTCGCCGAGGTCAGCCGGACGGCGGCCCGCAGCGGACCGACCGCCGCGGCCTGCTCGCCCATGCCGACCAGGGCCCAGCCGTGCACGATCTGCGCGGGCACGATGCCGGCCGAGTCCGGCGGCAGCTGGGCCAGCGCCTGCTCGGCCAGCTGCCGCGCCTCGGCGAAGTGGGGGGCCGCGGACTCCGGTGCGCCGTCGTCGAGCAGGCCCTCGCCCAGCTCGGCGCACAGCTCGCCCAGCCGGGTGGCGGCCACGGCCACGAGCACGTCGGGGTCGGCGCCGTCGCGGGCGAGGACGTCGGCGTCGGTCGCCGCGGCGAGCGCCGTCTCGTGCGCGCGTCGCTGGTAGTCCAGCGCCAGCGGCATGAGCTCCAGGTCGGCCAGCACGCCGGCGAGCGTGCCGAGCGTGTCGACCAGCAGGACGCCGGGCGGCAGGGTCGGGTCGAGCAGGCTCGCGGCCTCCACCGCCTCGTCCATGGCGGCGTCGATCCGCCGGGACAGCAGCTCGATGCGGGCGTGCCGCGCCAGGCCGGCAGCGCGCTGCAGGTCGTCGTCGGCGGCGTCGAAGGCGGCCTTCGCCGAGCGGACGAGCGCGATGGCCAGCGCCGCGCGGGAGGCCGACTCCGAACGGGGGTCGGCCTCGCCGCCGGTGCCGTCGAGCAGCTCGGCGACGCCGGCGTGCAGGTCCAGCGAGGGCTCCGCGGAGGAGTCGGGGGACACCGGATCGCCGACGAGGGTGAAGCCGGCGACGCGCAGCCGGCGGACGAGCAGCTCGGCGCGCAGGGTGTCGGCCCAGGCCCGGCCCAGCGACATCGGGGCACCCTCGGCCGCGTCGGCGCCCGGAACGGCCGCGACGTAGGGGGACGGGTCCCGCTCGACCCCCGAGAGCAGCTGCTCGGCGTCGTCGAGCTGCCAGTTGCTGAGGGCGGCGGTCACCCGGTGATGCAGGGCTCCCGGTGGCACCAGCGCACTGTGCATGCCGGTACCGACGGTGTCGAGAACCGGTGCCGGAACGCGCCGTCCCCTGTCCGTCGCGTCCCTCCCGTCCCACGCGTGCGGAAAGGTCACGCGCCGGTCCCGCGGATGCGCCGCGCCTCGCGGAGGACGTCCGGAGGGGCGTACGCCCGCACCCGGTTGCGCCCGCCGCGCTTGGCGGAGAAGAGGTGCAGGTCGGCGGTGTCGAACAGCGCCCGCCAGCCGAGGACGGGGCCGGGCTGGCCGGCGGGGACCGCCGGGGCGGTGGCCACCCCGATGCTGACCGTCACCGCGGCGGAGAGCTCGAGCTCGGTCCAGTCGGCCTCGGCGACGGCGGAGCGCAGCCGCTCCATGACGACCACGGCCTGCGCCTCGGTCGCCGTCGGGAGCACCACCAGGAACTCGTCACCGGCCCAGCGGTACACCTCGTCACCGTTGCGGCTGTGCTCGCGCAGCAGGTCGGCGACCCGGCGCAGGACGGCGTCCCCGTGGGTGTGCGACGCCTTGTCGTTGACCTCCTTGAACCGGTCGACGTCGACGACGGCGAGCGACAGCGGCTCCTCGCCCAGCCGCAGGGCACCCAGCCGGCGCTCGGCGCTGCGCCGGTTGCCCAGCCCGGTGAGCGGGTCCTCCAGGGCGTGCCGGCGCAGCATCGCCGCCTGGCGCTCGGCCTCCCGCAGCCGGCTGCGGCGCACGAACATCTCCGCCCACATCTCGCGGCCGCGGGCGTGCGCCCGGCCGGTGTCGGCGCGGTAGGCCTCCAGCCAGTGCAGCGCCTCCGCGGTGCGCCCCAGCTCGGCGTTGTCCTGCCCCAGCTCCAGGAGGGCCTGCCGGTAGCGGCGCCGGTCACCGGTGGAGGCGAACGCGCCGGCGGCGTCGACCAGCAGGTCGATGGCCTCCTCGCCCACGGCGACGTCGCCGTCCCGCCGGGACAGCGCGCGCAGCAGCCGGGCCAGTGCCTGATCGGTGTAGCCGCGCAGCCACACGCCGCCGTCGCGCTGGACCGAGCGGCGGACGCGGCGCAGCGGACCGAGGGCGGCGTCGGGCTCCCCGCTGACGACGAGCGCCCAGGCGTGCACGACGTCGAGCAGGTCGCGCTCGCCCGCCTCCGGCTCCCACGGCAGCTCGCGGGCCGCGGTGGCGCAGGCGATCGCCTCCGTGGCCAGCTCGGCGGCGCGGTCGGTCCGGCCGCGGCGGTGCAGGGTCTGGGCCAGCTCGGCGTGCTGGCGCGCCCCGAGCAGCAGCAGTCGTCCGTGGTCGCCGACATCGGGCAGGGCCGCGGCCACCTGGTGCCCGCGGACGGCGTGCGCGACGGCGAGTTCCTCCAGGTCCAGCCCGCACAGGGTGAGCGACACCCAGCGGTGCGCCTGCAGCAGGGCGCGGGAGGGCTGCGCCGACGGGCCGTCGGTCAGCAGGCTGGCGTCGACGGCGAGCAGCATCGCGTGGTCGAAGTGGTCGGCGGTCATCTCGACGTGCGACAGGTAGGCCATGAGCAGCGCGGTCTCCGAGGAGACCGGGCAGCGCTCGAACAGGTCCCGGGCCGCGGTGACCTCCGCCGCGGCGGTGTCCGGGTCGCCGTCGAGGGTGGCCCGCCGGGCCGCCAGGGCGTGCCGCCAGGCGGTCCAGGCCGGATCGCAGCCGTCGGCGAAGGTGTCCACGGACTCGTCGAGCAGCTCGAGGAACGGGCCGGGGTCCTCGACGTGGCTGGCGTCGAGGTACCGCCACAGCGCGGCCTGGAGGACTCCGGGGGCGACACGGGCCGGGCCGGGGGTCACCTGTCCTCCACTCGGGTTCGGCGGCCAGCGGGCCGGTCCTGCCGGTAGCGAGGCCGATCCTCCCGGGCGGGACGTGCACCTCGTCCCGTCGGCACTACCCTCGTCGGATGCCCGGGATGCCGCCCAGTACACCTCCGACGCGATTCGTGTACCTGGGGCCCGAGGGTACCTTCACCGAAACGGCGCTGAGCAGGGCGATTACGTCGACGGAGGGATCCCACGACCCCCGGCCGAGTGTCGCCGCCGCGCTGTCCGCCGTCCGGTCGGGTGACGCCGACGCCGCGCTGGTGCCGTTCGAGAACTCCGTCGAGGGCTCGGTGCCCGCGACGATGGACGGCCTGGCCGACGGCGAGCCGCTCGTCATCACCCGCGAGGTGTTCCTCGAGGTCGCCTTCGTGCTCGCCGTGCGCCCCGGCACGGCCCTGGCCGACGTCCGTTCGCTGGCCAGCCACCCGCACGCCCTGGCCCAGACCAGCCGGCGGTTGGCCGAGCTGCTGCCCGGCGCTCCCCCCGTGCCGGCGACCTCGACGGCGGCGGCCGCGGCGGCGGTGGCGGCCGGCGAGGTGGACGCCGCGGTCTGCGCGCCGATCGCGGCGTCCCGCTACGGGCTGGAGATCCTCGCCGACGACGTCGCCGACCACGCCGGGGCCGTCACCCGCTTCGTGCTGGTCAGCCGCCCAGGGCCCCTGCCCCCGCCCACCGGCAACGACAAGACGTCGCTGGTCGCGGTGGTGGGGGACCGGACCGGCGCCCTGCTGGAGCTGCTGACCGAGTTCTCCGTGCGGGGGATCAGCCTCACCCGCATCGAGTCGCGCCCGACCCGGCAGCGGCTCGGGGTCTACTCCTTCTCGCTGGACTGCGAGGGGCACGTGGCCGAGGCCCGGGTGGGGGAGGCACTGGCCGCCCTGCACCGGCTGTGCGACGACGTCCGCTTCCTCGGGTCCTACCCGCGGGAGGACGGCCGGGAGAACCGGACGGTGCCGGCGGAGTCCGCCGACGCCGCGTTCGCCGACGCCGAGGACTGGCTGGCCCGCCTCCGGTCCGGCGAGCTCTGAGCTCCGCCGCCCCGTTCTCCGGCGGACGGTGCACTCTCCGCCGTCAGCGCAGGCGGGTGCGCAGCTCCTCGACGATCCGCCGGGTGACCGGCACCTCGACGCCGTGCCGGTCGGCCGCCCGCAGCACCGCGCCGCCGATGGCCTCGAGCTCGGTGGGGTTGTCGTCGGCGGCGTCCCGCTGCATCGACGAGCGCATCTCCGCGGGCAGCGACCAGGCGAAGTCCCGGGTGGCGGCGGGATCGGGCGTCGCTCCCTCGGCACGGGCGACGGCGGCGACCTCGGTGATGACGGCGGTGAGCTCCTCGCCGTGCCGGTCGCGCACCGCGCCCAGCGGCTGCTGCGCCCGGGTGGTGAGCAGCGCCATCGGTCCGAGGAAGCAGAGCTTGTCCCACAGCAGGCCGGCCTCATCGGGGCGGACGGTGACGTCCACCCCCGCCGCCTCCAGGGCCGCGGCCAGCTCCTCGGCGCCGGGTGCCAGCTGGACGGCGGCGAGCCGGCCCTCGTGCCGGATCACCCCGGGCCCGGGCCGGGAGGCGAAGACCCGGATCGTGCCCGCGACCACGCGGGCGGCGGGGTAGCGCTCGCGGAGCAGCGCCAGGTGCTCGACGCCGTTGAGCAGCGGCACGACCACGGCGTCGCCGAGCACGTCGGCGGGCACCCGGGCGAGCGCGTCGTCCAGCTGGGTCGCCTTCGTCGTCACCAGCAGGACGTCGACCGGCTCGTCCAGCGCGGTCGCGCCGCGCACCTGCGCCGTCAGCTCGCCGAAGCGGTCGCTGGAGAGCCGCAGCCCGGCGCGGTCGAGGTGGGCCGCGGTCTCCTCCCGGGCGAGGCAGGTGACCGCCTGCCCCTGCCGGGCGAGGAGGACGGCGAGCAGCCCGCCCACGCCGCCGGGCCCGAGGACGGCGATCTGCAAGGGGTGCGCGGCAGCCATGCCTCCCAGCCTGTCACCCACCCGGTGTCCGCGCCGGAGCCCACTCGCCGCCCGTCACCCCGCCGTCGCGCCGGCGAGCTTCCGTTCCTCCTCGGGCTCGGCCTGGCGCCGGGCCAGCCGGCCGGGCCACCACACGCGGTCCCCGACGACCGCGACGGCCGCCGGCACGATCAGCGACCGGACTACGAAGGTGTCGAGCAGGACGCCGAAGCCGACCAGGAACGAAAGCTGGACCAGGAAGAGCAGCGGCAGGACCGACAGCGCGCCGAAGGTGGCGGCCAGGACCATGCCGGCGGAGGTGATCACGCCGCCGGTGACCGCCAGCGCACGCAGGACACCGTCGCGGGCGCCGTGCTGGGCGGACTCCTCGCGGGCCCGTGTCATCAGGAAGATGTTGTAGTCGATCCCCAGCGCCACGAGGAACACGAAGCCGATCAGCAGGATGCCGGGATCGCTGCCGGGGAAGCCGAAGACGTCGTCGAACAGCAGCGCGGCGACGCCGACCGTGGCGGCGACGCTGAGCACCACGGTGGCGATCAGCAGCAGGGGCGCCACGAGCGAGCGCAGCAGTACCGCGAGCACGATGGTGATGACCAGCAGCACGGCCGGGACGATCACCCGGAGGTCGCGGGCCGCGCTCTCCCGGGCGTCGAGGTTGCTCGCCGTCTCGCCGCCCACCAGCGCCGCCGGGTTGGCGTCGTCGAGCGCCGTCCGGAGCACCTGCACCGTCTCGATGGCCGCGACGCTGTCCGGTGCGACGTCGAGGGTGGCGTCGAGGCGGACCTGCCCGTCCACGACGACCGGGTCGGCGCCCGGCACCGGCGGGCCCTCGCCGGTGAACGGCGCCACCGACGCGACGCCGTCCGTCGCCGCTGCCGCCTCGGCGACGGCGGGCCAGTTGTCCTCCGGCGTGATGATCGTCGCCGGGCTGGCGACACCGGCCTCGAAGTGCCGGCCCAGCGCCTCCTGCCCCGCCACTCCGTCCGACTCGCCCTGGATGGCCTCGGAGAACGCGATGCCGTCGGCGTCGTAGGTGGGGGCGAAGACCGCGGCGGCGACCAGCGAGAGCACGCTGATCGCGAGCACGCGGCGGGGTCGGCGGCCGACCAGGCGGGCCACCCGCCGCCACCCGCGGCCCTCGGAAGGCTCGACGCCGTACCGCGGGCGGAAGGGCCAGAAGGCGGCGCGGCCGAGCAGGGTCAGCGCCGCCGGCAGGAACGTCAGGGCGGCGACGACGGCAAGGGTGACGCTGACCGCGGAGATCGGGCCGAGACCGCGGTTGGAGCCGAGGTCGGAGAACAGCAGGCAGAGCACGCCGAGCACCACGGTGGCCCCGGAGGCGACGATCGGCTCCCACGACTGGCGCAGCGCGATCCGCATGGCGGCGTACTTCGACTCCTCGCGGCGCAGTTCCTCCCGGAAGCGGGCCACGAGCAGCAGTCCGTAGTCGGTGGCCGCACCCACGACGAGGATCGCCGCGATGCCCTGGCTCTGGCCGTTGACGGTGATGGCGCCCGCGTCGGCGAGCAGGTAGGCGACCGCGTTGGCCGCGGTCAGCGCCAGCCCGGCCGTCCCGATGACCAGCAGCGGCAGGACCGGGCTGCGGTAGACGACGAGCAGGATGAGCAGCACGATGCCGAACGCCGCGAGGAGCAGCAGCCCGTCGATGCCGGCGAAGCCGTTGGCGAAGTCGGCGAAGATCCCCGCGGGGCCGGTCACGAAGGAGTCGGTGCCCTCGACGGCGACGGCCGCGCGCAGGTCCTCGACGACGACGACCAGCTCGTCGCCCAGGTCGGGGCTGAGCGGGAGCAGCGCCTGGACCGCTTCGCCGTCCTCGGACGGGATGGGCGGGGAGGCGCGGCCGGCCAGCGCGCCGGCCTCCTCGGCCACCTGCGTCGCCTCGGCGACGCGGTCGCCGATCTCGGCGAGTGTCGCCTGGTCGATGCCGTCCGGCGCCTCCCAGAGCAGCACCGCGGGGATCGCTTTGGTGGACTGGAAGCCGCTCTGGAGCTCCTGGACGCGGGTGGACTCCGCGCTGTCCGGGAGGAACGCGGCGACGTCGTTCTCCTGCAGGCCGGTCAGCTTCGCGCCGAGGATGTTGAGCGGTCCGGCGGCGACCAGCCACACCAGCAGGACGGCGAGAGGGAGGAGCCAGCGGAGGGAGCGACGGCGAGGCATGATTCCCCTTGATGGTCAATTATCTCGATGGTCGAGATATTAACGGGTGGTTCGGCCCGGCGCGACAGAGACGGAGGTCCCGGTGACGAGAGATGCGGCTGCGCGTCAGGAGATCGCGCTCCTCCTTCGCCGGCTGAACGTCGAGCTGGATGCAGTCGGCCAGCGGTTCGCCGAGCGGCACGGCCTCAACCGCACCGACGTGCGGGCGCTCGTGGCGATCATGGACGCCGCCCGGCGGGGGGAGGCCCTCACGGCCGGCCGCCTGGGAGAGGCCGTGGACCTGCGGTCGGCCTCGGTGACCGCGCTGGTGGACCGGCTGGAGAAGGTCGGGCACGTGCGGCGGGTGCGCGACCCCGAGGACCGGCGCCGGGTGAGCCTGGAGATGTCGGACTCGGCGATGGCGGCCGGCGCCGAGCACTTCGGCGGCCTCGCCCGCGACCTGGTCGGCGCGATGGCGGCTTACACGGACGACGAGCTGGCGGTCGTGCACCGCTGGCTCGAGGACATGACCGCCGTCATCGAGGCGCACGCCCGGGCCGGCGGTCCGCCCGGGGCCTAGCCGACGGGCAGCTCGACGACGTCGGCGTCGCCCGACCGCGGTGCCACCACGACGGCCGGCGCGGTGTGGGTGCCGCCGGTCGCCGGCGCGGCCGGCAGGCTGCGCGAGTACGGCTGGGCGACGCTGCGCAGCCGCCCGTAGAGGGTGCAGATGCGCGCGAGGTCGGCGGAGTTGGTCGAGTACACGAACTCCACGACCTCCCCGTCGGCGTTGGTCAGCTCGTCCACGCAGAGCTGCTCGTCGTAGAGGACGACGTTGATCCGCAGGTCGGCCGGGAGCGAGGCCCGCTCGACGACGAGGACGGAGACGCCGGCGGCGCTCGTGCGGTCCAGGAGGTCGACCGTGTCCGGGTCGAGGTCGTCGAGCAGGAAGATGCGCTCGACCTCCACCCCGCGGACCACCGCCTGCGCGTTGCGCTCCAGGTAGCTCCGGCCGACGGCGGACTGCCACCACGACATGTCCGCCCGGGGGATGGTGGTGGCGCGCACCGAGCGCTGCACCTCGGCCCACTGGTCGACCATGAGCGCGCTGTCGTTGGCCGGGCAGTGCATCCGCCCCTGCTCCAGCTCGTTGAGCCGGATGCGGGCGGACTCGACGACGTTGTCCACCGCCTGCCGGAACAGCGGCACCTTCGTCGTCTGCATGGTGGCCGTGGCCGACGCCAGCATCGAGGTGACGGCGGGCAGGAAGTGCGGCTGCTGCTCGACCAGTTCCAGGAGGCGGCCGTGCTGGTCCTGCCGGCGGGCCCGCTCGGCGAGCCGGAGCCCGATGTCGATCTGCAGGCCGACGACCGTGGTCAGCATGCCGACGGCCACCGCGATCAGCGTGCGGGTGGCCAGGTCGTCGACGGTGAGCCAGATGCCGATGACGACCGACAGCAGCACGCTCGCGGCCGCGACCGCGCCGGGCGGCAGCCGCCAGGGCTGGCGGGCGCTCACGCGGCGTCCCCGCGCACGAGGCCGAACAGGACCAGGTCCTCCTGGCCGTCGGGGCCGGAGTGCCAGGCCCGCAGCAGCCCCTCGCGGGTGTAGCCGCACCGGAGGGCGACCGCCATGGACGCGTCGTTGTCGGTGTTCGTGTACAGGTCCAGCCGGGCCAGCGGGAGCTCGGTCAGGCTCCATGCGCTGAGCAGGCGCAGGGCGCGCGGGACCAGCCCGCGGCCGCGGGCCTCCGGCAGCAGCCAGTAGCCGATCTCGGCCCGCCGGTGGTCCTGGTGCACCTCGATCAGCCCGATGGAGCCCACGCACCGGCCGTCCACGGTCAGGGCCAGGTACAGGGCCTCGCCGGTCGCGATCGCCAGCTGCGACCAGGAGATCCACTCGAGGGCGGACTCGTGGTCGACGTCGCGCGGCACCGACGTCCACTGCCGGATCTCCGGGTCGCGGCCGGCGCGCACGCGCACGTCCGCGTCGTCGGCCTGCCACGGCCGCAGCACCAGCTCGCCGTCCTGCAGCACCACCGGCCGCAGCTCGATGTTCTCCCTCACCCCGTGCACCGGGGGATGGTGACACCGCGGGACGGCGCGGTCCAGCATCTCGCCCCCGGTAGGCGCGGCCACCGCTACAGGTAGAGGCCGGTCGATTCCTCGATGCGCTCGGCGGCGACGGCGTGCACGTCGCGCTCGCGCAGGATGATCAGGTCCTCGCCGTGCACCTCGACCTCGTGCTGGTCCGCGGGGGAGAAGAGCACCTGGTCCCCGACCTTCACCTGGCGCACGCTCGGGCCCACACCCCTGGCCTCGCCCCACACCAGCCGCTTCGCCACCTGGGCCGTGGCGGGGATGAGGATGCCGCCGGTCGAGCGGCGCTCGCCGTCCTCCTTGCGCAGCGCGACCAGGATGCGGTCGTGCAGCATCTTGATCGGCAGCTTGCCGGCGTTGTCCTGGGGCACGTCGATCAACGCTACCCGCCCCCGTTCCCGGCGTTTTGTGCACTTACCGCCTGGTGTTTCGTGCACTTACCGCCTGGTGTTTCGTGCACTAACCGTCGGAGCTAGCCCCAGCCGAGCTCGTGGAGGCGGTCCTCCTCGATGCCGAAGTGGTGCGCGATCTCGTGCACGACGGTGATCGTGACCTCCTCCACCACCTCGTCCTCGGTCTCGCAGATGTCGCAGATCGCCTCGCGGTAGATCATGATCCGGTCCGGCAGCGCCCCGCCGTAGTCCCAGCCGCGCTCGGTCAGCGCGTACCCCTCGTAGAGGCCGAGCAGCTCCGGCTCGTCGGGGTGCCGGTCCTCCACCAGGACGACGACGTTGTCCAGCAGCGCCATGAGCTCCGCCGGCACCTCGTCGAGGGCGTCGGCGACCAGCGCCTCGAACGCCGGCATCGGCAGCGCCTTCACCGCGCGGCCCGCCCGGACTGCGCGGAAAAGGACCTCTCGCGGAGGTCGGAGAGGTACTCCTGCGCGCAACCGCCGGTGCTCACCAGGACGTCGGCAGCGGCCGGCCCTCGTCGTAGCCCGCCGAGCTCTGCACGCCCAGCACCGCCCGCTCGTGCAGCTCGTCGACCGTGCGCGCGCCCGCGTAGGTGCACGACGACCGCACTCCGGCCACGATCTGGTCGATCAGGTCCTCCACGCCGGGGCGCTGGGGGTCCAGGTACATCCGGGACGACGAGATGCCCTCCTCGAACAGGCCGGCGCGGGCCCGCTCGAAGCCGCTCTGCGTCGCCGTCCGCGCCTTGACCGCGCGGGCCGAGGCCATGCCGAAGCTCTCCTTGTAGAGCCGGCCGCCGTCCTCGTGCACGTCGCCGGCCGACTCGTACGTGCCGGCGAACCAGGAGCCCACCATCACGTTGGCCGCGCCCGCCGCCAGCGCCAGCGCGATGTCGCGAGGGTGCCGTACGCCGCCGTCGGCCCACACGTGCTTGCCCAGCGACCGCGCCTCCGCGGCGCACTCCTCGACGGCGGAGAACTGCGGCCGCCCCACCCCGGTCATCATCCGGGTGGTGCACATGGCGCCGGGCCCGACACCCACCTTGACGACGTCGGCGCCGGCCTCGATCAGGTCGCGGGTGCCCTGCGCCGTCACCACGTTGCCGGCCACGACCGGCACCGGGCCGGCCACCGCGCGCACCGCGCGCAGCGCCTCGATCGCCTTCTCCTGGTGCCCGTGCGCGGTGTCGACGACGAGCACGTCCACGCCCGCGGCGAGCAGGGCCGAGGCCTTGCCGGCGACGTCGCCGTTGATGCCGACGGCGGCCGAGGTGAGCAGCTGCCCGTCCTCGTTCACCGCCGGGGTGTAGATCGCCGAGCGCAGCGCGCCCTTCTTCGTGACGACGCCGACCAGCCGGTCGCCCTCGACGACGGGGGCGGCGCTGATCCGCTCGCCGGAGAGGACGTCGAAGATCTTGGGCAGGTCGGTGCCGGCCGGGATGGTCAGCGGCTCCCGCGTCATCACCTCGGACAGCTGGGTGAACCGGTCCACGCCCTGGCACTGGCCGTCGGTGACGACGCCGACGGGGGAGCCGCCCTCGACCACCACCACGATCCCGTGCGCCCGCTTGGTGAGCAGCGACAGCGCCTCACCCACGGTGGAGGTGGGGGAGAGGGTGATCGGGGTGTCGTAGACGGGGTGCCGGGTCTTGACCCACGACACCACCTCGGCGACGACGTCGGCCGGGATGTCCTGCGGCAGGACGGCGAGCCCGCCGCGCCGGGCGACGGTCTCGGCCATGCGGCGGCCGGAGATCGCGGTCATGTTGGCGACGACGATCGGGATGGTCGTGCCGACCCGGTCCGGCGTGGTCAGGTCGACCTCGAGCCGCGAGCCGACCGACGAGCGCGCCGGGACCATGAAGACGTCGGAGTACGTCAGGTCGTGTGCCGGACGGGACCCCTCGAGGAAACGCATGGCGCCATTGTCCCGCACGGACGGCGTCCGTCGAACCATGCCAACTCGAGGCCATCAGCGGCTGATCGCCACGAACGCGCATGGGTCCGCAGCAGGGAGTGCTCGCGGTCGTCATCCCGTCACGGGGCCGCCACCTACGATCGGGGCGTGATCGACCTCCGGCTCGTGCGTGAGAACCCCGACCTCGTCCGTGCCAGCCAGCGCGCCCGGGGCGCCGACGAGTCCCTGGTCGACCAGCTGCTCGCGGCGGACACCGCGCGCCGCGAGGCGGTCAAGCGCGCCGACGACCTGCGCGGTGAGCAGAAGAGCGCCTCGCAGGCGGTGAAGAAGGCGACCCCGGAGGAGCGCCCCGCCGTCCTGGAGCGGGCCAAGGCGCTGGCCGCCGAGGTGCGCGAGGCCGAGGAGGCGCAGCGCGCCGCCGACGCCGCGCTGCGCGCCGTGCACACCCGCATCCCGAACGTCGTGGCCGCCGAGGTGCCGCCCGGCGGCGAGGACGACGCGGTCACCATCCGCACAGTCGGCGAGGTGCCCGCCTACGACTTCCAGGTGCGCGACCACATCGAGATCGGCGAGGGCTTGCGCGCCATCGACATGGAGCGCGGCGCGAAGGTGTCGGGCTCGCGCTTCTACTTCCTCACCGGGCCCGGGGCGCTGCTGGAGTTCGCGCTCGCCCAGCTGGCCATCAGCCGCGCGGTCGCCGCCGGGTTCACCCCCGTCATCGCCCCCGCGCTGGTGCGCCCCGAAGCCATGGAGGGCACCGGCTTCCTCGGCGAGCACGACGAGGAGGTCTACCGCATCGAGCGCGACGACCTCTACCTCGTCGGCACCTCCGAGGTGGCGCTGGCCGGGATGCACGGCGGGGAGGTCCTCGACCTGGCCGCCGGCCCGAAGCGCTACGCGGGCTGGTCCTCCTGCTTCCGCCGCGAGGCCGGCTCCTACGGCAAGGACACCCGCGGCATCATCCGCGTGCACTGGTTCGACAAGGTCGAGATGTTCAGCTTCTGCGCACCCGAGGAGGCCGTCGCCGAGCACCTGCGGCTGCTGCAGTGGGAGGAGGAGTTCCTCCAGGCGCTGGAGCTGCCCTACCGGGTCGTCGACATCGCCGCGGGTGACCTGGGCACCAGTGCCGCGCGCAAGTACGACATCGAGGCGTGGTTCCCCAGCCAGGGCACCTACCGGGAGCTCACCTCGACGTCGGACTGCACCACCTTCCAGGCCCGGAGGCTGACCATCCGCTACCGCGACGCGGACGGCAGGAACCAGACCGCGGCCACCCTCAACGGCACGCTGTGCGCCATCGCCCGCACCATCGCCTGCCTGCTCGAGGTCCACCAGCGGGCCGACGGCTCGGTGCACGTGCCGGTGGCGTTGCGGCCGTGGCTGGGCGGCGTCGAGGCGCTGACGCCGGGCATGACCCTGGTGGCGCCCGTCCCCCCGGTTCCCGCATGAGCGGACGCCCGCCGAAGGCCCTCGAGGCCTACGGCGTCCTTCCCGGCGCCGACGAGGTGGTCGAGCTCGGGGACCTCGGGTCCTGGCGCCCGAAGCTGGTCGCCACCGACCTCGACGGGACGCTCCTCGACGACGCCGGCGAGGTCAGCCCGCGCACCCGGGCTGCGCTGACCGCCTGCTGGGACGCCGGCATCCCGGTGATCGGCGTGACCGGGCGCGGTCCGCGACTGCTCGACAGCGTGCGCGCCGCCCTGGACGGGCGGGGGATCGCCGTCCTCGCGCAGGGCGGGTTCGTCGTCGACCTGGAGCGCGACGAGGTGCTGCGCACCGTGGCGCTCCCACGCGACCGGGCGGCAGCGGTCGTCGAGCGGATCGAGGCGGTGGCCGGTGTGCTGGTCCTCGCGGTGGAGGACGCCGCCCAGCAGGCCGAGGTGCACGCCCGGCTGCGGGTGCAGCACGGGTTCGACTGGCCCTACCCCGAGGGCGCGCAGTTGCTGACCCGCGAGGAGGTGCTGCCGGACGAGGCCGTGCTCAAGGTCTTCCTCCGCTCGCCCACGCTGGGTCAGGACGAGCTCCTGGCCCGCGCCCGCGGCGTCGTCGACCCGGCCGAGGCCGAGGTCACGCACGCCGGCCTCGGCTTCATCGAGGTGCTGCCGCCCGGCGTCACCAAGGCCACCGGGCTGGCGGTCGCCCTGGAGCGCTACGGCGTCGACCTCGGCGACGTGCTCGTCTTCGGCGACATGCCCAACGACCTGCCGATGCTCACCGCCGTCGCCGGCGCGGGAGGCCGGGCGATCGCGGTCGCCAACGCCCACCCCGCCGTGCGCGCCGTCGCCTCCGGGCGCACCAGCGGCCACCGGGCCGACGGCGTCGCCCGCTACCTGGAGGCCGTGCTCGATGTCTGACCGGTTGCACGATGTCTGACTGGCGGCCGCGGCTGATCGCCAGCGACATGGACGGCACCCTGCTGCGCCACGACGAGTCGGTGAGCGCCGCCACCGTCGCCGAGCTGGAGCGGTGGCGCGCCGACGGCGTGCCGCTCGTGCTGGCCACCGGCCGCCCGCCGCGCTGGATGCACGGCGTCCGCGAGGTGCTGCGCCACGGCACCGCCGTCTGCTGCAACGGCGCCGTGCTGCTGGACCTCGAGCCGATGGAGATCCTCGACGAGTCCCCGCTGGAGCCGGACACGCTGCAGGCGATCACCGCCGAGCTGCGCGCCCACCACGCCTCGATGTGGTTCGCCGTCGAGTACGGCTGGGAGTTCCGGCACGAGCCGGTGTACCAGCCGCGCTGGGACGTCGACGCGCCCGGCGTCGCGACCGCGACCCTGGAGGAGATGACCTCGGCCCCGGCGGCGAAGCTGCTGGCCCGCCACGAGTCCATGCCGCGCGACGCGTTCGTGCAGCTGGTGGAGCAGGTCGTCGGCCGCCGGGCCACGGTCACCAACTCCTCGACCGACGCGCTGGCCGAGATCTCCGCTCCCGGGGTCACCAAGGCCACCGGGCTGGCCACCGTCGCCGCCCGCCACGGGGTCGGTCCGGAGGACGTCGTGGTGTTCGGCGACATGCCCAACGACATCGCCGCCTTCGAGTGGGTCCGCGACGGCGGCGGCCGCGCCGTGGCCATGGCGCACGCGCACCCCGATCTCCTCGCCGTGGCCACCGACGTCACCGTCGGGAACGACGAGGACGGCGTAGCCGCGTTCCTGTCCTCACTCTGGTCCCACCGACGAGATCAGGGCCCCTGATCGTCGAGCGTCCTCCCTCACGCCACACGGTGAGGGAGGACGCTTCGCGTCCGGGGAGGAGCGGTCTCGGTCGGGGCGGCGTCGTCAGGCGACGGCGTCGGCCGGGTCGGACCCGGGCTCCGGCCGGCGGACCGTGCGGAAGCGGCGCGGCCCGCTCAGCGGACGGGCCAACAGCTCCCGGAGGCGCTCGGCCGGACCGCGAAGCAGGGGGAGGTCCGTGTCGACGACACGGACCACCCGCACGTCGAGGTCGCGGATCAGGTCCTCGCGACGTTTCTCGTGCCACGCCACCTCGGCCGGGGTGCGGCCTCCGTGGGGGTCCTCGTACTTGACCCGACCGTCGAACTCGACGGCGACACCGGCCTCCTCGTACCAGGCGTCCACGCGCGCGACGAAGCCGCGGGGCCCGTGCAGGTCCACCTGCAGCTCCGGGCGGGGCAGCCCGGCCTCGAGGAAGGCCAACCGCCCCCGAGACTCGAGCGGTGACTCGGCCCGCCCGTCGGCCAGTCCGAGGGCGCGCGCCGCGCCGCCGACGCCCAGCCAGTGGCTCTGCTGCAGAACCGCCGCCGTCAGTTCCCGCCGGCGCACCCGCTCGCGGAAGATGGCCGCGTCGAAGGCGACGACGGCGTCGGCGACCGGGAGCTCCCTGGCGCAGTCGACGAGCGTCCGCGCGACGCCGGTCACCCGGAACGCCCCCGTGTCGACGACGTCCTCCGCCGGGAGCGCCGCTTCGGCGATGCGGTACCCGTCGCCGACCCGCCACTGGCCCGGGTCCGTCAGCCGGACGACGTCGTCGACACCGCGGGGGAGGACGAGCTCGTGGAAGCGGGCGGCCGACGAGTGGCTGAGCACCGGCCCGGTCCGGAGGACGGCGAGCGCCGCCACCGCAGCGAGGAGGTGCCGCGCGCGGGGGTCGCCGGCCGCGGCGGCCCAGACCGCCGCCGTGACGTAGACGCCGCGGCGCAGCCGGTGCCAGGCGCCCGATCCCACGGCCGAGCGGATCTCGTCGGGGCGGTAGCCGGCGCGGCGGGCGTCGGCGACGGTGAAGACGCCGTCACGGCGTCGAACGGCGGCCTCGAGAGCTGGATGCACCGCGTCAGTCTCGGGAGCCCGCGCCGGCCGGGGAACGGCGTCGGCCGGTCTGTGGACAACCGGCGTCCCCCCTCATCCCGCAGCGTCCCCCCTCACCGCCCACCGTGAGGGAGGACACCCGACGATCAGGGCCCCTGATCCCGGCCGGGCGGGTGGCCTACAGGTACTGGCCACCACCGGGGCGGAAGTCCGGCTGAGCGGCCTGCTGCCCGCCCGGGAGGGCCTTGCGCCGCATCTCCTCCAGCTGTGCGCGGGCGGCCATCTGCTGGGCGAACAGCGCCGTCTGGATGCCGTGGAAGACGCCCTCCAGCCAGCCCACCAGCTGGGCCTGCGCGATCCGCAGCTCCGCGTCCGACGGCGTCTCGCCCTCGGTGAAGGGCAGCGTGATGCGTTCCAGCTCCTCGCGCAGCTCGGGGGCGAGGCCCTGCTCGAGCTCGCGGATCGAGGAGGCGTGGATGTCGCGCAGCCGGTTGCGGCTGGCGTCGTCCAGGGGAGCGGCTCGGACCTCCTCCAGCAGCTGCTTGATCATCGTGCCGATCCGCATGACCTTGGCGGGCTGCTCGACCAGATCACCGACGCCGCCACCGCCGTCCTGGTCCTCCGTGGCGGCCATGGGCACCGCGCCCAGCGGGCGCCCGTCGGGCCCCACCACGACGACCTGGTGGGGGCGTTCGGTGCCGTTCTCCGGTGCAGTCATGCCGTCCATCCTGCCCCGTCCCACCGACGATGACGCACCGGCCGGACGACGCCCGGGCCGTGACCCGGCACCTGCGTGGACGACCGCGCGGAGCAACTAGGGTGCGCCACATGTCAACGGGGGCCGGCCGGCTGGACGTCGCGCGCCTGCGCGGCCTCTTCCCGGCCCTCGCCGACGGCTACGTGCACGCCGACGGCCCCGCCGGGTCCCTGGTGCCCGAGACGGTCGCGCACGCCGTCGGCACCGCGATGCGGATGCCGATCGCCAACCGTGGCGGGGTGTTCCCCGCGTCGGGGCGCGCCGAGGCGCTGGTGACCGGAGCCCGGGCCGCCGTCGCCGACCTGGTGGGCGGGCGTTCCGGCGGGGTGGTGCTCGGGGCGAACATGACCACGCTGACCTACGCGATGGCCCGGGCGCTGGCCCGCACGTGGCGCCCCGGCGACGACATCGTGGTCAGCCGGCTCGACCACGACGCCAACGTGCGGCCCTGGGTGCAGCTGGCGGCGAGCGTGGGCGTGGAGGTCCGCTGGGCCGAGGTGGACATCGAGACCGGCGAGCTGCCCGCCTGGCAGTACGCCGACCTCATCGGCCGCCGCACCCGGCTGGTGGCGGTGACCGCGGCCAGCAACGCGCTGGGCACCCGCCCCGACGTCGCCGGGATCGCCGCCCAGGCGCACGCCGTCGGAGCGCTGGTCTACGTCGACGCCGTCCACGCCGCCCCCCACGTGCTGCTGGACAAGCGCTCGCTGGGTGCGGACTTCGTGGCGGTGTCGGCCTACAAGTGGTGCGGGCCGCACGTGGGCGCCGTCGTCGCCGATCCGGACCTGCTCGGCTACCTGCGCCCCGACAAGCTGGTGCCGTCCTCGGACAAGGTGCCCGAACGCTTCGAGACCGGCACGCCGCCGTTCGAGCTGTACGCGGGGGTGAGCGCGGCGGTCGACCACCTGGCCGGGCTCTGCGGCGACGCCGTCGGCACGCGTCGGGAGCGGTTGCGGGCCTCGATGGCCGCCGTCGCGCGGCACGAGGGCGACCTGTTCGAGTGGCTGGACCAGGCCCTGCGCGCGATGCGGCACGTGCAGGTGCTCGGCCGGCCCGAGCGCAGCACGCCCACGCTGTCGTTCACCGTGGCCGGGATGCGCCCCCGCCAGGTCGCCGCGGAGCTCGCCCGCGCCGGCATCTGCGCCTGGGACGGCGACTTCTACGCCCGGGAGCTGTTCGACGCCCTCGGCGTCAACGAGACCGGGGGCGCGGTGCGCCTGGGCCTCATGCACTACAACACGGCCGACGAGGTGGGCCGGATCATCGACGCCGTCGCGGCGTTGCGGCCCCGCTAGCGGTCGCTCACTGGCCGGCGAGCAGCAGCACCTTGCCGACGTGCTCACTGGCCTCGACGACCCGGTGCGCCTCCGCGGCGCGGGACATCGGCAGCCGCCGGTCGACGATCGGCCGGATCAGGCCGCGCTCGACGTCGGGCCACACGTCGTGCCGGACCGCGGCGACGATCTCCTCCTTGCCGCCCGGGCCGGTGGCCGGGCGCGAGCGCAGCGCGGTGGCGTGCACCGAGGCCCGCTTGGCCAGCAGCTTGCCGATGTGCAGCTCGGCCTTCATGCCGCCCTGCATGCCGATGATCACCAGCCGGCCGCCGACGGCGAGCGCGTCGACGTTGCGGGCCAGGTACTTCGCGCCCATGTTGTCCAGGACGACGTCGGCACCGCGCCCGTCGGTGGCCTCCCGCACCCGCTCGACGAAGTCCTCGTCGCGGTAGTTGACGGCGGTGTCGGCGCCGAGCTCGCGGCAGACGTCCAGCTTCGCGGCCGTGCCCGCGGTGGTGAGCACCCGCGCGCCGGCCCGGGCGGCCAGCTGGATCGCCATCGTGCCGATCCCGCTGGACCCGCCGTGCACCAGGAAGGTCTCACCGCGCTGCAGCCGGGCCAGCTGGAAGACGTTGGACCAGACCGTGCAGGTGACCTCGGGCAGCGCGGCGGCGGTGGCCAGCTCCACCCCCGACGGCTTGGGCAGCAGCTGCACGGCCGGGACGGCCACCCGCTCGGCGTAGCCACCACCGGCGAGCAGCGCGCACACCTCGTCGCCCACCTGCCAGCCGGTCACGCCCTTGCCGACCTCGCTGATGATCCCGCTGCACTCCAGGCCGAGGATCTCGGTGGCCCCCGGCGGGGGCATGTAGTTGCCCTCCCGCTGGAGGATGTCGGCCCGGTTCACCGCGGTGGCGGCGACGTCGACGATCACCTCGCCGGGGCCGCAGACCGGGTCGGGCACCTCGGTCCAGGCGAGGACGTCGGGGCCCCCGGGCTCGCTGATCGTCACCGCACGCATGCCATGACCCTACGGACGCGGGCTCGGCGTGCGACCCCGACCGCGGCGTCCACCGCTCCCGGCACTGCCCCGGCCGCCGCCGGTCTCGCCCGAGATGCGCATGGCTGCGGTCATCAGGGGGCGGAATACCGCATCAGTGCGCATTCCGGCGGTATACGGGGCCCCTGCTGGCGAACCCCTCGGACGCGCGACGGCGCCGCGCCCCGGAGCGGGACGCGGCGCCGTGATCGACCGTCAGGCGCGGGCCTTGAGGTCCTTGCGCAGGATCTTGCCGGCGGCCGACTTCGGCACCTGCTCGATGAACTCCACGAAGCGGATCTTCTTGTGCGGGGCGACCTTCTCGGCCATGTAGGCCATGATCGCGTCCTCGGTGATCTCCGAGCCCGGAGCGCGGACGACGAAGGCCTTGGGCAGCTCTTCGCCGCTCTCCTTGTCCGGCACGCCGATGACGGCGGCGTCGGCGATCTCCGGGTGGTTGATCAGCACGGCCTCGAGCTCGGCCGGGGCCACCTGGTAGCCCTTGTACTTGATGAGCTCCTTGACGCGGTCGACGACCGTGTAGCAGCCGTTCTCGTCGACGACGGCGACGTCGCCGGTGTGCAGCCAGCCGTCGCTGTCGAGGGTGGCGCGGGTGGCCTCCTCGTTGTTGAGGTAGCCCTTCATCACCTGCGGGCCGCGCACCCACAGCTCACCGCGTTCGCCGGGGGCCGCGTCCTCGCCCGTGGAGGGGTCGATCAGCCGGCACTCGGTGTTGGGGATGGCGAAGCCGACCGAGCCCTTGGGGATCTCGATGGAGACGCCCGGAGGCTGGGCGTCCAGGTCGGGGCTGGTGTGGGAGACCGGCGACAGCTCGGTCATGCCGTAGCCCTGGCCGACGACGACGCCGCTGTCGGCGCCCTTGCGCAGTCGGGACTGGGCCGACAGCGCCAGCTGCTCGTCCAGCGGCGCGGCGCCCGAGAGGATCGAGGTCAGCGACGAGAGGTCGTAGTTGTCGACGATGGGGTGCTTGGCCAGCGCCAGCAGGATGGGCGGCGCCACGAAGGCCCGGGTGATCTTCTGGTCCTGGATCGTGCGGAGGAAGTCCTCCAGGTCGAAGCGCGGCAGCGTCACGACGGCGCCGCCCAGCGCCAGGCCCTGGTTCATCAGCACGGTGAGGCCGTAGATGTGGAAGAACGGCAGGACGGCGATGATCTTCT
Source organism: Blastococcus saxobsidens (assembly GCF_002938435.1). Taxonomy (GTDB): domain Bacteria; phylum Actinomycetota; class Actinomycetes; order Mycobacteriales; family Geodermatophilaceae; genus Blastococcus; species Blastococcus saxobsidens. The sequence goes on from NZ_POQT01000003.1 coordinate 20,854, forward strand.
CGTCCGCGCCCGTCTTGAGCAGCGGCAGGCACTGGGCCACGTTCGCCACCAGGTTGCGGTGGGTGAGCATGACGCCCTTGGGCAGGCCGGTCGTGCCGCTGGAGTAGGGCAGCGTGACGAGGTCGTTGGCCGGGTCGATGTCGACGGTGACCGACGGCGCGTCGGCGCCGAGCAGGTCGAAGAGGTTGGCGTGGCCCTCGGCGCCGTCGAGCACGATGATCTCGTCGACCGGCGACTTCTCCGCGGCGGCCGTGGCCCGGTCCAGGAAGAGCCCGATCGTGATCAGGATCTTGGCGCCGGAGTCCTTGAGCTGGAAGGCGATCTCGTCGGGCGTGTAGAGCGAGTTGATCGGGCTCATGACGCAGCCGGCGGCGGCGATGCCGTGGAACACCACCGGGAACCAGGGGGTGTTCGGGCAGAAGACGGCGACGACGTCGCCCTTGCCAAGCCCCCGGGCGTGCAGGTTCGCGGCGACGCGGTCGACGTAGGCGGCCAGCTGGCCGTGGGTGATCACGTCACCCTTGAGCCCGTCGATCAGGGCCGGCGCATCGGGCCGCTCCTTGCCGGCCGCCAGGACGAACTCGGGGACGGAGACGTTCGGGATCTCGACGTCGGGATAACGGCTGGCCAGCGCCACGGTGGTTCCTCCTCGCACGGTGATGTGGCCTCAGTCTCACACCCGGCGTGTCGGGCCTCACAAGGGGGTTACCGGCGGGTTCGCCCGATCAACGGGGCCAGAGCACCGACTGCGTGCAGCGGAAGAGCGCGATCGTCTTCCCGGATTCAGCGTTCGTGACCACGGCGTCCCAGACCTGCGTCGTCCGGCCGGCGTGCACGTTGGTGGCCGTGCAGGCGATCCGGCCCTCCCGCGCCGTGCCCAGGTGGTTGCTCTTCAGCTCGATGGTGGTGAAGCCGGTCGAGCCCTCGGGGAGCAGGGCCCGGGTGGGGAGGCCGCAGCTGGTGTCGGCCAGGGTGACCACGGTGCCGGCGTGCAGGTAGCCGTTGGGCGCCAGCAGCTCGGGGCGGATGTCCAGGTGCGAGGTCAGCAGCCCGGGCTCGTGCGTGTCGACGACGATGCCGAGCAGTCCGGGGAAGGTGCCCGGCAGCAGGTCGTTCAGCTCGTCGGCGGTGAGGAATCCCGTGGCGGCCATGGGAAGGGAACCTAGCGACGGGCGGCGCTGGCCGCGCCGCCGCCCCGATCGCCGTCCTGGCTCACCGTGCAGGGTCCTGGATCACCGTCGACCCTGAGCCAGGAGCCGGAACGATCAGGTGACCTGATCATCAGTGGCGTCAGGCGAGGCCGCGGACGGTGCGCACCGGCGGTCGCGTGCCCTGGATGGACGCCACCATGTCCAGCGTCTGCCGGGTGGCCGCGACGTCGTGCACCCGGAACACCCGCGCCCCCAGCCACGCGCTCACGGCGGTGGCGGCGAGCGTGCCGGTGAGCCGCTGCTCCAGCGGGACGTCGAGGGTCTCCCCGACGAAGTCCTTGTTCGACAGCGCCACGAGCACCGGCCACCCGCTGTCCACGAGCTCGCCCAGCCGCCGGGTCGCCTCCAGCGATTGGCGGGTGTTCTTGCCGAAATCGTGCCCGGGGTCGACCAGCACGCGCTCGCGGTCCACCCCCGCCGCGACGGCGGCGTCGGCCAGCGCCGTCGTGCGGGCCACGATGTCGGCGACGACGTCGTCGTAGGTCACCCGGTGCGGGCGGGTGCGCGGCGGCAGCCCACCGGCGTGCGTGCACACGATGCCCGCGCCGGCCTCGGCGGCCACCGCCGCGAGCTCGGGGTCCACCCCGCCCCAGGCGTCGTTGACGACGTCCGCCCCCGCCGCGAGCACCTCCCGCGCCACGGACGCCCGCCACGTGTCGATCGAGATGGGCAGCGCGGGGTGCGCGGCCCGGATCGCGGCCACCAGGCCGACGGTCCGGCGGATCTCCTCGTCGGGGGAGACCTCCTCGCCGGGCGCGGCCTTGACCCCGCCGACGTCGACCATGTCCGCCCCCTCGGCCACGACCTGGTCCACCCGCTCGACGGCGGCCGCCAGCTCGTAGGTGGCGCCGCGGTCGTAGAACGAGTCCGGCGTGCGGTTGACGATCGCCATGACCACGAAGCGGCCGTCGGGCACGTCGAGGGCCCCCAGTCGCAGCAACCCGTGCTCCCCGTCCGGTCGTGGTGTGTGGTGGAGTCAGCCAACCAGACCGTGCACGAGGAGGCAGAGCTGATGGCGCAGACGACGGTTGACGGCGTCGAGGGGGTCCAGGGCCTGGTGGGCGAGCACCTGGGCCACAGCGAGTGGGTGGAGATCACCCAGGAGCAGGTGGACCGGTTCGCGGAGGCGACCGGCGACCACCAGTGGATCCACGTGGACCCGGAGCGGGCGAAGAAGGAGAGCCCGTTCGGCGGGCCCATCGCCCACGGGTACCTCACGCTGTCCCTGCTGCCGTCGCTGGTGCCGCAGATCGTGGAGATCACCGGGTTCCGCATGCGCGTCAACTACGGCACGGAGAAGGTGCGCTTCCCCTCGCCGGTGCCCGTGGGCGCGCGGGTGCGCGCCGGCGCGACGATGGAGGCGGCGACCCCCTTCGAGGGCGGCATCCAGATGAGCCTCGCCGTCACCGTCGAGATCGAGGGCGGCACGAAGCCGGCGATGGTCGCCACGGTCGTCTATCGCCGCTACCTCTGATCTCTTCGCCGAGATCACGTGATCTCGACGCCAGGAAGCCCCTGAAGCGCCGAGATCCCGTGATCTCGGCAGCGCGGCCTCAGGTGACGATGGCCTGGTTGACCAGCGCCCGCAGGTAGTTGCGGATCGGCAGCGTGCTCGAGGGCAGCAGCTGCGTGTAGAAGGTGACGGTCAGGTCCTCGACCGGGTCGACGTAGAACGCCGTCGAGGCCGCCCCGCCCCAGCTGTAGTCGCCCACGCTGGAGACGACGCCGTAGCGCGTGGGGTCCAGCACCATCGAGAAGCCCAGGCCGAAGCCGACGCCCCGCAGCGGGGTCTCGGCGAACAGCGGCCGGCCGAAGGTCTCCAGGTCCTGCCCGCCGGGGATGTGGTTGGTGACCATGTGCGCGAGCGTGCGGGGGCCGAGCAGCCGGCCGCCGTCGAAGGACCCGCCGCGGCGCAGCATCTCGACGAACCGCAGGTAGTCCCCGGCGGTCGAGACCAGGCCGCCGCCGCCGGAGAGGAACGCCGGCTTGGCCAGGGCCGCCGCACCCATGGCGTCGAGCGGGGCGATGCCGGTCGGGGCGCCGCCGGGCCGCCCCGGCACCGCACTGTAGAGCCGGGCCAGGGACTCGGGGTCGTCCTCCGGGCGCAGGCCGAAAGAGGTGTCGGCCATGCCGAGCGGGGCGAAGATCCGCTCGGCGAAGAACTCGTCGAGCGGCTGCCCGGAGATCACCTCCACGAGGCGGCCGAGGACGTCGGTGGAGACGCCGTAGTTCCACTCCGTGCCCGGCTGGAAGACCAGCGGCACCGACGCCCACTGCCGGCAGACCTCCGCGGAGTCCGCGCCGGCCGGCGTTCCCCACTCGTGGCCCATCGCCCGGTACATGGCGTCGACGGGGTGCGCGTGGTGGAAGCCGTAGGTCAGCCCGGACATGTGGGTGAGCAGGTGCCACACCCGGATGGGTTCGGTCTGCGGGGCGGTCACCGGCTTCATGGCCGACCCGGCGACGTACACGCGGGTCTCGGCGAACTCCGGCAGCCACCGCGAGATCGGGTCGGTGAGCTGGAAGGCCCCCTCCTCGTACAGCATCATCGCCGCGACCGAGGTGACCGGCTTGGTCATCGAGAAGATGCGCCAGCGGGTGTCCGGCTCGACCGGGCGGCCGTTCTCGACGTCCCGGGAGCCGCCCCGGCCCACGTGCACGAGCCGGCCGCGCCGCGCGACGGTGAGCAGGAAGCCGGGGAGCTGGCCGTCGTCGACGTAGCGGGCCATCCGGCGGTCGATGCGGGCCAGCCGGCCCGCGTCCAGCCCCACCTCGGCCGGGTCGGTGTCCACCTGCAGTTGCCCGCTCACGCGCACCTCCTGGTCCGGAACGCCGTCCGCCGCCGGACGACGCCTCGGCCCGCATCCTGGCTCACGACGCTGTGAGCCCGGACACGTGGGGTCGGGGCGTCCGCCCGGCGGCGGCGGAGGTGTGGCCCCGTCCGGAGGCTCGCCCTGAGCTTGCGAAGGGTGAGAGGGACGGGGTCCTTCATCAGACCGGGACGGAGCTCGCAGCCTTCTTCAGGTTGGAGCCGGCGGTCACCTTGACGGTGTTGGCCGCGGGGATGTCGATCGACTCACCGGTCTGCGGGTTGCGGCCGGTGCGCGCCGAGCGCTGCGTGCGCTCGACGGTGATGAGGCCGGAGACGGCGACCTTCTCGCCCCGGGTGATCGCGTCGACGAGCTCCTCCTGCAGCCCGGCGAGGACGGAGTCCACGGTCGAGGCGGGGACGTCGGCGCGCTTCGCGATGGCGGAGACCAGTTCGGCCTTGTTCATGTGCTTCCTCTCGTAGGCGTTGGCGGTGCCGTGGCTTTCGGCACGCAGCCGGCTCGTTCCCACCGGCGCGCGGGGCGCCGGCGAGGGCCCGGACCGGCGCGCGGAGGCGCGCGGGGCCAGGCACCCGGCCCCCGCGAAGGGGCCGGATCGGGAGGAACGCTGCCATGTCGCCCGGGGATCTGGCCAGCGGGGGGTGCCCGGGGAGCCGCGCAGGACCACGGCGGTCACATCCGTCCCACGTCGCGCAGGGCGCCCCGGGCCGCCCTAGCGTGGGCGGCATGCCGCTGATCCCGCGCACCGATCTGACCGTCAGCGACCTGTGCCTGGGTGGCAACGTCTTCGGCTGGACGGCGGACGAGGCGACCTCCTACGCCGTCCTGGACCGCTACCTGGACGCCACGCCCAGCACCGTGGCGCCGTTCGTGGACACCGCGGAGATGTACGGCGAGGGCACCTCCGAGCGGATCCTCGGGGCCTGGATGGCCGACCGCGGGGTGCGCGACCGGATCGTGGTGGCGACCAAGGCGTCACCGGGCCGGAAGGAGCACCCGCTCTCGGCCGGCGAGATCCGCAGCGCCGCGGAGCGGTCCCTGCGCAACCTGCGGACCGACGTGATCGACCTCTACTACGCGCACTACGACGACGCGACGACGCCGCTGGAGGAGACCCTCACCGCCTTCGACGAGCTGGTGCAGGCCGGCAAGGTGCGCCACGTGGCGGCGTCGAACTACTCCGCCGCCCGGCTGACCGAGGCCCTGGCGACGGCGGAGCGCGCCGGCACGACCGGCTACGTGGCACTGCAGACGCACTACAACCTGATGGAGCGGCCGGCGTTCGAGGCCGAGCTGCGCGACGTCGTCACCGCCGCCGGGATGGGCGTGCTGCCCTACTTCGCGCTGGCCAAGGGATACCTGACGGGCAAGTACCGGGCGGGCGAGCAGATCGACTCACCCCGGGCGAAGGGTGCGGCGGCCTACGGAGGGGAGCGCGGCGACCGCGTGCTGGCCGCGCTGGGCCAGGTCGCCGACGAGCACGGCGTGCCGATGGCCGCGGTCGCGCTGCGCTGGCTGGCCGACCAGCCGACCGTGGTCGCGCCGATCGCCAGCGGGCGCACGGTGGAGCAGCTGGCGGACCTGCTGCCGATGCAGGACCTGGAGCTCACCGCCGCGCAGCGGCAGCTGCTGACCGAGGCCGGCGAGTAGCGGACCCCTGCCCCGGACCGGGGCAGGGGGTCCCCTCTCAGACCGTGCGGATGTGGCTCCGGACGGCGGCCTGCAGTTCGGGGGTCACCTCGGGAACGCCGTGGGCGGAGGCGGCGTGCGCGCCCACCTGGCTGAAGATGCCGCCCTCGTCGGGGGCGGAGAAGGTGGCGTCGCAGCCGGGGATCACGTCGCCGCAGGCGAAGCGCTTCATGGAGATCTCTCCTCGGAGAACGGCCGGCGGCCGGTACGGCAACCGGGGGCTGGGGTCAGCGGGCGGCCCGGACGGCCGTCGCCAGGTCCTCGATCCGCAGCAGGCCGAGCACCTGCCCGCCGGGATCGGTGCACACGACGGGGTCGAAGCGCTGCGCCGGCGGACGGGTCAGGGCCCGCTCCAGGGCCTCGCCGACGTCGGTGGACGGGTGCACCCGCAGCGACACCGGGGCGGTGTGGACCTCGAGGGTGCGGGGGTCGGAGAGCAGCAGCGACACCGGCTCGCCCTGGGAGCCGACCAGCACGGCCGGGGGCACCCCCGGGACGTCCTCGTCGAAACCGACCTGGCGCACCGGGCGCATCAGGCTGGCCACGCTGTCGGTGAGCCGCGCGCGGGCCACCTGGGCGCGCACGAGGCGGGCGGCGTCGTCGGCCAGCGGCAGGAACTCCGGCGACGGGCGGCCGAGCAGCCAGCCCTGGGCCAGCGGGACGCCGAGCCGGGCGAAGGCGGCCAGCTCGGCGGGAGTCTCGATGCCCTCGGCGAGCAGCCAGGCGTCGATCTTGCCGGCGAACTCGCCCATCATCTCGGCCAGCGCCATGCGCACCGGGTCCTCGTCCACGTCGGCGACGAGCGAGCGGTCGAGCTTGACCAGCTGCGGACGGAGCGCGGCCATCTGCTGGAGACCGGAGTAGCCGCTGCCGGTGTCGTCGAGGGCGATCAGGGCGCCCCGCTCGCGCAGCGCGTCGGTCCGGCCGCGCAGGCCGGTCAGGTCGTCGACCGCGGTGTGCTCGGTCAGCTCGACCACGACGCGGCGCAGGTCGGTCCGGGACGCGAGCGCGCGCTGGACGACGTCGGTACCCAGCAGGTGGGGGCTGACGTTGACGGTCAGGAAGGTGTTGGCCGGCAACCGGTCGACGGCGTCCAGCGCCTTGTGGACGGCCAGGGCCTCGAGCTCGGCGCCGACCCCGGCCTCCGCCGCGGCGGCGAACCACACGTCGGGCCCGGCCGTCCCGGGGAAGCGGGCCAGCGCCTCGTAGCCGGCGACGGTCGCCGCGGACAGGTCGACGATCGGCTGGAACACCAGGGTGAGGTCGTCGGCGTCGGCGAGCAGCGGGCGGCAGTCCGGGAGCCGGGCCGTGCGCGTGCCGATCATGACCTGTCCATCGGCCGTCCGGCGGCCGGACTTGAGACCGCACCGTCGGCTCACCCCGAGGGGGGAGACCGGCCGGGGGGCACGCGGTTCCACGTCCCCGCGCGGGCGCGTGCCAGCATGTGGAGTCGATCGCGCCCGGCCGGGTGCGCCATCTGCCGGGAGGAGCGCGGTGTCCACGCCCGAACCTCCCGTTCCCGCACGCCCTGCCGCGGAGCCGGCCGGCGACCCGATCACCGATCCGCTGCGGGTCGCGGCGGCCCGTCGGCTGCTGCTGGAGGTCCCCGGTCCGGCGGCGTTCGACCGGCTGTCCGCCCTCACCGCGCGCGTGCTCGGCGTCCGCCACGCCAAGGTCACCCTCTTCACCGACCACGACGTCGTCGTCGGCGGGTGCGGGCTGCCCGCGGGCGTCGTCGGCGGGCCGGCGCTGCTCACCGGCGCACTCTCGGCGATCACGGTGCGCACCGGCCGGCCGCTGGTCATCCCGGCGGCGGCCGAGGACGAGCGGGTCGCCGGGCTGCCGGCGGTCACGTCGGGGCAGGTGCTGTCCTACCTGGGTGCCCCGCTGGTGGCCGCCTCCGGGCAGGTCGTCGGCGCGCTGGCGGTCTACGAGCCCGTGCCCCGGGACTGGTCGGAGGACGCCGCCGAGCTGCTCGAGCAGCTGGCCTCCTCCGTGGTCGCCGAGCTGGAGCTCTCCGCGGCGCAGTCGGCGGTCGGCACGTCGCGCGCGTGGCTGGAGGTGGCGCTGGAGGCCAGCTCCGTGGGCATCTGGGAGCGCGACCTCCGCACCGAGACCATCCACTGGGACGACCGCTGCGCGGCGCTGTTCGGGCTGGACTCCGCGGTGGACCTCAACTCGCTCGACGACGTGCTGTCCACCCACGTGCACCCCGACGACCACGCCGCCATCAACGAGGCCATGCGCGTCGCCGTCGAGGAGGGCGGCGACTACACCGTCGAGTTCCGCGCGCTGCGCGAGGACGGCGCCGTGCGCTGGGCCCTGGCCCGCGGGCGGGTCGTCGCCGATGCGACCGGGGCCCCGGCGCGGGTGCTGGGCACCGTCCTGGACATCACCGAGGCGCGCGGCCAGGCGCAGCAGCGTCTCACCGCCGTGCAGCGGGCCGCGGCCATCGCCGAGGTCGCCGCCGAGCTGGCCAACGCCGCCCGGCCGGACGAGCTGGCCGACGTGGTGCTCCGCGGTGCGCAGGTGCTCGGCGCGCAGTCCAGCGCCCTGGCGATCTTCGACTCCCCGGGCGGGCCGCTGCGGCTGCGCATGACGGAGAACCTGCTGAGCACCGTCCGCGAGGGGCGCCCGGAGATGGCCGACCTGGACGAGGGCGTCGTCCTGCCGATGGACGACGCGCTGCCGGCGCAGTACGTGGCCCGGCACGGCAGCCGGCTGCTGATCAGCGACGTGGAGGAGGCGCTGGTCCGGTTCCCCGCGATGCGGCCCTCGGTCGAGCTGCTGGGCCTGCATGCCCTGGCCGCCGTGCCGCTGCGGGTCGAGGGGCGGGTGCTGGGCGCGTTCCTGGCCGTCTGGACCGTCGACCACGAGTTCGGCGGCGACGACGTCGAGGTGCTGGAGGCGCTGGCCGCGCAGATCGCGCTGAGCGTGTCGCGGCTGCAGTCCGACGCCGAGCGCGCCACCGCGGTCGCGGCCATGGCGGAGGCCAACCAGCGGCTCCGGCTGCTCGCCGAGGCCGGCCGCATGCTGTCGGGCACCCTGGAGATCGACCGGCAGATCGAGCAGCTGGCCTCGCTGGTGGTCCCCGACCTCGGCGACTGGTGCTGGATCGTCGTCACCGACGAGCAGGGCCGGCTGCACGACGTCGGCAGCGGGCACCGCGACCCCACCCGGCGCGCGGAGGTCGAGGACTACGTGCGCGCCATGGTCGCCGGGATGACCGAGCACGCCTCGGCCCGCACCGTGACCGCCACGGGCCGCGCGCAGGTGCTGACCCGCATCGACTGGGAGCACGTGGGCCGGGCGCTGCCCGACGCCGCCGTCCGGGAGCGGTTCGCCCGGCTCGGCGCCGCCTCCGGGGTGGTCGTCCCGCTGATGGCCCGCGGGCAGGCGCTCGGCGCGATGGGCCTGTTCACCGACCAGCAGCGCGGCCCGCTGACCGAGGCGCAGGTGGACACCGCCGTGGAGATCGGCCGCCGCGCCGGGCTGGCGCTGTACCAGGCACGGCTCTACGGCCAGCAGCGCGACCTGGCCGACGCCCTGCAGCGCAGCATGCTCACCGAGCCGCCGCAGCCCGAGCAGGCCGAGATCGTCGTCCGGTACGTGCCGGCCGCCGAGGGGGCCGAGATCGGTGGCGACTGGTACGACGCGTTCCTGCAGCGCGGCGGGGCGACGGTGCTGGCGATCGGCGACGTCGTCGGCCACGACACCCGCGCGGCCGCGGCCATGGGCCAGGTCCGGGGCCTGCTGCGCGGCATCAGCTACTCCAGCGGCGGCTCGCCCGCGGAGGTGCTCAGCGAGCTGGACCGGGCCGTCCAGGGGCTGGCGCTGAACACCATGGCCACCGCGCTGGTGGCCCACCTGGAGCCCGAGCCCGACGACGAGACCGGCCGGATGCGGCTGCGCTGGGCCAACGCCGGCCACCCGCCGCCGGTGCTGCTCGCCTCCGATGGCAGCGTGGTGCTGCTCGACGGCAAGCAGGCCGACCTGCTGCTGGGGGTGGCCCCGGAGACGGTGCGCGAGGACCACGTGGCGGTGCTGGCCCCCGGCTCGACCGTGCTCCTGTACACCGACGGGCTGGTGGAACGCCGGGACCGGGACATCGACGAGGGCACCGACGAGCTGCTGCAGGTGCTGGGGGAGTGCGCCGGGCTGCCGCTGGACGAGCTGTGCGACCGGGTGCTGGACCAGATGTTCCTGCCCGGCGCCGAGGACGACGTCGCGGTCCTCGCCGTCCGCCTGCGCGCCGACGGCTGAGCCGCCGGCTCAGTCCCGGCGGTAGAACGCCGAGCCGGTGCGGCGGCGCCGCGGCCCCCGCTGGCGGCGGCGGACCAGCCGGTCGCGGGTCCGCTCGGGCAGGTCGACGGCGACCGGCGCCTCCCACCCGCGCCACACCGACAGCACCCGCAGGCCGGCGACGAGCGCGATGACCAGCGCGGCGACGGGGATCGGGTCGAGCCCGACGGGGCCGGCCAGGATGGTGAGCGCGGTGGCGCCGATCAGCGCCGCGACCGCGTTGTAGGGGCCGGGCTGGACGATGTCGGCGCGCTGGGCGAGCAGCACGTCGCGGATCAGTGCCCCGCCGACGGCGGTCAGCGTGCCGATGAACACCACCGACGCGCTGGGCAGGCCGGCCAGCTCCGCCTTCTGCGCGCCGATCACGGTGAAGAACCCCAGCGTGACGGCGTCCAGGACCACCAGCAGGCCGGTGAGCCGGGACAGCCAGCCGGAGAAGTAGAACGTGACGGCGGCGGTGATCGCGACCGTCGGCAGGTAGGCAGGGTTGGTGAGGGCCACCGGTGCACTCTCGGCGAGCAGGACGTCGCGGATCAGACCGCCACCGAGGCCGCCGCTGACGGCCAGCAGCAGCACGCCGGAGACGGCGAACCCCTCCCGGGCGGCGAGCAGGCCGCCGGTGAGGGCGCCGATGACGATGGCCGCGAGGTCGACGGCGGCCGGCACGCGCAGCGTCTCCGCCACGGCGAGGATCTCCACGGACGCCCATTGTCCCCGGCGGGTGAGGTGATGGAACGGCCCCGCCCCGGGTCCCGGCCCGAGCGTGGTGAGGTGCTGGAACGGCCACCCTCCAGGGTCCCGCGCCGAGCGTGCGAGGTGCGGGGGGAAGGGTGGTCCTTCTCCTACTGGCCGGGCGGGACGTCCAGGTCGGTCGCGGTGCCCTCGACGGTGCCCCCGCCGTTCTGCGCGCGCGGCTCGGCGTCGCGGGCGGCCATGGCCTCCTGGCGGCCCGGCTCCTCCTCCAGGATGGCCGCGGCCTTCCAGTGCGCCGGGATGGCGAAGGCGTCCACCAGCGTGATCATGTGCGGCCGGAGCTCCCGGACGAGCTGGTTCACCGTGGCGGTCAGCAGCTTGGCGCGGGCGGGCGTCAGCCGGCCGTGCTCCAGGAACCAGGCCTTGTCGGCCTCGAGCGTGGAGAGGGCGTACAGGTCGCACAGCTTGTCCAGCAGGACCTTGGCGGCCTCGTCCTCGGTGCGGTCGACGCCGGCGACGAACGCCTCCAGGACGATCCGCTCGATGTGCGTCTGCGCCGTCGTGAGCACGTGGTCCTGGACGGAGTTGAACATGTCGAACGGCGCCATGCCGTCGGTTCCTGCGTTCTTGCGCAGCCTGCGGATCGCGCCCTCCAGCGAGTGCTTCTCGCGGAACTCGAACATCTTCAGCTGCCAGCCGCGGTCGAGCATCGGCACCTCGTCGTCCCGGCCGGGGACGGCGTCGACGAGCCGCTGGATGAGCGCCCGCGCCGCCGTCCGCTCCAGGACGGTCTCGCGCACCATGTCCGCGACGAAGCCCACGCGGCCCCAGCCGTCGAGGGAGCCGAACGCGTCCCGGTAGCCGGTGAGCAGGCCCTTGGCCACGAGCTGCAGCAGGACGGTGTTGTCGCCCTCGAACGTGGTGAAGACGTCGGTGTCGGCCTTCAGGTGCGGGAGCCGGTTCTCCTGCAGGTAGCCGGCGCCGCCGCAGGCCTCCCGGCACATCTGGATGGTGGCGGTGGCGTGCGCCGTCTGCGCCACCTTGAGCCCGGCGGCGCGGGACTCCAGCTCGCGCTGGGCCTGCTCGTCGATCTCCTGGCCGTGCACGTGCACCGCCGTCTGCACGTCGTGCATGGTCTCGACCAGCTCGCCCTGGGCGAAGTGCAGGGCGTAGGTCTTCGCCAGCGCCGGCAGGAGCTTGCGCTGGTGGACCAGGTAGTCGTTGATGACGATCTCGCGGTCCTCGCCCGGGGCGGCGAACTGGCGCCGCACGTCGCCGTAGCGGACGGCGATGTCGAGGGCCAGCTTGGTCGCCGAGCCGGCCGAGCCACCGACGCTGACCCGCCCGCGCACCAGCGTGCCCAGCATGGTGAAGAAGCGCCGGGTCTCGTTCTCGATCGAGGACGTGTACGTGCCGTCCTCGGCGACCTGCCCGTAGCGGTCCAGCAGCATGTCGCGGGGCACCTGGACGTGGTCGAAGCTCAGCCGGCCGTTGTCCACACCGGGCAGCCCGGCCTTCGGGCCGTCGTCGCCGATGGTGACGCCGGGCATCGGGTTGCCGTGCTCGTCGCGGATCGGCACCAGCCAGGCGTGCACGCCGTGGTTCGTGCCCTGGCTGATCAGCTGGGCGAAGACCACGGCCATCCGGCCGTCCTTGGCCGCGTTGCCGATGTAGTCCTTGCGCGCGGCCTGGTGCGGCGTGTGCAGGTCGAAGCACTGCGTCGCGGGGTCGTAGGTGCAGGTGGTGCGCAGCTGCTGGACGTCGGAGCCGTGACCGGTCTCGGTCATCGCGAAGCAGCCGGGCAGCTCGAAGCTCATGACGTCGCGCAGGTACTCGTCGTGCTGGCGCTTGCTGCCCAGCAGCTGCAGGGCGCCGCCGAACAGGCCCCACTGCACGCCGGTCTTGACCATGATCGACAGGTCGTTGAACGCGACCATCTCGATGGAGGTGACGGAACCGCCGGAGTCGTCCTGGCCGCCGTACTCCTTGGGGAAGCCGAGGACGACGCGGCCGGAGTCGGCCAGCTTCTTCGACATGCGGGTGACCCGGTCGCGGGCCTCCTGCATGGTCTCGCCGTACACCGGCAGCATCTCCGGGTCGTCGAGGTTCTCGCGGGCGTCCCGGCGGACGTGCGCCCAGCGGCCGTCCAGGACCTCCTGGAGGACCTTCGGGTCGACCGACGCGTTCACGGGGGTACTCGTCACGTTTCCTCCTCGGTGCGGGGGGGCCGCGGATGGGATTCCTCGGTCACGACGCCGGACAGGCCCGACCAGGCGAGATCGGTCAGGTGTGCGGCGAGTTCGGTGCGGAGCATGGGGGTCCGGGCGCGCAGCCACCAGTCGGCGGCCGAGCGGACCAGCCCGACGACGCCGTGACCCCAGGCCCCGGCGGCCGCCGGGTCGCGCCCGGCGCGCTCGAGGGCGACGGCCATGAGCGCCGCCGCCTGGTCGCCGACGAGGTCGGCGAGGGTGGCGACGGGGTCGACCGGGTCGCTGCCCGGGACCGGGGTGACGACGAAGCGGTAGACCTCGGGATCGGCCTCCAGGAAGGCCAGGTAGGTGTCGATCGCCGCGGCGGTCATCTCCCGCGGGTGGCCGCTGCTTTCGAGGGCGTCGCGCAGCCGGGGGAGCAGCTGCTGGGCGACCCGGCTGCAGACGGCGACGTGCAGGTCGGAGCGGTCGGCGAAGTGCCGGTAGACGACGGTCTTGCTCGTCCCGGCCTCGGCGGCGATCTCCTCCATGCCGACGCCCGAGCCGTGCCGGCCGACCGCGGCGAGCGCGGCGTCGACGAGCTGCTCCCGGCGGGCACGGCGGTGCTCGTCCCAGCGTGAGTTCCGCCGATCGCGGGTAGCGACGCCGTTCGACTCGCGTGGGCCGCCGTCCTGCGCGATCTTGTCCTGCGTCACGCGCAGCTGCGACGAGCGTCTCACCGCCTCGGCTTTCATGTGACTGACAGTACCGCGTACCCTGAGTACCGGCCACCCCGGCCCCCACCCGACCTCGGAGGTCCCCATGGCGAGCAACTCCAAGCCGGCGACTCGTAAGGCCGCGATCGTCGGCGGGAACCGGATCCCGTTCGCGCGCAGCAACTCGACGTACGCTCAGGCGTCCAACCAGGACATGCTGACGGCGACCCTCGACGGGCTGGTGGCCCGCTTCGGGCTGCAGGGCGCGGAGGTCGGCGAGGTCGTCGCCGGCGCCGTCCTCAAGCACGCCCGGGACTTCAACCTCACGCGCGAGTCGGTGTTGGGCTCCAAGCTCGCACCGAGCACCCCGGCCTACGACGTCCAGCAGGCATGCGGCACCGGCCTGGAGGCCGCGATCCTCGTCGCCAACAAGATCGCGCTGGGTCAGATCGAGTCCGGCATCGCCGGCGGTGTGGACACCACCTCCGACGCGCCGCTGGCCGTCGGGGACGACCTGCGCCGCGTGCTCATCTCGCTCAACAACGCCACGTCCCTGCAGGACCGGCTCAAGGCGCTCGCGCGGATCCGCCCGGGCATGATCGCCCCGGAGATCCCGCGCAACTCCGAGCCGCGCACCGGCCTGGCCATGGGCGAGCACGCCCAGCTGACCGCGCACGAGTGGGAGATCGGCCGCGAGGAGCAGGACGAGCTCACCGTCCGGTCCCACCAGAACATGGCGGCCGCCTACGAGCAGGGCTTCTTCGACGACCTGGTCACCCCGTTCCTGGGCCTGAGCCGCGACCAGAACCTGCGGCCGGACTCCTCGCTGGAGAAGCTGGCCAAGCTCAAGCCGGTGTTCGGGCGTGCCCTGCCCGAGGGTGCCGAGGCCACGATGACCGCCGGCAACTCCACGCCGCTCACCGACGGCGCGTCCGCGGTGCTGCTCGCCTCCGACGAGTGGGCCGCCGAGCGGGGCCTGCCGGTGCTCGCCCACCTCGTCGACGCGCAGACCGCCGCGGTCGACTACGTGCACGGTGGCGAGGGGCTGCTCATGGCGCCGGTCTACGCGGTGCCGCGGATGCTGGCCCGCAACGGCCTCAGCCTGCAGGACTTCGACTTCTACGAGATCCACGAGGCGTTCGCCTCCACGGTCCTCGCCACGATGAAGGCCTGGGAGGACCCGGCGTACTGCAAGGAGAAGCTGGGCCTGGACGCCCCGCTGGGCTCGATCGACCGGGCCAAGCTCAACGTGCACGGCTCGTCGCTGGCCGCGGGTCACCCGTTCGCCGCGACCGGCGGGCGGATCGTGGCCTCGCTGGCCAAGACCCTGCACCGGGCGGGCCCCGGCAAGCGCGGGCTGATCTCCATCTGCGCCGCCGGCGGCCAGGGCGTCGTCGCCGTCCTCGAGTCCTGACCCCCCGCCGCCGTCCGGCTCAACCCTCGTCACCTGACGTGGAGCCGCGCCACAGCGCGGCTCCACGTCAGGTCGCCCGGCTCAACCCGGGTGCCCGCCGCCCCGATCCCCAGAAGGGAACCCCAGAAGTGGCTGACTGGTACACCACCTTCGCCAACTCCGGCTTCGGCACCACCCTCACCAAGCAGCTGGGCCTCCCGCGCCCGGCCGTGCTGCGCCGCTACGAACCCGGCCAGCCGCTGCTCCCCGGCCCCGTGGTCGTCGGCTCCGCCGGGAAGGGCCGGCTGCGCGACGCCGTCACCGCCGTCCTCCGGGACGCCGGGGTGACCGTGCAGTCCCCGGCGACGGCGGACGGCGCGACCGACGGCGAGAGGCTCGGCGCGGTGGTCCTGGACGCGACCGGGCTGGCCGGCCCCGGCGACCTGGCGAGCGCGCACGACTTCCTCGCCCCGGCGATCAAGCGGCTGCGCCCGTCGGGGCGGGTGCTCGTCCTCGCCGACCCGCCGTCGGACGCCGACTCCCCGGCCCAGGCGGCCGCCCGCCAGGCGGTGGACGGACTGGTCCGGTCCATCGCGAAGGAGCTGCGGGGCGGTGCGACGGCCAACGCCGTCTTCGTGCCCGAGGGGGCCGAGGCGTCGCTGGCCGGCCCGCTGCGGTTCTTCCTCTCCGGCCGGTCGGCCTACGTGGACGGCCAGCTGCTCACCCTCTCGCCCGCGGACGTGCCCACGGGTGAGGACGACGACAGGCCGCTGGCCGGCAAGGTCGCCGTCGTCACCGGCGCCGCCCGGGGGATCGGCGCCTCGATCGCCCGGGTGTTGGCCCGCGACGGCGCCCACGTGGTCGCCGTCGACATCCCGGCCGCCGGCGAGAGCCTGGCCGCGGTCGCCAACGAGATCGGCGGCACGGCCTTCCAGCTCGACATCACCGCACCCGACGCCGCCAGCCGGCTGATCGAGCACCTGCGCGAGCGGCACGGCGGGGTCGACGTCGTCGTCCACAACGCCGGGATCACCCGCGACAAGCTGCTGGTGAACATGGACGCCGCCCGCTGGAACTCGGTGATGGCGGTGAACCTGCAGGCGCAGCTGGACATCACCCAGGCGCTGCTGGACGACGCGGACGTGCTGAAGCCGGACGCGCGGATCGTCTGCGTCTCCTCGCAGTCGGGCATCGCCGGCAACCGCGGGCAGACGAACTACGCGGCGAGCAAGGCCGGCGTCATCGGCATGGTGCGCGCCTGGGCGCCGGAGTTCGCCGCGCGGAACGCGACCATCAACGCCGTCGCGCCGGGGTTCATCGTCACCGAGATGACGGCGAAGATGCCGGTCGGCACCCGGGAGATCGGGTCGCGGATCAACTCGCTGCAGCAGGGCGGCCTGCCGGTCGACGTCGCCGAGACGATCGCCTGGCTCTCCCAGCCGGGCAGCGCCGGGGTCAACGGGCAGACCGTGCGGGTCTGCGGCCAGTCGATGCTGGGCGCCTGATGGCCACGACAGTCCTGGACCAGCCACCGAACATGGCGGCGCTGTTCGCGAAGGCCGCGCTCACCGCGCGCGGCCGTGGCGGCGACCTGCCCGACACCCGGCTGGCCCGCACCGGCGTGACCGTCGACGGCGGCAACCTCGCCGGCTACGCCCGGGTCTGCGGGTTCCCGCTCACCGGCGCGCTGCCGGCCACCTACCCGCATGTGCTCACCTTCGGCCTGCAGATGGCGCTGATGAGCGACCGCGCGTTCCCGCTGGCCCTGCCCGGGCTGGTGCACGTGCGGAACGGGATCGACGTCGTCCGGCCGATCGGCGCGGCCGAGAGCCTGGACCTCGAGGTGTGGGCCGAGCGGTTCGCCACCCACCCCAGCGGGGCGACGGTCGACCTCTGCGCGTCGGTCACCTCCGGTGGGGAAGAGGTGTGGCGCGGGCGCTCGACGTACCTGGCCCGGGGCGCGAAGGCCCCGGCCGGCGCGCCGGAGTCCGACGTCACCGTGGACGTCGGCACCCTCGAGCGGTCCGTGGCCACCTGGCGGATCGCCGACGACGCCGGCCGCCGGTACGCCAAGGTGTCCGGTGACGTGAACCCGATCCACCTGTCGGGCCTGACGGCGAAGGCGTTCGGCTTCAAGCGGGCGATCGCGCACGGCATGTGGGTCAAGGCCCGCGTGCTGGGCGCGCTGGCCAACCGGCTGCCGGAGTCGAGCACCATCGACGTCGGCTTCCGCAAGCCGCTGTTCCTGCCCTCGACGGTCACCCTGGCCACGGCCCAGGCCGGCGGCGGGTGGGACGCAGCCGTGCGCAACGCGACGAGCGGCACCGAGCACCTGGTCGGCACGATCCGCCCGCGCTGAGCCTGAGCCACCCGGGCATGGGAAGCGATACATGCGGCCTGGGCTCGGAAACGCAGGTAAAGCTTCCCATGCCTGGAGATCCTCGGCGGCAACGGCTACACCCGCGAGCACCCGGTCGAGCGGATGGCCCGCGACGCCACGATCTGCACGATCTCCGAGGGCACCTCGGAGATCCAGCGGCTGGTCAACGCCCGGACGATCTCCGGGGTGCACGTCCGCTGGAGCGGGGCCCGGGCAGGCACGTCGCCTAGCATCGGCGGCCGGCGGGACGGTTGAGGACGGGAGAGCGCACGTGCACAGCGCCCAACCTGTCCGCGGGGACCGCTGGCGCAGCGTCGTCGGCGGGCTCGGCGAGCTGCTGGTCACCTGCGGCGCCGTCCTCCTGCTGTTCGTCGCCTACGAGCTGTACGTCACCGACCTGCTGACCGACCGCCGGCAGGACCAGCTGACCGAGCAGCTGCAGGAGGACTGGGCGCAGCCCGGTCCCGCGCGGGACCTGCGCGAGGTGGAGATCGGGGACGCCTTCGGCGTGCTGCGCATCCCGCGGCTGGGCGAGGACTACGCCCGCGTCGTCCTCGAGGGGACGACGGAGGCCGAGCT
This sequence comes from Blastococcus saxobsidens, assembly GCF_002938435.1. Classification (GTDB taxonomy): domain Bacteria; phylum Actinomycetota; class Actinomycetes; order Mycobacteriales; family Geodermatophilaceae; genus Blastococcus; species Blastococcus saxobsidens. The sequence continues at coordinate 38,834 of NZ_POQT01000003.1, forward strand.
CTCCCAGGGACCCGGGCACTACGCGGGGACGGCGATGCCCGGCGAGCAGGGCAACGTGGCGCTGGCCGGCCACCGGGTGGGCAAGGGATCGCCCTTCCTCGACCTGGACGCCATGCGGCCGGGCGACCCGATCGTCGTCGAGACGGCGGACTCCTGGTTCGTCTACCGGGTGCTGGGCGACCCGTCGAGCGGCGACCTCGAGGCCGACCCCAGCGGGATCCCCGGCCGGCAGATCGTCCGCCCCACGGCGCTGGAGGTCATCTCCCCGACGCCGAACCAGGCGGCCTCGGCGGCGCCGAGCGGCGCCTACCTGACGCTGACCACCTGCCATCCGCGGTTCTCCGCCCAGCAGCGGTTGATCGTGCACGCACGGCTCGACGGCGCCGCCGTGCCCAAGGCAGAGTTCCCCGACGGACCGCCGGCGCTCTGGGAGGGCTGAGGACGATGTACGGCTGGATCTGGCGGCACCTGCCCGGTGGCACGGGGCTGAAGGCGGTGCAGGCGCTGGTCCTGCTGCTCGCCGTCTGCGCGCTGCTGCTGTTCGTCGTCTTCCCCTGGGTGGAGCCGCGGCTGCCGTTCAACGACGTCACCGTGGGCGGCTGAGGGCCCCCTCCGGCCGGAAGGTCTCGTCCCGGCAACGATCGCCGCAGCGCACCGTTTGGGGGTGCGGACCTGCGCCGACGGGTCCAGGGTCGGGGGAGGACGACGTCTCCTCAAGACCCCGGAGGTCCCCGTGCGCTCTCCTCGACTGCTCGCCCTCGCCGCTGCCGGCGGACTCCTGCTGACCGCCTGCGGAGGGGGCGGGGAGAGCGTGGACACCGGAGGCGGTGGCGGCGGTGGCGGCGGGGACAACGTCCTGGTCGCGGCGGTCAGCGCCCAGCCCGACCAGTTCGACCCGCACGTCACCAGCGCCTACCCGAGCTTCCAGGTGCTGGAGAACGTCTACGACACCCTCGCCGTCCCGGACGCCGAGGACCTGACGATGCAGCCGAGCCTGGCCGAGTCGTGGGAGACCAGCGAGGACGGGCTGACCTGGACGTTCACCCTGCGCGAGGGCGTCACGTTCCACGACGGCAGCGAGTTCGACGCCGCCGACGTCGTCTACTCCTACAACCGGATCATCGACGAGGAGCTCAACAACGCCTACCGGTTCGCGACGGTCACGAACGTGGAGGCCGTCGACCCGCAGACCGTCGAGATCACCGTCAGCCAGCCGACGCCGAACCTGCCGGCCCTGATCGGCGGCTTCAAGGGCATGGCGATCCTGCCCGAGGGCGCGGCCGAGGAGTACGACCTCACCACCGAGGCCGTCGGCACCGGGCCGTTCACGTTGGAGAGCTCCGACGCCAGCCGCACCGAGCTGGCCGCCTACGAGGACTACTGGGGCGGCGCGCCGAGCATCGACGGCGTCGAGTTCCGCTACATCACCGAGCCCGCGGCGGCGCTGACCGCGCTGCAGAACGGCGAGGTGCAGTGGACCGACAACGTGCCCCCGCAGCAGATCGAGTCGCTGGAGGGTGACGACGCCGTCGAGCTGGCCACCACGCCCAGCGTCGACTACTGGTACATGAGCATGAACTACGCGCGGGAGCCGTTCGGCAACCCGCAGGTGCGCCAGGCGATCGCGACGGCGATCGACCGGGCCGCGGTCACCGAGGCGGCCCGGTTCGGGGCGGCCCAGCCCAACCAGACGGCCATCCCCGAGGACAGCTTCTACTACTACGACTACGCGCCGTACGACGCGAACGCCCAGGAGGCGCAGTCGCTGATCCAGCAGGCCGGCGTGCAGACGCCGCTCACCATGGGCCTGATGGTCACCGACGAGTTCCCGGAGACCGTCACCGCGGCCCAGGTGATCGCCAGCCAGCTGGAGCCCATCGGCATCACCGTCGACGTCCAGACGGTGGACTTCGCGACCTGGCTGGACCGGCAGGCGCAGGGCGACTTCGACGCCTTCCTGCTCGGCTGGCTGGGCAACATCGACCCGTTCGACTTCTACCACGCGCAGCACATCACCGACGGGTCCAGCAACTACCAGGGCTACAGCAACCCCGAGGTCGACCGGCTGCTCGACTCCGCCGCCACGGAGACCGACGAGGACGCCCGCAAGGACCTCTACGACCAGGCGGCGAAGCTGATCGTCGACGACGTCTCCTACCTGTACCTGTACAACCCCGACGTCGTGCAGGCCTGGGCGCCGGGGCTGTCCGGGTACGAGATCCGCGCCGACAAGGCGATCAACTTCGAAGGCGTGGAGCTGCCCTGACCGGCTACCTGCTCCGGCGGGTCGGCCAGTCCGCGGTCGTCCTCGCCGGGGTGAGCGTCATCGTGTTCGCGCTGGTGCACCTCGTGCCGGGCGATCCGGTGCGGCTCGCGCTGGGCACGCGGTTCTCCCAGGAGAGCTACGACGCCCTGCGCGAGCGCTCGGGCCTGGACCAGCCGCTCCTCGAGCAGTTCTTCGGCTGGGCCGGGCGCGCGCTGAGCGGTGACCTCGGGGTGAGCTTCCGCAGCGGGGAGACGGTGACCTCGCAGATCGCCGAGCGGCTGCCGGCCACGCTCACGCTGGCGCTGGCCTCGATCCTGGTGGCGCTGGTGATCGCGATCCCGCTGGGCACGATCTCGGCGCTGCGACCCCGCTCGATCATCGACCGCATCGCCACCGTGATCAGCCAGTTCGGCATCTCGGTGCCCGACTTCTGGATGGGCATCGTGCTCATCCTGGTCTTCGCCGGGACGCTGGGCTGGCTCCCGTCGGGCGGCTACGTGCCGATCAGCGAGGACCCGGGCGCCTGGCTCCAGCGTCTGCTGATGCCGGCGCTGGTCACCGGTGTCGTGTCCGGCTCGGTCATCACCCGGTTCGTCCGCTCCAGCGTGCTGGAGGCCCTGGGCTCCGACCACGTCCGGACGGCGCAGGCGAAGGGGCTCCCGACGCGACAGGTGTTCACCTGGCACGTGCTCCGCAACGCCCTGCTCCCGCTGGTCACCGTCACCGGTGTGCAGCTGGCCTACCTGCTGTCGGGCGTCGTCGTCGTGGAGATCGTGTTCTCCTGGCCCGGCCTCGGGCAGCTGGCGCTGCAGGCGGTGCAGGCCCGCGACTACCCGGTGCTGCAGGGCGCGATCCTGCTGTTCGCGCTGGTCTTCCTGGTGATCAACCTGGTCGTCGACCTGCTCTACACCGCCATCGACCCACGGATCCGGCGATGACCGGCCAGCCGCTGCCCCCGCCCGACGCGCCGATCGCCGGCCAGGGCGACGCGAAGGGGACGTCCCCGGGGCCGACGACGCTGCGCCCGGCCCGCCCCCGCTGGCGGGAGACGCTCGGCCTGCTGGCCCGCAACCCGACGGCGGCCGTGGCCTCGGTGGTGCTGCTGCTGATCGTCGTCCTGGCGGTCTTCGACGACACGTTCGCCCCGGAGGGCGCCAACGAGATCTCGGTGACCGACCGGCTGCAGTCGCCGAGCTGGTCCCACCCGTTCGGCACCGACGACCTCGGCCGCGACATCCTCAGCCGGGTGATCCTCGGCGCCTCGGTGTCGCTGAAGGTCGGGTTCCTCGCCGTAGGTTTCGCGCTGGTGGCCGGCACCCTCATCGGCCTGCTCGCCGGCTACTACGGCAGGTGGGTCGACGACGTGCTCATGCGGGTCATGGACATGCTGTTCGCCTTCCCCGCGGTGCTGCTGGCGATCGCCGTCCTCGCCGTCCGCGGGCCCGGCTCGGGCAACACCGCGCTGGCGATCGGCATCGTCTACACGCCGATCTTCGCCCGGGTCACCCGCGCCAGCGTGCTGGGCGTGCGCGAGGAGGTGTACGTGCGGGCGTCCCGGTCGGTCGGCGCCTCGGACTGGCGGATCCTGACCCGCCACATCCTGCCGAACGCCGCCCCGCCGATCATCGTGCAGACCTCGATCAGCCTGGCCTTCGCCGTGCTCGCCGAGGCGGCGCTGTCCTTCCTCGGGCTGGGCACCCAGCCGCCCAACCCGTCGTGGGGGCTGATGCTCGCCGAGGGGCGCGGGTACATCGAGCTGGCCTGGTGGCTGGCGTTCTTCCCCGGGATGGCGATCTTCCTGACCGTGCTCTGCTTCAACCTGCTCGGCGACGGCCTGCGCGACGCGCTCGACCCGCGGCAGCGGACGCTGATGGCCGGGGGCGGGCGATGAGCGGACAGGTGCTGGAGGTGGAGGACCTGCGGGTGCGGCTGCGCACCCCGCGCGGCCCGGCCGACGTCGTCAACGGGCTCTCCTACACCGTCGGCCCCGGCGAGACGGTGGCCGTGGTGGGGGAGTCCGGCAGCGGGAAGAGCGTCTCGGTGCTCGCGCTGCTGGGCCTGCTGCCCGCGCGGGTGGCGACGGTGACCGGCCGGGCGGTGCTGCAGGGCGAGGACCTGCTGACCATGAAGCCCGAGCGGCTGCGGCAGGTGCGCGGCCCCGGCGCCGGCATGGTGTTCCAGGACCCGATGACGTCGCTGAACCCGGTGCTCACCGTCGGCCGGCAGCTCGTCGAGGGCATCCGGGCGCACGGCGACGTCTCGAAGGCCGCCGCCCGCCGGCGGGCCGCGGACCTGCTGGGCGAGGTCGGCCTGCCGGACCCGGAGCGGGCGCTGGACCGGTACCCGCACGAGCTCTCCGGCGGCATGCGGCAGCGGGTGGTCATCGCGATCGCGCTGAGCAACTCGCCGGCGCTGCTGATCGCCGACGAGGCGACGACGGCGCTGGACGTGACGGTGCAGGCGCAGATCATCGACCTGATCGAGGGTCTGCAGGCCGACCGCGGCACCGGGGTCATCTGGATCACCCACGACCTGGGCGTCGTCGCGGGCATCGCCGACCGGGTGCTGGTCATGTACGGCGGCCGGTGCGTGGAGGACGGCACGGTCGACGACGTCCTGGAGCGGCCGGCCCACCCCTACACCCGCGGGCTGCTCGGGGCGCTGCCCGACCTCGCCCAGCCGGCGGTCGACGGCGTGGTCCCTGACCTCGCCACCGTGCCCGGCACCCCGCCGGCGCCCACCGACCTGCCGGAGGGGTGCGTGTTCTGGCCGCGCTGCCCGGTGCGCGGGGACGCGCGCTGCGAGCACGAGCAGCCGCCGCTGGTGCAGATCGGCAGCGGTCCCGGGCTGCCGCACCGGGCGGCGACGTGGTGCACGGAGGAGGCGCCGTGAGAGCGACGGGCGAGCGAGCATCGCCACAGGCTGGGGGCACCTCCCGCTTGCGGGGGACAGCGACCGAGGAGCGGAACGAGCCCGGAGCCGAACAGTGAACGCCGTGACCGCCGTGGACGCGAGCGACGTGCTGGTGAGCGTGCGCGGCCTCGAGGTGCACTTCCCGGTGCGCGGCGAGGGCATCCGCAAGAAGGGCGCCGGCGTGCTGCGCGCCGTCGACGGCGTGGACCTGGACATCCTGCGCGGCGAGACGCTGGGCCTGGTGGGGGAGTCCGGGTGCGGGAAGTCGACGCTCGGCAACGCCGTCCTCCGGCTGATCCCCCCGACCGGCGGCAGCATCGACTTCGCCGGCACCGACGTCACCTCGGTGGGCGGGAAGGGCCTGCGCGAGCTGCGCCGCCGGGCGGGGATGGTGTTCCAGGACCCGTTCGCCTCCCTGGATCCGCGGCGCACGGTCGCGCAGACGGTCAGCGAGCCGCTGGAGGTGCACGGGCTGCGCTCGGGGAAGAGGGAGCGGGCCGCCCGGGTGGGGGAGCTGCTCGAACTCGTCGGCCTGGACCCGGCCGTGGCCGGGCGCTATCCGCACGAGTTCTCCGGCGGGCAGCGGCAGCGCGTCGGCATCGCGCGGGCGCTGGCCGGCGAGCCGGACTTCCTGGTCTGCGACGAGGCCATCGCCTCCCTCGACGTGAGCGTGCAGGCCCAGGTGCTCAACCTGCTGCGCCGCCTGCAGAAGCAGCTCGGGCTCACGCTGCTGTTCATCTCGCACGACCTGTCGGCGGTGCGGCACATCTCCGACCGGATCGCGGTCATGTACCTCGGCCGGATCGTGGAGATCGGGCCGGCGTCGGCGGTGGGCTCGGACCCGCAGATGCCCTACACGCAGGCGCTGCTGTCGGCGGTGCCGGTGCCGCACCCGGCCCTGGAGCGCCAGCGGCAGCGGGTCGTGCTGCGCGGCGACGTCCCCTCGCCGGCCGCCGTCCCCTCGGGCTGCCGGTTCCGCACCCGCTGCCCGTACGTGTTCGAGCCGTGCGACGACGTCGACCCCGCGCTGCAGCCGGCCGGGGCACCCGGTCAGCTGGCGGCCTGCCACCTGCACGGCGTCGTCGGCACCCCGGTCGAGCGCACCCCCGAGGGCGTTCCCGCCGAGCCCTGACGCCCGCCCCTCCCGCGATCATCGAGTTGTGCTCGCCGACACGCGCCGACGCGCCGGCCGCGGCGGCAACGACTCGATGATCGCGGGGTCAGACGGACGGGCCGACCAGGCGGGGGCGGGCGGCGACCAGCCCGATGGCCAGCTGCGCGGCGACGACGACCAGCAGCAGCACCAGCCCGGGGGCCCACGCGCCGGTGACGTCGTGCAGCAGGCCGACGGCGAGCGGGCCGGTGGCCGCCACCAGGTAGCCCACGCTCTGCGCGGAGGCCGACAGCCGCCCGGTCTGCCCGACGTCGCGGGTGCGCTGCAGGATCAGCGTCATCGCCAGCGGGAACGAGATCCCGGTGCCGAGCCCGTACAGCAGCGCCCACAGCAGCGGGGCGGCGCCCGGGGCGGCCAGCAGGCCGGCGATGCCGACGAGGACGGGGACCGTGCCCACCAGCACCCAGCCGCCCTGGCCGGGCCGGCGCACGGCCAGCGGCGGGACGACGAGCGACGCCGGGACCCCGAGCAGGGCGGCCAGCGCCACGAAGGCACCGGCGGCGACAGGGGAGACGCCGGCCTCGGCCCGCAGGATGTCGGGCAGCCAGGTGAGCATCGCGTAGAACGCCAGCGACTGGAGCCCGAAGAACAGCGTGACGGCGAGCGCCACCCGGTCGCGGAGCACCGCCGTGCGCGCGCCCTGCGGAGCGGGCGGGGGCCGGGGGACGGAGCGCCGGGCGCGGGCCAGGGCGGCCATCAGGACCAGCGCGACGAGCACCAGCACGCCCCACAGCAGCAGCCCGGCCAGCGCGCTGCCGGCGAGGTCGGCCAGCGGCTGGGCGAGGCCCGCGCCGATGCTGGCGGAGGCCGCCATCGAGGCGGTGATCATGCCGAGCACGAGGGCGCTGCGGTTGCCGTACTCGGCGCGGGCCGCGGCGGGCAGCAGCACGTTGGCGATCGCGATGCCGCCGGTCAGCAGCACCGTCCCGACGTAGAGCCCCGGCGCGCCGAGCATGCGCAGCACGATGCCGACCGCCAGCACGACCACGCCCAGCAGCACGGCGCGGTGCACGCCCACGCGCGAGGCGATCGCCGGCGCGAACGGGGAGACCAGGCCGAAGCAGACCAGCGGCAGGGCGGTGACGACGGCGAGTGCGGCGGTCGACAGCGACAGCTCGTCGCCCAGCTCGCCCAGCAGCGGGCCGACGGCGGCGAACGGCGCGCGCAGGCACAGCGCGACCAGCACGAGGACGACGGCGGGAAGCACGATCATCCAGCCGGAGCGGCGCCCGGTGGCGGGTGCCTGCTGCGTCTCGTTCCCCGCCGTCATGCCTCCATGCTGACCGCCGGGCCGCGGGCCTCTCCCGCCGGGTGGGGTCTTGTGGGCGGGTCGGCGTGCGCGGGCGAGCCCTGGTGCGGGGAACGAGGGCTCCGACCGGCGCGCCAGGGCCCTCCTTCCGCGAAGTTGCGGTCACGGGGATGCCGCCCCGCGTCGTGCCCTCGTGCGGAGAACGGGGGCTCTGATCGGCGCACCAGGGCCCTGCTTCTCCGCACGAGGGGCGCAGGGACGCCGGGCGGCGGCGGGCCGGACCGACGCACTAGCCTCGACGGCGCCAGGAGGGCTCGCCTAGTGGCCGATGGCGGCGGTCTTGAAAACCGCTAAGAGGTAACCCCTCTTCGTGGGTTCGAATCCCACGCCCTCCGCTCTGTGATGCGGGTGCGGCGTCGATCGAGGAGGGAGTACGTTGCCAGCCACGCCCCAGCCCCGCCTCTGCTTCGGTATGCGCCTGGGGCTCTTTCATGCCCGCCGCTCGCTCACCCACCTGGCGCCCTGTCAGCGCCGAGCCACGATCACCGGCGTGAGCGCCAGCGCCCACGCCACCTTCATGCAGGTGCGGGGCAACTGACCCGCTGGCGCGCGACACGGACAGCCGCCGGCGCCGGCCGGCGGGCCGTTCCGCGTCTGCGAGCAGTCGGGCGCGGCGGGCAGTGCGCGTCGTCGGCGCGTGCCGGCCACCGGAGTGCGCCTCGGCCGCACATCGCTCGGCGGTGCGCGCCGACCCGGGCGCGGGTGGGCGCCGACACGCCGCCCCGGGAGGTCGTCGCCCCGCGGGTGGTCGAGCGGTGACCGTGTTTCCGCAGGTGGGGGCCGCGCATGTCGACAAAACGGTGCGCCGGGGAGGGGGTCACCGTGCGGGTTCGGGCCGCGCCGCAACGGTTGTGTGACGGGCGGTCAGAGCCGTGCCCCGGACTGCCGAGGACAGCGGTTCGCGCCTCTAGCGTTCTCCCTGTTCGCGGGACTTCCCCACCGCGGCGGTAGGTGCTGAGGAGAACTTCGTGACCATGGGCGCGATGGTGCTGTGGCCGGCTGCGGCGACGATGGGCTTCCTGTTCATGACAGCGGTCGTCGTCGTCCTGGGAGCCGGGTCGACGGCCCGCTACGAGTTCGAGCGCAACGGGGCCCGCGCGCCGCAGCCCGTGGCGCGGGCCCCGATCGGCAACCACCCGGCGGGGCGTCGTGCCCCGGGCCGTCCCGCCGACGCCGCCCCGGCCTCCGCGCAGCAGCCGCAGGCCGTCGCCGTCGCCGTCCGCCCCGCCCCGGCGCCGGCCGGTGAGCTGGCCTGGTGGCTGGTGTCGGAATCGGCGCAGGTGGTCGCCGGACCGTTCGCCGACCGGGTCGACGCCGACTGGGCGGCTCTCGGCGGCGAGCTGTCCGCGGTGAGCGTCTTCGGGGCCCGCCGCGCCGACGGCACCGTCGCCCCCCGCCCGTCGCCGGAGGACCGCGCCTGGCTGAGCGAGCTGGGCGACCAGCTGGACCGGCTGCCGGACGACTGGGACGCGCTGCTGACCGACACCGACCCGCTGACCACGCTCGTGGTCGAGGTGGCCGCGGCCCTGGTGGAGTCGGGCCTGCCGCTCTACGACGCCGCGCCTGGTGCCCCGGCGGGAGGGGTCTGCCTCTCCCCGGAGACCAGCTGCGGGGGTGTGCTGGTCAGCTGGCGGACGCACGACCGGATGAGCGTCCAGGGCTCGCGCGGACCGGCCGCCGACGCCGCCGTCCAGCAGCTGATGAACCTCGCCGTCGCGGACACGCTCGCGCAGCTGGGCTTCGTCGTCCAGACGTTCGGGGAGGCCGGCGCCGCGCTGGTGACCGCCCTCCGCTGAGGCGGTTCCCGCGGAATGCAAGCCCCTGGTCACCCGATGGGGGGACCCGCCTGCGGGGCGGGGCCGGTCGTGCCGATGCAGACGGGGTGAGGATCCCGCCGTCGCTGCGAGCGCGCGAGCCGCGCGCCGCCGCCCGGACGGCGGTGCTCGTGCTGCTGATCTGCGCCGGGATGCTGAGCCTCGTCGGGCTCCTCGGACCGGCCTCCGCCGGTGACGCGGGCCCCCGGGTGATCTGGAGCTGCGTCGTCGGCCTGCTGCTGGTCGCGTCCGTCCTGGAGCTCATCCCGCCGGAGCTACTCGACCGCGCCGGCGCCTTCCTCCTCCTGGCCGTCGGTGGGGTGACCGTCCTGGCGGTGCTGGCCATCCAGGGCGGCGGGACGTCCACCCGCGCGCAGGCCTTCCTGGCCTTCGTCGTGCTCTACGCCGGCTTCCACCTCCGCCCGACCGCCGCGGTCATCGCCACCGCCTACTCGGTCGTGGCGGGCGCCGTGATGCTGTTCGAGGACGCCGGGACCGCCCGCGCCGCGTTCAGCGAGTGGGTGTTCTTCGGCGCCATGCTCTGCGTCATCGGCGGCCTGCTCATCCGTTCGACCAGCAGGCAGGAACGGCTGGTGGTCGCGCTCAAGCAGCAGGCCGACGTCGACGCCCTCACCGGGCTGGTGACGCGGCGCGTCCTCGACGAGGCGCTCACCCGGGCGCTGTCGTGGGGGACGGGCACCGAGGGCACCGCCCTCCTGCTCATGGACGTCGACGAGTTCAAGTCCATCAACGATGCGCACGGCCACCTCGCCGGTGACGACGCGCTCGTCCACCTCTCCACCATCATCAAGCGGCAGACCCGGTCCACCGACGCCGTGGTCAGCCGGATGGGCGGCGACGAGGTGGCCGTCCTGCTCCGCCGCTGCTCCCGGGAGACCGCCGTCCGCCGCGCCCAGCAGCTCCTCGACGCCGTGCGGGGCGAGCCGCTGACGCTGCCCGACGGCAGCCTCTACGGCTTGTCGATCAGCCTCGGGGTCGCCCACGTCGAGCGCAGCGCCGGCGACCTGCGGGCCTTCTACGCCGCCGCCGACGACGCCCTGTACGCCGCGAAGCGCGGTGGCCGGGGTCGCGTCGAGGTCGCCGTCGCCTGAGCGCGCGGGTCAGCGCAACCGGCGGGCCGCGCCGGCCAGGGCGCGGGGCGTCAGCCGCCCGTCGGCCAGTCCCAGCGCGACGACGGCGTCGAACACCCGCTGGTCGTCCCCGGCCGCCCGGAAGACGGCGTCCATCAGTGCCGGACGGCGGCTCAACCGGGACGCCACCGAGGAGTGGCGCAGGTGCCGGCCGAGGCGGCTGCCCAGCTCCCGCCGGTACGCCGCGCCCGCTCCGGCGCCCGCGCCGGCCGCCCGCCCGGCCAGGGCCCCGGACAGGACGGCGTAGAAGATGCCCTCGCCGGTGAGCGGGTTGATCAGCGAGGCGGCGTCGCCGGCGAGCAGCACCCGGCCGTCGGGCTGGCGTGGCCGGCCGGTGCTCAGCGGCAGGCGGTGCGCCTTGAGCCCGGCGGGCGAGATGCCGGGCAGCAGCCGGTGCAGTCCCTCCACCAGCCCGGCGCGCGTGGCCCCGCCCGAGACGAGCTCGCCGTAGCCGACGTTGACCCGCCCGTCGCCGAGCGGGAAGGACCACGCGTACGCCGGCCAGCGCTGCTCGGTGGTCACGATGACCTGCACGCCACGCTGGCCGGGCGGCTCGGGTGCGTAGCCGCGCAGCGCCACGGCCAGCTGGGTGGGCAGGTTGCGCTGGACGCGCAGCGCCCGGCGGACCACCGACTCCGCACCGTCGGCGCCCACCAGCACGCCGGCGGTGATCGCGCGGTCCAGCTCGACGTGCCCCGCCCGGGGCCGCACCTGCCGCACGTGGTGGTGACGCAGGACCGCCCCGGACTCCTGCGCCGCGGCGACCAGCCGGGCGTCGAGCACCGAGCGGGGGATCACGTAGGACGGCCGGGCGGTGGCCCGCTCCACCGTCGTCCCGCGCGGGGAGGTGAGCCGCAGCCGGGGGACGGCGGGGTATCCGTCGGTGACGGATGACGGGTCGACCCCGAGCCCGGCCAGGACGTCGAGGGCCTCGGCCGCGATCCCGTCGCCGCACACCTTGTCGCGCGGGAAGTCGACGCGGTCGAGCACCAGCACGCGGGCCGAGGGGTCGGCCCGCCGGGCGGCCAGGGCGCACGCGGCTCCGGCCGGGCCCCCTCCCACGATGACGACGTCCCAGTGCTCCACGGTGCTGACGTTAGGCAGCGGGCGCGTTCAGTGCCCGACGGGGCGCGGGACGCCGTCCCAGTTCTGCGCGAGCAGGCGCCGCCAGCTGTCCAGGTCGTGCGCCGCGGGTTGGGTCGAGCCGATGAAGTCCAGCAGCGTGTCGCAGAACCGCCCGGGCTCGTCGAGGTGCGGCCAGTGCCCGGCGTCGTCGAAGACCTCCACCCGGGCGCTGGGCACCAGCTCGCGCACGGTCTCGGCGTGCCGCGCCGGCACGATCGGGTCGCGACCGCCCCAGACGACGAGCATCGGGATGGAATCGGCGAGGTAGAGCCGGTCCAGCGCCGTGACCGCCTGGCCGCGTGCGTCGACCACCCCGCGCAGCGTGCGCAGGAACGCCCGCCGGGCCTCGACGTCCTTGAGCGCCAGCAGGGCGTCCACCGCCTGGGCGAGGTCGCCGACGCGCCGCCAGCCGGTCGCCCGGCCGACCCTCTCCACGCCCTGCAGGCCGGTCCGCAGCGGGCCGGAGACGCCGGCGAGGGCGGTGACCACGAGCTCGGCCCCCGGCAGCGTCGCGGCCCGCAGCCCCGCGGACAGCTCCGGGCCCAGCCCACCGCTGCCCACGAGCGCCAGCCGCTGGCACCGCTCGGGGAACTGGTAGGCGAACTGCAGCGCGATGCCGCCGCCGAGCGAGTGCCCGACGACGGTCGCGCGCTCGACGTCCAGCACCGAGAGCAGGTCGCGCATGCCGTTGGCGTAGGCGGCCAGGGAGTAGTCGCCCCGGGGCTTGTCGGAGTTGCCGTGCCCCAGCAGGTCCGGCGCGATCACGGTGTGGGTCTCGGCCAGGCGGTCGATCACCTTCGCCCAGGTCTGGCAGTTGTTCCCGATGCCGTGCAGGAGCAGCAGCGCCGGCCCGTCCCCCGCGCGGATGAAGGCGCGCTTGTGCCCGTGGACGATTCGGCTCTCGGCGACCTGCGGGGACGGCATCACCCCAGTCCACCACGATTCGTGTTGCCGCGAGGTTACGTCTACCCCGGCCCCCTGCAGGGGCCCGCCGCGAGCTAGCGAGTGGCGGGGGGCAGGGGGTCCTTTCGCCACTTCCGTGGCGGGGGCTCGTAGTGCTGCACGAAGGACAGCAGCTCGGGCGCGTCGGTGACCACGCCGAGCGCGTCCAGCCGCCGCCCGTCGAGGTAGCCGTCGTCGACCATGCGGCGCAGCTGGGCGAGCAGCGGCTGCCAGAAGCCGTCGACATCGAACAGCGCCGTCGGCTTGGCGTGCAGCCCGAGCATGCCCCAGGTCCAGGCCTCGAACAGCTCCTCGAGGGTGCCGGCCGCGCCGGGCAGCGCCACGAAGGCGTCGGACAGCTCGGCCATCCGCGCCTTGCGCTCGTGCATCGACTGCACGACCTCCAGCCGCGGCAGGCCGGGATGGGCCAGCTCGTCGTCGACCAGGTGCTGGGGGATGACGCCGACGACCTCGCCGCCGGCGGCCAGCGCGGCGTCGGCGACGACGCCCATCATCCCGACGTGCCCGCCGCCGTAGACGATGCCGACGCCGGCCCGCGCCAGGCCGGCGGCGAAGGCGGCCGCTGCCTCGGCCTGCGCGGGCGGTCCGGCGTGGGAACCGGTGAAGACGGCGATCCGCACGCGCGGATCAGCCGCCGTAGTAGCGGTAGACCGGCTCGGCGATGCAGACCGGCTTGTCCCCGCCCTCGCGCTCGATGATCGCGGCCAGCGTCAGCTGCAGGCCGCCGGCGACCTCCTCGACCGCCTTGAGGGTCGCCGTGAGCCGCACCTTGGCGCCGACCGGGACGGGCGAGGGGAAGCGCACCCTGTTCAGGCCGTAGTTGACGCCCATGACGGTGTCGGTGACCACCAGGACCTGCGAGGACAGCGGCGCCAGCAGCGACAGCGTCAGGTAGCCGTGGGCGATCGGGCCGCCGAACGGGCTCTCGGCCTTGGCGCGCTCCACGTCGACGTGGATCCACTGGTGGTCACCGGTGGCCTCGGCGAACTGGTCCACGTGCTCCTGGGTGACCTCGTGCCAGTCGCTGCTGCCGAGCTCGGTGCCGATCAGGCCGTCCAGTTCGGCCATGGTGGTCGTGGTGCTCACGTCGACGCGTCCTTCCGCGGGGGGCAGTGGTGTCCGGCGGACAGTCATCCTCTGCCCACCGGGGTGGGCAGAGGATGACGTTCCCGCCGAACACCTTGCCGGGCTCGCCGTGGCAGCGCGCGGCCGGGTTGACTGGGGACGTGCTCACCTCGACCGACGGCTGGGCCGTCTGCGCCCAGGGGCACCGGCACTGGGGCCGGGCGGGCGCTGCCGGACTGCTCATCCACCGGGACGGCGCCGAGGGCCCGGAGCTGCTGCTGCAGCACCGTGCCCGGTGGTCGCACCACGGCGGCACCTGGGGAACGCCCGGCGGCGCCCTGCACGACGGGGAGGCGCCGGACGTCGGGGCGCTGCGCGAGGTGTGCGAGGAACTGGGCCTCACCGCCGGCGACCTCGTCCTGGGCGTGCACTCGGTCGACGACCACGGTGGCTGGGCGTACACGACCGTGCTGGCCAGGCCCGCGCGCCCGATCGAGGCCGCCGACCTGCGGCTCGACGGCGAGAGCGACGGCGTCGCGTGGGTGCCGGTGGCCCGTCTCGGCGAGGTGGAGCTGCACCCCGGCCTGGCCGCCTCGCTCGGCCGGCTGCGGCCGTTGCTGGACGGACACGCGCACGAATAGATCTCCGGGTGACGGGGCACTCACGCCCTGATGTCCCCGCCGGTAGCCGGTGGGGAAGCAGCACCGAAGCCCGAAGGAGCCGGCCCTGTCCCGCCACGCAGCTCGCACCGGACGCCACGAGGCCCTCGGCTCCGGCGCCGGCCGTCACGGGCGCCGCGACCGTCGCCGAGGGGCCCTCCTCGCGCTGGCCCTGCTCTGCGCCGGGCTGCTCGTCGCCGTCCCGCTGACGTTGATGCTCCTCGGCGGGGGCGACGGCGGGGACGACGCCCCGTCGTCCTCCCGCGACTCCGACGGCGTGTTCCGGAACGACCCCGACGTGCCGGGCGGCGCCGCGGCGCTGACCACCGAGGCCCGGCGGACGCCGGCCCCGAGCGGTACGCCGCTGTCCCCGGCCGGCAACAGCGGCGCGGGATCCGACGCCGCGGACGGGGACGGCGGGTCGGCCGGGAGCGGCTCCGGAACCGGTGGGGCGGGCACCGGCGGCTCGGGCAGCAGCGGCTCCGGCTCCGGTGGATCCGGCCTCGGTGGATCCGGTTCCGGCTCCGGCTCCGGTGGCTCCGGCTCCGGTGGCTCCGGCTCCGGCTCCGGTGGCTCCGGCTCCGGCTCGGGCACGGGTGGCGGTTCCGGTTCGACCGGTGGCGGCAGTGGGACGGCAGGCGGCGCCCCGGCGCCCGCCCCAGCCCCGGCGCCCGCGCCCGCGCCGGCACCAGCCCCAGCCCCGGCGCCGACCGAGCCCGCTCCCTCGCCCGAGCCCCAGCCGTGCGGCTGCGACCGCGACGGCGACGGGCTCGACGACGTCACCGGTGCGGTGCTCGACGTCGTCGGCGGCGTCACCGACCCGCTCGACGAGGTGGTCGGCGGGCTGCTCGGCCTCAGGTGACGTGCTCGGCGCCCGGCGGAGGTCCGGGCGTTAGGTTCGAGCCATGACCGCGCGCGACGACGTCTCCGAGATCTTCGACAGCTCCGCCTGGGCGCCGGTCGAGGGGTTCGACTTCGGCGACATCACCTACCACCGAGCCGTCGACGCCGGCGTCGTGCGGATCGCCTTCGACCGCCCGGAGGTGCGCAACGCCTTCCGGCCGCAGACGGTCGACGAGCTGATCACCGCGCTCGAGCACGCCCGGCTGTCCACCGACGTCGGCTGCGTGATCCTCACCGGCAACGGCCCGAGCCCCAAGGACGGCGGCTGGGCCTTCTGCTCCGGCGGCGACCAGCGGGTGCGCGGGAAGTACGGCTACGAGCACAGCCAGGGCAGCAGCGGCCGGCTGCACATCCTGGAGGCGCAGCGGCTGATCCGGTTCATGCCCAAGGTCGTGCTGTGCGTCGTCCCCGGGTGGGCCGCCGGCGGCGGGCACAGCCTGCACGTCGTCTCGGACCTCACCCTCGCCAGCGCCGAGCACGCCCGCTTCAAGCAGACCGACGCCGACGTCGGCAGCTTCGACGGCGGCTTCGGCTCGGCGTACCTGGCCCGTCAGATCGGCCAGAAGTTCGCCCGCGAGATCTTCTTCCTGGGCGACGAGTACACCGCCGAGGACGCCCACGCGATGGGCATGGTCAACCGCGTCGTCCCGCACGCCGAGCTGGAGCGGACGGCGCTCGAGTGGGGGAAGAAGGTCGTGGCCAAGAGCCCCACCGCGCAGCGGATGCTCAAGTACTCGTTCAACCTGATCGACGACGGCCTGGTCGGCCAGCAGCTGTTCGCCGGCGAGACCACGCGGCTGGCCTACATGGCCGAGGAGGCCGTCGAGGGCCGGGACGCGTTCCTGGAGAAGCGGGATCCCGACTTCTCCCGTTTCCCCTGGCACGTCTGAGAAAGGACCCCCGCGCCCCCCACCGCTCGCACGCTCACGGCGGGCCCCTGCGCGGGAGCCGTTCTAGGGTCGTCCGAGAGACCCGACGTCCTGAGGAGGACGACATGATCGTCGAGGTGGTGACGGGCGCGCAGGAGCAGCCCGAGGCGCGGGTGGTCGACGTCGATGAGCTGCACAGGCTGCACCTGGCGCTGGGGGCGGTCACCGACGAGGAGGCCACCGAGGCGCTGGAGCGTTCCGGGCTGGGACGGCTGCAGGACGCGGAGACGGCGTTCCTCGACGTCGCCGCGCTCCGGGCGGCGGCCGAGCCGCACGCGAGCGCCCCCGGGTGGGCCGGCCGGTGGGACGAGATGATCGCCGGGGCGCGCGCCCGCGGCTGGCTCTCGGCCGACGGCGCCACCCTGCAGGTGCACGTCGAGAGCGCCGCCAGCGCCTGACCTGCGTCGATCCAACGGGTGAGAGCCGGACTCGTCAGTGGATAACCGGCGGAGATCGTTGTGGTGACTCCATCGAGCAGCCACTATGTCCCGGTGCAGATGACCAGCCGCGTCGGAGCGGCATCGTGAGCGGCGCGCCCGGGCGCCCCCTCAGCGCGGAGCTATCGGAGCAGTTGCTCACCGTCGCCGTCGACATCCTGGCCGACGAGGGCTGGGGCCGGCTCAACAGCGACCGGATCGCCGCTCGGGCCCGGGCCGGCAAGGCGGGCATCTACCGCCGCTGGCCCACCATGGCGGCCCTCGCCCGGGCCGCGGTGGGCCGCTTCCACCTCGTCGCGGTCCCGGACGACACCGGCTCGCTGCGGGGTGACCTGCTCGGGCTGCTGGAGCGCTGGACCCGTCCGCTGGACCGCGAGGAGCGTGCCGTGGCCAGCCTCGTCGGTGCCGCGTGCCACGACGAGGAGCTGCGGGCCGGGCTGGACGAAGCGCTGGTGCGCCCGCTGGCCCAGGCCGTGCAGGAGCTCGGAGCCCGCGCCGAGGAACGGGGCGACACGAT
Source organism: Blastococcus saxobsidens (assembly GCF_002938435.1). Lineage (GTDB taxonomy): Bacteria > Actinomycetota > Actinomycetes > Mycobacteriales > Geodermatophilaceae > Blastococcus > Blastococcus saxobsidens. Next base: position 56,059 of record NZ_POQT01000003.1, read on the forward strand.
CCGCCCGGACCGGCTGCGCCTGCTGACCTCGATGCTCGAGGCCTTCTGGTGGCAGCGCTACCGGCAGGTCGACCCGCTGGGGGTCGAGCACGTGGAGCTGGTGGTCGACGAGGTCGTCATGCCGTTGCTGCGCGGCGCCGGGCAGCCGGTCCCCGCCTGAGGCCCGCGGCCCGGCGGCCGGCTCAGCCGGCGCGCCGGGCCCGCAGCCGTGCGGGGGTGCGGGTCGGCTCGGCGGGTTCTCCCCGCAGGTGCTCGGCCGACCGGGCCAGCCCGGCGAGCAGGCGGTCGACGAGCTCGCCGAGTTCCCTGGCGACCGCGCAGGCGTCCCGGCCGCCGGCCACCAGGGTGCGGTGCCCGACGATCAGCGCCCGCACCGCGGCCAGCCACATCGCGGCGGTGACCGCGGCGGCGACCTCGGGATCCCGGGGTGTCGTGCCCGGGTCGGTGCGGTCGCACGCGGTCCAGGCGTCCCGGAGTGCGGCGGTGAGCCGCTGCTCGCTCTCGAACACCAGCTCCCGCTCACGCACCGGCAGCACGTCGGAGGCCTCGATCGTGCGCAGGTAGCTCTGCCGCTCGGCCACGTCGGTCGCGTCGATGAGGCTGCGCACCTGGTCGACCAGGTACACCCGCAGCGCGTCGAGCGGGCACGTGTCCGGCCCCCGGTCGCGCACCGCCTCCGCGGGCCCGGAGACCCACGGCGTGCGACCGTCGAAGAAGAGCTCCTCCTTGGTGGAGAAGTGGTTGAACACCGTCTGGACGGCGACGTCGGCATGGCGGGCGACGTCGGCCGTGGTCACGCCGTCGAACCCGTGCGCGGCGAACAGCCGCTGCGCCACGGCACGGATGTGCGCACGAGTCTGTGCCTTCTTCTGCGCCCGACGCTGACTCAGCTCACCCACGGTGCCAGCGTAAGCACGTTCCGTGCGTCCCGCCAACAGGACTGGCCGGCCGGTATGTATCCGACGCGGGGGCGGTAGGACCCATTGCGGGAGGCCCGCGCCCACCAGGCACGATGACGGCCGGTGATCAGGCCCACGCCGGACGGAGGTCACGCCCGACCACCCCGAGGAGGACCCCCGGTGCTCACCCGAGCGGCTGTGCTGCGCGAGCCGGAGACCGAGTACGAGATCGTCGAGCTGGAGGTCCTGGACCCCGGCCCGGGCGAGGTGCTGGTCGAGATGGCCTACGCCGGCCTCTGCCACTCCGACGAGCACCTGCGGCACTCCAACCCGGGTGGGCGGTACCCGATCGTCGGTGGGCACGAGGGCTCCGGCGTCGTCCGCGCCGTTGGGCCCGGCGTCACCTCCGTCGCCCCGGGCGACCACGTCGTCACCAGCTTCCTGCCCGCGTGCGGGCACTGCCGGTTCTGCGCCCGGGGCAGGTCGAACCTGTGCGACAAGGGCGCGACCATCGCCTCCGGCAAGCTGCCCAGCGGCACCTTCCCCTTCCGCCTGGACGGCGAGCCGCTCGGCGGGTTCTGCATGGTGGGCGCCTTCGCCCGGCACACGCTGCTCAGCGAGTTCTCCTGCGTCCGCATCGAGCCCCACGTGCCGCTGGACACCGCGGCGCTGGTGGCCTGCAGCGTCCCGACCGGCTGGGGCTCGGCGGTCTACTCCGGCGGCGTGCACCCCGGGCGACACCGTGGTGGTCGTGGGCCTCGGCGGCGTGGGCGTCAACGCCGTCCAGGGCGCGGCGCACGCGGGCGCGCTGACCATCATCGGCGTCGACCCGGTCGCCATGAAGCGCGAGTTCGCCGAGTCCGTCGGGGCGACCCACACCGTGGCCGGTTCCGGCGAGGCGGTCGCGCTGGCCCGTCAGCTGTCGCGCGGCACCGGTGCCGACGGCGTCGTCGTGACGGTGGGCAAGATGTCGGCCGAGGTCTACGCCGGTGCGGCCGCGTGCCTGGGCAAGGCCGGCACGCTGGTGCTCACCGCCCTGGCCGACCGTCCGGGGGAGGGTGACGTCTCGCTGGGCGGTCAGCTCGCCACGGTGTTCGAGCACCGCATCCAGGGCTCGCTGTTCGGCTCGTGCAACCCGTTCCGCGACATCCCGGCGCTGCTGCGGCTGCACGAGGAGGGCCGGCTGGAGCTGGACCGGCTGATCACCCGCCGCTACTCGCTGGACGAGGTCAACCAGGGCTACCGCGACCAGGCCGCCGGCGTGACCATCCGCGGACTCCTCGACCACTCCCGCTGACGCCCCGCGGAAAGCTGTCACCCCCCGGGCATGGGAAGCGATACATGCGTCGTCGGGCCCAGGACGCATGTATCGCTTCCCATGCCCAGGTGCTACCGGCGGGGGTTGCGGTCGGGCGCGGGAGGGCAGGCAGTGCGGATGAGTGAACCCCGCATCGCCGTCCTCGACGTCGACGGCACCCTCGTCGACACCAACTACCAGCACGCGCTCGCCTGGTACCGGGCGCTCCGGTCGCTGGGCGAGACGTTCCCGGTCTGGCGGATCCACCGGCTGATCGGCATGGGCGGCGACCGGCTGCCGGCCGCGCTCGGGGGCGAGGACGTCGAGGCGCGGATCGGCGACCGGGCCCGCGAGCGGTGGACCGAGGAGTTCGACGAGGTCATCGACGAGGTGGCGCCGCTGCCCGGGGCGGTCGACCTGGTCCAGGCGCTGCGCGAGCGCGGGCACCGGGTGGTGCTGGCGAGCTCGGGCAAGGGCAAGCACGTCGACCACGCGCTGGACCTGCTCGGCGTCCGGGACCTGGCCGAGGCGTGGACCACCAGCGACGACGTCGAGTCCAGCAAGCCGGCGCCGGACCTGCTGCAGGTGGCGCTGAAGAAGCTCGGCGAGCCCGTGGACGCGCCGAGCGTGGTGATCGGCGACTCCGTCTACGACGTGGAGGCGGCGAAGAACGCGGGGATGCCGGCGCTGGTGGTGCGCTCCGGCGGGTTCGGCGACGACGAGCTGCGCGAGGCCGGGGCGCTCGACGTCTTCGACACCCCGGGCGACCTCGCGGCCGCCCTGGACCGCCTCGACCTCACCGCCTGAGGAAGGACCCCGTCCTCCTCACCCCTCGCACGCTCGGGGCGAGCCTCGGGACGGGGCCACGCGGGCAACGGGTGCTTCTCCGCGGAAGGGGTCAGCCGGCCCGGCCGTAGGAGCCGGGTCCGCGGTCGAGCCGGCGGAGGGCCTCGTCGGGCCGGTCGGTGATGAGCGCGTCGACGCCCAGCGAGACGAGGAAGTCGATGTCGGCGGCGGTGTTCGCCGTCCAGACGTGCATCTCCTTGCCGGCGGCGTGCGCCTGTTCGACGTAGGACGGATCGGACCGCAGCAGCGCCACCCCCGGTCCGACGGCGCTCATCGAGCCGGCCAGCAGCTCGGTGCGCACCGGCCGCAGCCGCTTGCCGATCAGCTGCACCGTGGGCACGCCCGGCGCCATCGCGCGCACCCGGCGCACGGCCAGCTGGGAGAAGCTCATCACCCGGAACGCGGGCTTCCCGGCCCACTCGGCGGGCCGGTCGCCGGCCAGCAGCCCGTAGCGGCGCAGGCAGCGGACGAGCTCCTGCTCCACGCGGGCGGCGTGCCGGGTGGGGTGCTTGGTCTCGATGGCCAGCCGGACGGTGCCCGGCGTCGCCGTCACGTACTCGAGCAGCCCTTCCAGGGTGAGCACCCGGCCGTTCTCGACGTCGGGCTCGTCGGTGACGGCGAGGATCTCGTCGTCCTTCCACCTGCTGAGCCGGCTGCGCCGTGCGCCGAACTGGAACTGCTCCATCTCGGCGAGGCGCAGCGTGGAGACGACGCCGCGGCCGTTGGAGGTCCGCTGCACCTTGCGGTCGTGCACGCAGACGAGCACGCCGTCCCGAGTCATGCGGACGTCGCACTCGACGGCGTCGGCGCCGAGGGCGGCAGCGCGCCGGTAGGCGGCCAGCGTGTGCTCGGGCGCCTCCGCGGTGGCGCCGCGGTGGGCGACGACCTCGGGCCCGCTCACCGGCGGCAGGAAGGGCACGCAGCGGGACGGTCGACCGGCACGCCGCAGATGATCCCCGCGTGCCGCGCGCTGCGCGACCGTGGGGTCACCCGGCGAGACGGGCCCGGTACTCCGGCACGGTGATCATCGGTGGCCGCTCGTCGACGGCGACCGGGCTGCTGTGCGGCATGAACCCGCTGCCGTCGTGCCGGAAGCGGGTGAGCAGGCCGCTGGGCTGGCGGGTGCACGCGGCCCGCGCGAGCACCGTCGCCACCACCTGCCCGGCCATCTCGCCGAGCGCCTCGATGGGCTGCGAGGTGTGCCGGCGGACGCCGAGGTCGACCTGCGCGAGGGAGGAGAGCCCGCCCAGGCGCAGCAGGTCGACCAGCAGGCCCACCTCCACCCCGTACGCGGACACGAACGGCACCTGCTCCAGCGCGGAGCGGCGCCCGGCGTACTCGCCGCCCAGGGGCTGGACGACGCCGGCGAGCTCGGGCCAGAGCGCGTTGAGCAGCGGGCGCGCGGTGAGCTCGGTGACCCGTCCGCCGCCCGCCGGCACGACGGTGCCCTCGACCTCCAGCGGGCGGGTGTAGCAGCCCTTCACGTACCGCACCTGCGGATCGGTGAGCAGCGGGGCGAGCAGCCCCGGGACGTAGTGCGTGACGTCGCCCAGCAGGTCGGCGTCGAGGAAGACGACCAGGTCGCCGGTCGTGGCGGCCAGCGACTTCCACAGCGCCTCGCCCTTGCCGGGACGGGTGCCGTGCTCGGGCAGGACGTCGGTGGTGGCGACGACGTCGGCCCCGGCGGCGCGGGCGGCCGCGGCGGTGCCGTCGGTGGAGTCGGAGTCGACGACGACGAGCTCGTCGACCAGCGGGACCGCGCGCATCCAGTGCTCGCGCACGTCGGCGACCAGCCGGCCGACGGTCGTCTCCTCGTTGCGCGCGGGCAGCACGACGCTGACCCGGTGGCCGCCGCGGCGCTTGGCGCGCAGCAGTCCCGCGGGATCCAGGTCGGCGAGCGAGGTCGCGGCTGTGGTGCGCTCCTCGAACCAGGCTCGGGCGTCGGGTCTCACGGTGTCCACTGTCGACCACGCCGACCGGCGATCACCAGTCCGGGGTCCCGCTGTTCACCGGATGGTCACGGCCCCGTCCCGCGGCTCCCGGCTCCCTCCGGCGGAAGGTGCACGAACCGCCCGGCGGAAGGTGCACGAAGTGCGCGGAGGAAAGTGCACGAACCGCGCGGGGAGGGGGAGTCAGGCGGGGACGGGGGACTCGGCGAGCAGCGCGGTCAGGGTCTCGACGGTGAGGTCGTGCGGCAGCGCCCGGCCGTGCAGCAGCTGCAGGCCGGCGGCGACGGCGCCATCGCGCTGCTCGGTGGTCGCGATGCCCCCGGCGATGGACACCAGGCCGAGGTCGGTGGTGGTGCGGCCGATGGCGGCGAGCACCAGCAGCGCCCGGTCGGTGTCGTCGCGGGCGGCCAGGGCGGGCAGCTCCACGCGCACCATGTCCAGCGGCACCCGGGCCATCAGGCCGAAGAGGCTGTAGCCCAAGCCGTAGTTGTCCAGGCAGAGCCGCACGCCGCTGCGCCGGATCGCTGCCAGCTCGGGCACGAGGGCGGCCGAGGACGTCAGCAGCGTCTCCTCGGTGAAGGAGAGGACGAACCGCGACGGGTCGACCCCGGTCTCGGCGAGGGCGTCGGCCACCTCGCGGGCGAGGCCGACGGCGGGGGCGGGGCCGGGCGGCAGGCTGACGGCGAGCGCGACGGACCGGTCCGGCAGGGTGGCCAGTTCCGCGCAGGCCTGGCGCAGCAGCCAGCCCTGCAGCGCGGCGGTGCGGCCGTGCCGGTCGGCGGCGGACCACAGCTCCGGGCCCTGGACGGCGCCGATCCCGGGGTGGCGGTACACCGGGGTGGCCTGCACCAGCGCGATCCGGCCGTCGCTGGTGCAGGCGGCGTCGAAGCGGACGGTCGTCGTCCCCTCGGCCTCGGCCAGCTCCAGGCTCATCTCGTCGGCGCCGGCCAGGACGAGGACGTCGTCGGAGACGCGCACGCAGCCCTTGCCGGCGCGCTTGGCCTCGCGCAACGCGCTGTCGGCGGCGCGGAAGGCGGCCTGCCCGCCCAGGGAGGCCAGGCCGGCGACGCCCACGCTGGCGCCGACGGCGAAGGTCGTGCCGTCGGTGCGGAAGGGCATGGCCATGACGTCGACGATCCGCCGGGCGACGTCCTCGCCGTCGGCCACCGAGCCGGCGACGACGACCGCGAACTCGTCGCCGCCCAGGCGCGCGACCAGGTCGTCGTCCCGCACGACGGTGTGCAGCCGGCGGGCGACCTCGATGAGCAGGTGGTCGCCGGACTCGTGGCCGGCGACGTCGTTGACGGCCTTGAAGCCGTCGAGGTCGAGGACCAGCAGGCAGCGCTCGTCGTCGGAGACGGCGCCGAGCTCGCGGAAGAGCAGCGCACGGTTGGGCAGGCCGGTGAGGTGGTCGGTGTAGGCCATCCGCTCGAGCTCCCGCTCGCGGGTGCGCCGGGTCGTGACGTCGCGCAGGTAGAGGACGCGGCGGGTGCCGCCGGGCCGCTCGGAGGAGATGACCTCCAGCTCGCGGGTCCGGGTGCCCTCGACCGGCACGCGCAGGTGCAGGGCCGCGCCGTCGCCGGCGGCCTGGGCGAGCGCCGCCGCGCGCACCGGCTCACGGTCCTCGGGGACCAGGAGGTCGAGCAGCGAGACGTCGTCGGACAGCTCGCCGTCGATGCCGAGCAGGCTGCGGGCGGCGGGGGAGGCGAACAGCAGCCGGAAGCCGCCGTCCATGATCGCGATGCCGTCCGAGCTGGACTCGATGAGGTCGCGGAAGTCCTCCTCGCTGCGCACGAGGTCCTCGGAGACACGGCCGTCCTCGCGGATGCGCAGCACCAGTCGGACGCTCATCAGCACGAAGGCGAGGCCGCAGCCGAGCAGGGCGGCGGTGCTGACGTCCTCGCCCTGCAGGACGCCCCACACCATGGCCGCCGGCACGCCGAGGATGGCTGCGACGACGAGCGAGAGCCCGGCGGCGCTCACCTGGGGGGCGGACGCGCGCGCGGAGCGGCCGGCCGCGCGCAGCGGCGCGCGGTGCGCGGCGAGGCCGGCGCACAGCAACGCCGCGGCGACGGCGTAGTCGGAGACCGCGGTCCAGCCCCAGCTGGGGTCGACGATGGCCATCGCCTCCGCGCCGGCGGCGCACGCCTGCAGCGAGACGCCGGCGATGAGCGTGGTGGCCGAGCGGCGCATCGCCGCGGTGGACACGGTGCACAGGGCCCCGACGCCGCCGAGCATGACCGCGGCGTAGGCGCCGTAGACCAGCACGAGCGAGCGCAGGTCCTCCGGCGCGGCGGCCGGGCTGACCAGCGGGGTGCGCAGCAGCTCGGTGATCACCAGGATCGCGGTGACGACGATGGCGCCGTCGAGCACCAGCGCGCTCCAGCGGGTGCGGCTGACCCCGCGGGCCAGCAGCGCGCAGGTGATCAGCGGTGAGGTGGCGCCGGCCAGCAGGACGACGTCGTCGACGCCGAACCCGTCGAAGGCCGGCCCCGGGAAGGAGCCGGCGAGGAACTGGGCGACGGCGAAGCCGAGGGCGCCGACAGCCGGCGGCCACCAGGGCCGGGCCGACGCCCGGTCCATGATGCGCAGCCGGCGCACGATCCCCACCGCGCAGCTGGTGGCGACCGCGCCGAGGACGAGCTCGTCCCACTGCATGCCGGTGCCGTCGGGCGCGCTGTGCGGCACCGTCAGCGCGAGGCCGACGATGCCGAGGACGACGGCCCAGCGGATCGGGCGGGGGACCTCCCGCACCCAGCTCACGGCGCGGCCGCCGGTGGCGGGGCGTCGAGGGCGACGGCGTCGAAGGTGCGCCAGGCGCCGGCGGCGAGCTGCTCTGCCTCCAGCGGGCGGGAGAACGCGTAGCCCTGGACGAAGCGGTGGCCCATGTCGCGCAGCAGCGCGAGCTGGCCGGGGGTGGCGACGCCCTCGACGATCACCGGCAGGCCGAGGCCGGCACCCAGCTGCAGGACGGTGCGGCACAGGGCCTGGCGCTGCGGGTCGGTCTCGATGCCGGCCAGGAAGTGCTGGTCCATCTTGAGCAGGTCGACCGGCATGCCGACGAGGTAGGCCAGCGACGACCAGCCGGTGCCGAAGTCGTCGACGGCGACGCGGACGCCGAGGTCGCGCAGGGTCTGCAGGTCGGCGGCGACGTGCGCGTCCAGCAGCATCGACTCGGTGATCTCGACGACCAGCCGGGAGGCGGGCAGCGCGCCGGCCTCCAGCGCGGCGACGACGTCGGAGACCAGCTCGCCGCTGCGGACCTGGCGGGCGGAGACGTTGACGGCCACGGACAGCTCGTCGTCGGTGGTGCGGGCGACGGTGCGGCAGGCCTCGCGCAGCACCCACCGGCCGAGCTCGCTGATCAGCGGGGACTCCTCGGCCAGCGGCACGAACTCCTGCGGGGAGACGTCGCCGAGCTCGGGGTGCCGCCAGCGCAGCAGCGCCTCCACGGAGACGGTGCGGTGCAGGACGACGTCGACGACGGGCTGGAACGCCAGCCGCAGCTCCCCGCGGGCCAGGGCGCCGGCGAGGTCGGCGGCCAGGGTGCTGCGGCGGTCGCGGGCGATGCGCAGGGCGTCGTCGTAGCGGTGCACGGAGCCCAGGCCGGCGGAGCGGGCGCTGTAGAGGGCGAGGTCGGCGCGGCGCAGGGCCTCGCCGGGGTCGACGTCGGAGGCCAGCCCGGTGACGCCGGCGGTGGCGGTGAGCGGCCCGGCGTCGGTGGCCAGCCGGCCGATGGTGGCGACCAGGCGGGTGGCGACCACCTCGGCGTCGGAGACGGTGCCGTCGACGAGGACGACGAAGTCGCCGTCCTTGCCGCGCGCCAGCCAGTCCTCGCCGCGCAGCTCGCGGGCCAGCCGGGAGGTGAGCACCCGGAGCACGGTGGACTCGGTGCCGCGCGGCGTGGCGGCGGCCAGGCCGTCGACCGACACCAGCACGAGCGCGACGGGGGAGGCGTCGACCTGGCGCTGGACGGCGCCCAGCCGGCGGCTGAGCGCGGTGCGGTTGGGCAGCCCGGTGACCGGGTCGGTGAGGGAGAGCTCGAGCAGCTCGGGGTCGGTGCCCCGGCCGCGGGAGGTGACGTCGCGGCAGTACAGGACGATCGCGCCGACGTCGGGGTCGGCGCGCAGGTCCCGCACGGTGGCCTGGACCAGCCGCCACTGGGCCTCGCCGGTGCGCACGCGGACGGTGCGGACGGCGAACTCGCCGTGCTCACCCGGTGCGGGGCTGCTCGGGCCGAAGAGCCCGGGCCGGTCGTCGGGGTGGACGGCGTCGGGCAGGGACAGGCCGACGACGTCGCCGGGCGCGCGGCCGAGCAGGGTGGCGACGGTCGGGGAGGCGAAGGTGATGCGCAGCTGCCGGTCGAGGATGACGACCAGGTCGACGCTGCTCTTCACGAGCGTGCTGAACGCCGCCTGGCTGCTGCGCAGGTCCCTGGTGAGCCGGTTCTGCCGGCGGCTCAGCGCGGTGAGGGCGGCGGTGAGCGGGACCAGCCCGAGCAGGGCGACGAGCAGCCGGAGCAGGGGGTGCCCCGGCAGTGCCACGGGGACGACGGCGGCCAGCGCGATCCCGAGGGCCAGCACGGCGACGATCCCGGTGCGCCGTCGGGAGGGCGCGGCCGGGTGCGCAGCCGTCGGCTGCCCCAGGTCGGGGGCGGTGGTCACGGTGGAGTTGTCGGCGTGCGCGCGGCCCTTGCTGCAGCGCAGTTCCCGGGGCGTCACCCGGACGGGGGGCCCGCGCTCCGCCGGGCCCGTCGACCGGCTCGTCGACCGAGGCGGCGAGGTCTTGCGGTTCTCTTGCGGTTGCCCGCAGGGCACCCTGCGTCTCCTCGGCCAGTGTCGTCGGTGGGAGGGGTGGAGATGCCTCTCCGGACGGCACCGATCGCTGACCCTGGTCGAGGCGTCCCTGATCCGACGACGGCACCCGCTCCCACGGGGGGAGCGGGCGCCGTCGTCGGTGTTCCCGGCCCTTCCCCGTGTGATCGTGGAGCTCGCGTGGCGGCACGCCGGGAGGACGTCGGTGCGGCGCCACCGGAAGTTCATGATCACGCCAGCGCTGCGGTGGGCGGGTCGAGGTGCGGGACGCCGGAACTGCGCCCACGATGCGGGCATGGTTCCGAGGCAGAAGCCTGATCCGGTACCGGCACCTCGCGGCACGGGGGAGCGCGGCACGGTCGACCGCAGGCGGGTGGCGCTGCTGCTGGAGACCGCGGAGGTGCTCGCCGAGCGGGCGCGACGCACGGACGACGCCGCGCAGTCCCAGGTGCTGCTCCGGCGGGCCGCCCAGCGCCGCGCGCAGGCCCAGCGGCTCGCCGCCTCGGGCCGCGCCCCGGAGCCGCGCCGGCTGACGGGTGCGGCCTGGCCCGGCCGGCTCGCGCCCTCCTGAGACGCCCCGGCTGCCCGGCGTGACCGGTGCTCCGGAGCACCTCCCGTCCTGCCCACCTGAACCAGATCGCGCGGCGGGGTGTGCGCACCCCGCGTACCTTGCGGTCATGCTGGGGGGACTGCCGCCGGCCCCTCGCTGGGCCTGGATCGTGATGGCGCTGAGCGTCGTGGCGATCGCGGTCATGTCCTACCTGGTCGTCAACCGGCCCCCGCCGCCCGGTTTCACGGCCCCTGCCGCGGCGGGGGGCTCGGCCGCCCGCGAGGACGCACCCCCGGCCGAGGCGGAGGCCGGGGCCGAGCCGTTGCGGCTGCTCGTGGTCGGTGACGGCACCACCGTCGCACCGGCCGGTGAGCCGGGCTGGGCCCAGCTGCTGGCCGACGACCTCGCCGCCGACGGCCGGCCGGTCGCGCTCACCGTGCAGGCCGCCGCGGGCGCCGGGTACGTGGAGCCGGCATCGGGCGGCGAGACCTTCGACGGCCTGCTCCGGGCGGCGGGACCGGGCCACGACGTCGTCGTCTTCTTCGGGTCGCGGGACGACATCGAGGCCGCACCGGACATCCGCGCCGCGGCGGAGTCGGTGTTCGCCGTCGCGCGGACGGCGTCGCCGGGCGCCGAACTGCTGGCCATCGGCCCGGCGTGGCCGACGACGGACCCGCCGGGCTACATCGTGACGAACCGGGACGCGGTGTCCGCGGCGGCCGCGGCCGCGGGCGTTCCGTTCGTCGACCCGCTGGTGGCCGGCTGGCTGGCCGAACCCTCGCGCATCGGGCCCGACGGGGTCGGCCCGACGCGGGCGGGCCACCGGTACGTCGCCGACCAGATCCGTCCGCTGGTGGAGGACCTGCTCCCGGCGGACCGCTGACCGGTGGAGGGCCGTCGCGGACGGGTGGACGCTCCGCCTCTGCTCCCCGGTGCGGGCAGAGCCGGAGTGCGTGGCGCACGCAGGTGCCGCAGCGGGGCGGAGGGCGGACCGCGCGCCATGCCGCGGCCCCGGGAGTCGCGGCAGATCGGCCGTCCACAACCGATCGGGGGAGAACCGGGGCCTGTCGTCGCGCCACGGGGCGGGGGAGATGGCAGAGTGCCGGGTGTGAAGACCTGGCTCGAGAGCTGGCCGGTGTACCGGCAGCTGACCGGTTCGGACCCGTTGGGTCGCGGCAAGGCCGCCCGCAGCAAGGCGACGGAGGCCACGGTGTCGCGCACCGCGACCGCCGACCGCGTGGTGAAGAGCGTCTGCCCGTACTGCGCTGTCGGCTGCGCGCAGAACGTCTACGTGAAGGACGAGAAGGTCGTCCAGATCGAGGGCGACCCGGACTCGCCGATCAGCCGCGGGCGGCTGTGCCCCAAGGGCAGCGCCAGCAAGCAGCTGGTCACCAGCCCCTCGCGGGTCACGACGGTCAAGTACCGCCGTCCCCACGGGACGGAGTGGGAGGACCTCGAGCTCGACACGGCGATGGAGATGATCGCCGACCGCGTCCTGGAGGCCCGCCGCAAGGGCTGGCAGGACACCGACGCCGAAGGCCGGAAGCTCGGCCGGACCATGGGGATCGCGAGCCTCGGCGGGGCGGCCCTCGACAACGAGGAGAATTACCTCATGAAGAAGCTGTACAGCGCCCTGGGCGCTGTGCAGATCGAGAACCAAGCACGCATATAGCACTCTGCGACGGTGCCCGGTCTGGGTGCCTCGTTCGGTCGTGGCGGTGCCACGAACTTCCTGGAAGACCTCGCGAACTCCGACTGCATCGTCATCGAGGGTTCGAACATGGCCGAGTGCCACCCGGTGGGCTTCCAGTGGGTCGGTGAGGCCAAGGCGCGCGGCGCCAAGGTCATCCACATCGACCCCCGCTTCACGCGGACCAGCGCGATCGCCGATCTGCACGTCCCGCTGCGCATCGGCACCGACATCGCGTTCCTCGGTGGCCTGATCAACTACGTCCTGAGCAACGACCTGTACTTCGAGGAGTACGTGGCCGCCTACACCAACGCCGCGGCGCTGGTGCGCGAGGACTTCGTCGACAGCGAGGACCTCGACGGCCTGTTCTCCGGCTTCGACCCCGAGACCCGGACCTACGACGAGTCCTCCTGGCAGTACGAGACGGAGGAGCCGCCCGAGTCCGCGGCCGACGACCCGGCCGAGGCCGCCGAGCAGCGGGAGCTCGACGACGACCCGAGCGTCCGCCACTCCGACCAGGCGCAGGCAGCCGGCAGCGGTGGGCCGCCGATCCCCGGCAAGCCCAAGCGCGACGAGACCCTGCAGCACCCGCGGTCGGTCTTCCAGATCCTCAAGCGGCACTACGCCCGCTACACGCCGGAGATGGTGGCGGAGGTCTGCGGCATCGAGCCGGCCGTGTTCGAGCAGGTCGCGCAGTGGGTGACCGACAACAGCAACCGCGACCGGACGACGGCGTGGGTGTACTCCGTGGGCTGGACGCAGCACAGCGTCGGCGCGCAGTACATCCGCACCTGCTCGATCCTGCAGACGCTGCTGGGCAACATCGGCCGCCCCGGCGGCGGGATCCTCGCCCTGCGCGGGCACGCCAGCATCCAGGGCTCGACCGACATCCCGACGCTGTTCAACATCCTCCCGGGCTACCTGCCGATGCCGCACGCGCTGCAGCACGGCTCGCTCGAGGAGTACGTGGCCGATGCCGCCGGCAAGGCCGGCTTCTGGGGCAACAAGCGCGCCTACATGACCAACCTGCTCAAGGCGTGGTGGGGCGACGCGGCGACGGCGGAGAACGATTTCGCCTTCGACTACCTGCCGAAGATCAACGGGGACCACAGCTCCTACCGCACGATCGCCGACATGATCGAGGGCAAGGTCTCCGGCTACTTCCTGGTCGGGGAGAACCCGGCGGTCGGGCACCCGAACGGCCGGATGAACCGGTTCGGCCTGGCCAATCTCGACTGGCTCGTCGTCCGCGACCTGCAGCTGATCGAGTCGGCGACCTTCTGGAAGGAGTCGCCGGAGATCGAGACCGGCGAGCTGGCGCCGGAGACGATCGGCACCGAGGTCTTCTTCATGCCGGCGGCCACGCACGTGGAGAAGGACGGCACCTTCACCCAGACGCAGCGCCTGCTGCAGTGGCGGGACAAGGCTGTCGAGCCGCCGGCCGACGCCCGCAGCGACCTGTGGTTCTTCTTCCACCTCGGTCGCATCCTGCGCGCGCGGCTGGCGGACTCCACCGACCCCCGGGACCGCCCGCTGCTCGACCTCACCTGGGACTACCCGCTGCACGGGGAGACGCAGGACCCCAGCGCCGACGCGGTGCTGCGCGAGATCAACGGCACCGGTCCCGACGGCCGCGCGCTGTCGTCCTACATGCAGATGAAGGACGACGGCTCCACCTCCGGTGGCTGCTGGATCTACTGCGGCGTGTACGCCGACGAGGTGAACCAGGCCGCGCGCCGGAAGCCGGCCAAGGAGCAGGGCGCCGTCGCCTCGGAGTGGGGCTGGGCCTGGCCGCTGAACCGCCGGATGCTCTACAACCGCGCCTCGGCCGACCCCGACGGCAGGCCGTGGAGCGAGCGCAAGAAGTACGTGTGGTGGGACGAGGCGGCCGGTGAGTGGACCGGCCTGGACACCCCGGACTTCGAGAAGCACAAGCGGCCGGACTACGTGCCGCCGGAGGGCGCCCGTGCTCAGGACGCGCTGGCCGGCACCGACCCGTTCGTCATGCAGGGCGACGGCAAGGCGTGGTTGTTCGCGCCCGCGGGCGTGGTCGACGGCCCGCTGCCGACGCACTACGAGCCGGTCGAGTCGGTCGCGGAGAACGCGCTGTACAAGCAGCAGGCGAACCCGACGGTGGAGCGCATCCCGGGTCCGTGGAACCGGGAGAACCCGTCGATGAGCGAGGTCTTCCCGTTCCAGGTGACCACCTACCGGCTCACCGAGCACCACACGGCCGGTGCCATGAGCCGCACGCTGCCCTACCTGTCGGAACTGCAGCCGGAGTTCTTCGTGGAGGTCAGCCCGGAGCTGGCGGAGCTGCGCGGGCTGACCAACGGGGAGTTCGCCACGCTGGTCAGCGCGCGCACGGCGATCGAGGCGAAGGTGCTGGTCACCGAGCGGATCCGGCCCATCCGGCTGCGCGGCGGGCAGGTCGTGCACCAGATCGGCATGCCCTACCACTGGTCCTACAGCGGCCTGTCCACCGGCGACACCGCCAACGACCTGCTGGGCATCTCGCTGGACCCGAACACCCACATCCAGGAGGACAAGGTCAGCACCGCGGACATCGTCCCCGGGCGGCGCCCGCGCGGGCCGGGGCTGATCGACTTCGTCGAGGAGTACCGCAAGCGGGCCGGCGTGCAGTCGGGCCGGGTGGGCCTGAACGGCCGTGACCCGGTGGACGCCGACGCGGGTCAGGGATCGAAGCTGTGACGACCGCTGGGATCAGGTTCCCTGATCGTGGCGCGTCCTCCCGCACGGTGGACGGCCAGGGAGGACGCCTCCCGGTGAGGGAGGACGTCGAGACGAACGGGAGGGCAGCGCGATGACGATCAGCTCGGCGAGCCCGGGCCTGGCGATGCCGGACCCGAAGAACCGGCTGTTCGGGCCGCTGCCCGACGTGTCGGCGGAGGCCGGGTACGAGGAGGACCACCCGAAGCGGGTCGGCTTCTTCACCGACACCTCGGTGTGCATCGGCTGCAAGGCCTGCGAGGTGGCCTGCAAGGAGTGGAACACGCTCCCGATGGACGACTCGTTCGGCGTCAAGGACGCCATGGGCCTGTCCGGCATGTCCTACGACAACACGGGGCAGCTCGGCGCCAACTCGTGGCGGCACGTGGCGTTCATCGAGCAGAGCCGCGCCGTCGACCTGCCGATGCCGACGTTCGGCCGGCCCGGCGACGACCGGCACGACCACGGTGCCTCGCCGACGACGCCGGGCGACGACTTCAGCCTGGCCAACGCCCAGCAGAGCGTCCTGAACGCCGAGGCGCTCAGCGAGTTCGACCCGCAGACCGGCCAGACGGGCGCGGACAAGCAGATCCGCTGGCTGATGAGTTCCGACGTCTGCAAGCACTGCACGCACGCGGGCTGCCTCGACGTCTGCCCCACCGGGGCGCTGTTCCGCACCGAGTTCGGCACCGTGGTGGTGCAGCAGGACATCTGCAACGGCTGCGGCTACTGCGTGGCGGCCTGCCCCTACGGCGTCATCGACCAGCGCAAGGAGGACGGCCGGGTCTTCAAGTGCACGATGTGCTACGACCGGCTGACCGACGGGCTGCAGCCGGCGTGCGCCACCGCGTGCCCCACGCAGTCCATCCAGTTCGGCGACCTCGACGAGCTGCAGGAGCGCGCCGACGCCCGGCTGGCGACGCTCAAGGCGCAGGGCGTGGAGACCGCCCGGCTGTACGGCCGGGACGAGAACGACGGCGTCGGCGGGGACGGGGCGTTCTTCCTGCTCCTCGACGAGCCGGAGGTCTACGGCCTGCCGCCGGACCCGATCGTGACGACGCGGGACCTGCCGGCGATGTGGAAGGCGGCCGGCAAGGCCGCAGTGATGATGATCGGGGTCGCGGTCACGGCCGTCCTCGGTTCGCGGAGGCGCTGACATGACCGGCGGTATCACCAGCCCCGACGCCGGGTGGCGTCAGGCCGACCGCGGCCCCTCGACGCAGCACACGACCAAGAAGCGCCGCAAGCGTGGCGGCGGTCGGGGTCGCGGCGAGGTCGCGATGGTCGACGACGTCGAGTTCACCTCGTACTACGGCCGGCAGATCGTCAAGACGCCGGTGTGGAAGTCGCCAGACGTGCCGCTGTACCTGTTCCTGGGTGGGGCGGCCGGGTCGTCGTCGATCCTCGCCGCGATCGCCGACCTGACCGACCGGCCGACGCTGACCCGCGTCGGCCGGTACACCGCCGGCGCGGGCTCGCTCCTGTCGGTGGTCGCCCTCGTCCACGACCTCGGGCGGCCGGAGCGGTTCCTGCACATGCTGCGGGTGTTCAAGCCGACGTCGCCGCTGTCGGTGGGCACCTACATCCTGTCGCCGTTCAGCGCGGCGGCCGCGGCGACGGCGGCGGTGGAGCTGCTGGGCTGGTTCCCGCGGCTCAAGCGCTTCGGGGGAGTGGTGTCGGCGATCTTCGGCGGACCGCTGGCCACCTACACCGGTGTGCTGCTGGCCAACACCGCCGTCCCGTCGTGGCACGCGGCCCACGAGCAGCTGCCCTACGTCTTCGGTGGCTCGGCGATGGCCGCCGGCGGCGGCATCTCCATGATCTTCGTGCCGGTCGACGAGGCCGGGCCCGCCCGCAAGATGGCGGTCGCGGGAGCAGCGATCGAGCTCGCCGTGGTGCACAGGGTGGAGAACGACCACGGCATCGAGAGCGAGCCGTACCACGAGGGTCGCCCCGGAAAGCTGATGCAGGCGGCGAAGACGTGCACCGCTGTGGGCGCCGGGCTGACCGTCCTGGCCGGGCGCACCCGGATCGGGGCCATCGCGTCCGGAACGCTGCTGGCGGCCGGCTCGCTGCTCACCCGCTTCGGGGTGTTCGAGGCCGGCATCGCCAGCACCAAGGACCCGAAGTACGTCGTCATCCCGCAGCGCGAGCGGCTGGCCGCCCAGCAGAACGGGCACGCCTCGACGATCACCCGCTGACCGGTCCGGCGCCCGCGGGCGCCGGACCGGCGGTCGGCCGGGTCTGCTGTCGCGCGACTGCGGCCAGGGCCCCGGTCGGGCACTGGCCGCTGATCCCGGCCACCGGAACCGTTCGGCCCGGTTCCGTGCCTTCCGTCGGTCTCGGCGCCTATCGTGACCGGACCGTGCCCTGCGCGCGGCGGCGGTGCTGGAGCGGTGGGCGGTCGAGGTGGACCGCCCGGTGAGGGTGGTAGTGCGTGAGCGGAAGCGATCCGCAGGGCCCGGCGCCCTGGTACCCCAGGGGCGGCGTGCCCGCGCCGCCGGACGCCCCCGGGAGCAGCGGCCCGCCCGCGCCGGTTCCGCCCGCAGCGCCGATCGAACCCGTGCCCATGGTCGGTCCGCAGGCCTGGCTGGCCGAGGCCGCGCAGACCATGCCCCCGGCCACGGCGGCGCCCGCCGCCCCGCCCCCGTGGCCGGACCGGCAGCCACCGGCGCAGCAGCCACCGGCATGGCAGCAGCCGGTCCCCCCGCAGCAGCCGGCCACGCGTCAGCAGCCGACGCTCGTGGGTGGCCCCTGGGCGTCGCAGGAGGAGCAGCTGCCGCGGGTCACGGCGCGGCGCCGCACGCGACCGATCGGGCTCTCCCTCGCCGCGGTGGCGGCCGTGGCCGCGGTCATCGCCGGCGGGCTCGTGGTCTCGGACCGGTTGTCCCCGGCGTCCGACGAGCGGTCGGCCGGCGAGGCGACCACCGGCGGTACCGGCGAGCAGGGCGACGGCGCGTCGCCGTCGGCCGGTGCCCCCTCCGGCAGCTCTGCGCCGCTGCAACCGGTGTCGGTGACGGCCACGTGCCAGGCGCCACCGGGGCTGGACGCCGCCGGTAACCCGGTCACCTACGAGCCGCAGCTGACGCTCGACGCCGTCGGGGCCACCGCCTGGCGCTGCCCGGGGGCGGCGGTCGGGCAGCAGCTCGTCTACGACTTCGGTGCGCCGGTGACCGTGACGTCGGTGGCCCTGGTGCCGGGCTACGCCAAGGTGGACCCGGCCGACGGCACCGACCGGTTCCTGGAGAACCGCACCGTGACCGCGGTCGCCTGGCAGTTCGACGACGGCCGCACCGAGCGGCAGGACATCGCCGCCCCCTCGGCGGGCATGGCGGAGTTCCAGCTGCCGGAGGCGGTCACCACGCGGCGGGTGGTCCTGGAGATCGCCGGCACGGGGAACGACTCCGCCGTCCGGGACTTCACCGCGATCAGCGACGTCCGGTTCGCCGGCTCCTGAGCCGCCGGGATCAGCCGGTCAGGAACCGCTGCACCGCCTCGGTCAGGGCATCGGCGAGCACCGCTCGTCCGCCCGGGTCGGTGAGCATCGCGGCGTCCCCGGGGCTGCGGAGGTTCCCGGCCTCCAGCATCACCGCCGGCACGTCGGCCCGGTTCAGGGTGCCCAGGTCGGTGCGCACGTCCAGGCCGTCGCGGCCGGTGTAGGTGGCCGGGGTCAGTCCGGCGCCGACGAGCGCATCCCGGACGACGACGGCGGCCCGCTCGCTCTCGCCGGCGATGTCGTCGGTCCACCCCGGCACGACCCCCGGCATGATCACGTGGAAGCCGCGCCCGCCCGCCGCTGCGCCGTCGGCGTGCAGGGAGAGCAGCAGGTCGGCGCCGGCCCGGTTGGCGATGGCGGCCCGCTCGTCGATGCACGGCCCCCAGCCGGCGTCCTCGTCGCGGGTCATCACCACGGTCGCGCCAAGGGCCTGCAGCCGCTCGCGCACGGCGAGGGCGAGTTCCCAGTTGACGGTCGCCTCGGCCACGCCCTGGTCGGTGGCCGTGCCCGTGGTGTTGCACGCCTTCTGGAACCCGCCGGCGTCGACCGGACGGCTGATCTCCCCGGGGTGCCGGCCGTTGTCCCGGTTGTGGCCCGGATCCAGGGCGACGGTCCGCCCGGCGAGCGGCAGGGCTGCGCGGCTCGGCTCGGCGGTCGGTCCCGCGGGGCCGGCAGACGGCGGATCCCCGGCCGGCGCCCGGGCGGAGGCGTCGGAGCTCCCGTCGTCGGGCAGGCGGGTCAGGGCGAGCGCGACGGCCGCCACCGCGCACAGGACGACCGCGACCAGCAGGGCAGCCCGTCGTGCGCGCGGCCACGCACCGCCGACTGGGCCCATCGCCGATCCTCCACCGGTCGCCGGGGACGAAGGGGTTCGAGACCCGGCCGGAGGTCCCAGTCTGCACGCGTTCCACCGCGGGGGTGGGCGAGCAGGCGAGGGGACGTGATCGCGGAACCCCACGGGGACCGGCCGCGGCGATCGGGTGACCGGAGCCGGCCCGGTGATCACCCACCGCGGTGGCGCCCGGTCTCCGGCGTCCCGACGCTGCTCACCTGGTTGGCGTCATCGGCTGCGTGCACCGACGGAGGCCCGCGGCATGAAGCGGTGCAGGCCTCGTCATGGGGCAGGTGTTTACGGCACGGACGTGGGTAGGAAAGGGCGGCTCTCATGGCGCGGCGCTCGACGTCCCTCCCGGGACGGGGGCCTACCTGTGCTCGGGGGAGGGCGGGTCCCTGTCGCCAGGCAGGGACCGTCGAGCGCGAGGAGGCGGAATGGGCCGGCACGGCGGGCGGCATGTGGTTCCAGAGGCAGGGCGGCCCGAGGTGTCCCGGGCCGGTCGCCACCGGGCTCCCGAAGAGGGACAGCCGGCAGTGCCCTACGACGGTCGCCACCGGGCTCACGACGTGGCGCCTTCCCGGGAGGTGTTCCTCCGGGAACGGGCCATCCCGGCGCTGTGGGGTGCGAACGGCGCGCTGGCGGCTGCTGCATTGGCGGCTGCCCTGTTCGTCGGACAGTCGGATTCGGGCCTCGGGCTGCTGGCGGACCCGCCGTACCGACTCGGGCCCTGGGACTCGGGGCCGGACAACGGGGCAGGCGGCGCCGGTGCTGCTGCCGACGTCGCCGAGGTCGGCCTGCAGTTCTCCCTGAACCCCGGGGTCCCGAGCCAGAACTCGCCCGGTGCTGGTCGGGCCT
Organism: Blastococcus saxobsidens; assembly: GCF_002938435.1. GTDB lineage: Bacteria > Actinomycetota > Actinomycetes > Mycobacteriales > Geodermatophilaceae > Blastococcus > Blastococcus saxobsidens. The sequence continues at coordinate 76,020 of NZ_POQT01000003.1, forward strand.
CGCTCGAGGGGGATGCCCTCTTCGCCGAACCCCTCGCGGCGCAGTCGCCGGCGCCCTTCGGCAGCGTTTTCCGCGCGCCGTCGGCCGGTCCGGTCGGAGCGCCGACGCCCGCAATCCCCGCGCAGCGCGCCGGTGGGCAGGCAGCGCCTGGGCCGGTGGCGACTGCCGACGCCGGCCTCGCCTCCCCAGCCGCCCAGCCGGAGAGCCGGATGGTGGGTACGCAAGCGCCGGCGGGGGAGCCGGTGGCGCCCGCGGCGGAACCCGGGAACAGGACGGTGGAGCCGGTGGCCCCCGTGGCGGAGCCCGGGGACAGCACGGTGGAGCCGGTGGCTGGGCCGGTGGCTGGTCCGGTGAGCCGGGTGGTGGAGCCGGTGGCCGAGCCCGTGGCTGAGACGGTCGCGCCGCTGGTGGAGCCGGTGGCTGGGCCCGTGGCTGGTCCGGTGAGCCGGGTGGTGGAGCCGGTGGCCGAGCCCGTGGCTGGTCCGGTGAGCCGGGTGGTGGAGCCGGTGGCTGAGCCCGTGGCTGGTCCGGTGAGCCGGGTGGTGGAGCCGGTGGCCGAGCCCGTGGCTGGTCCGGTGAGCCGGGTGGTGGAGCCGGTGGCCGGGCCCGTGGCTGGTCCGGTGAGCCGGGTGGTGGAGCCGGTGGCTGAGACGGTCGCGCCGGTGGTGGCGCCGGTGGCCGAGCCCGTGGCTGAGACGGTCGCGCCGCTGGTGGAGCCGGTGGCTGAGACGGTGGCGCCGGTGGTGGAGCCGGTGGCTGAGACGGTGGAGCCGGTGGCTGAGACGGTGGCTGAGACGGTGGCGCCGGTGGCTGAGACGGTGGCGCCGCTGGTGGAGCCGGTGGCCGAAACGGTGGAGCCGGCGGCCCAGACAGTGGCCGAGACGGTGGCGCCGGTGGCCGAGCCCGTGGCCCAGACGGTGGCGCCGGTCGTGGACGAGGTCGTGGCCCCGGTGGAGGCCGTCAGTGCCCCCGTGTCGGAGGCAGCGGCGTCAGCCGGAGACGCCGACGTCCCCTCGAAGCCGGCGGACATCCCGCTCGGCGGGGGCGAGACGCTGTCGGGCGGACTCGGCTGAGGACGTCGATCCGCACGGCCGCCGCTGCCCAGGGGGACTACCGCGGTGGCGGGTTCGCGGACGCCTCCGTGCGGCGGGACGTCGGCGGTCGCCACCCCGTCGTGTCGCGGCGCGGGGGCAGCGACCGTTCCGGCCGGGCACGCGGGGCGACGGTGCCGCGGGTGGGCGCCAGGTCGACCGGGTCGACGACGATCGAGCGGAACATCCCCGAGTCGAGCGCCGGCACCAGGTCCGGACGCGCCGCGGGCACCTCCACCTCGGCCTTCCGCAGGTCGAACACGCAGGGGGTGCTGGCCGGTGAGCCCAGGTAGGGCCGGGACGATGCCCCCGCCATCGGGCGCCACGGCAGGCCCAGGACACGCAGCACCCGGAGCACCCGGTCGTCCAGGATGGTGACGAGGCCGTGGACGCCGGTGCCGGTGGCGTACCGCCAGACGCCGTGGCACAGGGCGAGCGTGATCTCGGCGCCCGCCGCACCGGTGCGGTAGCGGGGGTCCACGGCCAGGCTGGCCACGTCCCACACCGCCTCGGGCGTGAGGTCGATCGTCGCCAGGCTGTCCGCGACGGGCAGGTGCCACGGCTCGCCCGCCACGTCGGCCAGCGTCTTCACCGGTGCGGGGCCCGCCGGGATCAGCCGGATGGCGCCCAGGGCGCGGCCGCTCTCGTCGTCGACCACCGCCACGAAGCGCGACCGATCCTCGTACGGGCCGTACTCCTGCTCCATGACCGCCGGGGTGTTGCCGAAGGCCTGCAGGAAGACGTCGGCCTCGACCCGTCGTGCGGCATCCCGCTCCCCGGCGGAGTGCGCCACGAGCAGTCGGAGGGCCATCTCAGAAGGACTTCGCGACGACGGTGCCGGCCGCGAAGAAGTCGGCGGTGAAGGCAACGGCGGCGTCCGGGTCGAACGCCTTGCACGTGTAGACGTCCACCGAGAAGAACAACCGCGGCTGCTCCCAGGCGTAGAAGTGCGCCCCCGAGGTCTCCCAGTGGATCCAGCCGGCCCAGCCGTACCGGTCCGAGCGGTGCGTCACCGGCTCGAGCAGCTGCACCATGTCGACCTCGCGGGACAGCGCGGAGAGGTACGTCCGGATCTGCGCGTCGTCCACGGGCCGGGCCGGGATGCCCTCGATCACCAGCCGCTGCCGGACGATCTCCGGCGCGAGGTCCTGCCAGGCGACGGGGCGGGGGAGCAGCTCGCGGGCGGGGGAGGAGGGCAGCACACCCCCATGGTTCACAGTGCGCTGCGGAGAGTGCTGATCCGTGACGGCGTGTCGCGGCCCGAGGTGCAGATGACCCGTGGTCAGTCCCGAGCCGGATCCCGGCCGAGCTGGGGCATGAGCGCCTCCTCGACGAGCCCGGAGTCCGAGGCGGCCAGCCAGTCCAGGAAGTCCTCGACCGGCATGGGACGGGCGACGGCGTACCCCTGCGCGACGTCGCAGCCGAGACGGGCGAGGGTGGCGCTGGTCGCCAGGGTCTCGACCCCCTCGGCCACCAGGCTCAGGCCCAGGGCGTGGGCGAGGGCGACGGTGCTCTGCACGATCGCCGCCGCCCGGGGGTCGCGGTCGACGTCGGCGGTCAGGCTGCGGTCGAGCTTCAGCTCGTCGGCCGGCAGGTGCCGCAGGTAGGCCAGCGAGCTGTAGCCCGTGCCGTAGTCGTCGATCGACGTGCGGACGCCGGAGGCGCGCAGGGCGGCGAGCACCGCGCGGCCGCGCTCGGGGTCGGCCATGAGGGTGTCCTCGACGAGCTCCAGGGTGAGCGCCCGTGCGGGCAGGCCGTGCCGGTGCAGGGCGGCGGCGACCTTGCCGGCCAGGTCGAGGTCGGTGACGTTGGCCGCCGAGAGGTTGACCGACACCGGCACCTCGCGCTCGGGCCACCACCGGGCGGTTGCCGCCAGCGCGAGCTCGAGCACCCGGTCGGTCAGGGGCCGGAGGAGGCCGGCCTGCTCGGCGGCCGGCAGGAGGTCGGCGGGGGAGAGCAGCCCCCGCGTGGGGTGGTCCCACCGGACCAGTGCCTCGGCGCCGGCGATCCGGCCGTCGCGCAGGTCCATCTGGGGCTGCAGGAAGATCCGGAGCTCGTTCCCGTCCAGAGCGGTGCGCAGCTCCTCCATGGTGCGCAGCCGGTCGCTGGCACCGGTTCCGGTGACCGGGTCGGGCACGTAGAGGTGCACGCCCTCGCGGGTGCGCTTGGCGCTGTACATGGCGACGTCGGCGCAGTGCAGCAGCTCCTCGACCGTCGTCGCCGGGGCCGGCGCGGTACCGACGCCGATGCTGACGCCCACGTGCAGCCGCACGTCGGCCACCGTGAACGGCGCCAGCAGCTGCTCGCGCAGCCGCTCGGCGAGCGCGCGTGCCTCGTCGGGCTCGGCGACCGGCATCAGGACGGCGAACTCGTCGCCGCCGAGCCGGGCCAGGACGTCCTCGGTTCGCAGGGAGCCGCGCAGCCGCGGGCCGACCTGGCGGAGCAGGTCGTCGCCGGCGGAGTGGCCGAGGCTGTCGTTGATCTCCTTGAACCCGTCCAGGTCGAGCAGCAGGAGGGCGGCGGGCCGGTCGATGACCGCCGAGGCGACGACGCGCTGCGCCCGCTCGAGCAGCGCGCGCCGGTTGGCGAGGCCGGTGAGCTCGTCGGTGCGTGACTCGAGCTTGACCTGGTTGTACTCGCGGACCTCGCGGAAGGTGACGGCGATGCGGACGAGGCCGGCCAGCACGCAGCCCATGGCCAGCCAGCCGGCGAGGTCGGGCACGGGATCCGACCAGGCCGGGCTGAGCACGACGAGGCCGGCGACGAGGCTGGCCAGTGGCACGGCGAGCAGCCGCCAGCCGATGCGGGAATCGAAGGCGTCGACGGGAGCCGGCCGTTCGACGGCGCCCGTCGCGGCCGCGGCCGTCAGGACGACGCCGGCCAGCCAGCCCAGTTCGAGCGGGCCGCCGTCGACGTAGGTGCCGCGCACCTTCAGTGCGAACAGGACCAGGTCGGAGATGCAGACGGCGCCGAGCCCGGCGCCGAGGAGCACCGCGGTGCGGTCGAGGCGCATGCCGAGGATGCCGCCGACGGCCATGACGACGGCGATGAGCAGCACCGTCGTGATCGGCGCGACGAGGTCGACGGCGGCGACCGGTGCCTCGCCGGGGTCGGTGCGGAGGTAGGGGCCCAGGACGAAGGCGACCCCGGCGGACAGGCTGCCGAGGGCGGCCACGACGCCGTCGAGCCACATGCTGGGGTGGAAGCGGGCGACCCGGACGCGGATGAGCACGACGACCGGGACGTACATGACCAGGTACGCCGCGAGCAGGACCGCGTGCGAGAGCCAGGACGCCGGTTCGTTGCCCTGCAGGCCGGCGGACAGCACCCGCAGGGCGTTGCCGACGGCGCCCAGGGTCAGTGCGACGGCGAGCGCCACCCAGGCGACCCGCTCCGTCCGGACCCGGCTCGCCGCCAGCACGCAGGCCGCGGCGGCGGCGAGGTAGGGGAGGTTGAAGAGGACGACGTCGTAGGTGCGGTCCCATGCGGCGCCGTCCGGGCGTGGCCCGATGCCGGTGGCGAACAGCGCGGCCAGGCCGATCGTCAGCACCAGCGCACGGCGGGCAGGCCTCGGCGTGGCCGCAGCCTGCGATCGCTGGTCCATGCCTACGACAACGGTCACGGACCCGGCGGGCTTGACGGATGAGCGCCCGGGATCACCCCGAGGAGGGAGGCACGGCGGCCCCTGCGGTCAGATGAGGCCGCTGTCCAGGGACTGCTGCCAGGACATCTCGTCGATGACGGCGCGCTTCTCGACGTCGTCGAAGCGCACCTTCTTCCAGCTGTGTCCCTGCTCGGTGCCGGCCGTGGCGCTGCGGTGCCACTCGCCCTTGCGGGTCAGGAACCAGGAGCGGCCGTGGTAGCCGGAGCCGGTGAAGATCCAGCCGGACAGGCTGGTGAGCCCGTTGCGCTGCTTGTGCGGCTCGCGGGCGTAGGGAAGCAGGTAGAGGCAGACGTCGGTGAACTCGGCGGCGGTCAGCCGGCGCAGGGTGTGCGCGGCGGAGCGGATCTCCTGCTCGGTGCGCTTCTCGTCGCGGGCGTAGAGGATCCAGACGGCGTCCTCGTCGGCCAGCTCGAGCAGCGTGGTGCGCTGCCGGAGACGCTCGGCCTCGGCGGCTGCTGCCTCCTCCTCGCGGCGGCGTTCCTCGGCGGCCGCGGCCGAACGAGCGCGCACCCTCGCCAGGGCCAGGTCGCGATCGCAGACCCGCCACCCCTGCCAGAGGTCGGAGTGGTCGGCGCACACCATGCGGGAGCACTCGGTGCACTCACCGACCGCGGGGTCACCGCACCGGCAGCGCGCGGAGCCGGGGCCGTCGTCGCGGGTCTGGATGTAGACCTTGCCGCAGCGGGTTTCCGTCACGGTGGCAACCGACGCCGTGGCGTCGCCGACGGCAGCGGGCCGGCCGGCCGGGACGAGGGCGTCGCAGCGCCAGTACCCGGGAAGGATCTGCGTGCGTGCGTCCGTCGCCCCACACGAGGGACAGGGCATGAGCCGAAGGCTAAGGGGCCAGTAGCACCGGACCGCGGAAGGGCTTGGATGTCGTCCGACACGGATGAAGCAGGCGTAACTACCGTCCCGGTTGCCACGGCAGCGCAGCCCCGGTCGCTGCCGGCCGGCAGTCACCGGGCGATGCAAGGTGGCCGGGCCTGGAGGCTTGATGGACCAGGAAACGATGCGCGGCGTGGAGCGGCGGCGACATGGCTGGCTAGCTCATCAGCGCGGGCTGTGGCTGCAGCCGGCCCGACACGAGCCGAGGACGCAGAGGACGGCCACGAACCGCCGGCGCGGTAAGGGCCAGGTGGCGAAGGCCGACGTGCGGGATTCACGGGACACGGTCCGCTGGATCGCTACTACGCCCCGTGTGGATGTCGCCGGACGGAAACCTCAGCCTTACGACGGATCCCCTCCTGCGGACCTAGCGGCTCTGGAGCCGACGCCGGCGCCTACGGCTGTTCATCTCTTCACCAGAACGGTGTGAACGACGTCCGCCATCGCACGTCGAAAGGCCGGGCGGGAGAAAGACTCCGCGTGAGTGCGGATGCGGTGGGCGTCGTAGGTTGATTCGTCGAAGGTTCTCAGCGCTCGGGCCCAGGTACTCACGTCGTCAGACCCGTCCGTCGGCACCAGCTCACCGGAGACGCCGGGAAGTACGGAATCCCGCGCACCTCCGGCGTCGATGGCGATAACCGGCGCGCCGCAGGCTTGGGCTTCGACCGGCACGATGCCGAAGTCCTCGATGCCTGGCATGAGAAGGGCACGGCAGCGGCGGAAGAGGTCGCGCAGACCATCGTCGTCGACGCGCCCCACGAATCTCGTCTGTGGTCCGGCCAGCTGTTCGACCTCGGTACGCGAGCGACCGTCGCCGGCGACGACCAAGGGGACCCCGGCTTTCTCGGCGGCCCGGACGGCCAGGTCGGGTCGCTTGTACGGGACCAGCCGTCCGGCGAGCAAGAAGAAGTCCTCACGTTCGACGGCGCCATCCGCCGTGTAGAAGTCTGTGTCCACGGGAGGGTGAACAACGACCGACTCGCGGCCCCACCAGTCCGCGATGCGTTCTGCGACGGCGCGGGAGTTGGCGACCAGCGTGTGCACCCGCGCGGCGGCGCGACGGTCCACGGGCCGGAATGCCGCCGAGAACGCGCCAAGAGCGACTCCCCCCAATCGTCCGCCGAATTCCCCGGTGCGCATGACAGGGTCCCAGACCCACCGGGCGGGGGAGTGCACGTAGGCAACGACCGGAGCTGACGTCGCATGGACGACCTGCGTCGCGAAGGCGTGATGAGAGGCGATGACGACGTCCGACTCAGGGATCGTCATACACCGCATGGCCACCGGCAGTGCCGGCAGCAGGTGCGCGTAGGTCGTCCCGCGCAAGAGCCGGCTCAGTGGCGTAGTGCGCAGGCGCGCCTGCATGTCATGAGCCAGGACACCCGGGCGGGCGATCGGCGCCAGAATCGGCGCGCCGGGCCACTCGAGCGCCAGTTGCTCGACGACGGCCTCGGACCCGGCAAATTCGGTGAACCGTTCGTGGGCAAGGGTCACGCGCGCGCCGTCTGCGCTATCGGGCATTTGCACGTGGTCATAATGCCGGTGCACGCGTCGCTACAGCGATCTCGTGCGCGTTGATTGTTCGGCCCTTGAAGATGCTGCGGCGGCCGAACCATGCCGGTTGCCCTGTGCAGCGGCGGACACGACCGACAGGATGCCGCTGTATCACCGATGTGGGGGGAGATCGCTGTGACGTCGACCGACACGCTGACGCGCGGGCGTCATCATCAGGCGGTTGACGGACTGCGTGCCGTCGCGGTAGTCGCCGTCATCGCCTTCCACTTGTCGGAGCGTCGAGTGCCCGGCGCCTTCCTTGCCGTCGATGTCTTCTTCGTCATATCCGGCTTCGTCATCACCTTGACCTTGCTCCGGGAGCATGACCGCACTGGTCGGATCAGTCTCATCGACTTCTACCGCCGTCGCTGGTGGAGGCTCACGCCGGCGCTAGCACTCGCCGTCCTTCTCGGGCTCGTCCTGACAACGGTCTCAAGTCACCAGTCGCTGGGTACATGGTTCCGCGAGGCCGTGCTGGGGCTGACCTACACCTACAACATCGGCCAGGCCGTCCGGCAGGACGGCGGCGGGACGATTCTCAACCACCTGTGGTCGCTCTCCGTCGAGGAGCAGTTCTACCTGGTGTGGGCGCCTCTGCTCGCACTGTCTCTCGGGCTCGTCGCAGTGCGCAGTCGCCGCATGGTATTCGTGGCAGCAGCCGTGCTGGTCCTCGCCATCGGACGGTCAGTCACTGCGGTCGCCCTTGGTAATCTCAGCGCCTTCTTTCTCCCCTGGACCCGCTTTGACGAGTTTCTCTGCGGCGCGCTAGTGGCCGTGGCACTGCACGGCGAGCAGCGGCCGGCGCGCCTGTTCACTTCGGCGTGGCCGGCGGTCGTTGCCGCAGCCGCTCTAGTCCTGATGATCCCGTTCGTGCACATCTTCGTCGACGACTGGATGTACCACGGCGGCTTCCTGCTGGTGGCGCTGCTGACGGCGGTCGTCGTCGGCCACGCCGCCGCACCCGGTGGATCGGTGGTCAAGACGGTGCTCAGCTGGGGGCCGGTGGTCTGGCTCGGGCAACGCTCGTACGGCGTCTATCTCTACCACCTGCCGCTCATCTTGGCGATGTTCACCATGGGTGCGCCCCGTTGGCTGTACGGGACGGCGGCGCCGGCCCTCACCGTCCTGCTCGCCGCGGCGTCCTACAGATGGGTCGAGGTGCCGCTCCGGCGGCGCGGACAGCGACGACCTGCTTGGCGAGGAAGCGAGCAGGTTCATGCAGCACCTGGCGGGGAGGCGCAGTCGGCGAGGCGCGTCCGGCGTCCTGAGGGGGTTTCGGAAGGCTGACTGCTGACTCGCCGGCGATGCGACTTCTACGAGCGTGTCGCGACGCGCAACGCGGGAACCGGACGCATGTGTACCAGGGGCTGGCGAGCGCCCCGAGGCCTGCGCGCGTCGAGTCTCGGCGGACGTGACCCAGCCGATGCCGGTCATCAGCACGACGGACGGCCTCGAGCACGTGCTGGTGGCTTCCGGCCGTCGTTCAGCGCTTCCCGTCTCCCCGGGGGTAGACGCCGGAGCCTCGGCCGGCGCCCGAGCATTGGGTCACCGACCAAGCCACGGCAGCGATAGGCGCCGACGAGGGCACGCGCGCTTCTTCTCGGAAGCTAGAGGCTCCTGACTTCTACCCGGTCCACGAGCATGACAGCTGGCTGGGTAGCCCGGTTCTGCTGTCCGCCAGCCCCGCCTACGGCAAGGTCCAGGATCAAGAAGTTCGGGTCGGTCAGCTGTGGGCCGAACGCGTACGGCTTGCCAACGCCCAAGTCGGGGGTGATGGTTCGCCCGCACTGCTTGTCGTCGAAGAAGAACGTGAGCCGGCCGGGTTCGACGCGCGCTGTGTACTTGTGGAACCCGGCGGTCAAGTCGACGTTGCCGCAGACCGCGTCACCGCCGTGCCAGGTCCGGTCGCCGTTCCAGTTGTGCACTGCCCTGTGGTAAAGCGTGTCCCAGGTCGTGTACTGCTCCATGATGTCGAGCTCGCCGACCGGGAGCTTCTTCGCGGCGCAGCAGGTTTGTTCGGCGTTGAGGGTCCAGAACGCCGGCCAGTAGCCGTCCTGAGCGGGCACCTTGATCCACGCGGAGACCTCGCCGTACACGAAGTCGAACTTGCCAGCGGTAGAGATGGCACTACCGGCTGTGGGGGTGGCCGGTATCCGCAGGTGCCCTTGCCCATCCAGGGTCTCGGTGTCGCCGCAACGGATGTTCCCGAACGCCGCGGAGGAGTGGTAGGTGCACGACGACCAGTCGCGCCACTTGGTGCGGTCGAACGACTGCCCAGCGGGGCCGGTGAAGTCATCGACGAAGAGCAGGTTCGACGGCGGCTCTGGTGCCCGTTCCTGCTCTGCCGCGGGTGCGGGTGCGGGTGCGGCGAAATACAGCAGGCAGTCCGCCTTGCCGTCCAGCGCAACCCCGACACGAACTCGCACCTTTGCCCCAACGCCGGCCGGGTCGTGTGCGTCGACGCGGTACCGACTATTCGACGTGCCGTAGTCGTATCGCGTCTGTCCGCGGAGGGTGCCGGCCACCGAGGAGTCCCCGTTGTAGGACCGCACCTCCCATTCCGTCAGTACGGTTTTAGTGGAGGTCCAGCGCACCTCCAGTCTGGTGCGCTGCACCCCGCGGCTGTCGGTGAAGGGAGCCCCCCACTGGGCAGTGACCTGCCACGGTTTGCCAGAGGTGCACGACTGACTCTCTGCGGCGGCCTGCGCTACCGCGGGAAGCCAGGCAACGGGTAGTAGCAGGGCGCACAGGCAAACGGCGATCGCGCGCAGCGTAGTCATGAGTCGTCATCCGGTCATCGTCGGCAAGCAACATGGGCCGTTGGATCAGGCGATGCGGCGGGCCCAGGGCAGAGCCTCGGGCGGGGCGCATGCGGCCCTCTCCCTGGCCTGGCGGTACGTCGCCGCTAACGGCAAATGATCACAAAGCGTAGTTACATCGTAACGCTATATTGCTATTGAGGCAATCCGTAACCGACCGATCACAGACAGGCGGGCATCTCAGCGGAAACGTCGCCCGACTGCTCCGACGCCTCGTAGCAAGGGGCACTGATCGCGCACGCGGCCGATCGGAGCCAGTCAGCACGGCAACCGGCGCCCCTGCCGGTCATTGGCGACTCAGGGGCGACCTGCAGTGGACCCCGCCGTCGCGACGTCCGAGTGCCGCCCACTCAGAGCCTGGGGTGGCTCATTCCTGCGAAGGGTCGCCCGAGGCGCCAGAACCCGCGCTGTCGGCCTGGGCGATCTTCCCTAGAGCAATTTCATACGCGCTGGCCAATCCATGACGCGGTGCGTACCCAGCCGCACGCAGCGCGTCGTTCGGAAACCGCATTCTCCAGAGGGGGTTGCGCAACGTGAGCCTGCGGAAGCGCAGGAAGTCGTGTGCCCAGTCGGCCACGCCGGGGATTCGTGCCACTCGGAACCTGGGGTCCCCACTGGCCTTGAAGGCTCGCCGTAGGAAGTCGGCGTGGGTGGGCTCGGGGTACTCGTCCTCGGACAGGTTGTAGACCGCCACGCTTCCCGGCTCACCGCGCCCCGCGAGGGCGCCCTCCATCGACCAGATGAGGGCGTCGGACACGTCGCGCACGAACACGTGGTGCGCGTGGCGATGCGCCGTAAGCACGCGCTTGATGGGGTTCCAGTCCCGGATCCGGAGGATGTCGTCGATGTCAACGACGACCGTCGGCCGGAAGATGACGTAGCGCACTCGCTTCGCCGCTGTTCGGATGGCCAGTTCCCCGGCCAACTTTGTCCGCCCGTAGGTGCGGACGTAGGGAAGCGCCCAGTACTCCGAGGGCACGTCGTGATCGACCGTCAGGACGGGGGCGTCCTCCGACATCACGCGGCCGCGGCCGCTGCCGTAGACGGAGACCGAGCTCGTGTAGCAGAACGCGTCGACGCCGGCCCGTTCCGCCGCTTCGGCGAGGTGCCGGGTCGCTTCGGCGTTCACCCTCGGCATCCGCTCGGCATTGCCGATCGCTGCGGCGAGGTGCAGCACCGCGACGCACCCGTCGATCAGGCCGTCGTAGTCGTCGGCTGTGGCCCGCAGGAGGTCGAACGTCCGCCACTCCAGCTCGGCACCTCCTGTGTGCGAGTCACCGGGCGTGCGGGAGGTGGTGGCGCGCACGTGGTAGCCGCGTTCGAGCAGGTCGGCGAGCACCACCCGGCCGATCCGACCGGTGGCACCGGTGAGGAGGACCGTCGTCGGCTGTCCCTCGCGCTTGCGAGCTCGCAGGACCGCTGCGGTGTCCGCGGCCGCGTGCGCTTTGAGGTGGTCGGCCAGCCTGATCGCCATGGCGACGATCATCTGGGTGGGATTGCAGTGACCCACGGTCGGGAATACGGACGTTCCGGCTACGTACAAGCCGGCGACGCCGTGCACCTGTCCGTCCGCATCCACCACTCCCTGGGTGGGGTCCGTCGACATCCGAGTCGTGCCAGTGGGGTGCGCCACGTCGACGAAGGACGAGGGGAAGTTCTCGCCGTTGGCCACCCAGTCGGCGAGGTCGGGTGCTGGGAAGCCCATCCGAGCCAGCTGGTCGGCGACCAAGACGGCCATCCGCCGCATGGTGTGTGGTTCGTCGTCGTGGATGCGCCAGTCGATGCGGGGCAGCCGCTGACCGAAGCGATCCCGCCGGTCGGAGAGGGTCACCCGGCTGGCCGGGTCCGGCCGCTGCTCCACCATGCCGACCAGTTCCAGGCCGGCAAGTTTCCGTGGCACGCCGTTGCGCTCGATGAAGTAGTCGCGGGCGCCGCGCGCGAGGAATCCCACGTTCTTCGTCAGGGCGACGACATCGTCCGGCATCCGGGGCCGGCCACCGAGGACCCGCCGCATGGCCGCCCACGGGTCGTCAGTGGCCCATTGCTCGCCGAGCCATGCGGAGCAGTTGAGCAGCCCCTCCGCCTGTTGGACCTCCGGGCTCAGGCGGAAGCCGGCGCGGAAGAAGTGCCCGTGCACGTTGTAGCGGCCCAGTCGCTTCTGGAGATCGCCCGTTCCCCGGACGGGGAACGTGCCGACGGTGCCCCTCGGATGATCCATCAGGTAACGGCCCACCAAATCGTGGTCGTTCCCCAGTCCGTCCGGCGTGACGGTGTCCGAGGCGAGGAGGAGTCGAGCGTTCTCGATCCCGCCGGCGGCTAGGACGACGGTCTCCGCTGCCAGCGAGCGGGTCCGTCCGTCCGGACCGGTGAAGCGGACGCCTCTCGCGGCCCGGCCCGACTCCACGGGGTCGACTCCGGTCACCGTCGCATGCAGCACCACGGTGACGTGGTCGCCGAGCCGCTCCAGCAGGCCGCGGCCGAACCTCGTGTACTCGAAGGGGTAGGACTCCGCCGGGTCGCGGCTGAACTGCCAGAAGAACGACAACAACTTCGAGGGATCCGGCGTCGCGGTCGGCGGGCGACGTCCCGCCAGGTCCCAGAAGCGGTCGTCTTGAAAGCCGTTCCCGACCGCGAGACCGAGATGGGAGGTCGTCCGCTCGAGGTAGGGAACCAGCTCATCGAGGCTGAACGGCCATCCTGACGCCGGCACCCAAGAGCGGTACGAGAAGTCGATGGCGTCGAAGGGCGCGCACCGACCGCCCCATGTGTGCGAGGAGCCGCCGAGTATGCGGTTGCGGACGCTCCACTGATCGACAGCCCTCGCCCGACCGACGTTCTCGACGTCATTGAGCTGGTCTACATCGGGGTCCCGTTCGATCCCGCCGCTCTCGAGCACCACGACCCGGAGCGCCGTGCCTGAGAGCTCACGGGCGAGTGTGGCGCCGGCTGGACCGGTGCCGACCACGCAGACATCACACGCGGTGATGGCGGAAGACGCGTCCTCGCCGGCCGCGCCCAGATCTATGACGGGCATGTAGCTCCCGGACGTCCGGCCCCGGAGTCACCAGGGCGCCCTGTGCTGCTCAGAACTCGTGGCCGTTCGGATCGCGCGGCCCCTGGAATCTAGGCGAGCGCTTGAGGGCGACGCCAGAGGTTCGGCCGACCACGTGCCGCTCGTTCAACCTGCTGGCTGACGACCATCCGGCATTCCGGGGCACTGCTGCGGCCACCACTGCCGTCGCGGTCCGCGTGCGGGCAGAATGCCCCCAGCCGGACGGGACAGGTCCCGTGCCAGTCGCCCCAGGAGGCTCCGTGTCGGTCAGGCAGTGCCACGTCGTAGTCCTGCTCGCGTCGGCGGGTCGCCCGGGACTGCTCGGTGAGGTGGTCGCCGACCTAGGACGCCAGACGTGGCAGGACTTCACGCTCGTGCTCTCTGTGCCCGACGCCGACAGCCTGCCCTCCACCCCCCTGCCGGAGAACGCGATCGTGGTGTACGGCCGCGGCCTGGCTGCCCAGCGCAATGCTGGGCTGGACGCAGTACCTGAGGCGACGCATATCTTCTGCTTCGACGACGACGCAGTGGTCCGTGAGGACTACCTGGAGCAGGCGCTGGCCTTCTTCGAGTGCTGCCCGGATGCCGTCGCTCTCACGGGACGGGTGCTCGTGGACGGGGCTACCGGCGAGGAGGTGTCGCGGGAAGCCTCCGAGCAGGCGCTGGCGACGTCGCGGCTGGAACCGCCTGGCGGTCGCTGGGAAAGCAGTCGGGAGTTGTACGGCTGCAATTTCGCCTTCCGCCCTGACGCTCTGGCCGGCCAGCGGTTCGACGCCCGGCTTCCGCTCTACTCGTGGCTGGAGGACCATGACTTCGCCCGACGTGCCATGCGCCATGGCCTGCTCGCTCGAGTCGAGGACTGTGTGATCGTCCATAGAGGCGTGAAGTCCGGGGGTCGGGTCGCGCACGAGAGACTCGGGTACTCGCAGGTGATGAATCCGGCGTACCTCCACCATGTGGGCAGCTTCCCGTTGTGGCTGACACTCCACGAAACCCTCCCACGTGTGGGGAAGAACGCGCTCCGCTCGGTCCGCAGTACGGAACGGTCGTGGCGGCGCGAGCGGTTCCGTGGCAACTTGCGGGCGGCCGTGGACGTCGCCCACCGGCGGTTCACCCCTGAACGCGTGCTGGAGATCCCGGTTCCAGAAATTCGCCCCCCGGCCGGCTGAGCGGTCCGCGCGTCAGGTCCGGCGGCCGTCACTCAGTTCGCTTCCTACCAGCGGTCTTGGAGGTGGGAGTGGTCCTGACGTCGTGGCGCCGTCGGCTGGGGAGCAGTCGCCGCGTCAGCCGCCCCATTTCTTCCACGGCCACTCGGGCGTCGGAGGGCCGGGGGAGCAGGAAGTCGCTGGGCCGAGCCTTGATCAGCCGGCAGGCGACGCTGACCATGTAGCTCGTCAGGACCACGTTGCTTATCAAACTCGTCCAGCAGGCCCCGTACACGCCGAACGGAGGCACGAGCAGCACGAACGAACCTGCGTTGGCGACGAGGGTGACGACTAGTCCGAGGCTGCGCAGGCCCGGGCGGCCCCACGCGGCGACAGCGGAGGCCGCCATCAGGCCCGGAATGCAGATGAGGGCTGAGACCAGCAGCATCACCGTCGGCAAGGTGGCCGCGGCGAATTCCGGGCCGAACAAGAAGCCGATCCAGAGGGGCAGCGTGATGCCGATCAGCGTGCATCCCAGCACCCCGATGAGCAGCGTGGTCCGGGTGGTCGCGGTCAGGCGCCGTGCGTCTGTCGATCGGCTGTCGACGCCGTATAGCGCGCCCTGAACCGCCAGCGCGACGACCAGCGGGAGATCCGAGATGGTCGTGGCGACCGTGTAGAGCCCCAGGTCCTCCACGGTCGAGAGAGGGACCATGAGGAGAGGCGCCAGTCGTGCCAGCAGCATGCTTGCGACCGAACCGAGCCAGGCACGGCTGCCGAACGACACGATGTTCCTCAAGGGAATGGGTGAGGAGGAGTCTCCCGAAGGCGATGCGACCGGGAGGAACAATCGCCAGTAGGCGAGCCCCGTGATCAGCGGGATGAGCGCGCTGACCAGGACCGCGACGAATACGGTCAGCTCGCCGAGAAGCCACAGTGCGCCGAAGGTGAGAACCCGCAACGATGAGTTGATCAGGCGTTCGGTCGCGACGGCGAACCACATCTGCCGACCGGTCGCAGCTCCCCGGAGGACCCCTACCAGCAGAGCTGGCACGGTAAGGGCCGTCGCGAGGAGGATGAGTTCCCCGAGGCCTTCATCGCCCGACGAGAGGAAGGGGCGGGTGTAGTACACGGCAAGCAGGCAGAGGCTGCCGAGCGTCGCCGTCAAGAGGAAGGCCCACAGGACGGCCGGCCGAGTGATGCCTGGGCGCTTCGCGATGTAGTAGGTGAGCGCGTCCGGCAGACCCAAGGTCGCGACCGCCAGCATGAGTACCGACGGTGCGAGCGCCGCTGCCATCTCCCCACGGCCGTCGACATCGAGAGCTCGCGCCAGGATCGGTGCCGTGATCAGTCCTGCCGCCGGGATGAGGAAACTGGAAGCGGTCATGAGAGCGACCGCACGTCGGAATGATGTCTCCGGAGCCCCGTCCGTCGCCATCGGTCGCCCACTCTTTCTTGTCGTCCGCGCGCAGGGCGTCATCGTCTGCGTCGGCTGATGATGCCCGCCCGGCCGTCGAGGTGGTGCGGGGCCTCGGCGCCTGCGCGCGTGTCAGGCTCAGTCCACGGGGTCAGCGAGGTCGCTGACCGTCGTCGTCGACCCGACGTCGTGCGAGGGCCTCGGCAGCGGCCAGCGCTGGGACGACAGGTTGCAGACAGCATGGCCGTGCTGCCCGTCGCCCGACATTCGACGTGCTCGTACCGACGGGCCGTTCGCACGGATGTGGTGTGCCCGCAGATGAGAGCCGTTGCCACCCGGCACCCGGAACGGCAGAGTGCGAGAAATCGCCGATTCCGACGGAAGCTGACTCATGAAACGTGTGATCAGGGGGCGCTGGTCGTCGGTCACCGCCGCAATCCCGTTCCGCAGGGCGCGGCGTGGAGGCTCACCTTTCGCGGAAATGTACGAGAACGTCGATTGCAGTGCGACACCGATGGAGAGGTGTGGCTCGTCGACCGCCTGGGTTCGGCCGGTCTGCGGTGCGCCTTCGATATGGGCGCCAAGGTCGGGGATTGGCCGGCACCGGTTCTCGGGCGAGCCCCCGCTGCTTGCGTGGACGCCTTCGAGATCATGCAGTCGACCGCGGAGCTCATGGCGCAGCGCTTTGCCGGGGCCGACTGTGTGGTCGTCAACGCGATCGGTCTGATGCAGGAACCGGGGTCTCGCTCGAGTACTCTTCCTCCGGCACGACGCAGACCGGCGTCTTGGACTACCCCCGCGAGGCGCCGCACGGATGGGCGTGAGTACCTGTTAGGCCGGGGGATGCGTATTGCCAGGAGTGCGGCATCGAGCGCATCGACCTGCTGAAAAGGGAGATTGCGGATAGGACCGGCTGAGCAGTCATCGGCCGGCGCTCTTGCGGGCCACGTGGTGACGCCTCGGCCCCAGGTGCCGCCCCGTGCAGAGACCGTGATCGGTCTACCGGCTTGGGGTGCCCTGGGCAGCGTCGGTCTCGTGCGCCGGAAAGGTGCTCCGCCGTTCCAGTATGGAGGGAGTCTTCAGGGCAGAGCCTGCCGGAGCCGTGGAAGGCGCGGTCGCCAGTAGGGCCCCCTGATCGTGGATGCACTGTGTCATCGACTGCTCTGGACTACCGTCGACCTGCCGTCTGCGTTGGGAGGACGCCATGGCTGACGCTGATGAATCGCCTCCCGCAGGCGGGAGTCACGGCGACGAGGTGGAGCCCTTAGACGCGATCGTTCTCGGAGCCGGGATCAGCGGGCTGGTGTCCGCGTCGATCTTGGTCGATCAGGGCAACTCGAGGATTCTCGTCGTCGACGAGTACCGGAGCGCTGGAGGCAACCACCTCGACTTCACGTACGGCCCGTACACCTTCGACGTCGGAAGCTTGATCTTCCAGGACGATTCGCCGCTGCTCCAGCACTTTCCCGAACTGCTCTCCAGATACGTCGCGATCGACCCTCGATGGTCACGTCTCAACCCGCAGGGACGGGTGACCGAGTACCCATTCTCCTACCGGGACGACTTTCTCTCTGCAGGGCCGTTCGAGTGCGCCCGGCTGGTGCTCTCCGCAGTGGCTGGTCGGCTCCGGTACCGGCACCCGAGAAACGCGCGGGACTTCGCACGCCGGTGGATCGGCCCCCGGTTGCTTCGCCGGTCCGGCCTGGAGAGCTACATGACTAGGTTCTGCGGGCTGCCGCCGGAGCGCATCGAGCTCCAGTTCGCCGAGCAGCGCATGATGTGGATCGCCGAGCACGCCACGGCCGCCTCGCTCGGCCGGCGGGTCCTGCATGCCTGGCGGAGTCGTCGGTCAGGCCGAGCTGGCAGCGCACCACCGGGTGATGAGCGGCGCAACCAGCAGCTCGCCCGGCCGCCTGAGGGCTTCGCGCACCTGTACAGGCCGGCCGTGGAGCGGCTCGAGACCCGCGGGGTGGAGTTCGCGTTCGGGGCACGTGCCGATCGGCTGAGCAGAGAAGGTGCCCTCTTCCGACTCGACATCGGCGGCCGGGTCATCCGGTCGCGTCGCGTCCTGTCCACGATCCCGCTGGACCGGGCCTTGGACCTCATCGGCGCGTCGTCCGATGAACAGCTCCCGACCGTGACCCTCATCAGCCTCTTCTACAGCTTCGACGGGCGACGAGGCTTCTCCGACCCGATCCTCTACAACTTCTCGCACGGTGGGGCGTGGAAGCGTCTGACCGTCCATTCGGACTTCTACGGGCGGGCGGGCGGGCGCGAGTTCTTCACTGTCGAGGTGATCGGGGATCATATCGGGCGGTCGACCGAGCAGGCGGACCAGGACTTCCGGCAGCACACGGCTGACAACGGGCTCCTCGTCGGGCAGCTCAGCCTGGAGGGCAGCCATGTCCTCGAGCACGCCTATCCGATATACACGGCGGGCGCAGGTGAACGATCGAAGCGGAATATCGCTCGCCTACGAGAGTTCGGCCTGGAGTCCTTCGGCCGGCAAGGTGCTTTCCAGTACCAGCCGACCGCCCGGGTGTCCACCCGAGAGGCGGAACGCATTCTCGGCGCACGGTGAGGCCAGGGTGGTCACCCATGGTGGGCAAGGGGTTGGCGCCCTCGCGCCTGACCAGGCAAGATCATCTCCGGACGCGACCACGGGAGCACGGTGTGAGTAAGACGCCTGACCAGCGCCTTGGCACAGGGGGTCATGGGGGGCCTGACGCATCCGGCGGCACCGGATCAAGGGCGTCTCTCCCGGGGGAGGCTCCCATCGGGCGGATCAGCGTAGTCATCGCCAACTACAACTACGGCCGATACGTCGGTCAGGCCATCGAGAGCGCCCTGGCACTCGAGTGGGACGACGTCGAGGTCATCGTGGTCGACGACGGCTCTACCGACGACTCCCGCGAGGTCATCGACCGGTACCGCGATCGGGTCACCGCTGTGTACCAGGAGAACGCGACGCAGCGGGTCGCGCGCAACCGCGGCTTCGAGCTGACCACCGGGGACGTCGTCATCCACCTCGACTCCGACGACGTCCTCTTCCCGTCGCTGGCCCGGGAAGTGGCCCGTGTGTGGCATCCCGGCATCAGCAAGGTCCAGGTCCAGATGCAACGCATCGACGAGGACGGGCGCCCGGCGGGAGGCGTCTTCCCGACCTTCCGCCACGAACCGACCCCTGAGCAGATCCGGCACTGGGCTCAGCGCACGTCGGCCTACCCCACACCGCCCGGCTCGGGAAACGTGTACTCCAGGGAGTTCCTGGAACGCATCTTCCCGCTCGACGACAGCTGCGGGGCCGCCACCGACTCGGCGTGCCTGGCCGCAGCCCCCTTCCTGGGTGACGTCGTCACTATCGCCCAGCCGCTCGTCGGATATCGAGTTCATGGTGCGAACGTGAGCGACATGGTCGCCGATTTCCGCCGCTTCCCCAAGGCGGTCGAGCGGGCGCGTCAGCGGCGGCTGTACGCGAACCGGGTCATGGGTACCGCGGCGGATGAGCGGGCGTTGTCCCGGAGTCGGGAACTGCTCCAGCTGAGGGTTGCCGCTCACCGGATGGTGCCCGATGTACGAGCTCTTCCGGACGAATCGCGGTGGCGTCTGCTTCGCGACGCCGTCCTCTGTCCGGTCCACCCCGGTCCCGAGTCGCTGGGCGCCCGAGTCCAGATCCTCCTCTGGTCTCTGGCAACTCTGCTCGCACCCCGGGGGATGGCTGAGAACCTGGTACGACTCCGCTACCGGCGGGATGTCGCTCGGGTCACAGACCGCGTGGCCGCTGGTGTCCGGGCCCTACGACGCCCGGGGTAGGCCGGGTCGGTATGTCACGATCATGTCCGACGCGGGGGTGTTCGCCCCGCGCGCAGCTGCTGGGTCTACTGCAACAGTGCTGAAGGGGAGTGAATGTCGCTCGCTGCGCTGTCGCAGGCCATAGCGTCCACGCCGAATCCCGTCGTGTCCACGGACCTGTTCGACACGGTGCTTCTCCGCGATCACACGACCGAGACGCAGCGGCTCGCCAAGGCGGCCCGGCGCGCCGGGGTGCTGCTCGGGGTGGATCCCGACGTCGTGGTCAAACTCCGCTGGACCTGTCATGACAGCGCGTATCGCGCCGTGGCGATGGAGCGACCGGGTGGCGAAGCGACCCTGCAGGCGATCTGCCGCACGATGGCTTCGGCCATGGGACTCGACGACCGGGCCGCCGCTGTCCTGCTCGACACGGAGGTCTCGGTCGACATCGAGCATCTGCGGGCCAACCGCCGCCTGACCGCCGTCCTTCGCCGAGCCCGAACGGCGGGGGCTCGGGTGGTCGCGGTGTCCGACACCTACTACTCCGGTAGGGAACTCCGCAGGATCCTGAACGCTGTGGTCGGGGATGCGCCGATCGACGCCGTCTACTCGAGCGCTGACCTCGGCCGCACCAAGCACGCTGGCGGGATCTTCGACCTGGTCGCCGAGGCCGAGGCCGTGCCAGTGTCCCGGATCCTCCACGTGGGCGACGACCACCCGGCCGATGTCGTACGGGCGCGGGCGGCCTCCTGGGTCCCGATCCACCTGCCTCGCGGAGGTGCCTACCGCGCCGTCGCCACAACGGGCCGTGTCCTGGGCATGCCCTCCCGATTGCGCAGACTGCGTTGAGCCGGCGAGCCCTCAACGTTCGCCAGTTCGGCGAAGAGATCCTGGGTCCGGTCGTCGCGGAGTTCTGCCTCCGTCTCTGGTCGGTCACTTCGTTGTTCGAGCGACCCGATGACGCAGCGCTGCTCTTCTGTGCACGCGGTGGGCTGCGGATGCAGCTGGCTTATGAACGCTTCCTGCAGGCGACGGCCCTGCCGTCGGCGGTCCGGATCAGCCCGCTGATGGTGTCGCGCCTGGTTGCGGTGCGGCCGACGCTCCAACGTTCCCTCGAGGAGGGGCTGCCCACACTGCTGCCCGCGGCCACGGCCGCGTTGACCACGGAGTTCCGCCGGGGCACCATCGCCGACGTCTTCCGCGCCGTGACCGGGGTCTCGCCGGAGCAGGGTGATCAGCGCTGGAATGCCGACTTCACCCCAGCGGGCTTGCTCGAACTCCTCCGGCAGCCGCACGGAGCAGCGGGAGCAACTGCTCTCGCTGAGCAGGCGCAGCTCTTCACCCGGCACCTGCGCGAGGTACTCGGTGACCGACGGACCGCTGTGCTGGTCGACACCGGGCTCTTCGGGACGACGCAGGACCTCCTCGCGGAGGGGTTGCCGGATCTCAACATCAGCTGCGCGCTGATGGTGCGGTCGTTGCGGCCGAAGATCGCCGGGGTCGACCCGCGCACCTTCGGACTCTCCGTCGAAGCCTTCGACTACTCACCGATCCGTGCTCGTACGGCGGTCCTGCGGTACTGGCACTACATCGAGTGGCTCTTCGAGCCAGACCTGCCAAGCGTCCGTACCTTCGTGACCGAGGACGGGAGGGTTCGGTCCAACCTGGAGGTGACCGGTTGGCCGGACCGTGTGGAGCCTGCCCCGGAAAGCGCCTTTGCCGGCGTCCTGCACTACCTCGACGGGCTCGGCCCGGGGCCGGCCGAGCAGATCAGTGCTGATGCTGATCGAGCATGGCGGCGATACCGGAGGATCGTCGTGTGGCCGCACAGGGAGGACGGCGACGTCCTAGCAGTGGGCACGAGGTCCCACGATTTCGGCCGCGCCGCGACCTGGGATCAACCCACGGTGCACTCTGTCGTCGCGGCTCTGCGCGGCAATCCCATGTGGCGAGAGGGTGAGGTGGCGCGAAGTGGGTCGCCGTTCCGGGCTCCGCTGCTGCTGGCACTGGAAGCGGCCCATGCGGCCCGGTTGGCGCGGCGGATGGTGCGTCGTGGCCGTCGGACGGGGCCGGGAGAGCCGCTGCAGCAGTGACCGGAGGTGGAAAGCCTCTGGTGAGATCATGCCGGACTGAGCGCAGGCAGGGAACGAGGCCTGAGGTCGGGACATCGGCCTTGGTGTGCCGCCTGTCGGACGGCCCGCCCCCGTGACGCCTGGGGGTCATGGTGGCGAGGGGCCCATGCGTCGATCCGCCACCCCGCTCTGGCGCCGCCTCAGTGCGGCCACGCCCACCGGCGGTCACACGGTTGACGAGCGGCGGTGGAACGTCCGACCGGGCCGCATCGGCCAGGCGGGCTCAGCACGATGCCGGACCGCGCCTCAGACATGCGAGGATGCGGTCGACGGTCGTCCACCGCGGACGTGGGGTGGGCCGCGACGATCATGGGTGGCTCCGTGAAAATCATGCACCTGCTCAAGCACAGCGTGCGTGGCAACGGCCACGTGCACGTGGCAGTCGACCTCGCGTGCCGGCAGGCGGACGAGGGGCACACTGTCGTCTTCGGCAGCGCGGGTGGCACGTTCGACGAGCTCCTGACACGGCACGGTGTCGAGGTGGCGACGCTCCCGCCGGCTGAGGGCGTCCAGGGTGCCGCGCGGAGTGGAGCGGCATTGCTCTCCCTTAATCGAAGGACCCGGCCCGACGTCATCCACGCGCACATGATGACCTCTGCGGTCTTGGGGTTCGGCGTGTCGAAGCTGCTTCGGATACCCATGCTGACGACGATGCACAACTCGTTCGAGAAGCACTCCGTGCTCATGCGTCTGGGCAAGGTCGTCGTCGCGGTCAGCGAGGCGGAGCGCTCGCTGCTCCTGTCCCGTGGCTACCGGCCGTCCAAGGTGGTCACCGTGCTCAACGGTGCCGACGGTTCCCCTCGCGAGGAGGAGGGCGAGGCCGAGCAACTGCCTCCGCTGGCGAGGCCCTGTGTGATGACCCTCTCCGGCTTGCACCGCCGTAAGGCGGTGGGGGACGTCATCGCGGCGTTCGCACGCCTCGCCGGCGACTTCCCGGACTGGCACCTCAACGTGGTGGGCTGGGGAGCAGATCGCGAGCGGCTCGAGGCACTGGCTGCAGACCTAGGAGTCGAGGAGTCGGTTCATTTCCTGGGCTCAGCGCTCCGGCCGCGCCCGCTGCTTGAGCAGGCGGACATCTTCGCGACGGCGTCCCTCGCCGATCCCTGCCCTCTCACGGTCGCCGAGGCGCGTGCCGCTGGCTGTGCCGTGGTCGGGACCGCGGTCGGGGGGATTCCCGAGTTGCTCGGGAAGGGCGAGGCTGGGCAGCTCGTGCCTCCCTCGGATCCGCCTGCGATGGCCGCCGCATTGCGTCGGCTCATGGCCGATCCCGATGCACTGGCCGAGTGGCAGAGGAGGGCGCGCGAAGGCGCCGAGTACTTCCGCGTGGAACGCATGGCTGCCGACTACGAGCGGGTGTACGAGTCCCTCCTCACGCGTCGTCCGCTGAGCGTGCGGTGATCTCGGCATGACAGGACCGGCCGAACGGGTACGGGTGGCCTACTTCGTCCCGCCGTCCGCACACTTCGCCGGGATCGAACGCGTGGTGCACGAGATCGCCACCGGCCTCGTGGAGGCGCACGGGGACGTGCTCGACGTGCACGTCCTGTTCTCGACGGGCTATGACGAGCCTCTGCTCGCGGACACGCGGTACACCCGGCACGTGCTCCACGTGGAGCGGCTGCGGGGCATGGTGCGCTCCTTGCGGCGCCACGTGGCCGCTCTCGGCGTGGACGTGCTCGTCGTCCCCCAGGTCGAGGCGTCCGTCATCGCGTGGACGGCTACACGGGGATTGCGCCTCCCGGCCTTCGTGACCCATCTGCACGGGAACCCCAGGATCGAGGAGGCCGATGGCACCCGGCGGACGCGGCTGGCGTTCGCCGCCTTCCAGCATCTCGTGTCCCGGCGGATCGCCGGCATCCTGGCGGTGTCGCCCTCGCTCCGGGACCACGCAGCGCAAGCGGTGACGCGCGCGGCCCCTGTCCATTTCGTCCGCAATCCGGTGCGCGACCTGCCGGAGGATGTGAACAGGGAGGCGGCGCAGGACGTGTTCCACTTCCTGACCGTGGCGCGGTTGTCGCGGCAGAAGGGGCAGGACATCCTGCTCCGGGCGCTGGCGTTGGCACGGACGGACCTGCCCGCCGTGCGGTTGACCCTGGTCGGTTCCGGTCCGGACGAGTCGGACCTCCGGCGGCTGGCACGCGAACTGGCAATCGACGATCTCGTGGACTTCGCCGGGTACACCACTGATCCCACCGTCTATTACCGATCAGCCGACTGCTTCGTCCTACCGTCACGGTGGGAAGGCTTCGGCGTGGTGCTGGTGGAGGCGCTCGCCTTCGGGCTGCCGCTGCTCGCCGCCGACTGCGAATTCGGTCCAGCCGACGTCATCTCGTCGCCCAGGATCGGCGACCTGGTGCCGGTCGAGGACGTCACAGCTCTGGCCGAGGGGCTCCGGCGTGCCGTTCGCCGGGCCCGGATCCCGGAGGACGAGGCGCTCCGGCGGGAAGTGGCGAGCGCCTACAGCCGTCCTGCGGCATCCGAGGACCACTTCGACGCACTCCGCCGGATCGCCACCAGTCGTCCTGATGGCCGCCTCACCGCGCTTGCCGCCGGGTGACGTGAACGCATGACCTCCTTGACGCTCCTCACCCTGGCGGTGGTCGTCTTCGGCATGGTGAACACCCGGGGGTACGGACGCGCCCTCGCGCTCGGAGCGTCGACGCCGGTGGGCGCAGCGGCCGTTCTGGGAGGAACTGTCGTCCTGACGTTCTACGCGGTGTCCATCGGTGCCGCAGTCGGCCTCGTCGTCCGTCTGCTCACTCGAAGCCGTCGGCAGGAACGCATCCCGGACCCTGCAGCCCCAGGTGTGTACCTCCTGGTGGCCTTCACCGGCTGGGCGGTCCTGGTCACCCTGCTGGCGCCGTACCTGTTCACGGGGCTGGAGGTCCTCGGTCCGCTGGGAGCCCGACGGCTCGACCCGGGCGTTCTGAGCCAGTCCAATCTCGCGCAGACGATATACCTGGTGCTCGGCGTCTGCGTCGTCGCCTTCCTGTCCCGATCGCGCTGGGCCGGCCCGGAGATCATCGGCACGGCGGTCGGGATCCCGGTCCTCTTGTCCCTCTGGGCCTACCTGGGCACCCTGGGGCTGCCATTTCCGATCGGCTTCTTCGACAACGCGCCGAACTTCGCGTACATCGACACAGCGGCCGGCGGCATCGACCGCTTCCGGGGCATCTTCTCCGAACCATCAGGCCTGGGTGGCACGTGCCTCGTGGCTATCGCCTACCTCTGGTCGCGGCTGAGCCACGTCGACGGAGCACGACGGCTGGGAACTCTTCTCGTCATGGTGGTCGCCGGGTACCTCGGCCTCATCTCCACATCCGCCACCTTCGTCGTCGCCGGGGTGGCGGTGCTCGTGATCGCCGGTGGCGTCAGCATCGCTCGCCTCGTGCTGCGGCGCGGGCCTGTGACGCTGCTGTCGTTCTCACTGACGTGGGCGGCCGCCGTCGCGGCGCTGTGGTATCTCCCCCTCCTGGCGACCCTCTTCAACCAGGTGGTCGACGACAAGGTGGTCTCGGACTCGTTCACCGTCCGATCCGGGGCTGACAGCTACTCCTTCGGGCTGGCGTGGGAGACCCTGGGCGTGGGAGTCGGCATCGGCAGCAATCGCCCGTCGTCCTTCGTCGCCACGTTGCTGAGCACGGTCGGTGTTGTCGGTACGGTGCTGTTCGTAGCCGTCGTCGCGACCCTCGTCCGGCGGGGCTATGACTTCGCCGAGATGCGACCCGTCATCTGGGCTCTGGTGGCTCTCCTCGTGACGAAGGCAATCGCGGGCCCCGACCTCAACGATCCCAATGGTCTGACGTGGCTGTGTCTGGGCATCCTCGCGCACCACGCCGTCGTAGCGCGAAGAACTCGAGGTCGCGTACTGGGCAGCCTGCCCACCTCACCGCCGGGCGACGGAGTTCTGCCTGCGCAGGCCGACTCCCGGCCGGTTCTCGCGCCCCCCCGTCAGGTGTAGACCCGCACCCAGTCGACGTAGAGATCGCTCGTGTCCTGGGTCGACGAGAGGTCGACCGGCCAACCGCCGCCCAACGCCAGATTGATCAGGAAGAAGAATGGCTGGTCGGTGTGGATCAGCCCCGATCTGGTTCCTACTTCGTGCCCGTCGATGAAGAAGATCGCGCCCCCCGGCACGATGCGTACGCCGTAGGTGTGCCAGGTCATCGTCCAGTCGGTGAATCCGTTGGTCGCGCGGCACCTTGGTGCTCCGTCGTTCTCGGGAGGGGGCGCGGGCGCGGAGTCGTTCCAGCTGTGCAGGGTGTGGCAACTGCCCCGCGGGTTGTGTCCGTACAACTCCACCGCGTCGACCTCCGCGGCGGTTCCTGTGTCCCTGGCAGCAGCCTCACTGTTCAGCATCCAGAACGCTGGCCACGTTCCCGCCCCGGGCGCACCCATCAGCCGGGCCTCGAAGTAGCCGTACTGGGCGGAGAATCCGGAGGCGCCGACGCGGAAGGAGGACAGCAAGCCGGATTCATGCTGCTGACCCCACGAGGCGGTCACGCCCACACCGATCGGCTGCGCCCGGATACGCAGGTATTCGCCCTCCAGCGTGCTCAAGGTCTGGGTCCCCGTGGCTGGGTCGGCGAAGACGGCGTCGCCGAATTGAGAAGACCCGCCCGGCTCCGGCTTCGAGGCAGCGTACTGCGCGCCACGCCCGGAGGCGCTGACGGAGAGGGGTTCTCGGAACTCTTCGGACCACTGCAGCGTCATCCCGGGAGGCGCGTGGTCGGGCTGCTTCACGACAAGCCCGGCACGGTTGAAAAGCTGCACGGACAGGGGCGTCGTGTATGCCCGACTGAGGCCGAGGGCGCTGATCTCCAGGGTGACTGGACCGTGAGGAAGCATGGCCATGTCCACCTCGAGAGCCGCGTGTCCGCTGGTGCCCACGGTGACCAGCGCGACGGGTCGGGGAGTCGTCAGCGACTGGGCGTCCTCGGCCGACCACGCCACTGCCTGTAACTCCGTCCCGGGCGTTCCGGCAACGACGATCCTCGTGACACCCTCGACCGCCGCGCCCGGCGGCGGGCAGACGAGTCTGAGACTGCCGGGCGCAGCCATGCCCGACAGGGTGGCCTGGTCGCAGCGCTCGGCCACCGGAGCCTCAGTGGCGTAACCGCGGCCAGGAGCAAACTCCGGCCACGTGGGCGGGGTCACGCCGGCGCGGTAGGCGACGAACTCCCGCAGAGATATCGCACCATCCGGTTCGGGCTCGAGCTCGAGACGGACCCAGCTGCTCATCCGAGGGGCGAACGCGACCGTGGTGGGACCTTCGTCGCCCGCCACACCCGAGACCACCACGCTGCTGCCGTCGGAGAAGTGCAGTTCACCGCGCAGCGTCTGTGCTGCCGACTCCGTCACGGCAGCCGAGGGGCCCAGCACCTGCACGCTGGCCACCTCATGGGCAGCGGACCAGGCCAGCTGTACCCAAGGTGCCGAGTCGTCGGCGGCCGCGTGCCACTCGCCGCCGGGGTCACCGCTCGACAGGTTTCCGTCCACGAGAGAAGCAGCGGGTGACCGGCCTGTGCTTGACGCGGTTGCCACCACGGGCGGGGCAGGATCGACGGTTGTATCTGGCGTTCCCGAGGAGTCGGCCCAAATGCTTGCCAGGCCCACTGACGTTGATTGCTCACTGGCCCCCGCGACGGTCACGCGGACAGCGGAGGCAGTCCGCGGCGAGAAAGTGATCTCGGCGTCTCCGTGGACATCCGCGGTGACGAGCAAGGGGCTGCCGCCGTCGAAGGTCAGCAGTACAGAGGTCGGACGCAGTAGCGGCTGCGCCACCCCGTCGAGCGACAGGCGGTTCACGGCTCGGGGACGGCGTGTGGTCAGCTCCACCCATGCGCCGACGGTCTCGTCGGCGCTGCGCCAGGCGACGGCCCCATCCAGTTGCTGGCGGGCTGAGCCATCACCGGACGACGGGATCAGCGCCATCGGATCGTAGCCGGCGGCGGTGGAGGATGCGCTGACCCGGACCTCGATCGACGACTCCGGCGGCGGGGTCACGACGACCCACGTGATGAGCATGAGCGAGGTGACCAGAACGGCCAGGCTCGACAGGCTCAAGGAACGGGGCATCCGTGCTGCCGAGATCGACCCCGGCTACCTCCCCCCTCAGGACCGTGCAGAGCTGTCCGTGAGCCAACTATTCCAGACCCGGAGATCGGAGACGTTGACACGGTCGATCGCAACGTTCACCGAGGTCACGCGGACACCGGCGAGTCGCTCCAGGGCCAGAGAGACGTCGGCGCGGCGTGTCCTCCCCGCTTCCACCACGACGAGGGTGCTATCAGCGAGGGCTGCCACGACGACCGACTCGGAGCGCTCGACGAGAGGTGGCGAGATCACGATCACCAGATCGAAGCGTGCCCTGAGGTCTGCGAACAGCTGGGCCGTGGCCGGCGTGCTCAGCAACTGCGCCGACGAGGGGCGAGTGGTGCCCGCCGGTATCCAGAGCAAGTCGTCGGTACCGTGGTCCCCTGACTGGATCACCGCGTCCAGCGGCGCGGCACTGCCCAGCACGTCTACGACGCCCAACGGTTGCTTGGCTCCCGGGCGCGAGGCCTTCTCTGGGCGTTGACTCTCCTGACGCAAGTCGGTGTCCACGACGACGACTCGTACCCCGACTTCTGTGAAGGCGCGGCCCAGCTGCCGGGCCACCTTGGCTGCATCGGCAGCTGCGCTGACGCCGACCACGGCCACAACCCCGGTGCCCCGGCCCCCGAATTGCAGGTTGGCACGGAGACTCCTGAAGGACTCCAAACGCAGATCCGACGTCGGACCGCGGCGGAAGCGAGTGGGGCTGGTCGGCACGGACGTAATCGTTGCGATGACCGGGGATCGGGGCAGGTCGCGGGGGGTTCGCACCCGGGTGTTCAGCGCGTCGGCGACGACGAGGAAGCCCACTCCCAGAAGCAGCCCGACCAGCGAGCCGATCACGATGTTGTTGCCGGGTCGAGGGGTGAGCGCGTTCTCCGGCACCTCCGCCGTCTGAACGATCGTCAGCTGAATGGGCGTGGTACCCCCCGGCGAGTCGAGCAGCGGCGCTTGGGTCGAAAGGGCCCCCGCGACGGCGTTTGCCTGGTCCGCGACGACGACCGGATCACGGCCTGTGGCCGTGATGTCGATCAGAGCCGACTGCTCGCGTGCGACAGCCGAGATCGCCTGACGCAGATCCCTGATGTTCGTTCCGTCGCGCAGTTGGGTGACGGCACGATCGAGGACCGTCTCCGTGGTGGCCAGGCCGGCATAGGTTGTCACACGCTGGACGGTGAAGACGCTGCCCTGCTGGAGTTCCCCGGCTGACGCACTACCTGGCAGGCCTACGTAGAGGGTGGCCTGTGTGTAATACACGGGCGTGGCCGTGAGAGTGAGGATGACGGCCGCGCTGGCGCCGAGGGCGATGAAGCTCACGACGAGCCACCATCGGTGCGCGAGGAGCCGCACGTAGTCGTGCAGGATCACCGGCGACTTCCTTCAAGGACAGGGGTGCATCGTGCGGCCTCGGAAGTGCACACCGTAGCAACAGAGGCCTCCGCGCTCGGCACCTTCGCATAGAGCTGCCCGGCGTCGCCAACGGCTAGCGTGGTCGAGTCGGTCTGCACCGGGTGGCCAGCGGGGTTGTGGCCGACCACCTGCGCGCATCGGCAAGGTATAGGACGCCGTCGGCCTAGCCGTCAGCGCGCGAGCATGCAACAGCCCGAACGGTGTGGGACACGCGGTCCCGACCGCAGGGAAGGTCGAATGAGTTCGTGAGGCGTTGCGCGGCTCTGAACTGCCGGCTTCGACGGGAGAGTCACTTCGGTGGTTGACGACGCGATGGCCCGAATCGGTATTCGCGCCCTCAAGAATGGGCGCCTTTATGGCCGCTCCGGGGCATTCGCCGATAGTCGGGGATGAAATTCTATGTCCGTGACGTACTCGGAGATGGGGCTGGTCAAGGGCCTTCTGTTTCCGTTGGCGGGCTGGGGCGAGGCTGGCCGCACCGGAGCGCGGGCACCGACCTGTCGGACAGCCTCAACCCCGTCATGGCTGCTGTTGCGCTCCTGGCGCAGTGACGACCGCGGCGACGGTCTCTGCGGCGACGTCATCCCATGTTCGGGCGCTGCGGCGAGGGGCAGTGGCCGGTGGGTTCTCCAGTCGGCGCAGCACGGCCTGCGCCCACCCGGTGACATCTTCGGCGGGCAGGTGTTCGGCGGCATCTCCACTGACCTCCACCAATGCCGGGTCCATTGAGGTCACCAGTGGTGCCCCCAGGTCCAGTGCCTCGACGGCGGGCAGGCCGAAGCCCTCCACCAGGCTGGGTGCGAGAACCACCGCGCAATTCTCATAGCACCAGCGGAGCATTCCGTCGTCGATACCGGTCAGCTGAACGATGGATCCGGATGCGGCCAGGGCGGCATGATCGGGTCCGTAGGCTTCCGCACCCCAAGCCGGTGGACCGACGAGCGCGAGAGCGGCGTCCGGACGTCGCCGCACGACCTCCGCCCATGCGGAGACGACGACGGAGACGTTCTTGCGCTTCGAGGCATCGCCCACCACCAGGGCGAACGGTCGCCGGGCCAGGGCGTCGACGGGTGTCGGCGGGCTGTCCAACAGATGCGGACTGGTCGCGGAGAGCACCGTGGTCGCACGGTCGGTCAGTCCGCTGTCCCAGTGCAGCAGACGGTCGCGAGTTGCCGCACTGACGCACACCAGCACGTCCGCCTGTCTCAATGATGCGGCGTAGGGCCGGCGGAGCAGCGTGCGCTTGGCGAGTGGGTAATCATCCGGACGGTCGAAGAGTAAGAGATCGTGGACGGTGAGCACCGTCCGCGCCGATACCGTGCGGGGCAGCAAATGCTTGGGGCCTTGGACGACGTCGAAGGCGGATCCCAGCCTCGGTCCGAGTGCGAAGCGCTCCCACATGGGCAGGAGGGCGCCGGAAATCGTCGGGTGTCGGATGACGCGGTCCGCGCTGCCGATCAGCTCGGCCAGCGGATCGGCGGCGGCGGGCGAAGAAAGGACGTGTAGCTCGACGTCGTCCCGGCGAGCCAGGGCGTGGGTCAGCTCCACGGTGTAGCGAACGATGCCGCCGCCACGTAACGTCGGCGGGACGTGGCCTGCCATCATCAGCCACCGCGGCACACTGGTCACGCGGCCCCCTCGGGGGGCGGGTTTGTCCTGCGGTTTCGCCGGCCGGTTCCAACTCGTCGGGTCATGCGGCCACCCTCACACACCCGGGGGATCTAAGACACGCATGGCGGACGAGCTTCTTCGGAGCGTCGGCGACTTCCCGTGCCGGCAGCAGTGCGTCAATCAGTGCGCGTGTCACAGCGCACTGATATGCCCCAGCTGCAGAGAGTGAATGCCCCGTTCTCGGGCGACGACTCCTCGAAGTGGGGGGATTAGGTCCCTTCCATGACACCCCAGGCGCCGCTACCTTTCTCCTGCCGGTTGAACGATGAAGTTCCCTGGCCACAAGGTCATTGTCGCTTCTGGCGCCCACGGGGGCTCTACACATGTCTATGCTCGGAACTAGTGATGAGACGCGCCATGTCGTCACGGAGACAGTCGGCCGACGGTGGTGGTGGCTCGCTCCCCGGCTGCGTGGAGAGGGAACAGCCGCCCGTCGGGCCTGGCGCAAGGCCTACCTCCGCCAGCTGATCATCCTGGACGGCCTCGGCGCGCTGGTGGCCGGTTGGGTGGGGTCGCTCGCGCCGGGAGATCGCTACGCCATCGGCCTGGGTGGATTTCCCTGGCTCGTGGTCCTCCTGCCCATCGTGTGGTTGGGCGCCATGCTCGTCGCCCGCACCTACGAGGAGCGCTACCTCTGGGTCGGTCCCGACGAGTTCCGGAGAGTGTTCTCCGCTGCCGCGCTGCTGCTGGCCACGGTGGGCACGGTGTCCTGGGCGTTCAAGCTGGACGTCGCCCGGAGCTTCGTCGTCGTCGCCCTGCCGCTAGCGACCCTGCTGACTCTCGCCAGTCGCGTCACGCTGCGACTGTGGTTGCACGGGCGGCGGGCGCAGGGCCGGCACGTGCAGACGGCGGTCTTGGTGGGGCACCGCAGCGGCGTTGCCGCCCTCAGTGCGCAGTTGGAGCGCGAGTCACGCCACGGCTACCGGGTCATCGGCTGCTGCCTGCCGCTGTCCGCGAATGATCGCGACACCTTCGATGGGCTGCCGGTCCTGGGCAACCTCGACGAGGTCGTAGACGTCGTCCGCCGCTACGAGATCGACGCCGTCGCGGTGTTGCCCTCACCGGAGCTCGACGGTCCGCGGCTGCGAAAGCTCGGGTGGGATCTGGAGGTCACCGAGGCGGAGTTGATGCTCGCTCCTGCCGTGACCGAGGTGGCCGGCCCGCGGGTGCATGTCCGGCCCGTTGCGGGTCTGCCTCTCATGCACGTCGAGCGGCCGGAGTTCACCGGTCTCCGCCGCATCGTCAAGGACGTCGTCGACCGTACGGCCGCAGGGATCGGCGTCGCGCTGCTGCTTCCGCTCCTGTTTACGCTGGCCGTGCTGGTGAAGACCAGCAGCCGGGGCCCGGTGTTCTTCAAGCACGAGAGGATCGGGCGTGACGGGCAGCCGTTCCACGTTCTGAAGTTCCGCAGCATGGTGGTCGACGCGGACAAGGTGGAAAGGGATCTCCTCGACTGCAACGAGGGCAACGCAGTGCAGTTCAAGATGCGCCGAGACCCGCGCGTCACCCGCATCGGCGCGGTCATGCGTCGCTATTCGCTTGACGAGTTGCCGCAATTGTTCAACGTGCTCGGCGGCAGTATGAGCCTCGTAGGACCGCGCCCGCATGTCACCCGTGAGGTCGAGCAGTACGGCTACGACATGCGCCGTCGGCTGCTGGTGAAGCCAGGGATCACTGGCCTTTGGCAGGTGAGTGGCCGGTCTGACCTGTCCTGGGACGACTCTGTGCGCATAGACGTCCGATACGTCGAGAACTGGTCGTTGATGTTCGACTTCATGATCCTGTGGAGGACGGTCGGTGCAGTCGTCCGTGGGTCGGGCGCCTACTGACGGGCACGCTGTCTCGCGTTCACCGGCTGGGCGCGCTAGCACTGTCACCGCGACCGCTACCGGGGACCTGCTCGCTATGCCGGGCGGCCGCTACTGGAAGGTCGCGCGCGCGTTGCCTGACGGCGGCTCTGCGGTGTACCGGGTCAGGCCCTGGCGGAACGTCCGGCGAGGCGCGGTGGTCGTGGAGGAGGAACCGTGCGGGTAGCCCAGCAGGCACCGCGCGCTCGGCAGCTCGTACCGTCGACGTCGAGCTTCCGACGAACCCGCCTTGGTGCGCGCAGACTCGACCATTAGGACGGCGGGCTCTCTGTGTCCGTCTGTGCGGCCCTCTCGTCGGATGCTGGGCGCTGTGCCCGATCAGGCGTCCGAGCGCGACAGCGATGAGCACCCACGCCGCGGTGATCACCGAGGCGCGGGACTGGCTGGTGGCGTCGGCCGCACTGAGGGTGTGCACCACCGCTGCCGGGCGCCAGCGTGACCGCTGAGCCTGTCCGCCGAGGAGCGGCGCCGCACGGTCAGGCCAGGGTGTCGCGCACGATCGGCTCGATGAGGTCGGCCAGGTAGCGGTGCCCGGCCGGGGTGGGGTGGACGCCGTCAGCGGCGATCAGCCCGCCCTCCTCGCCGAACCAGCCTTCGGCCAGGGGGTCGACGAAGCGCACGCCGGCCTCGGCAGCGGCTCCCGCGATCGCGTCACGGTTGGCCGTCACCTCGGCCGGCACCTCAGCGCCCGGCCAGGCCGGGCCGATGACCACGATGCCGGCGTCGGGCGCCGCGGCGCGCGCCTGCGCGAGCACGTCGCGCGCCGCCGTCCCCACCTCGCCGGCGACGTCGGGCCCGTCGGCCCGGCCGGCGAAGACGACGACCACGTCGGCCCCGGCCATCGGGGCCGCCGCGGCCAGGCTGCCGATCGTGCGCCCGAAGACGTTCGTGGTCACGAAGCCGGCACCGTCCGCGGCGGACACCTCGACGGTCACGTCGTCACTGCGGCGGTCCAGCAGCGCCGGCCACGCGCCAGGGTCCTCGCGTCCCTGCGCCGTGCCGGCGGTGTAGCCGTCGCCGATCACGACCACCCTGGCGTCCTCGGCCGGGCCGGCCATCGCGGTGGACCGCCCGGATGCGGCATCCATGGTCACCGAGGCCCGGTCGCGCTGGACGGCGAGGGCCGTGGCCACGGCGAGCGCCACCGCCCCGAGCACGATCAGGACCCAGGCCCACCACGGCGCCTCGCTCCACCAGTGGCTGCGCGCAACCCGGTGGTGGCGGCGTCGCCGCTCCCGTCGCCTCGAGAGGACGGACATCTCCTACCGCCTTCCGGCGTGTCCCGTACCGCCCAGGCTGATGGGCATCGTGCCGCCGCGCAAGCGCCTCTCCAGCGGTCGCTCGACGAACGTGTAGAGGACGAAGGCGCTGGCGAGCGCGCCGACCAGGCTCAGGGCCGAGGCGGCGATCGCCTGCCCCGCGCTGGTGGGTGCCAGCACGTAGTCGATCGCCCGGATCACCAGCTGGTGCGTGAGGTAGAAGGCGAAGGACCATTCCCCGAGCTTGACGAGCACCGGGTGGCGGAACACCGAGCGGGAGCCCTCGAGGTCGGCCTGGGCGGCGGCCGCGATCGTCAGGGCGAACGGCACGAACAGCAGCACGACCCAGATGAGGTACGCGGGGGAGAAGACGGCCACGGTGTAGGCCAGGGCGACCAGGCCCAGGCTGCCCCGCAGGCCCACGTGGCGCAGGCGGCCGCCGTTCCTGATCCACAGCGCGATCAGGATCCCGAGGATGAACTCCCACAGGCGCTGGACCGGGAAGATGAAGATCGCCCAGTCGGCGACGGCGGCGCCGTGGGTGAGCGGGCGCAGCACGAGCGGTGGGACCACCACGAGCACGGCGAGCACCCCGGCGGCCCACCACCGCGCGCGCGGCGACAGCCGCACCGCCTGCACGATGAGCAGCGGGAACAGCGCGTAGAAGAACATCTCGCAGGAGATCGACCACGTGACGCCGTTGCCGGCCCAGTAGTAGTCGGCGTCGGGGATCCAGGCGTGCAGACCGAGGAACTGCGGGGCCATGTGCAGCAGCAGCGACCCGGTCTCCTCCGGGCGGGCCACCGCGGTCATGGGGATGAACAGCACCACGGCGACCCAGTAGGACGGGGCGATGCGGGCGAACCGCCGGCGGTAGAACGGGCCGGCCCGGTCGCCGGGACGGTGCGTCCAGGTGAGCACGAAGCCGCTGAGGATGAAGAAGAACGAGACGCCGGCCGCCCCCGGCTCCAGTGCCGGGTAGATCGACCCGCTCAGCGGTGTCTCGTCGAAGAACGCCAGCGTGTGGGAGCCGAACACCAGCAGAGCGGCGAGGAAGCGGAGCCCGGTCAGGGAGTCGAGCCGGGTGACCGGGGTCGAGGAGCGTGCCCCGGTCGAGCCCGCCGGCTGCCCGACCTCCTGGCCGGGGCGCGCCCTGGTCGGGTCGGGGCCGGCGGACCGGCTGGCGGGGGTCGTCGACACCGCTAGCGCCTCCGCGGCGCGCAGAGCGCCCGGAGGACGTGCAGGCGTCCGGTCGAGGTCATCCCCGGTGAGAGTAGTCGGTGATGCTGTCGGCGAGGGGGCCCGTCACATGCCTGACACGTGAAGAGCAGGTGCGGTGGAACGGCGGCGCTGCAGGAGGCGGCTCGCCGTGGGTAACCTCGGTCGTCCGGTCGATCCAGCAACCTCACCGGCGGGTTCGACGGCGCAGGTCGGACGCCGTCCGGCTCCGCTCCTCCACGTCGAGGACCTGTCGCGAAGGGCTCGCTGTGACACCACGACGCCGGCAGGTCCCCCTCACCCTCGCGGTGGCGACCGCTCTGCTCGTCGCCGGGTGCGGATCGGAGGACCCTCCCGCGCCGCCGGTCGACACGGTCTCGACGCCCATCGAGACCTCCGAGGTGCCGGCGTCCGAGCTGTCGGACAGCGGGGCCACGTCGTCGCCGGGAGCGGCCACGCGGACCGCCGGCGATCCCGAGCACGAGTGGAGCTACGCCGACGGCACCCTCGACGAGTGGAGCGAGGTGCAGGTCGCCCGGCCCGAGCAGGTCGAGGTGGTCCAGGACCCGGTGCGGCCGGGCTACGAGTACGCGGCGGCGTTCACGGCCGGCCCGGGGGACCACACCTTCGGGGTGACCACCACCATCCGAGGCGAGGTGCGCTCCACGGTTGCCGAGGCCGGCTCCCCGACCGAGGGCGACGTCCAGTGGTACTCCTGGTCCAGCTACTTCCCCGAGGACTTCGAGTGGGACGGCGAGGACGAGTTCCTCATCTACACGCAGTGGCACCAGGAGTCCAACAGCGGCTCCCCGAACATCGACCTGTGGGTCACCGACGGGGACGACCCGCAACTCCGGCTGTCGGTACGGGGTGGGCTGCTGGGCGGGGAGGTCTCGCAGTACACCGCCGTCTACGACCTGGGCCCGCTGGTCCTGGGCGAGTGGCTGGACCACACCGTCCGCATCGACTGGTCCGCCGACCCGGACGAGGGCGAGACCCGGGTGTGGATCGACGGGGAGCGGAAGGTGCACGCCGTCGCGGCCAACCTGTACGAGGGCCAGAGCGTCTACTTCAAGCAGGGCATCTACGCGGCGAGCAACACCGACCGCGAGCACACCGTCTACTTCACCGACGCCCGCCGCGGCCCCTCCCGGGAGAGCGTGGCGATAGAGCCACCCGGCGACTGACCGCGCAGCATTCCGGGCACGGTGGTGCCCGGAGCCAGGGCTACCCGCGACCGAGGTGCACCGTGAACGCCCGAAGGCTTGTAGGCTGCTGAGCTCCGAACCGGGGGCGAGCGATCCGTTGAACATATATGCGCGTGGCCGTCGCGCGTACTACGGGGCGATGGCGCTGTTGCCGCTCGCCCTGCGGCGCCGGCTGATGTACGCCGTCAAGCACCGCCGCTTCCCGCGGGTGCGCGATCCGCGTACCTACACGGAGAAGATCAACTGGCGGATCCTGCACGACCGGCGCGACCTCCTCGTGCGCACGTGCGACAAGCTGGCCATGAAGGAGTACGCGGCAGAGCGGGCCGGGGACCTGGTGCGCATCCCGGAGACCTACTGGCACGGCGTCGACCTGCGGGAGCTGGCGGACGTCGAACTGCCCGGCGCCTGGGTGCTCAAGCCGACGCAGGGCACGATGCGGGTGGTCGTCGGCTCGGGTACGGCCGACGTCCCGGACCTCCTCCGGAGGACCGCCGGGTGGCTCGACGAGTTCAATGCCGAAGTCCTCGGTGAATGGGCCTACAGCCAGGCGGAGCGTCAATTCCTGGTGGAGGAGTTCATCGGAGCGCCCGGATCGTCCCCGGACGACTACAAGATCTTCGTGTTCGACGGGGAGCCCCGGCTGGTCGAGGTGCACCAGGGGCGGTTCACCGAACACCTGGAGCGCATGTACACCTGCGACTGGGAGCCGCTCACCGTCACCAACCAGTCGTCGCTGGGCCCCGTGGTCGACCGGCCCGAGACCCTGGAGCGGATGCTCGCCGCTGCCGCCGCCCTGGGAGCGGGCTTCGACTTCCTCCGCGTGGATCTCTACACCGTCGACGGTGTGGTCTGGTTCGGCGAGACCAGCCCCTACCCCTCCAGCGGTCTCGCGCCGTTCACGCCACGCAGCTTCGACCGTCAGCTCGGCGACTGGTGGACGCTGCCCGAACTCTGATCCCGGCCCGCGGTCCGTCCAGCGTTGCCGTCAGGGGGCGGCGGGCAGCGCTCCGGCGACGGGGTCGTGCCCCGATGTGGCAGGAACCGGCTCGGGGTCCTGCTCCGCGTCGGTGCGTGATCCGCCGCGGATCACCCGGACGGCGGCGATCCAGCTGACCAGGGACATCGCCGCGGCCGCGACGAGGATCCCGGCCATCAGCCCCGTGCGCCCCCACAGTGCGGTGAACAGCAGCGGGACGACGAGGGCGATCGGGGTCACGATGACCCGCACCCACAGCGCCGCACGGGTGTTGCTGGAGCCGCGCAGTGCGAGCAACGCGCCGTGGGTGATGCCGAACAGGACCATCTGCACGCTCACGGCGGCCACGAGCAGGCCCGACCCCCACGACTGGCCGAACAGGGCCCGCCCGGCGTCCTCGGGGAGCAGTGCGAGCGCACCCCCGTAGACGACGGCGACCCCGGCGAGCGCGGCCGAGGCGAACAGGCCGATGCGCAGGGCGACGGCCCGGCCCGAGGGGGAGTCGACCGCTCTGGCCACCATCGGCAGGCAGATGACGGTCGCGGCCGCCACGGTGATGTTGAGCGGGCCGTTGGCCACCTGGGCGGCCTTGAACGAACCGAGCAGCGCCGTGCTCGCCACCAGCGGCAGGAGGAACACCGTCAGCTGGGAGGCGCCGTTGGAGAGGGCGAAGTCGCCGAGCAGCGGGCCCGACACCGGCCAGATCTCCCGGAGCCGCCGGCGCAGGTGCAGCCGTGCGAACCGGACCCGGAGGAGCAGGAGCCCGAGCAGGTTCGCCAGGAGCGCCCCCAGCACCCACAGGCCGAGGACGGCAGCCGTTCCCGAGATGACGCCCGTGACGGCGAGGACCGTGGCCCCGACCATCACGACCAGCCAGACGCCGTCCAGCAGCACCACCCGGCCCGGCCGGTCGGCCAGGAAGCCGACGTAGCGCAGCGCGTCCTGCAGGAGCAGCACCGGGAGCCCCAGGAAGAAGACGGCCCAGGCGACGTCCAGGGGCGTGAGCAGCAGCGCGAGCCCGATCGGTATGCCGAGGGCGCCCACCGCCGTCGCGGACAGGGCGGCGATCGAGTGGACCGGCGCGTCCTTGAGCGTGTTGTGCTGCACGATCAGCAGCGGGTCGAGGACGGCTGCGCGGGTTCCGCCCAGGAGCAGCCAGTAGATGCTGTAGATCAGCGCGAACTCGCCGAAGACCGCCGCGCTCACGCCCGAGGCGATGGACACCGACAGCAGCATGTTGCTGGCGCTGGAGATCCCCTGATCGGCGAAGGTCAGCGCCCGGCCGGCGAACTTTCCCCCGCGCAACGCCCGGCCGAGGCGCCCTCTCCTGGGGGGAGGGGCGTCGAGGGCGCTGGGTGGTCCGTGCACGGAGCCGTCAGCCGGCGCGGCGGCCGAGCGCCCGGTACGCCCACCCGGCGGCGGTCCAGGCGTCGCGGTCGAGGGCGTTGCGGCCGTCGAGCACCCGCTTCTGGCGGACGACCGTGCCGAAGGCGACCGGGTCGAGCTCGCGGTACTGCTTCCACTCGGTGAGGACCAGGACGGCGTCGGCCCGCTCGGCGGCCTCCTCGGCGGTGTCGGCGTAGTCCAGCTGCGGCCACAGCCGGCGGCTGTTCTCCACGGCCGCCGGGTCGGTCACCCGCACCACCGCGCCCTGCAGCTGCAGCTGCGCGGCGACGTTGAGGGCCGGGGAGTCGCGGATGTCGTCGCTGTCGGGCTTGAACGCCGCGCCCAGGACCGCCACCCGCTTGCCGAGCAGCGACCCGTCGCAGACCTCCCGGGCCAGCTCGACCATCCGGATCCGCCGGCGCATGTTGATGTTGTCGACCTCGCGCAGGAAGGTCAGCGCCTGGTCGGCCCCCAGCTCCCCGGCGCGGGCCATGAACGCGCGGATGTCCTTGGGCAGGCAGCCGCCACCGAAGCCGAGACCGGCGTTGAGGAACTTGCGGCCGATGCGGTCGTCGTAGCCGATCGCGTCGGCGAGCAGCTTCACGTCCGCACCGGTGGCCTCGCACAGCTCGGCCATCGCGTTGATGAAGGAGATCTTCGTGGCGAGGAAGGAGTTCGCCGCCGTCTTCACCATCTCGGCGGTGGCGTAGTCGCTCTCGACCTTGGGCGTGCCGCGTTCCACGATGGTCGCGTAGACCTCGTCGAGCAGCCGGCGGGCGGTGTCGGCGTCCGGCCCGGCAGGGAGGCCGTAGACCAGCCGGTCGGGGTGCAGCGTGTCCTGGACGGCGAAGCCCTCGCGGAGGAACTCGGGGTTCCAGGCCAGCAGCGCGCCCGGCACCTTGCCCGCGACCAGCTCCGCCAGCGCGGCCGCCGTCCCCACCGGCACCGTCGACTTCCCGACGACCAGCTCGCCCGGGGCGAGGACGCCGAGCAGGGACTCCACCGCACCCTGCACGTAGCGCATGTCCGCCGCGTACTCGCCGCGCTTCTGCGGGGTGCCGACGCAGACGAAGTGCACGGACGCCCCGGCGGCATCGGCGAACTCGGTGGAGAAGCGCAGCCGCCCGGTCTCCAGCGTGCGGGCCAGCAGCTCCTCGAAGCCCGGCTCGAAGAACGGCGCCTTCGCCTGCGACAGCAGCTCGATCTTGGCGCGGTCCACGTCGATGCCGACGACGTCGTGGCCGAGCTCGGCCATCGACGCTGCGTGCACGGCGCCCAGGTAGCCGCAGCCGATGACCGAGATCTTCATGCCAGTGCTCCACTCGTCGAACGGGTCGTGCGCGGGATGTCCGCAAAGATGGCCTCACCCGTCGCAGGCCTCAGCCATGGTCCGCCACGAGGCAGCACGATGACCACCCCGGATGCCGCCGGTAGCCCGACAAGGTGGTGGAGGAGCCGGATTCCGGCACGATCAGTCGCACAGCGTGACCAGCGGCGGCCTGGACGGCGTGCGGCGAGTGCGGGGGGTCACACGCGATCGCCCGGACGTGCCGTCGGAACCGCGGGGTGGCGCCGCCGTGGCATCCTCGGGCGTCGGCCCCTCGTGTCACGCTCCGTCGTCCGGAGCGGGCCGGCTCGCCGGGGCACCTCGGCGCACGGGAAGGAGGCGGGAATGGGCGACGCGCTGACCAGGAGCATGGCGCGCACCCTGGTCCCCTGTCTCCTCGCCGTCGTCGCGCTGACCGTCGCGGCGGCCTTCGAGCCGGTGCTGGTGCTCGTCGCGGTCTTCGGTCTGCCGTTCGTCGCGTGGGGGTTCCTGCGGCCCAAGCGCTTCGTGGCGGTCGCGCTGCTGATCTGCCTGTTCACCAAGTCGGCGGCCGTGCTGACCGGCATCGCCGCGGTCGACTTCGCCGACGAGGCCATGATCGCCGCGTCCCTGCTCGTGTGCCTGGGCCCACGGCTGCTCCGCGGCCGGCCGATCAGGACGTTCCCGGGCTTCGGCTGGTTCGTCGTCTTCCTCGTCCTGGGCGTGGTCAGCGCACTGGCGGTCGACGTGCCGCTGGTGGTGCTGGGCGCCGGGACCTCGCTGGCGGCGAAGGGCATCCTGCTGAGCCTGGCCATCGCGCAGATCCGGTGGACGACGTCGGACGTCCACCGGCTGGCGCGCGGCGGGGTCGTCGTCCTCCTGTTCATCATCGCCTGCTCGCTGGTCAACCTCGCGATCCCGCAGACGTGGCAGCTGCTGATCGGCAACATCGACACGGTGAGCTACCGGGCCTCGGTCCCCTCGCTGATCGGCCCGTTCGTGGAGCCGGGGACGCTCGGCCTGATCTCGGCCATGGGGTTCCTCGCCGTGGTCGCCTGGAACACCGCCGTCGGCTCCTCCCGCACCACCCTGCTGCTGTCGCTCGGGATGGCGCTGGTGGCCGTCTTCTCCTTCCGCCGCAAGACCTGGCTGGGCATGATGGCCAGCTTCCTGTGGCTGAGCTCGCGGGCCCGCCGACCCGGGGTGTTCGCGACCGCGGTGCTCACCGTCGTCGGCATCGTCGTGCTGTTCGCCTCCACGCTCGCCAGCGCGATGACCGCCCTCGTGGCCACCTACTTCGACCAGTCCGAGGGCACGGCCGCCCGGACCGTGATGACGACCGACTCCTTCTTCGTGGCCCTCGACCACTTCCCGCTCGGCGCCGGGTTCGGCAGGTTCGGGTCGGAGACGGCGTCGGAGTACTACAGCCCCGTCTACCTGGAGCGCGGGTACCAGTACATCTGGGGCCTCTCCGAGGCCGCGGGGAACGACCTGTTCCTGACCGACACCATGTGGCCGGCCATCCTCGGCGAGGCCGGCATCTTCGGGCTCCTGGCCTTCGTGCTGGCGCTGGTCGCCGTCTTCCGGCGGCTGCGCGCCCTCTCCTTCGACGAGCGGCCGATCGTCCGCTGGCTGGGGCTCACCGGCATCGCCTGGATCGCGCAGTACCTGCTGGAGTCCACCGGCAACCCGGTGTTCGTCTCCCCGCCGTCCTACGTGCCGCTCTTCCTGCTGATCGGCCTCCTGGGCTCGTTCGGCGGGAAGCGGCAGGCCGCCGAGGCCGGCGCGGAAGAGGCGGTGACCGAGCGGGAAACGGTGGCACCCGGGAACGGCGGGGGGTCGGCGGAGCGCCGCGATGCCGAGCCGGCGGAGGACCGCGCGGTGCTCGCGCACCGCTGAGCTCTTCCGTCACGCCTTCCGGGCGAAAGATGCCCACGGGGAGGGCCTCCTAGCGTGGGCCCTCTACGCTCCTGATGTGTCAGCTCAGGGCAACCGGTACGAGACGGCAGGTGAGACGGTGGATCTGTCCACCGCACTCCGCGGCAAGCGGGCGCTCCTCGTCGCCTCGACGGGCGGCCACCTGGCGCAGATCGTGCGGTGGGCGGAGGTCCTCGGGCTGCGCCCGGACTCCGTCTTCGCCACCTTCGCCTCCGAGCAGAGCCGGTCGCTGCTGCAGGGGCGCGACGTGGTCACCCTCGACTACGTACCGCCGCGCGGCTACCGGGAAGCGGTGCGCTCCGTCGGCCAGCTCTTCCGGCAGACGCGGCGGGAGCGCTTCGACGTCGTCCTGAGCACCGGCGCCGCGGTCGGCGTCGCCGCCTACCTTGTCGGGCAGGTCCGGCGGATCCCGGTGATCTACATCGAGAGCGTCTCGCGCTTCGACGGGCCCTCCGCCACCGGTCGCATCCTCGAGCGCCTGCCCCGGGTCGATCGCTACACCCAGCACGCCGGCTGGGCGGACCGGCCCCGCTGGCGGAAAGGCCCCTCGCTGCTCGACGACTACCGGGTGATCCCCGCGCCCGAGCGTGCCGCCCGCCGGCCGGGTGAGCAGCGCAGCATCTTCGTCAGCCTGGGCACCATCCAGCCGTTCCGCTTCGACTCGCTGGTCGACGCCGTGCGCGATCGCCTGCGCCCGGGCGACACCGTGACGTGGCAGCTGGGCGCCACCGTCCGCGACGACCTCCCGGGCACGGTGGAGCAGGAGCTGACCGCCGAGGCCTTCGACCAGCTCATCGTCGGCAGTGACGTGTTCGTCACCCACGCCGGCGTGGGCACGCTGATGCGGGCGCTCGAGCTCGGTGTCCGCCCCCTCGTGGTCCCGCGGCGGGTCGAGCGCGGGGAGCACGTGGACGACCACCAGCTGCAGGTGGTCCGGGAGCTCGCCGAACGTGGGCTGGTACTGCTGCGGGAGCCGCACGACCTGACCGACGGCGACCTCGAGCCGCCCGACGTGGCCATCCGCCGGGGTGTGGCGCCGTGACCGACGGTCCCGGTCGCGTCCTGCGCGTCACGCAGATCGGCAACGCGTCGCAGGGCCCGGGCGGTGTCGCTTCGGTGGTGCGCACCGTGAACTCTTGGGCCGACGAGGCCCTCGAGGTCCGGGAGTGGCCGACCTACTGGCACGGGAGCCGGCGTCGGACGCTGGCGTCCTTCGCCCGGACGGCGCTGCGCGTGGTGTTCGGCCGGGTGAGCAGCAGGGACGTCTGGCACTTCCACCTGACGCAACAGGGTTCCTTCCTGCGCGAAGGCCTGCTGCTCGGGATCGCGAGGCGGCGCGGGGTGTGCTGCACCGTCCTGGTCCACGGCTCGGACTTCGTCGACTTCGCGCAGGACCACCGCCGCCTGGCCGGCCGGGTGCTGCGCCGGGCGGCGGTGGTGTTCGTCCTGACCGACCCCGCCTCCACCGTGCTGGAGTCGCTCGGGGTGTCCGCGGTCAAGGTGGCGAACGCGGTGCCGGTCGAGGGCGAGCCGGGGCCCGGGCCCCGCTCGGGTTTCGTGTTCGCCGGTGAGGTCGGGCTGCGCAAGGGAGCCGACATCCTGCTCAGCGCCTGGGCGGACGCGCGGGTCGACGGTCACGAGCTGGTCGTCTTCGGCGATCTCGAACCGCGGTTCGAGCTGCCGGCGCCCCTGC
Source organism: Blastococcus saxobsidens (assembly GCF_002938435.1). Classification (GTDB taxonomy): domain Bacteria; phylum Actinomycetota; class Actinomycetes; order Mycobacteriales; family Geodermatophilaceae; genus Blastococcus; species Blastococcus saxobsidens. The sequence goes on from NZ_POQT01000003.1 coordinate 119,603, forward strand.
CCGACGGCGTGGTCGTGGCGGGACGCGTCGAGCCCGGTGACGTCCTCGCCCGGCTGCGGACCGCGGTCGCCCTGGTGCTCCCCAGCCGGGCCGAGGCCATGCCGATGAGCATCCTGGAGTCGATGAGCCTGGGCACCCCGGTCATCGGCACCGACGTCGGCCAGGTCGCCGAGGTGGTCGGCGAGACGGGGCTGCTCGTCCCACCGGAGGACCCGGCGGCCCTGGGCGCGGCGATCCGCCGGATCGCCGACTCGCCGGACACGGCACGCGAACTCGGCCGCTTGGCCCGGCAGCGGGTGCAGGAGCGGTACTCGACGGACGCGGTCAAGCACACCTTCGTCACCCGCTGGGCGGCGTGCGTGGCCGGCCTGCACCCGCCCGGCACGGCGACGCCGGACCCACCGCCCGGCACGCGGGAGGACCCGGCCTAGAAAGCTGCTCGCCCAGAGCCGGTGCCCGGCACCATGGGCGGAGCCGTCGGGAGAGGCCGCACCTGGCACCGTGCGAGGTGCGGATACCGGAAACGAGGAACCAGTGGAATTCAGAGAGACGATGGCGGCGATCCGGACCGGGTGGTTCCTGCCCGTGATCGGACTGCTCCTCGGCGGAGCGGTCGGTGCCGTGACCGCTCTGCTGATGACGCCCACGTACACCTCGGCGACGCAGCTGTTCGTCACCTCGACCGACGCGACGTCCACCGCCGCCGCCTTCCAGGGCAGCCAGTTCTCGCAGAACCGGGTGACGTCCTACGTCCAGCTGCTCACCAGCGAGCGGCTGGCCGACCGGGTGATCTCCGACCTCGAGCTCGAGCTCTCCGCGCAGGACCTGCAGGAGAGGATCGAGGCCTCCGTGGTCCCGGACACCACGGTCCTGGACATCGTGGTCACCGACTCCTCGCCCCAGCGTGCCCGCGACCTGGCGGACGCCATCGCCACCGAGTTCACCTCCCTGGTCGAGGAGGTGGAGACGACCACCACGACGCCCACGGACCCGACCGAGGAGCCGGTGACGACGGTGCCGGTGAAGGTCACCGTGCTGGACAGCCCCGAGGTCCCCAGCTCCCCCGCATCGCCGAACCTCTACCGGAACATCGCCGTCGGTGTGCTGATCGGCCTGGTCGTCGGCTTCGTCAGCGCGTACTTCCGGGTGCGGCTGGATCGCTCCGTCCGCGATCCCAAGGTCGCCTCCAGCGTCGCCGGTGCCCCGGTGATCGGTGTCGTCACCCGTGACCCCCAGCTGGCCTCGGACCACGTCCTGGCGCGTCACAGCCGATCCGCGGCCGCGGAGAGCTTCCGCCAGATGCGCACCAACCTGCAGTTCCTGGACGTCGACCGGCCGCCGCGGGTGATCATGGTGTCCAGCGCGATGGCCGGGGAGGGCAAGAGCACGGTCGCGGTCAACCTGGCCATCACCCTGGCCGAGGGCGGTCACCGGGTGACGATCGTGGAGGCCGACCTGCGGCGTCCCCGGGTCACCCGGTACCTGGGTCTGGTCGACGGCGCAGGGCTCACGAGCATCCTGTCCGGCGCCGCGGACCTGGACGACGTCCTCCAGTCCTACGGCGACGGCAGGCTCTCCGTGCTCGCGGCCGGATCGATCCCGCCCAACCCGAGCGAACTGCTGTCGTCCTCCAGGCTGGCCGGCCTGGTCGACGAACTGCGGGCGCGCAACGACTTCGTCATCGTCGACACGCCTCCGCTGCTGCCCGTGTCGGACGGCAGTGCGGTCGCCGTGGTGATGGACGGCGTGCTGCTGGCCGCCCGTCACGGCAAGACCCGGCGCGAGGAGCTGGAGCAGGCGGCGGCGGTGCTGGCCCGGATCGGCGCGAAGACCCTGGGCGTGGTGCTGACCATCGCGCCGCCCTCCGCGGATGCCTCGAAGGTGTACGGCTACGACTCCGACGTCCCCCTCCCGGTCGCCCCTGCGGAGGAGGTGTCCCCCGTACGCGCGTCGCGGGGCGGGCCGCCCGGGGCGACACCTGCGGCCGACCAGGCGGCAGCGGCCACGAAGCGCCGGCCGGTCCGGGGCCCGGGTGGTGTGCAGGGCGCTGACGGGCTCGGGACGACGAGCAAGCCCACCGGAGCGGCGGGACGGTGAATCCGGCTCGGGTCCAGGCGTGTCGTGGCCCCGGGCGAGCCGCCGAAGTGCGAGGCATCTCGGCGCACGCTATGTGATCGCACGCAATCATTGCGTGCTGTGACGCATTTCGTGTTAGGGCAGTCACAAGAGTGGTTACCCTGGGTCACGTGGCCCGGGCGATCCTGCCCGTCGTCCCGTGCTCCCGACGAGCCGGGATGCAGCGCCGTAACGACGACACGACATGCACGGGGGTGCGGGATCTCCATCCATTCGCGCGAGGCCGTGGCCCCCGACCGGACAGCCCGCCTGACCAGCCGGCCCTCACTGATCCGCCGCCTCCGGGGTGAGGGGACGGATGCCCGCCGTGCCTGGCGGTCGGCCTACGTCCGCGACATCGTCGTCGGCGATGCGATCTGTGTGGTCGTCGCGTCGGTCACCGGCTACTTCGTCCGGTTCGGCACCTACGTGGAGGGGGCGGCCCAGCACTCCCTCTGGGCCGCGGTGCTCCTGCCCTTCCTGTGGCTGGCCGCGATGCACGCCGGGCGCACCTACGAGGAGCGTTTCCTCTGGGTGGGGCCCGACGAGTTCCGGCGCGTCTTCGACTCGGCCGTGCTCCTGTTCGCGCTCGTGGCCGCGGTGGCGTGGGGCCTGGACCTGGCGATCTCGCGGGGCTTCGTCGTCGTCGCGATCCCGCTGGCGACCCTGCTGACGCTGGCGCAGCGCTACTGGCGCCGGCAGCGGTTGCACGTGGCCCGGACCGACGGGGCCTTCCAGCAGACGACCGTCGTGGTCGGCCACCGCGCCGCCGTGGCCTCGTTGCACGCCCAGCTCGAGCGGGCGGCCTACCACGGCTACCGGGTCATCGGCTGCTGCCTCCCGGGTGGGCGGGACGTCGACGGTTCCACCGACTTCCACGGTCTCCCGGTGCTGGGCGGGATCGACGAGGTCGTCGACGTCGTCCGCCGGTACGAGGTCGACACCGTGGCGGTCATGCCGTGCCCGGAGCTGGACGGTGCGGCGCTCCGCCGGCTCGGCTGGGAACTGGAGACCACGGAGGCTGAGCTGCTGCTCGCCCCCGCCGTCACCGAGTTCGTCGGTCCGCGGGTGGGCATCCGGCCGGTGTGCGGGTTGCCGCTGCTGCACGTCGAGCGACCCGAGCTGCGGGGCGTGCGACGGATGGGCAAGGCCGCCGTCGACCGCGGTCTGGCCGCGCTGACGCTCGTCCTCACCCTCCCGCTGTTCCTCGGCATCGCGCTGGCGGTGAAGTCCACCAGTCGAGGCGCAGTGTTCTACCGCCAGACCCGGGTCGGCCGGGACGGGCAGACCTTCCCGATGCTGAAGTTCCGCAGCATGGTGCACCGTGCTGACCGGATGACCGAGGTGCTCACGGCGGCCAACGACGGCAACGGTGTGCTCTACAAGAGCAAGGCCGACCCGCGGGTGACCCGGGTGGGCCGGGTGCTGCGCCGCTACTCCCTCGACGAGCTGCCGCAGTTGCTCAACGTGTTGCGCGGCGACATGAGCCTGGTCGGTCCGCGGCCGCCGCTGCCGAGCGAGACCGAGCGATACGGCGCCGACATGCGCCGTCGCTTCCTGGTCAAGCCCGGTATCACCGGCCTGTGGCAGATCAGCGGGCGCTCCGACCTGTCCTGGGACGACTCGGTGCGCATCGACGTGCGCTACGTGGAGAACTGGTCGCTGAGCTTCGACCTGATGATCCTCTGGAAGACCGTCGGGGCCGTCGCGCGGGGTCGCGGAGCCTACTGAGCGCCCGGTCCGGTCCTCGCCGCGCGTTCAGCCGGCCGCCTGCGCCCACAGGGCGCGGAGGTCCTCGTACATGGACCGGGCGTCGAAGCCCTGCGCCCAGGTGTCGTGGGCGGAGCGGGCCATCGCGTCGCGCAGCGCCACGTCGTCCAGCAGCCGGCGCAGCTGCCCGGCCAGGGCGTCGGGGTTCCCCGGCTGGACGAGGACGCCGTTCACGCCGTCGGTGACCGCTTCCTCCATGGCGCCCACGGGCGTCGTCACGCAGGGGACACCCAGGGACATGGCCTCGACGACCACCATGGGCAGGCCCTCCGCGTGGCTGGGCAGCGCGAGGAGGTAGGCCTCGCGGAGCAGGTCCCGGGACCTGGCCCGCGCGAGGGCGCCGGCGTAGCGGATCCGGTCCGGGCGGGTGCGGACGGCCTCCTCCACCTGCCGGACGACGTCCGGGTCCGACGGGGACGGGGGACCGGCGAGCACCAGCTCGGCGTCCGGGACGGCGTCGAGCTGCTCGAAGGCCCGGAGCAGCTCCGGAACGCCCTTGCGTGCACCGATCTCCCCGAGGAAGACCACCCGTTTCCGGCGGTCCGCCGGCCAGGGGACGTCGGGCGGTGCGCCGCCGGAGACGCCGTTGTGGACGATGTGGATCCTCGACCGCGGAACGGAGAGCTCGTCGGCCACCAGACGTGCCCACGGCTCGCCGAGGACCACCACGTACGCCGCCCCGTGGAAGAAGTGCTCGACCAGGCGCTTCCCAGCCGGCGAGGACGAGGACAGGAAGCCGGCGTACCCGGCGCCGTGCAGGTGGATCCCGTAGGGCAGCCCGCGCAGCGAGCACGCCCGGGCTATCGCCGCCTTGCGCCACGTGCTGCCCCGCGAGGCGACGTGGAGGTGGGCGACGTCCACGCGGGCGGTGACGGCGCCGAGCAGTGCCCGGGCGAAGCGGGCGCCACGCCGCGGCGGGGAGCCGATCCCGCCGGAGTCGACGACGCGGAGGTTCACGGGGGCGGCGCTCAGCCGGTTCTGGTCGGCGAGCTCGGCCACGACCGACGCCATCCCGCCCGGCTGTTCGGCCGTCGGCCCGACGTTGAGGACTCGGATCACGGGTGCGGTCGCCACCGTTCGTAGGTCGGAGTGCGAGCCCGGCGGTGTCACGGTTAGGAGCCCAGGTCGCGCAGGACCCAGAGGCTACCGAGCCGGTCGTCGCACTCCTGCGGCTCGTAGCGGCGGACGCCGCCTGCCGGGGACGGGGTGACCTCGCCGGACCAGATCGTGCCGCGCACGTCGGAGAAGTCGATGCGCGCGAAGTCGAACGAGCAGCCCAGCTCTCCGGCCGGCCGGTGGGCGGGCCGGAGGTGCGTCCGGATCCTGGCGTCGGCCCTGTTCGGCGGCATGCTCACTCCTGCTCGGCGGGCGCCGGCGCCCCGAGTGGCCCCCGGTCCGTCAGGTGCCGTGGCGTCCACGGCCTGGGACGGCACCGAGCGGAGGCAGGGCCCACTGCTCACCGAGGTACAGGTCGAACTCGCGCGGGTGGTACTGGATGGTGCCGCCGGCGGGATAGGGGGTCAGCTCGCCGAGCCAGACCTTCCCTCGCGTGCTGTAGAGGTCGACCCGCATGAAGTCGTACGGCCGCCCGAGCGTCTCGGCCGCGTGCACCATGGCGTCCAGGTCCTCCGGCGGGGGCGCCTGCTCGCCGATCGGCATGATGTCCGCGACGGGAGCGGGTTGCCAGTCGACGGTGTAGAAGGTGCGCGCGTGGCCGCTCGTGAACCTGCCGCGATCGACCTGGATCAACACGACCTTGCCGCCGAACACGAAGAACTTGTAGTCGTCCAGGGGCTCGCCGGCGGCGAGGTCCTCCTCGATGAGGTGCAGCCTGCGCGCCTGGCTGTAGGCCCATTCCCCGAGCAGGACGCTCTGGTCGTCCTGCAGCCAGGTGCGCGTCGACTCGACCATGTCGGCGTCGACGGCCTCCGATGCCGCCCCGAACCGGACGAGGCCGCTGCGGTGATTCGGCTTGAGGACCCACGGCCGATCGAACGTCCGCCCCAGCACTGCACCCAGGTCGTCCCCCGCCCACAGCGTCTCCGGTACCTCCAGCCCGGTCTCCCGGTGCAGGCCGATCGCGTAGTCCTTCATCGCCAGCTTGTCGCAGGTCCAGGCGAGTTCCGGTCGTCGGTCGTGGACGATCCGCCAGTTGATCTTCTCCGTGAACAGGCGCGGGTCGTTCAGGCGGGGGAGCCGGCCGTGGCCGGCCAGGTAGAGGTAGCGCCGCCTGGCGGGCAGGGGGAGCAGGCTGGCGATCGTGCGGTGCACGGGTCTCAGGGACTTGCGGAGGGTCGTGTTGAACCCGCTCCGGGGCATCGTCGGTCCTTCTCGCGATCGCGGGCGTGTCAGCGGGTGAGTGGCCGGAGGCACACACCCGAAACCGAAGTTCGCACGAATGTCACCGCGCGCCCCGGTCGACCGCTCGCCGTCGTGCGCCACCCGGGCCGGTGAACCACCCCAACGGAGGTGTCGGGCGATGACACCGCCCCGTCACACTGGGAGCCGTGTCCGCACCAGAGATCTCCACAACGCCGTTCACCGTCCTGCTGGTGTGCACGGGCAACATCTGCCGGTCCGCGCTCGGCGAGCGTCTGGGGACCACCTATCTGCACGACGCCCTCGGGGCGGCAGCGGGCGACATCCGCCTGGCCAGCGCCGGCACGCGCGCGCTCAGCGGCTCGGGGATGCACCCTGACACCGCACTTGTCCTGCAGGGTCTGGGTGGCGATCCCACCGGGTTCACGGCCCGGCAGCTCGAGCCGGGCATGATCGAGGACGCCGATCTGGTGCTCGCCCTGACGCGGGAGCACCGTCGCACGGTGCTGGAACTGGTGCCGCGCGCGCTGTCCCGCACGTTCACCCTGCGGGAGGCGGTGGCCCTGGTCGACGTCGTCGACGACGGCGACCGCCCGGCAGGAGCGGACTTCGCGAGCCGGGCACGCGGACTCGTCGCGGCCCTGGCGGCGGCGCGTGGCCGGCGAGCGAGTGACGCCGACGACGACATCACCGACCCGATGGGTCGGCCGGTCGAGGCGCACCAGGAGGTCGGGCAGGACGTCGCCGAGGCGCTGCTCCGCGTGCTCGCGGAGCTGATCGCGGCCCATCCGGAGCTCGACCCCGAGGTCGCGGCCTCGGTCGCCGCCTCGTTCCTGCACGAGGCTCCCGCCAGCGCCCTCGTCGACGACGTGCCGGCGGATGACCGCCGGCCGGAGCGCCGGCGTCGGTTGCGACCCTTCGGGCTCCTCGGTCGGCGCGGCGCCAGCGCCTGAAAATTTCTGGGCAGCGCGGTGGCCCGCGTTCCGCCCACCATCCCGGCTCCGACCTGCGGGGATCGGCCGGAACGTCCACGCACGTGTCCACCGACCCGGTCGCCGCGGGAGGAAATCGAGCCGAACGGTCCTGGCGTTACGTAATCGTGATGCTACCGTCAGTTTGTGTCACGAACCCGTAGCAGTCAGTGGTGGAACAGCGGTCGACGTGGGCGCTCGTGGGTGCAGAGACTGATCGCGTTCCTCGTGCTGGCGTTCTCGGCCCACCAGGTCCTCCCCGTCCAGGAGGCCGGGGTGGTCGCCGGCCAGGAGGCCGGCGTCACCGGCAGCCCCGAAGGGGGCAGCTCGGGCGCCGGCACCGGCGTTCCCGGTTCGTCCGACACGGACGGACCGGTGCCCCCCGGCCGGCCGGTGACCGCCCCGTCGACCGAGCCTGAGCAGGAGCAGGCGGCCAACGAGGCCGGAGCTCGCGCCCGGACCGATGCCCGGGCGCAGGACCTGGCCGCGGCCGGCGAGTCGGAGGACGAGGCCCCCGCTGCCGCGACGACCCCGGATGCGCCCGCCCCCCGGCCGGGCAACAGCCCCTCCGCCACCTCCCACCGTGGTACTGCCACCGGCACCGCTCCGGCTCCGGCACCGGCGCCTGCTGCGGCCGGTGGAGCGCTGAGCTGGGCCCCGCCGGCGGGCTGGGCCGGCTACCCGGTGACCCGCATCACGGCGACGAACTCCGTCACGACGGTCAGCGGAAAGGGCGGGGACGTGCTCGTCCAGCTGCCCCCGGACCGCGCTGTCGCGCCGATCATCATCGCCAACTGCCGGAACGCGGTCGTCATGGGCGGGCGGATCGACGTCCTCCCGACGGCGCGACCGGACGGGAACGACCAGCGGGCCATCTACGTGCACAAGTGCACGGGGACGGTGCACATCGAGGGCGTCCTCATCAACGGGAACGTCAGCGGATCCCAGGCCGACGGCATCGCCGTGAACGCGCCCGACGCGCTCGTGCAGATCCAGAACGTGCGCATGGAGGGGCTGCGCGGCACGTACTCGGTCAACCACGCCGACGTGTTCCAGCCCTGGGGCGGCGTGCGGGAGTTCCGCATCGACCGCCTGACCGGCTCGACGAACTACCAGGGCATCCAGGTGCGCCGCGACCTCGGCGCGATCGGGCGGGGGACGATCCGCAACGCCAACGTCTCGAGCTCGGGGGTCACGCCGACCGACCGGGGCGGCCAGTTCATCCGGGTGGAGTGCAACGGCTACCCGCTGGCGCTGGACAACGTCTACGTCGCCGGCCGCGAAGGAAGGTCCTTCGGCACCAGCGTGTGGCCGCAGAGCGATGACCGCAGCTGCCCCGCGGTCATCCAGGGCGGCGTCGCCTCGTGGCCCTCGGCGTCGAACATCGCCGGCGGCGTCCGTCAGGGCAGCCCGGCGGCGGGCGACTTCGTCCCGGCCGGGACGGTGGGGCTGGGCTACGTCTCCCCGGGCTATCGGTGAGCTGAGCGGGCCTGCTCAGTAGGCGCCGTCGCCCTTCAGGACGGCGCCCACCGTCCGCCACAGGATGGTCAGGTCCATCACCAGCGACCAGTTGTCCACGTAGTGGACGTCCAGGCGCACCGAGTCGTCCCAGGACAGGTTCGACCGACCGCTCACCTGCCACAGCCCGGTCAGCCCGGGCTTCACCACGAGCCGGCGGTTCATCTCCACGCCGAACCGTTCGACCTCGGACGGGAGCGGCGGCCGCGGCCCCACGAGGGACATGTCCCCCTTGAGGATGTTGATCAGCTGCGGGAGCTCGTCGACCGAGTACCGACGGAGGATCCTCCCTGCCCGGGTGACCCGGGGATCCTGGCGCATCTTGAACAGCACCCCGTTGCCGTCGCTCATCGCGGCCAGCTGGGCGACCAGCTGCTCGGCGTCGGCCTGCATGCTCCGGAACTTGAGCATGGCGAACCGGCGTCCGTCGCGGCCCACCCGTTCCTGGCGGAAGAGGACCGGGCCGGAGCTGTCGAGCTTGACGGCGAGTGCCGCAGCCACGAGGAGAGGCGCCATCACGAGCAGGAGCAGGGCAGCGGAGGCGCGGTCGAAGGACTCCTTGACCAGCAGCCGCAGGCCGCGCAGTTCCGGCCGCTCCATGTGCAGGAGGGACAGGCCGCACACCGGCCGGACGCGGATGCGTGGACCGGCGACCTCGGACACCGAAGGGGCGAGCAGCAGGTCGGCCCGGGTCTTCTCCAGCTCCCAGCCCAGCCGGCGCAGCGCCGCGCCGTCCAGCTCGGGCGAGGGCAGCACCGCCACCGTGTCGACCTCGTAGCGGCGGACCACCTCGATGACGTCCTCGGGTCCACCCAGCACCGGCAGCCCGTCGAACGTCTCCTGCGCTCCTGAGCCGGACGGCAGGCAGCAGCCGATCACGCGGTACCCGTGGCTCACGTCGCGGTGCAGCTGCTCCCGCATCGCCACGACCCCGTTCCGGTGCCCGACGAGCAGCGTCGTCTGCTGGAACCGGCCGTGCACCCGCTGGCGGCGCAGCCACCATCGATGGGCCTGCCGGCTCCCGAGCGTCAGCAGCGTGGCCAGCGGGAGCGCGACGACGACGAAGCCGCGGGCCACCTCGAGCTTGAGTCCCCACGAGACCGTGCCCACGAGGGCCAGCAGGAGCGCGGCGGCGAAGAAGACCCGGCGGAACTCCTCGGGTCCCTCCCACAGGAACCGGCTCTCGTAGCTCGCGGCGACCAGCATGGAGAAGACCCAGACGGCCGGCATCGTCACCGCGATGACCAGCGACGCGGTGGAGACCCCCTCCTCGGTCGGGCCGAAGCGGGCGAGCAGCCCCACCCCCGCGGCCGCGGACGCACAGACGGCGTCCCACAGGACGAGGCGTCTGACGAAGGGGCCACGCCATGCACGGCGGGCGACGGTGCCCGCGCCGCGCAGCCCGTCGGCCGGGCCGGGCCGGGCCGGGTGCTGCTGCGCATCGGGGAGGGCGTGCTGGGACTGTGCCGCGTCATGGGTCATGGAGCAGGTCCTTGGCAGAGCGTGGGTGCCCGTGGGGGCTGGGAGCGTGGTGGGATCGAGCCGATCCGCGATGCCGCATCCGGTGGTCCGGTGCGGCGGGTCGGTGCGTGCGGCAGGACGGGGCGCAACGCGACCGGCTCAGTCGGGGGTGGCCCCCGAGTCGGCGACGCCGCCGACGACGGCAGGGACGAAGTCGAGACCGGCCCGGCCCGCCGAGCCCCCGGCCGACGCGGGGAAACCCGCGTCCAGGATGGCGAGGGACGAGTCCGAGTCGTGCGCTCCGTGCCCGTGCCCGCAGAGGGCGCCGCCGGACGCCGACGTCGCGGTCGGTGACGCTGGTGGCGCCGGTGCGGGAGCAGGGGAGGAGTACGGGAGGCCTACGGGTCCGGCGGGCGCGAAGGGCCTCACCGGATGCGGGAACGGCTCGTGGCGCGGCTGAGCCTGCCCGGTGGCGACGATCGGCTCGTCGTCCGCTCCGCTCTGCTGCACAGCAGCACCACCGGGCGAGGCCTGCGCCGGGCTGCGGGCGGCACCCGGGGCCGGCTCGGCGACCGGGGGAGGGCCGGCCGGGGGTGCCGGCGCGGAGATCTCAGGACCCGGCGCCGGGCCGACGGCCGCCGGTGCCGGCTCGGTGGCTGTGGCGACCGGCCCGGCCGTTGCGGATCCGGTGACGGGAGGTGCCGCGCCGGCGGCTGTTCCGTCGCCGGCCGACTCCTCGGCGGCTGTTCCGTCGCCGGCCGACTCCTCGGCGGCCGGTCCCTCGGCGGCCGGTCCCTCGCCGGCCGACTCCTCGGCGGGTGACTCCTCGGCGGGCGACTCCTCGGCGGGCGGCGCGGCGCTGGGTGGTGCTCCCGCTGATCCGTCGTCGGCCACCGGCGCCGGGGCAGGCGGCACCGCTGTTCCCGAGGCGGCAGGCTCCGGCTCGACCGGATCGGCGCCGGTCACGATGTCGTCGATCGGGATCGCCGCCGCCGGCAGGACCTGGCTCGATCGTCCCGCGGGCGCGGGCACCGAGCCCGGCGGCATGCTGGCAGCAGCCGTGGCCGCCGAGGGAGGCACACCGCCCTCCGCCGGCGCATCCGGCGGAACGGCGGTCGTCGGCGGGAGCAGGACGGCGGTCGGCCCGGCATCACGGGTGGCCGGCTCCGACGATCCGGCGGGCCGCTCCTGCTGGGGCGACGTGTGGTGAACGCCCTGCTGGCCCTGCTCGGCCAGCGCGACGTCGGCCACCGTCACGAGCGCTGCGCAGAGGCCGAGCAGGAGCAGGCCGGTGAGCAGGAGGCGCCGCTGCCACGACGGAGCCGCGGTCGACGGACTCACGGCAGCCCGGGGCGAGGCGTGGCCATGGGGCCGCCCCCTCGCCGCCGTGCTGCATGAGTGCAAGTCGTGCTCCTGCCGGATTCCCCCGAACGATCGTTCTTCGTGCGCAACGATCGGCGGGACTCCGAACCGGAACAACCCCTGCCCGTAAATGAACGGTGAACACGAGCGACGCGCGGCCCGGGCTCACGCTCCGTGACCGCGATCAGCGGGTCCGTGCGACCACGGTCGGCCGGTATCCCGACCACCGGCGCGAGCCACGCTGGATCAGAGGCCGGATCGCACGACGCCGCAGCGGCAGCGGTACAGCGAGCCGTTGCCGAACGGGTCCTCGCCGTGCCAGCGGAACCAGTGCGCGTGCGTCCTGGCCGCAGCGCCGGACGCAGGGCGCGCCGGCCGTTGCAGGGACAGGTGGAACTGCCTGGTCATCGACGTTCCCTCCTGCTCCGCGGACGACGCGGGGCCGGTAGTTCGATCATCTGGGACTGTGTCTGCGGGTCTGCCCAGTCGGCCGGCACGCCGTCCGGGGCGTCGAGGGGGTCCTGCGGCGGTTGCCGGCGGTCGGCGAGCTGGATCGAGCGCCCGACCGCCCACCCCACGAGGACGGCGAGCGCCACCCACGCAGCTCCGATGACCAGCAACCAGGTCATGGCACCGGACCTTCCGGACTGGAAGGCGGACCGCTTCTTCGATCCGACCAGCTCGCACCGGAGAACGAACGAGCGACCGCGGCGGTGCCCTTACCCGTTCCGGACGGAGCCCAACCCCACGGCGCCGCTACCGGGGTACGTCGGGCAGCGCCTCGTTGGCGAACTCGTCGGCGTTCTGGCCCAGGGAATCGCTGCGCAGGTACTCCCACATGCGCTGCCCGGCGGTCTGGTCCAAGTACACGACGCTGGCCGGGCCCTCCATCCCGGTGCCCAGCACCGGGGCGGTGAAGAACTCGACGCGCTCCGGGGTCAGGTTGCGCAGTGAGTAGGTGAGGGACAGGAGTTCGCCGTTGCCCAGCCGGTCGTCCAGCGCGACCGCACTGGTGACGGCCAGCAGCGCGGCGTCCAGGCGCGCCGGGTCGGTGAAGGTGTCAGAGCTGAAAAGCTTGCCGAACATCGCCTGCAGGTACTGCTGCTGCCGGCGGACCCGGTCGAAGTCGCCACCCGTCAGCCCGTAGCGCTGTCCCAGATACCACCGGGCCTGCTCCCCGTCGAGGTGGTTCACGCCTGCTGGGAACGTGTACGGGCCGTTCGACGTCGTCTGCGCGACCACCACGTCCACCCCGCCGAGGTCGTCGGTCACCTGGATCAGGCCGTCGAAGTCGATCGCCGCGTAGTGGTCGATGCGTACCCCGGTGAGTTCTTCGACCGTCTGGATCAGCAGGCTCGGCCCGCCGAAGGAGTAGGCGGCGTTGATCTTGTTCATCCCCCGCCCGGGGATGTCGACCCAGCTGTCGCGGGGGATCGAGATGACCTGAGCGTGCCGGCGGTCGGCCGAGAAGCGGGCCAGCATGATCGCGTCCGAGCGGCCGTCCGGCGTCTCGCCCGGCTCGAGGTCTGCCCGGGAGTCCGAGCCCACCAGGAGGAAGGTGACCGGGTCCTCGGCCGCAGCCTGCTCGGGGGTGGCCGGTGCCGGGCGAGCGTCCTCGTCGATGTCGGCGAACACGTCGCTGACGCGCTCGATGTTGCCGGCGTAGCGCTCGGTCAGGTACCAGAGGCCGCCTCCGACGAGCAGGAGCAGCACGGCCGTCAGCGCACCCAGGGCGATCAGAACCTTGCGGAACTGGCGCTTGCGGGGGGTGGGATCCGCGTCGTCGTCCGTGAAGGAGTCCAGTGGAGGGCGCTCGCCGTCCGCGGCCGGCACTGCCGTCGCGCGGTCGGGCCCGACGTCATCGGGCGTCGTCGCGCCCGGTCCTTCCGTGCTCATGGGTCCCCCGTCCGGCCTGTCCGGCACCGAAGGTACCGCCGGTGTGGCCGCCGGCCGACCGGTTCTGCTTCCGTCGGGTGAGCTCGGGGACGAGAGGCGTGGAGTGCGTCAGCCCTGACGAACGGAGCGGCCGGTGCGCGGCGCGAGCAGCAGCGCCGGCGCTCCGGCGGTGTCCACCGACGGCGGCGCCGGCAGCGGCGCGGCGAACGGGTTGCCATCGACGACGAAGTTGCGTGCGGCGTTCGTGGCCGTCTGTCGCGCATCGGCCAGGCGGATGCTGCTCCCCAGGAGGAGGGCGAACCCCACCGCGAGTGCCAGCCACACCGCTCCGACTACGACCATCGCGCTCATGTGTCCTTCTTAGGGGAGGGGCACGTCGCCCCCTCGGTTCCGGCCCGGCATGGCTTGCCGAAATCAGGTGGGAGGTTCTGTGATCGGCCTCCATGCCCGGTACGGGAGTGGTTCATGCATCAGCAGGGGCGGCTGGGGCGTTACCCGGCCGTGCACGCGCCGGTGACCAGGGGCAGAACCCCTGCGGGGCCGGCCGGCGATACCGAGCCGGACCGGTCCTCCCGTACCTTCCGCGGCATGGCACGGGGACGTCGGGGGGCAGCGGTCCTCGTGGTGTTCGTGCTGCTCAGCGGGGTCTCCGTGCTGATCCCGGGCAGCCCGACCCGCGACCTGGCCGGCGGGGTGGTGAACGCGGAATGCGTCTCGTGGTTCGGGCGGGACGGGGGCCCCGTGCTGGCCGCCTACGGCGATTCGCTCACCGAGGCCGACAGCCGCGCGCACTTCGGCCTGCACGGCGAGGAGTCCTGGTACTCGCACTCGATCTGCGCGGACGAGTTCGCCCACGGCCGCAACGCCGCGGTGCAGGGGGAGACCTCCGAGCAGGTCCTGGCCAGACTCCGGGCCGACGATGTCGAGGCGGACGTGATCGTGGTCGCGGCAGGCACGAACGACCTGCGCCTCGGGATCGACACGGCCACAACCCTCCGCAACCTGCGAGCGGCGGTCCGGCTGGCGTCCGAGCGGGCCGACGTCGTCGTCGTCACCACCGTCCAGCCGTGGACCGGGACGGACGTGGGAGAGCTCAACGAGGGCGTGCGCGAGCTGGCCGCCGACGCCGGGGCGCAGGTCGCCGACTTCGAAGCGATCCTCTCGGTGCCGGGTGCGACGACGGACGGGGTGCACCCGACGGTCGCCTCCGCCCGGAGGTTGGCCGACGAGGTGCGGACGGCCGTCGACGCGGCAGGCTGACCTCCACGGGGTCACCCCGTGGGGGGCCGCGGCCGGGAAGCCGCCGTCGTTCGCGGCTACGGTCTCCCCAGGACATGCCCGCCTCGAGCGGGAGCCGGCGGGTATCCGCATGGCGACGACGGTTGAGGAGAGTCAGCAGACGATGCGCATGCTCGTCACCGGGGGCGCCGGCTTCATCGGCGCCAACTTCGTGCACCAGACCCTGCGCGAGCACCCCGAGTTCGAGGTCGTCGTCCTCGACGCCCTGACCTACGCCGGCAACGAGGCCTCGCTGGCCCCGGTCCGCGACGACATCGAGTTCGTGCACGGCTCGGTGGCCGACGCCGAGCTCGTCGACCGGCTGGTCAGCCGCTGCGACCTCGTCGTCCACTTCGCCGCCGAGAGCCACAACGACAACTCGCTGCGCGACCCGTCGCCGTTCCTCACGACCAACATCGTCGGCACGTTCACGTTGCTGGAGGCCGTGCGCAAGCACGGCGTCCGCTACCACCACATCTCCACCGACGAGGTCTACGGCGACCTCGAGCTCGACGACCCGGCGAAGTTCACCCCCGAGACGCCGTACAACCCGAGCAGCCCCTATTCGGCGACCAAGGCGGGGTCGGACCTGCTGGTGCGGGCGTGGGTGCGCTCCTTCGGCATCCACGCCACCATCTCCAACTGCTCCAACAACTACGGGCCGTACCAGCACGTGGAGAAGTTCATCCCCCGGCAGATCACCAACGTGCTCTCCGGGCTGCGCCCCAAGCTGTACGGCGCGGGCGAGAACGTGCGCGACTGGATCCACGTCGACGACCACAACTCCGCCGTCCACGCGATCCTCGACCGCGGCCGCTCCGGCGAGACCTACCTGATCGGCGCCGACGGCGAGAAGAACAACCGCGAGGTGCTCGCCCTCATCCTCGAGCTCACCGGGCAGCCGACCGACGCCTTCGACCCCGTCACCGACCGGGCCGGGCACGACCTGCGCTACGCCATCGACGCCACCAAGCTGCGCACCGAGCTCGGCTGGACCCCGAGGTACACCGGCTTCCGCGACGGGCTAGCCGCCACCATCGACTGGTACCGGGCCAACGAGGGCTGGTGGCGTCCGCAGAAGCAGCAGGTCGAGGCGACCTACGCGGCCCAGGGGCAGTGAACGCGGTCATCGTCGGCGCGGGCGGCCAGCTCGGCCGCGCGCTGCGCCGCGAGTTCCCCGACGCCGTGGCCCTGGACCGCGCCGCCCTCGACGTCACCGACGCGACCGCCGTCGCGGCGCACGACTGGTCCGGCGTCGACGTCGTGCTGAACGCCGCCGCCTGGACCGCCGTGGACGCCGCGGAGGACCCGGCCAACCACGACGCCGTCCGCGCGGTGAACGTCGACGCCGTCGGGCACCTGGCCGAGGCCGCCGTGGAGCACGGTTTCGCGCTGGTGCACGTCTCCAGCGAGTACGTCTTCGACGGCAGCCACCCCGGCCCCATCCCGGAGGACCTGCCGCCCTCGCCGCTGAGCGTCTACGGGCGCAGCAAGGCCGACGGCGACGCCCGCGCCACCGCGATCGAGCGGCACTGGCTGGTGCGCACCACCTGGCTGGTGGGAGAGGGCGGCAACTTCGTGCGCACCATGGCCGCCCTCGCCGACCGGGGGACCAGCCCCTCGGTGGTCGACGACCAGATCGGCCGGCTCACCGACGCCCGCGACCTCGCCGCCGGCATCCGCCACCTCGTGGAGACCCGCGCCCCGTACGGCACCTACAACCTCACCGGCGACGGCGAACCGGGCAGCTGGGCCGACGTCGCGGCCGCCGTCTTCACCGCCCGCGGCCGCTCGGCCGACGACGTGACCCGGGTGAGCACCGCCGAGTACTTCGCCGGCCGGAGCGGCATCGCGACCCGGCCGCTCAACAGCGTGCTGGATCTCGGCGAGATCACCGCCAGCGGATACCGGCCGCGTGAATGGCGCGCCGCCCTGAGGTGCTACCTCGACGAGCTGGGTGGAGGCGGATCCCGGAGGGGGTGACCTCCGCGGGGGTCGCCCCCTCCGTCGCAGTCGTCCCACGTGACACACGCGTCCCGACGCCCTCACGGGGTGAAGTCGAACCCTTACGATTTCCGCATGCGACGACTGGCTCTCGAGCGTCCACCTTCCTGGGGCATCCTGGCGCTGGTCCTGCTGGTGCTGGGCAACGTCGCGCTGTTCACCGTCATGGGCATGCGTCCGGCTCCGGCGGACACCTACGAGAGCCAGGCGCCGGCCGGAGCGGGCTCGCCGGTCCCGGCGGAGTCGCCCGTGACTCCTGCGGAGACGGAACCGAGCGAGCCCCCGGTGCTCGCCGTGTACGGCGACGGGTACGCCGCCGGGAACGAGATGGGTGGTCAGGGGGCGACCGGCTGGCCGGCGCTCGTGGCCCAGCGGACCGGAACCGAGCTGGCCCTCCACGCCGTGCCGCAGGCCGGGTACGCCTCGATCGGCGTCACCGGCCAGGACTACATGGGTCTCCTGGGCGCCGCCCCGGTTCCGGACGCCGACATCACGCTGCTCTTCGGCAGTCGCAACGACGCCGACGAGGACCCGGCGCAGGTGAAGGCACAGGCCGTCGCCGCCATGGCTGCTGCAGCGCAGAACGCCCCCCAGGCGATCCTCGTCGTCATCGGGCCGGTCTGGGACGACGGCGACGCGCCGGCGAGCGTCCTCGCCGTGCGTGACCTCGTCCAGGCTGCGGCGCAGGGAGCCGGCGCCGTCTTCGTGGATCCCCTCGCCGACGGCTGGTTCGGCACGGGTAGTGGGCTCATCGCGACCGACGGCATCTCCCCCACGGACGCCGGGCACGCCTACCTCGCGGAGCAGATCGCCCCGGTGGTCACCGCCGCCCTGCAGTAGGGCGGGCTCGACCCCTACCGGGTCCCGCGGCCGCAGCCCCTCAGCGGGTGGAGCTGCTGCCGCCGTGCGTGGCGGTCGGAGTGGCCGGGCACGCCCTCGGCCCCTGTCGCCGCACCGGTGCCGGTCCCGTCGCCCGGGCTCCGCGCATGCCTCGGCCCGGCCGCAGCACGCGCTGCGACCGGGCCGAGAGTCCAGTGGGCTACTACCGGGAGGCGGCAGGCAGCGCACGCGCCGGGACGGGAGGCCGGGCAGGGACCGGAGGAAGGTTCCTCGCCGTGCCCACCTGGGTGTCGGCCAGGTCGACCGGCGCCTCGGCACTCGTTCCGCAGAGGGCCTGCAGCAGGGGGATCAGCGCGCCGAAGATCTGGTCGCCGACCTCCTGGTGGACCGTAGCGGCGTGACCCATGGGGTCGACCACGTCGTCGGACTCCCGCTCTGCCAGGCGGCGCGTCGCCCGCTGCGCGCCCAGGGCGGCGACCAGGGCCTTCGCCCGCTCGTCCAAGGCGCCGACCGGGGGGAGCGCACGGAGGTCGACACCTTCGAGCAGTTCCGCGGCCTCCCGCAGGGTGTAGGTGCGGAACATGGCCCGCGGGGCGAGCTTGAGCGCCGAGCGACGGTGCCGACGAGTCATCGTCAGCGTGAGATCCGCGGCGTCGACGAGGTCGCCGGTGAGCTGCTGGGCGGTGAAGCCGGCCGGGTCCCCACCCAGGCCCGCCAGCACGCGCGCCGAGGAGGGCTCCATGCCACTCCCGACGACCGCGTGCGTCCCGGCGCTCGACGTCCCGACCACGGCTGCCGAGGCGCCGAGCGTGTCGTCGAGGAAGGCCCGGGTGAGCCGCTCCCCCATGGGAGAGCGGCAGATGTTCCCGGTACAGACGAAGAGGATGCGCACGAGGCGGATTCAACCGTTCCGCTGGGCGCGGACCGGTCCGCGACCACCGAAGAGGGCGCGGTGTCTCCGGGCGGAGGAACTTGCGTCACACTGGTGACACGGCGTCCCAAGACGCACACGTTCAGCGACATATCGACACCTGGACGTTACGTTGCTCGAGTCATCGGAACGGCGCCATCCCCTGAGCGGTGCTGGCCCTTGACTGGATCTGAGAGCGGGGGGTCCGTGGACCTGAAGGATGTCGTTCAGGCGCTGCGAGCAGGATGGTGGCTCGTCGTCACCGCGGTACTCCTGGGTGTCGCCGCGGGTGGTGCGGCCACGTGGTCGGCAACGCCGCTGTACGAGTCGACCACGAAGCTCTTCGTGTCGACGTCCACCACGACGGACACGTCGTCGGCCTACACGGGCAACCTGTTCTCCCAGCAGCGGGTGGCCTCGTACGCCGAGTTGCTGACCGGCGTGCAGCTCGCGGCGGAGGTCGTCGAAGAGCTCCGGCTGGACATGGCGCCGGACGAGTTGGCCGAGATGGTGTCGGCCACCATCGTCCCTGACACCGTGATCCTCACCGTCACGGTCAGCGACACCTCTGCCCGACGGGCGCAGGACATCGCCGACTCCCTGGGGCGGCAGTTCGCGGAGCAGGTCGCCGAACTCGAGACGCCGCCCGGCGCCGAGGTCTCCACGGTCAAGGTCGCCACCGTTCAGCCGGCCGCCTTCAACGACACTCCGGTGAGCCCGGACGAGGTCCGGAACGTCACCCTCGGTGCGGTGCTGGGAATCCTGGCCGGCCTGGGCCTGGCCCTGCTGCGCAGCCGGATGGACAACACGGTGAAGAGCAGTGAGGACGTGACCCACCTGACCGGCGTGGGGGTCATCGGGACCGTCCTGGAGGACGCGCGGGTCGGCGAGGACCACGTGGTGACCGACCAGGACCAGCACTCGATCGCTGCCGAGGCCTACCGGTCGATCCGGACCAACCTCCAGTTCCTGAACGTCGACAACCCGCCGCGGGTCATCGTCGTCTCGAGCGCCGTCCCGGGCGAAGGCAAGTCCACGCTCGCGGTCAACCTGGCGACGGTGCTCGCCCAGGCCGGTAGCCGTGTCATGCTCATCGAGGCCGACCTGCGCCGCCCTCGCGTCACGCGCTACATGGGACTGATCAGTGGTGCCGGGCTGACCAACGTGCTCGGCGGTACGGCCATGCTGCACGAGGTGGTCCAGCCGTGGGGCGACGGTCGGCTCAGCGTGCTGGCTGCCGGCCCCATGCCGCCGAACCCGAGCGAGATGCTCGGCTCCCGGCACATGCAGGTCCTGCTCGACGAGCTCCGCGAGCGGTACGACTACGTCCTGATCGACGCCCCGCCGCTACTGGCGGTCACCGACGCTGCGGTGCTGACGGCCGTCTCCGACGGCTGCCTGCTGACGTCCCGCTACGGCAGGACCCGGCGCGAGGAACTACAGGAGGCCGCGTCCTCGCTCGCGCGGATCGACGCCTCGCTGCTCGGCGTCATCCTCAACCGGGTGCCGCAGTCGGCAGGCGCGGCGCGGGGCTACGGCTACGCCTACAGCTACGAGGCCGACCCCTCCCGGGACACCACCGGCGTGGTCCGCTCCATGACCAGCGCCCGTTCCGGGCGGGGACGTGGCGCCCAGCCGGTCGACGACACCGGCCCCGTGGCGGCTGTCCGGTCCCGGCGCTGAACGACAGGGGTCCGTGATGGCGGTGGCAGGCGGTGTCGGCCGGAATGAGCGGGGGCCGACCGAGCACGGCAGCCGAGCGGCTGCGGCAGGCGACGGCGTGACGAACGGGGGCGGTCCGATGGAGCGGCGCATGACGTGGCGCTGGCGGCTTCGGCGATGGGGGCTCCTCTCGGCCGACGTGCTGCTGATCGGCAGCGGACTGGCCATGGCGAGTGCAGCTCGCTACGACGGCGAGCTCGGCCGGATCGACCAGTCCGGTCTGATCGCGGCTGCCGGCATCGCCATCACGGTCTACCTCCTCGTGTCG
The DNA here is from genome assembly GCF_002938435.1 of Blastococcus saxobsidens. GTDB lineage: Bacteria > Actinomycetota > Actinomycetes > Mycobacteriales > Geodermatophilaceae > Blastococcus > Blastococcus saxobsidens. Next base: position 140,037 of record NZ_POQT01000003.1, read on the forward strand.
GTGGCGCTCCGGCTGCACCAAGGCCGGCACCCGGTGGGGAGCGCCGACGAGGTCACCGTGATGGGCCTGGCCGTAGCCGTTGCCTGTCTGACGGTTCTCACGATCGACACCGCCGGCGGTGCGGCGAATCTGGTGCCACGTTCGGTGCCCCTGATTGCCGTGCCCGTGGCTTTCGTGTCCATGCTCCTGGTCCGCCTGACGGTGCGGCGGCTGCGCGACTTGTCGGTGCGCCCGCAGCAGGGCCGACGCACGCTGGTGTTCGGCGCGGGCGACGCGGGCCACCAGCTGGTCCGTTCCATGCTGGGCCGGCCGGAGAGCCCCTTCCTGCCGGTGGGCGTGCTCGACGACGACCCCAAGAAGCGCTACGTCCGCATCAGTGGAGTCCGCATGCTGGGCGGGCGCGACGACATCGCCGACGTGGCGCGGACGACGGGCGCGGAAATCTTGATCATCGCCCTGCCGTCGGCCGAATCGGCGATCGTCCGCGAGCTCTCCCGCCTGGCCATCGCTGCCGGTCTCTCGGTCAAGGTGCTACCCGGTCTGTCGGACCTCGCCGGGAACGGCGTGGGCATCCGCGACGTCCGGGACATCGACATCGCCGACCTGCTGGGCCGGCGCCAGATCGACACCAACGTCGACGCGATCGCCGGGTACCTGACCGGTAAGCGGGTGCTCGTCACCGGCGCCGGGGGATCCATCGGATCGGAGCTGTGCCGCCAGATCTCGAAGTACCAGCCGGCCGAGCTGATCATGCTGGACCGGGACGAGTCGTCTCTCCACGCCGTACAGCTGGCCATCCACGGCGAGGCCCGTCTCGACCTTCCCGAGGTCGTGCTGGCCGACATCCGCGACTCGGAGACGCTGTCGGCGATCTTCCAGGCCCGGCGCCCCGACGTGGTGTTCCACGCCGCCGCGCTCAAGCACGTCACGATGCTCGAGCAGTACCCGGACGAGGGCTGGAAGACCAACGTGCTCGGCACGCGGAACGTTCTCGAGGCGGCGTCCGCGGTGGGGGTCGGCCACTTCATCAACGTCTCCACGGACAAGGCCGCGGACCCGGTGAATGTGCTCGGGCGCACCAAGCGCATGGCCGAGCAGCTCACCGCCACCTACGCGCAGCGCAACGCCGGCGCCTTCCTCTCCGTGCGGTTCGGCAACGTGCTGGGCAGCCGCGGATCGGTCCTGACCACCTTCGCCGCCCAGATCGCGCGCGGTGGGCCGGTCACCGTGACCGATCCGGAGGTGACCCGCTTCTTCATGACCATCCCCGAGGCGGTGCAGTTGGTCATCCAGGCCGGGGCCATCGGCCGCGGCGGCGAGGCGCTGGTCCTCGACATGGGCGAGCCGGTCCGCATCGCCGACGTGGCTTGCCAGCTGGTCGCCCTGTCGGGCGAGCACATCGACATCGTGTTCACCGGATTGCGGTCGGGGGAGAAGCTGCACGAGGAGCTCACCGGAGAACAGGAAACGAGCCGCCGCGCGGTGCACCCGCTGATCAGCCACGTTGCTGTCCCGCCGCTGGATGAGTGGGTCCTCAGCCGGCTCGGTCGCCGTGCGGGCGACGGTCCGGGCGTCCCGTCCCAGGCCGTCAGCGCCGAGGAGAGTGCCTCGCTGGGCCTGCTGCCGGTCGCGAGGGGATGATCGGCGTGGTGGCTGGAGGCGCTGTCCTGCTCAGTGGCGTGCTCGCGACGGCATTCCTGGCATTCACCCCGCGGCTGCTGCGCAGACTCGACCTCTACGACGTCCCTTCCGCGCGGTCCTCGCACGACCGCCCGGTGCTGCGCGGTGCCGGCGTCGCGGTGGCCACGGCGATCGTCGTGGTGCTCTTGGGAGCGAGCGCTGCGGTACCCGAGACGGACGCCGCCGTGCTGCGAGCGGTCGCGGCGGCAGTCGCCGTCTTCGCAACGCTCGGGTTCGTCGAGGACCAGCGGGGCCTCGGCGTGGGAGTGCGGCTGCGCCTGCAGGCAGCGCTGGCCGTACTGGCGGCCGGTGCGCTGGCGGCAGCGACATCTTCCTGGTGGTGGTGGCTGCCGGCCGCGCTGCTGGTCGCGGGGTACGTCAACGTGGCCAACTTCATGGACGGCATCAACTGCATCTCGGCTCTCCACGGGACAGTGGCCGGCGTCAGTCTGGCCCTCATGGGGGTTCTGGAAGGCCAGCGGTGGCTGATTGTCGCGGGGCTGGTCGGCGGCGCCGCCTTCGCCGCCTTCCTGCCCTGGAATGGGCTGGGCCGGGTGACCTACTTCCTCGGTGACGTCGGCAGCTACACCTTGGGGGCGTTCGTCGCCGCGGTTGCGGCCGGCGCGGTGGTGACCGCGGCCCACCCGTGGCCGGTCCTGTCCATCCTGTCCGTCTACGTGCTCGACGTCGGGCTGACCCTGCTGCGGCGCCTGCGTGCCGGCGAGGACATCACCCAGGCGCATCGTGACCACGTGTATCAGCGGTTGACCCGCACCGGGCTCCTCGGGCACCTGCCGACGGGCATTCTGGTGGGCTGCTGCACCGTGGGAGTCACTGCCGCGGGATGGATCGGGGCGTCAGCCGGTCGCGTGGGGGTGGCCGTCCTGTGCGTCGCGGCCCAGGCCGCCATGCTGGGCGCCTATGCGGTCCTGCCCGGCGTGCTCGCCCACCGACGTCCGGCCCAGGGCGGCGGCGTCGGGCCGATGGCCGCGGCACCAGCCCGTACCGGCTGAGCCCAGCGGCGAGCGCTTCCGGCCACTGGGGAAGCCACGTGGCGCAACCCGACGGAGTGCGGGTAGGCGACCAGCCGGTCGGTGGCGAGCATCGACACGCATGCAACGCGTGATGACGTTCCATCAGTGCGACCGCTGGGCGGTGGCTCGGCCGGAGCGGAGCGGAACGGGCCGGACGGCGAGCAGCACGGCGATGTCGTCGACCGGCCGAGCAAGGGGCAGCCGGTGGGCGCTTGCCCGGGTCAGCTGCCCCAGCCCGACGTGCCGCCGGCCACGCGCGCACTGGTCACGGCAGAACCTCCAACGATTCGTAGGATCGGACCAGGCGGTCGTACACACCGGCCTCCCGTCGACTCGGGTCGGCACTGCGGCGCGCTTCCGTCACCATGCGGGCATAGTCGTCCCGGTTCAGGTTCCGCATCGCCACGACGGCCCGCCGGAGAGAGTCCACGTCTCCGGCTGGGTGCATCAAGCCGTTCTTCCCGTGCGTGACAAGTTCCCGATTGCCCCGAATCTCCGATGCGATGACCGGCCGGCCCGCCGCCAGGGCCTCGATCACGCTGCGTGGGACGCCCTCGCGGTAGCTCGGCAGGGACAAGGCGTGGGCTCGCTCCACGAGCGCGCGGACGGTTGCCGGCTTCGCCATGCCGTGCACCGTGACGAAAACCGGCCCGAGCGCCGCAGCTCTCGCCCGCACCTCGTCAGAGACTCCGTCGCGATCTGACGGCAGGGCGTCACCGACGATGTCCAGGTGGACCCCGTCAACGCCGTTGACTGCTTCAAGCAGGTCGAGGATTCCTTTTTCTCGCACCAGCCGACCGACATATACCAGGCGCAGGGGTCCTGTTCCTCGGTGTTCCGCCGCGGATATTTCGAACCATTCATCCTGCACGCCGTTGCCGAGCAGGACGAGTGGTTCGCCGTATTCACGCGCGGAAGCCTCGGCAAGGTCCTCCTCGCTTTGGAAGAGCAGCAGGTCTGTTCGCTTCGCCAGGCCCTTCTCCAGGCGTTGTACGAGCCTTTCGCCCGGCCCTCGAGGAGGCCATTGATGGGAGAAGCCGTGCACTGTGTAAGCGATCTTCATGTGGCGTGGCCAGAGCGACCTCGGAACGAGGCGTGCAGGCAAGGCGGCGGCTGGGGTGTGGAGGTGCAGCAGAGCCGGGCGCACCCGGCGGACCACGCGAACCAGTTCGCTGGTGGAAGTCAGCATCCGGCTCGGTGAAGGAGACCGCGGGAAGGCGATGTCGTGCGTGGTGAACGATGACAGCCGGCCCCAGTGCTCCTCCGACGTGCGGCCGCATGCCACGTGGACGTCGTACCCCCGCGCACTCAGGTGCTCCAGCTGGGGTGCGAGCAACTTCGCGGCTGTGAAGTCCACCGCCGCCACGTGCAGAATTCGTCGGGTACTCTGATTCACACGACTTCCCCTCGCTGCGGAGCACCGTTGACACTCATCTCGAGATTCCCTTGGTTCGGTGCTCCCGTTCCTTTGCACAAGCATCAACAGTCACATCAGAATCGTCTGCACCACGTGCCTCACGAATTGCGGGCCACAGTGCTCCGGAATGGCGTGGAGCGTACCTCTCCGTCCACTGGCGGGCTCGTGTCGGCCTCACGCGTGCGCCGATGAGCGGACTGGCACAGGTCTCCCAGCGCTTTCAGCTGCCGGCCTGGTCGGCCGCGCAGGCGGGCCTGCAGATGCTGGTCGCCGTGTTGAGCGCCCGGTGGCTCGGCCCGGCCGACCGGGGCTCTCTGGTGCTGGCCACCACGCTCGCGACTCTGCTCCTCCTCCTCAGTGGCCTCGGCGTCGGCACGGGCGCGCGGGTCGTGCTTGCCGAGCCGTCGACCTGGTGGACGTGGCCCCGCTACGTCGTTCTCGCCGGCGCCATGGCGGTGCCTCACGGGTTCGTCGCCCTTGTCGTGGGGCTTCCCGTCCTGGGTGTTCTGACAGACCCGGACCCGGCGACCCAGGCTCTGTTCGTGTTGTACTCCGCACTGGCGCTGAGTGCCTCGCTGCTCCGAGAAGGCCTCCACGGCCGGGGGCTGCACCGGCAGGGGATCGGCCTGGACGTGCTGGCAGCGGCGATCCAGCTGGTGTTGACGGCGGCCATCCACCATGCAGGTCGGCTCACCGTGGCCACCGCCCTGGCCGCAGCGAGCGCATGTCTGGTGCTCACCGTGCTGGGTCAACTCGCCGTCGGGCAGCGTGGCTCCGGGCAGGGGCCGCGCCTCGGGTGTTCCTGGCGGGTGCTCCTCACCCAGGGGCGGATGTTCGTGGCGTTCAGTCTGCCGGGACTGGTCACCTCTCTCGGGCAGTCCTTCGTCATCCACGGTGACCGTCTGGTGCTCGGGGCGGTCGGATCCAGCGCCGCGGTCGGCGTCTACAGCGCCGCCTCCTCCCTCGCCGCCCTCGCGTGGTTCATCCCTGCCGCCTTCACCGGCGTGCTCACCCGGCGGGTGGCGGCAACGGGATCCCTGCAGGCGTGGGAGCGGAGCTGGAAGCCTTTCGTCGCCTCCTCCGCCGTCCTCGCATGCGTGACGGGATCGCTGGGCACGATGATCTTCCCCCTGCTCCTGGGGGCGGACTATCGAGAGGGAGCCTCGCTGGTTGCAGTGCTGTCCATCGCGGCAATCCCCTACGCCGTCTATCAGTACGATTCGGCCGCCTGCCAAGGCCTGCGCGACCTGAAGACAGGGACCCTCGGGGCCCTCTCAGGATCGCTCCTGGTCCTCGTCGTCCTCGTGCCGATCATCATCGAATTCGGCCCGCCTGGTGCGGCGGTAGGGATGATCGCCGTGTACACGGCGATGGCGGCCGTCGCGCGGTTCCGGCTGCGCAGGTTGCAGAACCACGCGACCGAGGCAGCAAGAGGAGCGGTGGCGGTCCATGTTGCCTAGCGCATCGACACCCCGGCTCGTCACGGTGTCGGCGTACGGCCACGCCGGTCCCAGTAGTCGCGTCCGGGTCTATGACTGGCTGCGCCACCTGGAGGCGTCATCGACGAACCATGACTACCTGGGCGCGGCCGACGCTTCCTTCCGGCGCATCATGTCGCGCCCCGGTGCGGCGTTCCGGTCAGAGATGGCTCTCCGTCGGCTGAGCGGGCGGCTCGTCGACGCCACGCTGTTGCTGTCCAGAACCGCCACCCCCCTGACGACGGGGAGGTTGGAGGCCGGTCTGCTGACAGCGGCCAGGCGAGGCGTCTACGACTTCGACGACGCCCTGTACGCGGACCGGCGGGGCGGCGTGCACCGCCTCTTCGCCAAGCCGCGCGCCTGGTCCCGCGCCGTCGCGGCAGCGGACGTCGTCGTCGCCGGCAACGCCACCCTGGCCCAGGCTGCCCGCGAGTACAACGACGCAGTCGTCGTGGTACCGAGCTGCGTCGAGCCCGGCGACTACGACGCCAAGGACTCCTACGAGGTCACCGGTCGACCTAACCTCGTCTGGGTCGGTTCCCCGGCGACCGAGCAGTACCTCGCGCACCTGGCGCCGGCGCTGTCCCGCCTGCACGCCGCGTGCGACGCGGTCGTGACGGTGGTGAGCCGCGGGGACCGACCATTCCCCGGTATGGATCACATGGTCCGCCGGGTCGACTGGTCCCCTGCTGCGGCGAGGGAGCAGTTGGCCCGCGCCGATCTCGCGCTCGCACCACTGGTCGACGACGAGTTCACCCGCGGCAAGTGCGCCTACAAGCTGCTCCAGTACGGCGCTGCCGGCGTGCCGACCGTCGGGTCTCCCGTCGGGGTCAACCGCACCGTCCTGCAGGATCTCGGCGGCTCCGCCGCAGCCGATCTCGAGCAGTGGTTCGCCCGGGTGGCGGACGTGCTCGCCATGGCACCTGCCGACCGCGCCGAGCTGGGACGGCGTGCCCGTGCCGCGGTCGCGGAAACGTACAGCTACGGCGCGTGGGCGCCGGTCTTCTGGCGGATCCTCTTCCCGGATCTGCCGTGGAGCGCCCCCGACGCGGGCGCGCCACCACACCGAGCATCCCCGGGGGACGAGCGATAGATGTCCGACCTTTACGCCTTGATCCTCGGCCTCATCCTGACCGCGGCGACCGCGGTGACCTGGCTGGCCCACCGGCGGATGGCGGTGGCCGTGGCGCTGCACAACGGTGCGTGGGCTTGTGGGCTGTTGATCGTGGGCAGCGGCCTGATGAATTACGTCGCCCTCTCGGTGACCGCCTGGATGGTGATCACCGGTTCCATCGTCGCCTTCAACTTCGGTGCGTGGGTGGTGGCCCGGAGGGGCAGGCAGGAGCCTGTCGCGGACGGGGAGGAGGCGGCGTCCGGAAAGTCCATCGCCTTCATGGGACTGTCGGTCTATTGGGCGATCTTCGTCCTGTTCAACATCGGCTTCGGCCTGTACCTGTCGACGATTGCCCGGCTCTACGGTCTGTCCACGCTGATCCACGACCCGGTGTCCATCCGCGGAGACACCGAGATCGGGTACATGGAGGCCTTCCCTGTCTACGGCAAGGCGCTGTTCTACCTGGCGCCGCTGTGCTTCGTGCTGACCCTTTTCCCCGGGTTCGTCCGGGGTCTGCGCAACGTGCCGGTCATGCTCCGCTACGGAGTCATGGCGTGGTTGATCGTGGCCCAGGCCGCGACGCTGCAGCGGACCAACATCTTCACGACCCTCGTGTGGGCGGCCGGTGTCTACCTGCTCGCCCAGGCCGTCGGTTCGGTGGATCTGGGTGTGCGGCTCCGCCTGCGTCACGCCGTCGCGGTGCTGCTGGTCGGCGTCGTCGTCTTCCAGGGGATCGCGTTGATGCTGGGCAAGACGGGGACGACCAACCCGGCCGTCCGGTACACGGTCAGCCCGGAAATGCGGGACAGCAGTTTCACCGGAGTCCTCCATTACGCGGGCGGCGGGATCCCCGCGTTCGGGATGCTGGTCGAGTCGCGGAACGACAGCTGGCCGTCCGACGCACGTGGCGCCACCTACTACGGGGACTACAACCCGCAGACGTGGGGAGCGGCCACGCTGAGCGCGGTGTTCGACGTCGTGCCCGGTGCGCCGAAATGGGACGAGATCGCGGCACACATCCGGGTGCCGGCACCCACGAACGTCTACACCTGGCTCGAGCCTTGGTATCGGGACTTCCGGGCCGTCGGGGCGCTCGCCGGGTGCCTGCTGACGGGCGCCCTCTGCGGCTTCTTCACCCGCCGCACCGTCCCGTCGCCCGGAGCGCTGCTGGCGGGAGGGCTGATCATCGGTGGCACCGGTCTGGCGGTCTTCGCCAACCGGATGACGTCCACCATGACCCTCGTCCTGTTGCTCGCGCTGGGGATCCTGCACCTCTCCAGCCGCTGGCGGACCGGGGGCCGGCCGATCGCCGGGCCGCGCCGGCTCACGCCCAGCGGCTCAGCCAGGCGTGCAGCATGAGCACGTGCCAGAGGGCGTGAGCGTGGTCGGCTCGGCCGGCGAGGTGGTCGGTCCACAGAGACCGCACGGCCTCTGCGTCCACCAGCCCGGTGCGGGCCAGCGTCTGCGGGGCGAGCAGGTCAGCGGCCCACGGGCGCAGCGGCCCCCGCAGCCACTCCGCCACCGGCATGGCGAAGCCCATCTTCGGCCGTTCGAACAGGGCGGGGTCCAGATACTCGGACAGCAGCGCTCGCAGGACCACCTTGCCGCGAGACCCGTCGACCTTGTACTGCTGGGGCAGCGACCAGGCCAGGCGGTAGACGGCGGGATCCAGCAGCGGCATGCGGGTCTCCAGCGATGTCGCCATGGCCGCCCGGTCGACCTTCACCAGGATGTCGTCGCGCAGGTAGCCCTGCACGTCGGCCAGCATGATGGCCGACGTCAGCGGGAGGTCGCGGGAGAGCGCCGCGGCCGCGGCCGGTGCGCCGATCAGGGCGCCGCGTGCAGCGGTCGCCGTGAGTCGTCCGTAGAGATCGTCGGCGTCCCGGAAGTCGAGCACGCTGGCGACCTTCTGCACCCGCGCGCCGCGTGAGCCGGTGGGGGTGCCATCCACCCCCGGGCGGTGCAGCCCGTCCCACCAGTCGACACGGGGCCAGCGCAGGGCCCGGGCCGCCAGCGCGCGTGCGGGGCGCGGGAACCGGCTCAGGTGCCGGCTCAGGCGGGGTGCGAGGGTGTGCCGGTTGTAGCCGCCGAAGAGCTCGTCGCCGCCGTCGCCCGAGAGTGCGACGGTGACCTGCTCCCGCGCGAGCCGCGCGACGAGATGGGTGGCGACCTGGGAGGAGTCGCCGAAGGGCTCGTCGTACATGGTGGCGAGGCTGGGCACGACAGCAAGCACGTCGGCGGTACCCAGGGTCCAGCTCGTGTGCTGCGTGCCGAGAGCGCGGGCGACCTCCGACGCGTAGCGGGCCTCGTTGAGGCGGGTGTCCTCGAACCCGATGGTGAACGACTTCACCGACGCGCCTGCCTGCGCCTGCAGGATGGCGGTCACCAGCGAGGAGTCCACGCCGCCGGAGAGGAACGCGCCCACGGGCACGTCGCTCACCGTGCACCGGCCGACGCTTCGACGGAGTTCCGCGTCCACTGCCTCCACCGCCTCGGGGAAGGTGCCGGAGAAGGGGTCGTCGCGGGCCCCCCGGGCCTCGGCGCCGGCGTCCCAGTAGGTGATCGCTGCGGCGTCGGCCGGGACGACGGCGCTCGACAGGCGGAACCCGAGCACCTGGCCGGGCTGCACCTGATGCACGCCCCGGTAGATCGTCCGCTGCTGCGACACGCACCCTCGGGCGATGACGTCCGTGACGCCTGCCGGGTCGAGATCGCGGGAAAAGCCGGGCATGCCCACCAGCGCCTTGAGTTCGCTGGCGAAGGCCAGCGTGCCTTCCGAGGCGTACCAGTAGAGGGGTTTCTCGCCGAAGCGGTCACGGGCGAGCCACAGCATGCCGGCATCCAGGTCTGCGTAGGCAAAGGCGAACATGCCTACCGCCCGGCCGGCCAGGCCCGCGACCCCCCACTCCCGGCAGCCGGTCAGCAGCACCTCGGTGTCGGAGCTGGTCCGGAACGCGTGCCCGCGGGCCTCCAGCGCTGTCCGCAGGTCCCGGAAGTTGTAGATCTCCCCGTTGAAGGTGACGGCGGTGCGCCCCGACGGGTCGAGCATGGGCTGGCTCGCCGCGTCGCTGAGGTCGATGACCGCGAGCCGGCGGTGTGCGAAGGCGATGGGCCGGTCGGCTGCCACCCACTCGCCCGATCCGTCCGGCCCCCGGTGGGAGATCGCCGCCGCCGCCGCGCGGAGCATGTGTCGGACGTCGGCGCGATCACCGGTCGCACCCGTCCCTGCAATGCCCACGATGCCGCACACGAGCACCCACCCTAGGCGTTTTCAAGCCCCTCCAGGACCGGTCCGTCCCACTCACCACAGCAGCCCCCTTCGTCACGCAGGTGGGTCAGGGGGTCGCTTACCGTCTGCACCATGGCCACGGCTGCTCAGCCGGCCGGTGGGGGGAGACCGTTGACACGCTTGCTGATCACCGGCGGCGCGGGGTTCGTGGGCTCGAACCTGGCGAGAGCCGCACTGCGTTCGGATGCCATCACGTCCGTGCGCGTCCTGGACGACTTCTCGACCGGGTCGCGTCGCAACCTGGCCGGGGTGGACGTCGACCTCGTCGAGGGGTCACTTCTGGACCCGGATGCGCTGGAGTCCGCCGTACGGGGCGTCGACGCCGTGGTGCACCTGGCGGCCATCCCCAGCGTGCCGCGCTCGATCGCGAACCCGGTGGCCTCGCACGCGGCCAACGCGACCGGCACGTTGCTGCTGCTCGAAGCCTGCCGCGAGCACGGTGTGTCCTACGTGGCGGCCGCCTCGTCGAGCTCGGTCTACGGCGCCAACCCGGCACTGCCCAAGCACGAGCGGGAGTGGGTGCGGCCGCTCAGCCCGTACGCGGTCAGCAAGCTCGCCACCGAGCAGTACCTCCTCGCCTACCAGTCCTCGTTCGGGCTGCAGACGCTGCCGTTCCGGTTCTTCAACGTCTACGGCCCGGGCCAGGCGGCCGGCCACGCCTACGCCGCCGTCATCCCGGCATTCGTCGACGCGTTGCTCGCCGGTCGTCCGCTCACGGTGAACGGCACGGGGGAGCAGTCCCGTGACTTCACCTACGTCGGCACTGTGTGCGACATCCTTCTGGACGCCGTCGCGCGGCGCACGGTCTCGACCGAGCCAGTAAACCTGGCCTTCGGCTCTCGGACGACCCTGTTGGAGCTCATCGGGCTGATCGAGGAATTGACCGGCCGCGCGGCGACGGTGACCCACGGTCCGCCGCGAGCCGGCGACGTCCCGCACTCGCAGGCCGACAACACCGTGCTGCAGGGCCTCTTCCCGGGTGTTCTCCCGACCGAGTTGCGGGTCGGGCTGGAGCAGACGGTCTCCTGGTTCCGCACGGGACTGACGCGGTGAACACCGTCGTCGTCGTCGGCCTCGGATACGTGGGTCTGCCCCTCGTCGTCGAGATGGTCCGGGCCGGGCACCGGGTTCTGGGTCTGGATCGCGACGAGGCCGTCGTCGCCGGGTTGGCTGCCGGCCGATCGCACGTCGATGACATCGACGACGACACCGTCACGGCGATCCTCGGGGGTTTCACTCCCACCACAGACCCGGAGTCCATCCGGGGTGCAGATGTCGTCGTCGTGTGCGTCCCCACTCCGCTGTCGGGCGACGGGGCCCCGGACCTGGGCGCGGTGGCAGCCGTCGGTCGGCTGCTCGGCGACCAGCTGCGGCCAGGCACGCTCGTCGTGCTGGAGTCGACCACATACCCCGGAACGACCGAGGAGCTCTTCCAGCCTCTCGTGGAGGGCGGCGGACTCCGGGTGGGTCACGACTTGAACCTGGCTTTCTCCCCGGAGCGCGTCGACCCCGGCAACGCGAGGTACGGGATCCGGAACACGCCGAAGGTGGTCGGCGGGGTCACCGCTGAGTGCACGCGCCGGGCGGCGACGTTCTACGGCAGCTTCGTCGACACCGTGGTGCCCGCGAAGGGGACCCGCGAGGCCGAAATGGCCAAGTTGCTGGAGAACACCTACCGGCACATCAACATCGCGCTGGTCAACGAGATGGCCCGCTTCTCGCACGAGCTGGACATCGACCTGTGGAACGTCATCGAGTGCGCCAAGACCAAGCCCTTCGGCTTCCAGGCCTTCTACCCGGGTCCGGGCGTCGGGGGCCACTGCATTCCCATCGACCCCAACTACCTGTCCCACACCGTCCAGGCGCGGCTCCGTTATCCGTTCCGCTTCGTCGAGCTGGCTCAGGAGATCAACGCGAGCATGCCCGGCTACGTCGCCCGGCGGATCCAGGACCGGCTCAACGACGAGAGCAAGGCCGTCCGGGGGTCGCGGGTGCTCCTGCTCGGCGTGACCTACAAGGCCGACATCGCGGACGAGCGGGAATCCCCCGCAGTGCCGGTGGCGGAGAAGCTGGCCGCGATGGGCGCCGACGTCCGGTTCCACGACCCGTACGTCACCGACTGGAACGTGGCCGCCCACGGCGAGCCGCCGCGGTACGTCAAGGTCGAGCCCGACCTGGTGGAGGCGCTGCAGGCGGCCGACGTCGTGGTGCTTCTCCAGGCGCACCAGGCGTACCTCGGCGGGGTCCTCGACGATGTCTCGGTGTTCGACACCCGCGGTGTCCTCGCCGGGGACGCGGTCGAGCGGTTGTGAGCGCCGCGCCCACCCGCTGTCGGCCGGCACCGACCTCCGAGACGTGACGGGCCTGCCGACCGTCACGGCGGCCCGGCCCTTGGCGCACGTCCCTGCACTGGACGGGTTGCGCGGCGTGGCAGTCATGCTGGTGATGGGTCTGCACGTGGGGCTGGCGGTCGTCCCCGGCGGCCAGGTGGGGGTCCTGATCTTCTTCTCGCTGTCCGGATTCCTGATCACCCAGCTGCTGCTCGACGACCTGCGCGGTCAACGGCAGCGAGTGCTGCGGCGGTTCTACGCCCGCCGTGCGTTGCGCCTGGTGCCTGCCTGGCTCTCGGTCGTGGTCGCCTGTGGGGTGCTGGCGTGGCTGTGGCCGGAGATGGAGCGGGCCGAGGCCACGATCGATGGTCTCCCGATGGTGCTGCTCCACCTGGGGAACTGGAGTCGGGCCTTCGAGGGCGCCGGCTCGCTGGGCGTCCTCGACCACACCTGGTCCCTGGCCGTCGAGGAGCAGTTCTACCTCGTCTGGCCGTTCGTGCTGCTCCTGGTCCTGCGGCTGACCCGACGGATGTGGGTGGTGGCGGCCGTGGCCGGAACCGGATGCTGCGCGGCGCTCGCCGCGCGGATGGCGGTCGACGGCGTCGGTGCCGGAGCGCTGGACCGGGTCTACAACGGGACGGACACCCAGGCCGATCACCTCATGCTCGGCTGCGCTCTCGCCGTCGTCGTCACCCTCGCCCGGGAGCGAGGGGGAGTCCCGCAGCTCCGGGCCGTCCTCACCCGGCTCGCGGCGCCGGCTGCGATCTTCCTCGCCGCCCTCACCGTGGTCTTCCCGTTCGAAGGGGCGAGCGTGGGCTACAGACTGACCCTATCTGCGGTCGCGGTCGCTTCCGCGGTGCTCGTCGGCGCGGCCTACCTCTCCGGTGCGGGCTGCATCGCCCAAGTGCTGGGCGCCGCCTGGCTGCGGTGGGCCGGAGTGCGTTCGTACGGGCTCTACCTGTGGCACTACCCGGTGATCGCCGTGGTGACGTCGACGGGGTTGGTGCCTTTCACCCTGCCCAAGCAGGTCATCGAGGTGGCGCTGTCGCTCGCCGTGGCGGCGGCCTCCTATCGCTGGGTCGAGCAGCCCTTCCTCCGTCGGAAGAAGGGCTGCCGAGCGGTGGATCCGGGGCTGAACCGAGCCGGACCGCCGATGTGCGGGACACCCCTCCCCGCTGGCCATCGACAACAGCGAAGCCCGTGAGGGGTGTGGCGGCGTGAGCGAGTCCGCAGGTCATGTGGCGCATCTACATCAGCCGTCACTGTTGACCCGCGGCTCCATGAACATGTGTCTGATTGGTCCCAACCTCGTGCTGCGGTCGTGATGGAAGGGGGGATCTGGTGAGATCCCGATGGTCGGAAGTCCTCGACGACGAGGCCGAGGTCACGGAGAACCCGCTCCGGAGCCGGCGGAGGCGACGGCTGCTCCAGTCACTGGCCGCCGGCGTGGTGGTGGCTCTGCTCCTCGTGGGGGGCGCGGCCTGGTATTTGACAGACCGGTACGCGGGCGGCCTCGAGCGCCTGGACGGCGTCTTCGCCGGCCTGGACGAGACCCAACGACCGGCGGCTCCGACCGGTCCTGCCCGAACGGCCCTCACGTTCCTCGTCGTCGGATCGGACACGCGCGCCGATGTCCCCGAGGGCGAGCGTCCGGACGGTCGCTCGGACGTGATGATGCTGGTCCGGGTCACCGCTGACCGCCAGAACGCTCAGGTGATCTCGCTGCCCCGGGATTCATGGGTCTCCATCCCCGGGATGGGCATGGCAAAGCTGAACGCGGCCTACGCCTACGGTGGGCCCACGCTGTTGGTGCAGACCGTCGAGAACCTGACCGGCGTCCGCGTCGACCACTACGCCGCCATCGACTTCCAGGGCTTCGTGCAGATGACCGACTCGCTCGGCGGGGTGGACGTCCAGGTCGCCGAGGCGACGAGCAACGGCCCGTACACCTACGAGGCGGGACTGAACCACCTCGACGGTGACGAGGCGCTGAACTACGTCCGTCAGCGGTACGGACTCCCGGGCGGGGACTTCGACCGGGTCAAGCGCCAGCAGCAGTACCTGCGTTCGGTGTTCGGTGCGCTCTCCCAGCAGAACGTCCTCACCGACATGGGTGCCCTCGGTGGGTTCATGGACGCCCTCACCGGCGCGATGGCCGTGGACGAGCAGCTGTCGAACGCCGACCTGATCCAGATGGCCTACGACATGCGGTCGTTGCGCCCGGACGCCCTCACGTTCCTGACCGCGCCGGTCGCCGGCACCGGTCGGGAAGGCGCGCAGAGCGTCGTCTACCTCGATCCGGCCCGCTCGGCACAGATGTGGAACCACCTTCGCGCCGACTCGCTGGGCGAGCACGCGGCTGAATTCGCCGTCGACGCGTTGCCTGCGGTGCCGAACTAGCTCGGCCGGGGCACCGGTGGGATCCGGGGCATCCGGACCGTCTCGTCGCTGAGCGGCGTGCGGTCCTCCAGCAGCGGGAAGACGAGCTCGAGCGCGGTCACGATCTGGTCGACGGCCTCGGCGTGCACCCGTGAGGACCCCTCGATGGGGTCCGGCACGTCGAACTGCGGCCCGCGGGACCGCGCGTACCGTGCCCGTGCCTCGCCGAGGGCCTGGGCGAGCTCAGCCCCCCGCCGGTGTGCCGAGTCGGGGGACCAGTCCTGTCCCAGCGTCTGTGCCAGCGCAGCGGCCTCCATGACGGTGAAGACCTTCTGGAGCCCGCGGGGACTGATCCCCGCCACCTCGTCGCGATGCTCGCCGGTCATCGTCAGCACGAGGTCGGCCCAGTCGACGTCGGCGTCCGACAGGCGCCGGGAGGCGAAGCCGTCGGCCCGGACCCCGTGCCGGGCCAGCGCGCGTTCGGTGCGGGGGTGCATGGGTCGACCGGGGCGTGCCTGGGTTCCGGCGCTGCGCGCCTCCACCCGCAGATCGCCGTCGGCGGTCCAGGCGCGGAGGAGTCGTTCGGCGGCTGCGGAGCGGCAGATGTTGCCGGTGCAGACGAAGAGCACCTTCGCGGTCGTCTGCTGCGGATACGTGGACACCGGGGCCCAGCCTATGCCGGAAGCTGGGGCTACCGGAGCAGGCGGCAGTCCCATGCGTCGTTCCTGATCTTCGTCGGCCCTCCCTCCGCCCGACATGGCCTTCTCCGGTCATCGACGGACGGGGACTGGTTCCCGCACGAGGTCGGTCCGCCGTGGCGCTCGGCGCCGGGGAGCCACCTCAGCAGACTCGACTGACCCGCGCGCACCCGAGGTCACGCCACGTGGGACGAAATGGTCATGTTCTCGGGCTGACCTGCCGATGATCTCTGCGTGTGGTGGCTCTGGGTCGTGGGTGGACTGGTCGCGTGGTTCGTCCTCGCCTTCGGGCTGGCGGTCGTCATCGGCCGGGGCATCCGCACCGCTGACCTCCGAACCCCCGACTCGACGGGCGTGCTGACGACCGAGGCCCTCGCCCCACAGGCCGCCCCCGCGCGCGTGCGCCGCCGTGCCGTGCCGCTGCCCCCCATCGGGATCGCACTCGCCGCCCTCGCCGTCGGCCTGATGACCGTCGGCTACGGCTTCCGGCTCTCCGGCACCTCGGGGCCGCTCGCCCAGGCGCTCTCCATGGACGCCCCCTTCTCGCTGCCGCGCATGTACGTGGCGGCGCTCTTCGCTGCCGCCGCGCTGGCCGCCGTCGCCGGCGCGGGCACCACCCGGCGCACCTGGTGGCTGGGTGTCGGCATCGTGGCCGCCGGGATCGCGGCCGTGAAGGCGGGCAGCACCGTGCACGTCGACACGATGGCGGCGCTGGGCTCCGCGATCGGCGGACACGCAGCCGTGCTGATCAGCGTGGCCGTCGCCGTCGCCGTCGTCTCCGCCCTGTTCTTCCTCAGCCGCACCGATCGCCGTGACCGGCGGCGCGTCCTCGGCGCCCTCACCGGTTACGCCGCCGCCTCGGTCGGGCTCTCCGCCCTCAGCGGCGTCGCCCCCGGCGGCTGGGCGGTGACGGCCACCTACCTCGAGGAGTCCGGCGAGGCGCTGGCCGGCGTCGCGTTCCTCGTCGCCGTGCTCGTCGGCGTCGCCCCGCGCCTGGTGCTCCCGGCCGACTGGGCGCTGCGCCGAGCCGCCGACACCGAGACCCTCGACGTCCGCGACGCCCTTCCGGGCCGTCCCACGACCGGGGACGCGTTCCGCGGCTGACCGCCGGCAGCGGTCAGAGGCCGGGGCGCACCACGCCGCACCGGCAGGCGTACAGACTCGACCCGCTGAACGGGTCGGCGCCGGACCAGCGGAACCAGTGCACGTGCCGGACGGCGATGGACGGCAGCCGCTGCTGACGGTCCGCGGCCGTTGCCGGAGCTGCCCCCGGACGTGTGTGCATGGCGGCAGTGTGCCATCGCAGGCAGCCGATCGGGGAGGGGGTTCCTGCTGTTCCCCCGATGTTCGGCGGGCGGCCGCCGAAGAGGGGATGCCCCGCCGCCCCGCCGGTTCCGGTCAGCCCGCCGTCCAGGTCACCAGATCGTCGGCGGACCGGGTGTTGACGACCCGCTCCACCGGGACCCCGCACTCGAGGGCCCGCTCGCAGCCGTTGCCCAGCCAGTCCAGCTGGCCGGGGGCGTGCGCGTCCGTGTCGATGGCGAACTCGCAGCCCAGCTCGACCGCCAGGGTGAGCAACCGGCGGGGTGGGTCGAGCCGCTCCGGGCGGGAGTTGATCTCCACGGCGGTGCCGAACTCGACGCAGGCGCTGAACACGGCCTCGGCGTCGAACTGGCTCTCCGGGCGCGGCTTCTGGGTGCCGTTGCGCTGCCGGCGGCCGATGACCAGCCGCCCGGTGCAGTGGCCCAGGACGTCGGTGTGCGGGTTGGCGACGGCGGTGAGCATCCGCGCCGTCATGGCCTTGGCGTCCGCGCGCAGGTCGGAGTGCACGCTGGCGACGACGACGTCGAGCCGGCCGAGCAGCTCGTCGGTCTGGTCGAGGGAGCCGTCGACGTTGATGTCGCACTCGATGCCGGTGAGGATCCGGAAGGGAGCCAGCTCCTCGTTGAGCTCGGCGACGACGTCCAGCTGCTTCTCCAGCCGCGCGGCGGTCAGCCCGTTGGCCACCGTCAGCCGGGGGGAGTGGTCGGTCAGCGCCATGTAGTCGTGGCCGAGCGCCATCGCGGCCTCGGCCATCTCCCGAATGGGGCTGCCGCCGTCGGACCAGTCGCTGTGCACGTGCAGGTCGCCCTTGAGGGCGGCGCGGAAGGCGGCGACGTCGTCGGCTGCCGGCAGCTGTTCGGCGTAGTCGCTCTCGAGCTTCGCCAGGTACTCCGGCACCTGGCCCTTGTGCGCCTGGACGACGACGGCGGCCGTCTTGGGGCCCACGCCCTTGAGGTCCTTGAGCGTGTTCGTACCGATCTTGAGGTCCAGCTGTTCGTCGGTCAGCCCGTCGACCACGGCGGCCGCCGTCCGGAACGCCTGCACCCGGTAGCTGGGCTCGCGGGCGCGCTCCAGGAGGAAGGCGATCCTCCGGAGCGCGGCCGCGGGCGGGAGCGGTGTGCTCAGCGGGAGGCCTTCTTCAGGCGCTTCTCGGTCTGCTTCTGGGCCTTCGCGGCGCGCTTCTGCGCCTTCGCGAAGTTCTTCTCGGTCGCGTCGGCGGCCTTCGTCGCCGCGCGGCGGGCCCGGTAGCCCACCGACGGCTTGCCCTCGGTGTCCACGGCGGCCAGGAGCAGCCCGCCGAGCATGCCCAGGTTCTTCACGAAGTGGGCGGTCTTCTCGAAGGAGACCTTCGGGTCGCTCTCCTCCCAGAAGCGGTGGCCGGCCAGCGTCGTCGGCACGGTGGAGCCGGCCAGCGCCAGGGACGTCAGCCGCGGGAACCGGCCGAGGGCGAACAGCACGCCGGCACCGACCTGCAGGGCGGCGTTGGCCTTGACGTACTGCTCCACGTCCCGGGGGACCTCGACGGGGAGCTGCTTGTCGGCGGTCTCGGCGATCTTCTCCACCACGGGGCGGGCGCCGGGCACGCGGTCCTGCGGCTTCCGCAGGGTGCTGATGCCCCCGTAGATGTAAGGCGTGGCGAGCAGTGGCCGTGCGATCCGGCGGACGAGCATGGTGACCTCTTTCCTCGATGTCACTGGGGAGTCCCGGGTGCACTGCCCGGAAGATCCATCTCGCAATCCCGGAACCGGCGTGCGCCGTCGTTCCGGAATCCGCCGCCGTTCCGCGGGCGGACCACCGCTACCGTCGCAGGACATGAGCCGCCGGCTGTCCGTTGCGGGGCTGGTCGTCTACCTGGCGGTCCTCGCCGCCGTGACCCTGGGAGCGTCCCCGGGTGCCCTCTTCGTCCGGGGCGCCGACGTCGCCCGGCGCTTCGACGGCCTCGGGTGGGTGTCCAGCGGCGACGTCGAGCGCGCCGCCAACGTGCTGCTGTTCGCGCCGTTCGGGCTGCTGCTCTGCTTCGCCCTGCCGCGGGTTTCGCGCCTGCTGGTCTGGTTGCTCTGCGTCGCGGTGTCGATGTCGGTGGAGAGCGCCCAGGTCTTCCTGCCCGGCCGCGAGTCCACGCCGGTCGACGTCGTCACGAACGCCACCGGCGCCGCGCTCGGTGTCCTCGCGCACGTCGTCTGGACCTGGTGGAGCCGGCGAGGAAGGAACAGCGAGGTCGCCGAACCGTCCTGACCGGGTCGGATCACCGGGTCACTGCAGGTCCACGAACCGTTCCACGTCCTGCGGCCGGCCGGCGATGACGATTTCGCAGCCGTAGCGGAGCACCGTGTCCATCCCCGCGTGGGTGTAGGCGTCGCCGCCCTCGGGCTTCACCGAGACGACGGTGACGCGGTGCCGCCTGCGCAGCCCGGTCTGCCCGAGCGGCACGCCCACGATCTCCCGCGGCGGCTTGGTCTTGGCGAACACCCACTGCGGGTCCAGCTCGACCCAGTCCAGCAGCCGGCCGGAGACCAGGTGCGCGACGCGCTCGCCCATCTCGTGCTCGGGGAACACCACGTGGTGGGCGCCGATGCGTTCGAGGATCTTTCCGTGCTGGCTGCTGAGGGCCTTGGCCCAGATGTCGGTCACCTCGAGCTCCACCAGCAGTGACGTCGTCAGGATGCTGGCCTCGAGGTCGGTGCCGATGGCGACGACGACGCGGCGGAACTCACCGATCCCGAGCTCCCGCAGCGCGTCCATGTCGGTGCCGTCGGCCACCACGACCTGACCGAGCTGGCCGGAGAGCCGCTGGACGATCTCCGGGCGGTGGTCGATCGCCAGCACCTCGGTGCCGCCGCCGGCCAGCTCGGTGGCCAGCGAGGTGCCGAACCGGCCCAGCCCGATGACCGCGACCGGGTCCCTGTGACTAGCCAACGATGGTCCTCTCCTCTGGGAGCTGGTAGCGCCGGGCGCGGTCCCGCAGGGCCAGGCCCGAGGCCAGTGTGAGCGGACCGATCCGGCCCACGAACATCAGCAGGACGACGAGCAGCTGCGCGCCCGGCGGCAGCGCCGGGGTGATGCCGGTGGACAGCCCGACCGTGGAGAACGCCGAGATCGTCTCGAACAGAACCTGCTCGAAGGAGAAGTCGGTCATGGCCTCCATGAGGAAGGTGGCGACCGCGATCACCCCGATGCTGAGGAGCGCCACCGCGAGCGCCTGCCGCTGGTTGGTGGGAGGTACGCGGCGGCGCCCTACCTCGACGTCGACGTCACCGCGGAGCTCCGCCCAGAGCACGTAGGCAAGCAGGCCGAACGTCGTCACCTTGATGCCGCCGGCGGTGCCGGCGCTGCCGCCGCCGATGAACATCAGCGCGTCGGTGAGGAACAGCGTCTCCGGCTGCAGGGCCGAGATGTCGAGGTTGTTGAACCCCGCGGTGCGCGGCATGGTGCCCGCCACGAAGGCGGCCATCACGCTGTCGACGGCGCTCAGCGGCCCGAGCGTCCGCGGGTTGCGCCACTCGGCCAGCAGGTAGCCGACCGTGCCCACGACCAGCAGTACGGCGGTGACGACCACGGTGATCCGGGTGAGCACCGTCCACGTCCGGGGGCGGCGCCAGGACCGGAGGAGTTCGAAGACCACCGGGAAGCCCAGCCCGCCGATGATCACCGCCGCGGCGATGGTGAGGCTCACCCAGGGGTCGCCGACCCAGCCCATCAGGTTGTCCGGGCGGAGCCCGAAGCCGGCGTTGTTGAACGCCGAGACCGCGTGGAACACCCCGCTGTACAGGGCGTCGGGCAGCGGCTCGTCGTAGCCGAGGGCGAAGCGGGTAGTCAGCACGGCCGCCGCCACCGCCTCGCAGGCGAGGCTGAACAGCACGACCCGGCCGATGACACGGCGCACGTCGGAGCCGGAGAGCGACTTCGTCTCGGCCTGGGCGATCAGCCGTGCCCGCAGGCCGAGCCGGCGGGAGAGGAGCAGCGCCACCAGAGTGGCCAGGGTCATGATCCCCAGCCCGCCGACCTGGATGAGCGCGAGGATGACGCCTTGCCCGAAGCCCGACCAGTAGGTGCCGGTGTCCACGGTGACCAGGCCGGTGACGCAGACGGCCGAGGTGGCGTGGAAGAGCGCGGTGAGGAAGGGCGCCCGCTCCGGCCCCGGCGTCGCCAGCGGCAGGGAGAGCAGCGCCGTGCCGATGAGGACGGCCGTGAGGAACGCCCCGGAGATCACCCGCCCCGGATGCCGGAAGCCGCGAGCGGTGGCCGGTTGGGCCGGGGCGCGGAACCCCTGCGTCACCGTTCCTCCTCTTCCCGTGCGGCACCCGGCGTGCGCCGGACACCTTGGCACACCGTCGTTCCTGCCCGGCGACGGCTCGCGCGGCCGCTCTCAGCTCGTCCGGCAGCAGTAGACGGTGAGCGGTTCGCGCTTGCGGAAGCGGAACTCGGTGGCCGCCGCGCCCATCTCGCCGTCGTAGGCCACCCGCTGCGGGCCGGAGCGGGAGACCACCCGGACCTCCGCGGCGGAGAAGTGCCCGTAGCTGCGGGCGTGCTCGCTGACGCCGAGCAGCGTGGCCAGCACCGCACGGGTGCGGCCGAAGCGCAGGTCGGCCCGCAGGTACTGCACGTCGAGCAGCCCGTCCTCCAGGCGCGGCCGGTACGCCGGCGCCAGCCCGCGTGGGGTGTAGGTGCAGTTGCCGACGAACAGGATCCAGGTGCGCAGCCGCCGGCCGTTCACCTCCAGCTCCACCGGCGTCCCCGTGCGCAGCACCTGCGCCGCCGCCACGCTCAGCGCCAGCCACTTGCCGAGCGAGCCGGCCAGCCGGTCGCGGCGGCGCACCATCTCCGGGTAGGCGCCGATGCTCGAGGTGTTCAGGAACGGCGTCCCGTTGACCTCGGCGACGTCGACCTTGACCGCCTGGCCGGCGAGCACGGCGTCGACGGCGTCCTGCGGGGTGATCAGCCCGACGTCGCGGGCGAAGTGGTTGAGCGTGCCGGCCGGGATGACCGCCAGCGGCAGCCCGTGCTCCAGGGCCACCGCGGCGGCCGCGGCCACGCTGCCGTCCCCGCCGGCCACGCCCAGCGCCGTCGCCCGGCCGGACGCGGCCGCCTCGCCCAGCAGCTCGGCGACGCCCGCCTGCTCGCTCAGCTCCAGCACCTCGGCGCGGGGGAGCAGCCGGCGGATGTCCTGCGCGGGGTCGTAGTCGTCGGGGCCCGAGCGCGGGTTGACCGCCACCACCAGGCCCGCCCCCTCCTCCAGTGCCGGAGCGGCGAAGGACGAGCGCACCTTCGCGGGCACCGTGGGACGCCGCAGCCACCAGTGCTGGCTGGCCGCGGCCACCGCGCTGCCCACGGCCAGGCCGGCCAGGACGTCGCCGGGGTAGTGGACGCCCACGTGCACGCGGGAGTAGCCGACACCGAGCGCGAGCGGTGCCAGCGCGGCGCCCGCGACCGGGCTCTCCATGGCCAGGCCGGTGACGAACGCCGCCGCCGAGCTGGAGTGCCCGCTCGGGAAGGAGAGGCTGCCCGGCTCCCGCCGCAGCCGCCGGTCGGTCCGCAGGTTGGCCAGGTCGGGGCGGACCCGCCCGAAGAGCCGCTTGAGGACGGCGTTGACCACGCCGCTGGAGACCAGCATCGACCCCAGGCCCCGGACGGCGCCGCGCCGCAGGGCGCCGCGGCGGGCGCTCAGCGCGAGGCCGATGACCATCCAGAGCTTGCCGTGGTCGGCGGCCGTGGAGAGCCGGCGCAGCCAGCGGTCGGCCGGCGTCGTGGGCAGCGAGCCGACGAACGCGTGCAGCCGTCGGTCGAGCTGCCGGGGGGAGGCCATGGCCGGACGCTAGAGGAGCCGTCTCGCCGCGGTACCGGCGGAGACCCGAAGGGGTGGGGTCCTGGCCGGCGGCCTCCGCTCGCCCAGGGGCAGCCGCTGTGCGCCCGTCCCGCACACTGCGCGCTCATGCGCACGAACGCGGTCATCGAGCGCCCGATGGCCGCGTTCATGCGGATGACTGCGGTCTGGGTCGTGACCCGCACGATGCCGGGGGCTGCTGAACGGACCGCTGCGGGCGGCGGTCCCGACCCCGCGCAGGCATCCGTGCACGCTCACGCTGTGCCCACCCGGGTGGGCAGAGGGGAACTGTCGCGGGCGGGGTGCGGCCGGTCGGCCGAGCCCGACGCCGGCTCAGGCCTTCTGGCGGGCCCGGTACGCGGCGACGGTCGAGCGGCTCGCGCACGTGTTGGAGCAGTAGCGCCGGCTGGCGTTGCGCGAGGTGTCGACGTAGACGTCGTCGCAGCCCTCCGCCGAGCAGACGCCCAGCCGCTGCCAGCCGTGCTGCACCACGACCTGTGACAACCCCATCGCGACCGTCGTCGTCAGCTGCTCGAGCACGGGGGCGTCCGGGCGCGCGTAGTGCAGGTGCAGCTCGCCGTCGTGGTCGGTCGCGTACGGCCGCGGCCGCGCCAGGGCCAGCAGTTCGTTGAGCCGGCTGAGGACGTCGTCCTGCGTCTCGGCCAGCGCCACGGCGCGCACCAGCCGGGCGGTGGCCGCGGCCTCGTCCACCTCGCCGGGGGTGAGGTCGAGCGACGTCCCGGGGGTGAACCACTCGTCGTGCGACGTGAGGAAAGCCGACACGCCGTCGTCCGGGTCAAGGTCGGCGTTGGCCAGGGCGATGGCCAGTTCGACGGCGCTTGACCCGTAGGTGTCGTAGTCCAATTGACTCCCTACGGTCGAGTCCCTACTCTCGGGACTGCGTAGGCGGCCAACGGTCTTTGACCGCCTACTGTTCCTTCCCTGCAGTGTGAAACGAGTGCTCAGCGTGCGTGCTTACCTCACCGTGTGGCGGCTGCCCTCCGCTCCGGTGCTCCTCCTCGCCGGCTTCGCCGGTCGTCTGCCGTCCTCCATGGTGCCGCTCGCGCTGCTGCTCATGGTGCAGCAGCAGACCGGTTCCTACGCCGTCGCGGGGCTCGCCGCGGCCACGCTGGGCATCGCGTCGGCCGTCATGGCGCCGGTCCTGGGCCGGGTGGCCGACCGGAGGGGCCCCCGCCGGGTGCTGCTGACGCAGGCCGCGCTCTACCCGCTGCTGCTGGCCCTGCTGGTGGCCGTCGCCCTCGGTGGAGCGCCCGACGCCCTCGTCATCGCCGCCTCGGGCCTGGCCGGCGCCACCACGCCGCTCGTCTCCGGCACCGTCCGCGCCCTGTGGGCGCGCACCGACCCGCGCAGCCGCCCGACTGCCTACGCGCTCGACGCCACGGCCACCGAACTCGTCTTCGTCGTCGGCCCGACGCTCGTCGCCACGCTGGCGGTCCTGGCCGCGCCGGCCTGGGCGGTCGGCGTCGCCGGCGCCCTCGCGATCGTCGGTACGGTCGGCGTCGCCGGTGCCGCGCGCTCCTGGGTGCCGGCCCCGGCCGCCCCGGCGAGCCTGTTCAGCACCGTCCTGGCGCCCGGCATGCCGCGGGTGCTGCTCAGCGGCTCGGCGCTGATGCTCGGCTTCGGGGCGCTCGAGGTGGCCATCCCCGCGTTCGCCGACTCCGCCGGCTCGCCGGGGATGTCCGGCCTGCTGCTGGCGGTGTGGTCGCTCGGCTCGGTCATCGGTGGCCTCTGGTTCGGGGCCAAGGTGCTCAGCGCCTCCCTGCCCCGGCAGTACCGCTGGCTGCTGTTCGGCGTCACCATCGGGCTCGCGCCGCTGGCCTGGGTCTCCAGCCCCTGGGCGCTGGGTGCGCTGCTCTTCCTCGGCGGGACCGCGATCGCGCCGACGCTCACGGTGCAGAACTCGCTGGTCGGCTCGATCGCCCCGGTGCACGCCACCACCGAGGCGTTCACCTGGCTCTCGACCGTCGCCGTCGGCGCCTCCGCGGTCGGGGCGGCGCTCGGCGGCGCGCTGATCGAGGGGCGGTTCGGTGTGTCCGGCGCGCTGGTCCTCGCCTGCACCGGTGCGGCCGCCGCGGTCGTCGTCACGCTGGTGCCGGGGCGCGATCTGCGGCCGCTGCCGCCGGTCCGGGAGTCCGTCCCCGCCTGATCCCGCGGCCCGACTGCCACGAACTCGTGGTCATCAGCCCGGCTGATCGCCACGAGTTCGTACCACTGGACGCCTGGCCGGTCCGGGTCCTCGGCACCCGGGCTGGGAGGCCTCCGGAGGCGCTGGTAGTCTCTCTTCTCGGCGGTTACGAGGGAACTCGGACCCCGGGAGGCTTCGCCTAGTCCGGTCTATGGCGCCGCACTGCTAATGCGGTTTGGGTTAATCCCCATCCCGGGTTCAAATCCCGGAGCCTCCGCGCTCGAGAACTCAACGCGTGAACCGCAACCCGTGATCCGGTCCAGCCGGTCACGGGTTGCGTGCTACTGGGTGGGGTGCCGGTCCCCGGCGAGCATCCTGAGGTAGCGGTCCGGGAGCCAGGTACCCCGTGCGAGCCCGACGTCGGGCGTGAAGCCGCGCCAGTCGGGGAACCGGCCCTCCAGGTCGGAGGCGGGCGCGTCGACCGGGCGCCGTTCGGACATGACGAACGCCAACACGCGGACGTCGGTGGCCGCGTCCTTGCGCCGCCTCCGCCGCCAGCCGGTCCGCCGTTCCTCGGCGAGGGCGCGGGCGGCGGCCAGCCGGTGGTTCCCGTCGAGCACCAGGCGCTGGGTCCGCCCGCCGGCGGTGACGACGTCGTACACCAGGACGCACACCGTGGCGATCTCCTGCTGGCGCAGCAGGTCGCGCAGGTTTGCGATCGCCCGGCGGCGCATGCCGGCGGGGAGACCGCCGTGCCTCAGCAGCTCGGGGAAGCGGGGCAGGCCGGGACGGTCGACGACCGGATCATGGTGCGCGGCCTCGTCCAGGTCGTCGAACAGGACGTTGACCGGGTGCAACGGCGGCGGCATGTCGCTGACGTACCAGGGTGCGAGCCAGTGGTCGGTGCCGGAGAGGTCGCTCAGGACCACCCGGCAGGCGATCGCGTCCCCCGCGTCGAAGACCACGCGCCAGTCCTTCTTCACGGTGAGCTCGCGCCGGTAGAGGCAGGACAGCCGTTCCCGTCGGACGAGGAGTGCCTCGCCCTGCCGGTCGGCGTCGGCCGCCCCCTTCTCGGCCGCCGCTGTTCGCGCCGCCTGCTGCTCGGGGCTCTCGACGCCGTCCGGCCGGGTCTCCGGGGCCGGCGGGACCCCGTCCCAGACGCACCGGAGCACCTGGGGCCGTCCCGGGGGGAGGGGTGGGCGGTGCTGCTCGCGGACCTGGCGGCCTATCGACAAGGCGAAGGTGACGTTGTCGGCCAGCCGTGACAGATCGCCTCCCTGGCTCTCGGCGCGGCGTCCCAGTCCGGCCGCCACCTGCCGCGCCTCCGCGACGACTCCTTCCGCCCCGGCCGCGAGCTGGTTCCAGACGGACCGGGGGAGGGCGTCGGCGCGGGCGAAGGTGCCGAACGCCAGGTCGCTGAAGGCGTCCTCGATCGTCCGCAGGAGTGCGGACTGCTCGTCGGCGCTCGCGTTCGGATAGTGCTGGAGCGCGGCGCGGGCGTCGGCCGCGATCCGCAGGGCGTGCCGGTCGGAGCCGGCGAAACTGCGGGCGCTGCTCATGTGGAGAGCCCCAATCGTCGTCATCAGCTCGGCATCGGCGACCGCGCGGGCCCGGCGCTCGCCGTCCCGGCCCAGCACGTGCGCCAGGACGAAGAAGAGCAACCCGAGCAGCATCGAGATGATCAGCGCCGCCCAGTCGTCCCACAGCCACTGGTCGGCGTCGCGGTAGCGAGCGTAGAGCGCCACGCCGAGCGGCAGGACCACCGCGAGCAGCAGGATCAGCGCACCCACCGCAGCGGTGCTCCGCGTGCTGCGCCGGCGTCCCACGGAGCGCTCGCCCTCCACCACGATGCCCGAGCGCTCCTGTGTGCCGGTTCCGCAACGACCCCGGCGCACTACCCGTCGTCGCTGCCCCGAACCGCAAGCGCCGGCCGCCTAGACTCCGGCGCATCGAACGCCACCGTCCAGCGGCCCCAGGCAGCATCCCGCCCGATCTCGCCGCGGCGCTGGCCGGACAGCGCGCAGCGGTCGCGGCGTCCGGGACGGACGACCTGGCGGCCCTCGACGCGGCTCTCGGTGTCCTGCCCGGTCTGCTCGTCGATCTCGGGCTCGGGACCTTCCTCGGTGCGCTCGCCGACTTCAAGCCTCGCCTGGTGCTGCGGTTCCGCCGCGATCCGGCCGGGCGTCCCACCGGCGTGGGCGACGACGTCGTGCTCAAGGTGTACGGCGACAGGCCGCGGGGAGAAGGGCCGCTGCTGCAGCTCTGGCACGGCCTCGGGGTGCCCACGCCGCGTGTCCGGTCCGGGGAGCGCGGCGGTTGCAGCTGGCTGCTCCTCGAGCACCTCCCGCTGCGGCCGGTGCGCGTCCCCGACCGCGCCTCCCGGCTCGCGCTGACGCGGGAGGTGGCGGCACACGGAACCGTGATGCACCGCCCTGCGCCGCGGCTGGACGCGGTCCTGCGGCCGCTCCCAGCCGTCATGGTGCCGCGGTGGACCTCCGCCGTCGCCGTGCTGGCGGCCGCCGGTCACGAGGTCGCGCCACACCAGCGGGCGGCTGTGCTGCCGGCGTACGGGGCCGGCCCGTCCCGCCCGCTGCACGGTGACCTCGGCCTGCCCAACCTCGCCCGAGGACCAGGCGGGCGTCTGGTCCTCTACGACGCGTCCGCGCTGGCAGGGCCCGCGGCCTTCGATGCGGCGCGGTGGTCGGCCCGACTGGCCGGCGACGACCTCGGTCCCGAGGAGCTGCTGCACGTCTGGTCGGAGCACGAGCCGCTGGAGCACGGCTGCATGGCGACACGGCTGCTCGGCGCCGAGTGCCTGCTCGAGGCCGGATCGCGCCTGGTGGTAGCGGCCCAGGATCCCGATGCGGCCCCGCCTCCCGCGATCGACGTCCTGCTCGACGCGGCCGCCCGGCTTCTCACCTGAACGACCGCCGAACCCCCGACAGGTGCCTGGATCGGACCCGGTACACTTTTTCCGTGCCGCTCGCGCGGTGCCGCACCCGTAGCTCAACGGATAGAGCATCTGACTACGGATCAGAAGGTTAGGGGTTCGAATCCCTTCGGGTGCACGTCTGGTTGAGACACCGAGCGGCCCCGCACTTCGACGGAAGTGCGGGGCCGCTTCGTCGTCCGCACCCTGCCGCTCCGCTCCCCCGGCTGTGTGGGGGCGTTGTGCGTGCTCCCGGACTCCTGCAGTGACCCCTGAGCGGAGGCGCGACTTCCGGAGCGGAGCCGGCCGGCCACTTTGCGATCGCGTGACAGAGCGGCCGTCGGGGTGACGTGCCCATCTGGATCGGGCACGACGGAAGTCGGCCTCGCTGCGCGCGGGCGCCACCGCTGCCGTCTGCGCCGAGGAGTTCCGTGCCATCCCGCCCCACCATCGACGGCCTGCCGCTGCCCGGCATCGAGCAGGCCACGGGGGCGGTGGCACCACGTCGTCGGCCGGGGGTCCTGGGGCGCCTGGCGCTGGCGGTCGTGCTGGCGGGTGCCCTGCTGGCCGCGCTCTTCGCGCCGGTCCTGGGCGGTGCCTCCTTCCTCACCCAGCAGGGTGCCGGCCTGCTGCGCCCGATGGCCGACGCCGACGTGCTCGACCGCACCCCGCCCGGCAACACCCGCATCCTCGCCGCCGACGGCTCGCTGATCGCCGAGCTCTACCGCCGCAACCGCACCGTGGTGCCCGGCGACGCGATCGCCCCGGTGATGAAGGACGCCCTCGTCGCGATCGAGGACAGCCGCTTCTTCTCCCACGAGGGCGTCGACGGCAAGGGACTGCTCCGGGCGCTCGTCCGCAACCTCTCCGCCGGTGAGGTGGTCGAGGGCGGTTCCACGCTCACCCAGCAGCTGGTCAAGCAGATCCGGCTCCAGTCGGCCGACGACCCCGACGCGCGGCAGGCGGCGACCGACCAGAGCGTCGGCCGCAAGCTCCGCGAGGCGCAGCTCGCCCTCGCGCTGGAGGAGCGCTACAGCAAGGACGAGATCCTCACCCGCTACCTCAACCGCGTGTACTTCGGCGCCGGTGCCTACGGCGTGGCCGCCGCCGCCGAGACGTACTTCGGCGTGACGCCCGACGCCCTCACCCTCGCCCAGGCCGCCACCCTCGCCGGGCTGGTGCAGAGCCCGACCCGGTACGACCCGTTCGTCGCCCCCGAGCGGGCCACCGAGCGGCGCGACGTCGTCCTCGCCCGGATGGCCGAGCTCGGCATGGCCGACCCGGCCGCCGTCGAGGAGGCACGTAGCGCCCCCGTCCTCCTCACCCCGGGGGAGGGACCGCCGCGCGGTTGCCGCGAGGCGCGCATCGGCGGCTTCTTCTGCGACTACGTGCTCGACCACCTCACCGGCACGCTCGGCCTCGACCGGGAGCAGCTGGAGACCGGCGGCTTCACCGTGGAGACGACGCTGGACCCGGTCGTGCAGCGAGCCGGCGACGCCGCCGTACTGCAGACCCTCGACCTGGGCGACCCGCGCGCCGGCATCTACACCGCCGTCGAGCCCGGCACCGGGCGGGTGCTGGCCATGTCGGTCAACCGGATCTTCGGTGTCGCCGAGGGCGACCCGGCGCGGACGACGGTGGACCTCAACGTCGTGGCCGGCCAGGGCGCGGGCTCCACCTACAAGGTGTTCACCGCCGCCGCGGCGCTCGAGCAGGGCATCGGGCTGGACCACCGGATCACGACGTCGGACCCCTACGTGTCCACGGTCTACCGCGACGGCGACGGCCCCTACGACGTCGAGAACGCCGGCCGCTACCCGCGCACGCTGGACATGGAGGAGGCGCTCTACAGGTCCTCCAACACCTACTTCCTGGCGCTGGAGGACCAGCTCGGCAGCGTCGAGGGGCCGGTGCGCATGGCCCAGCGGCTGGGGCTGCGGTCGCTGGACCCCGTCGCCGACCGGGTGAGCGCGGAGAACCGGGGCTCGTTCACCTTCGGCGCCGAGCGCACCAGCCCCCTGCACCTGGCCAACGCCTACGCCACGCTCGCCGCCGGCGGCACGCGGTGCGAGCCCTCGCCCGTCCACCGGGTCCTCGACCGCGACGGCGAGCCGCTGCTGGACGACGAGGGCCGCCCGCTGGGCGAGCCGCGGTGTGAGGCCGACGTGGTCGCGCCCGGCCTGGCGCACACCCTCTCGCAGGCGCTGCGCAAGGACGTCGAGCCCGGCTTCCCGGGGCAGACCGGCCGCCGCGCCCACGTGCCCGGGCACCAGATCGCCGGGAAGACCGGCACCACGCAGAACAACTACTCGGTCACCTTCGTCGGGTACACGCCCGAGCTGGCGGCCAGCGTGATGGTCTACGACCCGGTCCGCAACCAGGACGTCGGCGGCTTCGGCGGCGGCATGCCGGCCCAGATCTGGCACGACGCCATGCAGCCGGTGCTCGGCGCCCGGACCCCCGTGCCCTTCCCGCCGGCCGACCCGCAGTACGTGGCGGGCACCCTCGAGACGGTCCCCGCCGGCTGCGCCCGCCGGTCCGTCGACCGGTGCCGCACCCTGCTCGGCGCCCGCGACCTGGCCGCCTCCGTCGTGCCGGTCGACAGCGCGCTGGCACCCGGCGCGGTCGTGTCGGTGGACCCGGGGCCGGGCACGCTGGTGCAGACCGACCGCGCCGTGACGGTGTTCGTCAGCAACGGCGCTCGGTGGACGCCGCCGCGTCCCGAGCCCGAGCCCGAGCCCGAGCCGGCGCCCGCACCGGCCCCTGCATCCGCGCCGTCCCCGGAGCCGACGCCGGAACCGACCCCTGCGCCGTCCCCGGAACCGACGCCGGAACCGACCCCTGCGCCATCCCCGGAACCGACACCGGAACCGACCCCTGCGCCGACGCCGACGCGCACTCCTGAGCCGGCTCCGGAGCCGTCACCCAGTCCCGAGCCCACGCAGGAGCCGGAGCCCACGCAGGAGCCGGAGCCCACGCAGGAGCCGGAGCCCACGCAGGAGCCGGAGCCCACGCAGGAGCCGGAGCCCACGCAGGAGCCGGAGCCGACGCAGGAGCCGGAGCCCACACAGGAACCGGCACCCACCGCGGAGCCCGCACCGACGGCGGAACCCACGTCGAGCACGGCGGAGTAGGTGTGGGGGCGGGGGGCCGGTTCTGACGGTCTGGCCGCGTTGGTCGGTCTACCCAGCGATGGGTAGCCACTCGGTCCCGGCTACCCCCGCCCGGGGCCTACTGTGACCCAGGCCACTCCGTGGCGTCAAGACGACGCCGGGGTGTCGCACGCGCGCCGATCGGCGAGTCGGCGGGACAGCCGACGAGCGGGCACACATGACATTTCCTATAAGATCGGCCCTCCCCGTGCCCCCGTGACCGCTGGAAAGGACGAGCCTGTGTTCTCGAACGTGCTCATCGCCCTCAAGGAAGACCTCGATCGGGAGCCACTCATCGAGCTCGCCAAGCGGGCGGCCGCTCCGGACGCGCGCCTGCACCTGCTGACCCTCATCAAGGTCGCGGCCAACGAGGACGGCGTCCGCCGGCTGAAGTCCGCCGAGCAGGCCCTGGAGGGCCGGGCCGACACCCTGCGCGCAGAGGGCTACGACGCGTCCTTCGAGGTCGGGATCGTCGTCGTGGCCGCAGCCATGGACATCGCGCGGATCGCCGAGGAGCGCGGAGTGGACCTCATGGTCATCGGCCTCGCGAAGCGCTCGCGCGTCGGCAAGGCGCTGGTCGGCAGTGACGCGCAGCGGGTCCTGCTGGGCGCGACCTGCCCGGTTCTGGTGACGCACCTCTACGAGCGGTGACGCCGTGACCCGGCCGCTGGGTCCCGGGGCCGTGAATCCGCGCGTCGCGCTGCGCGAGCTGCTCTCGCGCCCGGGCATCCGCCAGGTGCCGGGCGTGTACGACGGCATCACCGCCCGGCTGGCCGAGCAAGCCGGCTTTCCGGCGCTCTTCGTGACCGGCAACGGGCTCGCCGCGGCACTGCTCGGTGCTCCCGACGTCGGTCTGGTGACGATGACCGAGAGCCTCTCGGCCGCCCGGGGGGTGGCCGGTGCTGTCGAGGTGCCGGTCATCCACGACGCGGACACCGGCTACGGCGGCGCTCTGAACGTGGTCAGGACCGTCCGCGAGGCCGAGGCCGCCGGTCTGGCGGGCGTCACGCTCGAGGATCAGGTCACCCCGAAACGGTGCGGGATCCTCGACGCGCCGCCCGCTGTCGTCCCGCAGGAGGAGTTCCTCGCCAGGGTGCGGGCGGCCGTGTGGGCGCGCCGCGACGGCCTGGTGGTCATCGCCCGAACCGACGCGATGCGTGGTCTGGGCCTGGACGCGGCGATCGAGCGCTGTCGGCTGGCGGTGGACAGCGGTGCCGACGCGGTCATGGTCGTCGGGCTGGCGGAGCTGTCCCAGGTCCGCAGGGTCGCCACCGAGGTGGATGCACCGCTGGTCGTGCTGGTGCACGACTCCGGCGGGCTGTCCGACTGCTCACCCACCGACCTCGGGGCGGCCGGCGCCGCCCTCGCCGTCCATCCCGGCACGGTGCGCGCCGCGGTCGTGGCCGCGGCCGGACGGGCGCTGCGCGCGCTGCGCGCCGACGGGACCAGCGTCGCCGTCCGCGGCGATCTGGCCACCGCGGCGGAGTGGAACGAGGTGACGGCCGTGGCCGCACACCTGGAGATGGAGCGGCGCTTCCTGGACGCCGGTGGCCTCCCGGCCGACGTCACGGGAACAGGGCGGTGAAGCGCCAGTCCAGGACCGGGCGGGGTTCCTCGCCGGGGACGGACCGGGCCGTCACGCGGGACCGGAGGTCGACCGCCCGCCCGGCGGGCAGCTGACGCGTGCCCTCCACGTCGACGACGCTGGCGAGCGTGTCCCCCTCGCGCACCGGACCCAGGTGGTCGCAGTGCCGCCAGGACAGCACGGTGAGGATGTCGGGGAAGGCTCGGGTCACCTGGCTCAGTGCGACGCCGATGGTGTGGCCGCCGTAGACCAGCCGGCCCGAGGCGCTGGACGCGTCGTCGTGGTGCGCCCGGGCGACGTTCAGGGTCAGTCGGGCCAGCTCGGGGGCGCTGGAGACGACGTCGCCGCCGGTGACCGACCACGCCCGACCGGCCTCGAGGAGGGAGCCGGGCGCCGCGCCGTACAGGTCTCCGACCGCCGCGAGGTCCCAGCCCCACGCGCCCGGGTCGGCGGCGACGGCGTCGGTGCCGACCAGGGCCAGGTCGTCGGCGGCACCGGTGCGGACGCCCTGGTCGCGCAGCGGCAACATCGCGCAGCGCCAGTAGTCCAGGACGGGGCGCCCCTCCTGGTCGCTGGTGGTGATCCGCAGGGCGGCCAGGCCGGTCGCCGGCCGGCCCTCGCGGACGGTGTTCTGGCGCAGGGCCACCACCTCCGTGCGGCTGTAGAGGGTGTCGCCCAGGGAGGGCAGCCGCCGGAAGGCGAGCCCCCGGTAGAAGAGGTTGGCCACCACGTGGTGGGTGACCGACGTCGACTGGCCGATGGAGACGTCCCAGACCAGGGACGGCGCGGCCGGCGGCCGGTCCTGCCCGGTCACGCGGCGGCCGAACTCGTGGTCCAGCGCGATCCGCAGCCGGTCGCCCACGATCGACTGGTGGGTGGCGGCCAGCCCCTCGGTCAGCGTCAGGCCCGACGCATTGTGCAGGACCTGCCCGACGCGCAGCTCCTCGAACCAGGGGCCCTCCGCCGTCAACCGCTCGTCCACCGTGCTCACGCTCCGTCCTCCGCCGGATCTCCTGCTGACCGTGCCAGGACCCGGCGGGCCGCGGCGGCCACCGCCTCGTCCAGCATCTGCCCGTGCAGCTGCGCCGCCCCGGCGCCGGCGACGGCCGCTCGGGCCAGGGTGTCCAGCACCTCCCGCGCGGCGGCCACCTCGCTGCCGGAGGGGGTGAAGGCCGCCGTGATCGGCTCGAGCTGGGCAGGGTGGATCGCCCACTTGCCGTCGAAGCCGAGGTCCCGGGCCCGTCCGACGTCCCGGGCGAAGTGCTCGTCCACGCCGACGCCGAGGTGCGGTCCGTCGATGGCCTGGATGCCGGCCGCGCGGGCCGCCACCAGCAGCGCCTGCTGCGCCGGCAACCACAGGTCGAGCCGGTCCGGCGCGGGGGCGGTCATGCCCAGGGACGCGGCCAGGTCGGCGTAACCGAGGACGAGCGAGACCAGCCGGGGGCTCGACCGGGCGATCTCCTGCACCCGTTCCAGCCCCGCCGCCGTCTCGATCAGCGCCTGCACGGTCATGGGCACGACCGCCGCGCGGCCGGCCTCCGCGCCGGCGAGCAGCCGGTCGACGAAGGCCAGGTCGCCGGCGCTCTCCACCTTCGGCACGACGACGGTCGCCGGCGGGCGGGGGAGGACGGCCAGGGCGAGCAGGTCGGCGTGGCACCAGGGGGAGCCGGGCGCGTTCACGCGCACCGTCAGGATCGGCGCCCGGCGCGGCTCGAGGTCGTGCAGGGTGGCGACGAGCAGCTCGCGTGCGGCGTCCTTGTCGCCCACGGCGACGGCGTCCTCCAGGTCGAGGACGAGCTCGTCGGCCGCGCTCCCCAGTGCCTTGGCGACCTTGCGGGCGTCACCGGCGGGCACGGAGAGCACGCACCGGCGCCGGCCCGGCGGTGGAGGGACGGCGGATCCGGTCATCTGCGGCCTCCTCGAGAAGGGACGTGAACCTCGCACATCCGGGAGAGCGACTGATATTGTGTATTTTGTACCATCGTACGTGGCCGCTCAGCCACCGTGTGAATGGAGACCGCGTGACCACCCTCGCCGCACAGCTGGCGCAGTGGGCCGCCGGCCTGGCCCCCACGGACCAGGACCTCGAGCTCGCCGACCGCTCCCTGCTCGACACCCTCGCGGTCACCGTCGCGGCGACCGACGACCCCATCCGCCAGGTCGCCGCCGACCTGCCCGAGGCGGCGCGCTGGGCGACCCTCGGCCACGTCCTCGACTTCGACGACCTGCACATGGAGTCGACCACGCACATCAGCGTGGTCACCGTCCCCACGGTGCTGGCCGCGGGTGGTGGCGCTCGGGCCTACCTCGCGGCCGCCGGTGTCATGGCTCGGCTCGGCACGGCACTGGGCTGGCCGCACTACTCCAGCGGCTGGCACGCGACCTGCACCGCCGGAGCCCCGGCCGCGGCCGTCGGCGCGGCCGTCTCCCTCGGCCTGGACGCCGACGGCATCGCGCGTGCGATCGCCCTGGCCGTGCCCGGCGCCGGCGGCGTCCAGCGGGCCTTCGGCACCTCCGCGAAGTCCCTGCAGGTCGGTTTCGCGGCGGAGGCCGGCCTCCGTGCCGCGCGGCTGGCCGCCGCCGGCGCGACCGCCGACCTGACCGCCCTCGACCAGTGGCTGGCGCTGGTCGGGGGGGACCCCGCCCGTGCCGACCTGTCCGGGCCGGCCGTTCCGGGTGGCCTCGCCATCAAGGTCTACCCGTGCTGCTACGCCCTGCAGCGGCCGATCAGCGCCGTCCGGGACCTGCTCGACGGCGGCGTGCAGCCCGGCGACGTCGACCGCATCCGGTTGCGCACGCCGGCCGGCACCGTCCAGCCGCTCATCCACTCCCGGCCCGGTACCGGCCTGGAGGGCAAGTTCAGCCTCGAGTACTCGGTGGTCGCGGCCCTCCTGGACCGCTACCCCGGCTTCGCCAGCTTCACCGACGACGCCGTCCGCCGGCCGGAGGTCCGGGACCTGGTCGAGAAGGTCGACATCGAGCTGACCGAGGGCGGCGACTGGCTCCTGACCGGCACGCTCGACGTCGAGCTGGTGCTGCGGGACGGCAGCACGCGGACCACCGGCCTGGACCTGCCGCCCGGTTCGCCCGGCCGTCCGCCGTCGCCCGAGGAGATGGCGGCGAAGGTGCGGGACTGCGCGGGACCCGCGGCCGACGCCGTCCAGCAGGTGACGTGGGCCGACG
The DNA here is from genome assembly GCF_002938435.1 of Blastococcus saxobsidens. Classification (GTDB taxonomy): domain Bacteria; phylum Actinomycetota; class Actinomycetes; order Mycobacteriales; family Geodermatophilaceae; genus Blastococcus; species Blastococcus saxobsidens. The sequence continues at coordinate 175,595 of NZ_POQT01000003.1, forward strand.
CGGCCGACTTCCTGCGCACGACCGTGGACCGGGCACCGATGAGCCACGCGCCCGTGTCGGCGTCCGCGGCCTCGACCGAGGCCTCCTGATGGTGCGCCCCCTCGACGGCATCACCGTGGTCAGCATCGAGCAGGCGGTTGCGGCCCCCTTCGCCACCCGGCAGCTGGCCGACCTGGGCGCCCGGGTGATCAAGGTGGAGCGGCCCGGGGCCGGTGACTTCGCCCGCGGGTACGACGAGTCGATCCAGGGGCAGTCCAGCTACTTCGTGTGGCTCAACCGCTCCAAGGAATCGCTGACCTGCGATCTCAAGTCCCCGGACGGGGTCGCCGTCGTCGAGCGCCTGCTCGAGACCGCCGACGTGTTCGTCCAGAACCTCGCTCCCGGTGCCGCGGCGCGGCTGGGACTGGGCGCGCAGCAGCTGCGGGCGAAGTTCCCCCGGCTCATCGTCTGCGACGTCTCCGGCTACGGCAGCACCGGGCCGTGGTCGGGTCACAAGGCCTACGACCTGCTCATCCAGTGCGAGGCCGGGCTGGTGTCCCTGACCGGCACGCCGGAGCAGCCGGCGAAGGTGGGCATCTCCGTGGCCGACATCGCAGGGGGCATGTACGCCTACAGCGGTGTCCTCACCGCCTTGCTGCAGCGGGGGATCACCGGGGAGGGCTCCGTCGTCGAGGTCTCCCTCTTCGAGTCCCTCGCCGAGTGGATGGGCTCCCCCGCGTACTACACCGCCGGGTCCGGCCGGTCCCCGGCCCGGGTCGGTATGGAGCACGCCACGATCGCGCCCTACGGCCCCTTCACCGTCGGCGACGGGGCCGTCGTCCTGCTCGCCGTCCAGAACGAGCGCGAGTGGAAGTCGCTGTGCGAGCAGGTGCTCGGGGACCCCGCGCTGGCCACCGACGAGCGGTTCGTCCGCAACTCGGCCCGCGTGGCCAACCGCGAGGAGCTCAACGCGCTCATCACCGCGCGGCTCGGGCGGCTGGACGAGGCGCAGGCGGTCTCGCTGCTGCAGGACGCCGACGTCGCCCACGCCCGGGTCAACGACGTCCAGGGCATGCTCGACCACCCGGTGCTGTCGGGCCGCGGCCGCTGGCGCACCGTCGGGACCCCCGGTGGCCCCGTCCAGGCGCTCGTGCCGCCCGCGACGGTGAGTGGCGTGGAGCCGCGGATGGACCCGGTGCCCGCCGTCGGCGAGCACACCGACCAGCTCCTGGCCGAGCTGGGCTTCGACGCCGACGGCGTGGAGCGCCTCCGCCGGGTGCGTGCCGTATGAGGTCCCTCGTCGCCTCCAGTGCTCGACCAGTGCCCTACGAGAGGAGCTCCTCATGACCGAGCTGAACGAGGAAGAACAGGCCATCGTCGACACGGTGCGGGAGTTCGTCGACCGCGACGTCCGCCCCGCCGTCCGGGACCTCGAGCACGCCAACGAGTACCCCGAGAAGCTCATCGAGCAGATGAAGCAGCTGGGCATCTTCGGGCTGGCCATCCCCGAGCCCTACGGCGAGGTCGGTGTCTCGACCGTCTGCTACGCGCGGGTCACCGAGGAGCTCGCGCGCGGCTGGATGAGCCTGGCCGGAGCCATGGGCGGTCACACCGTGGTGGCCAAGCTGCTGCTGGCCTACGGCACGGAGGAGCAGAAGGAGCGCTACCTGCCGCGCATGGCCACCGGCGAGATCCGCGCGACGATGGCGCTCACCGAGCCCGGCGGCGGGTCGGACCTGCAGGCGATGCGCACCACGGCGGTCAAGGACGGCGATGACTACGTCGTGACCGGATCCAAGACGTGGATCACCAACGCCCGCCGCTCCCAGGTCGTGGCCCTGCTGTGCCGGACCGACCCCCAGGCCTCGCCGCCGCACCGCGGCATGAGCATCCTGCTGGCCGAGAAGGGCCCCGGCTTCGAGGTCTCCCGCGACCTGCCCAAGCTCGGCTACAAGGGCGTGGAGAGCTGCGAGCTGTCCTTCGACGGCTACCGGACGCCGCAGTCCTCGCTCCTGGGCGGGGTCGAGGGCCAGGGCTTCCCGCAGATGATGAAGGGGCTCGAGGTCGGCCGGATCCAGGTGGCGGCCCGGGCCAGTGGCGTGGCCAGTGCGGCACTGGCCGACGCGCTCAGGTACGCCCAGGAGCGCGAGTCCTTCGGCAAGCCCATCTGGCAGCACCAGTCGGTCGGCAACCTGCTCGCCGACATGGCCACCAAGGTCGCTGCCGCCCAGCAGCTGATCTACCACGCCGCGCGCCGCTACGACGGCGGGCAGCGCACCGACATGGAGGCGGGGATGGCCAAGCTGTTCGCCTCCGAGATCGCGGCCCAGGTCACCCTCGACGCCATCCGGGTGCACGGCGGCTACGGCTACTCCACCGAGTTCGACGTCGAGCGGTACTTCCGCGATGCGCCGCTGATGATCGTCGGCGAGGGCACCAACGAGATCCAGCGCAACGTCATCGCCGCGCAGCTGGTCAAGCGGGGCGGCCTGTGAGCCCGCGGGTGGAGCACGCACGCCCAGGGCCGCACCGGTCGGCCCGGGACGGCCGCCCGGGCGCGGCGGAGCGCCGGCCAGGTGCCCTCGTGGGTCCATGGCCGCACGCCCGCCGCTCATCCGGTGATCAGTACAGCTCCTCCGGGAGACCGATCCCGGTGAAGGCGGTCACGTCCAGCAACCGGGCGACCGGCACTCCCGCATTGTCGAGGAAGTCGCAGATCTGCCGGTGGTGGAAGGCCGCATGGAACCGCTGCAGTCGCACCAGTTCCGAGAAGGCGGTGTCGCCGCGGTTCGAGACGACGAACGGGTCGTCGACCTCGGGGAGCTCGCTGACCTCCAGGAGGAACGCCTGCCAGGTGCGCGAAGCCCGTTCCACGTACGTCCTGACCTGCTCCGTGGTGTGCAGGTAAGCCTCGACCTGGAGATCGGCTTCGCCGGTGTACCAGGCGAAGAAGTGCTCCCGGTAGGCCGCGGGCAGCAGGTCGATGGGCCGGCAGACGTTGACGGTCAGGTTGCGGGAGTCGCGTCCCCGGGACAGCGTCGGCTCGAGCAGCTGATCCCACTCGTAGTGCCCGACGAGGCGCACCCAGTCGTCCAGGACGGCCGCGATGTCCCAGGCCATCGGCAACCATGGCTCGGCGGCCGACCCGCTCTCGTCAGGCATCCCGAGGATGCCGCGCAGTTGAACCGGATGGATGATCGGCACGGGATCGCCGTCGACGAGGACCGACGGGATGATCGGCTTGCCGACCGCCTCGTGGCGTTGCTGGCCGGCACCGCCGTCGATCGCGTTGAGCAGCACGAGATCCGTGCCCTGGCTGCCGAGGAACTCCTCGACCGCGGGGCTCTGCAGGAACTGCTTCGCCGCCGCGCAGTGGGCCTAGCCGGGCCTCCAGAACAGCACCAGTTCGCGCATCTGCGCACCCTGCTCCCTCGACGTGTCCGGCGGTGGATTCCAGCCGGGCGTCCGACGGTAGCGCGGCACGCCCCGGTCGGCCTCCCGGTCACCGGGCCGGGGCGCCGATCCTGCGCACGTCCAGCGGTCGTCGTCCTCGATCCACCCGCGGCACCAGAGGTGGACCGAGCTGGGGAGGGGGGCCGGTGACCGGCACGCCCGCCACCGTCGTCGCCGAGGAGCTCAGCGCGGTCCCGCTGCCGGGGTCACTGACCGGTGGCCGCCTGGGCGCGGAGGTGCTCGGCCAGCAGGTCACCGGCGTGCACGATGTGCAGGCGCATCGCCTCGCGTGCCTTCTCCGAGTCGCCGGCCTCGAGCGCGTTCAGCACGTCGTCGTGGTCGTGCAGCGAGGCCTGGCTCCACCCCTCGATGGTGAGGAAGAACGGCTCGGGCACGTACCGGACGGCGACGCTGAGCATCCAGGCCAGCTTGGGCGCGTTCGCGTGCAGGTTGATCAGCCGGTGCACCTGCCGGTTGTGCGCCACGACGTCCTCGGGACGGCCGGTGGCCATGGCGTCGCTGAGCTTCGCCTGGTGGGCGCGCAGCGTGGCGATCCACTCCGGGTTCGTCGCCGCGGCCGCCCGGGCGGCCAGCTCGCCGGCGATCTCCGCCTGCACGAGGAACAGGTCGTGCACGTCGTCGGGCGACAGCGGGGCCACCATGAACCCGCGCCGCGGCTCGAAGGTCAGGAAGCCCTCGCCGCGCAGCGCCTGCAGTCCCTCGCGAACCGGCGTGGCACTCACGTCGAGCTCCTCGGCGATCCGGTCCAGCCGGACGAACTCACCGGCCTCGAGCTGCCCCGACATGATCAGCGACCGGACGTGAGCCGCGACCTCCTCGCTCAACGGCCGGCGCTCGGGCCGCTGCCGAGCGGAGGAGAAGGGGGTCGTCATGGGCACTCGTCTCTCTCCGGGGTGGCAGTCGGCGAGACGGACTTCCGAGAAATGGCCGACCGGAAGAGAAATATATCCTACTGGAAGCGCTCGATGGACAGGAGAATCCGTGATTTCCATGCGAACTGGTGAGACCTCGAGAAGAAGCTCCGGGGGTCTCCGCGCGCCGGCCGCGACCGGGGTCCGGCGATGACCGCGACGGTCGCCGGGCCCACCGCCGGGCTGGCCGCCGGGCTGGGGGCCGCCGCCCGGACCGGACTGCCCGACGACGTCCGCCGCGAGACGGTCCGGTCGCTGCTGAACGTCGTCGGCACCAGCGTGGGCGCCGCCGGAACCCCCGAGGTCGACCTGCTGGTCCGGCACGCCCAGGCGCACGGAGCCGCGGGCTCCTGCCCGGTCCCAGGGCGGCGGGAGACCCTGGAGGCCTCCCAGGCCGCGCTGGTCACGGGCTTCGCCGCCCACCTCGACGACTTCGACGACACCCACCTGGCCACGGTCGTCCACCCGGGTGCGGCCGTGCTCGCCGCCGCGCTGCCGTTCGTGGCGCAGGGCGAGGTCGCACCGCTGCGACTGCTCGACGCGCTCGCCCTGGGCATCGAGGCCCAGTTGCGGGTCGCGCTGGCGATGACGCCCTCCCACTACGACCAGGGCTGGCACGTCACCGGGACGGTCGGGCCGCTGGGTGCCGCCGTCACCGCCGGGCTGCTGCGCGGCCTCGACGACCAGCAGCTCACGCACGCGATCGCGATCGCGTCGAGCACCAGCCTGGGGCACCGGCAGGGCTTCGGGACCATGGTCAAGCCGTTCCACCCCGGCAAGGCGGCGGCGAACGGCCTGCTGGCCGCAGCGCTGGCCGGCCGTGGCTCGACCGGGGCGCCGGCGGCCCTGGAGGGCCCGCGCGGCTACTTCCGCGGCATGGCGCCCTCGGTCGACCTCGACCGCGTGACCGCCGGCCTGGGATCGACCTGGGACCTGCTGGACAACACCTACAAGCCCTATCCGTGCGGGATCGTCAGCCACCCTGCGATCGAGGCGGCGGAACGCCTCTCCGCGCGGCTCGCCGGCACCGCTCCGGTCGCGGTGCGCGTGCGGTGCCACCCGCTGGTGGTCGAGCTGACCGGCAACCCGGACCCGCGCACCGGTCTCGAGGCCCGCTTCAGCACCGTGCACGGTGTCGCGGTGGCCTTGGCCGACGGGCGCGCCGGCCTCGCGCAGTACGAGGACGGGCGGGTGGTGGCCGAGGACGTCACGGCCCTGCGCGGCCTGGTCACCCTGGTCCCGGACGACGCCGTCGCCCGGGACGAGGCGGTGGTGGAGGTCGAGACGGCGGACGGGCAGCTGGTGGAGCACGTGGAGCACGCGCGCGGCAGCCTGGCCAGGCCGCTCACCGACGCCGAGCTCGACGACAAGGTCGCCGTCCTGGTGGAACGGACCCTGCCGGGCCGGGGCGCCGATGTCGTCGCCGCCGTCCGGTCCCTGCCCGAGCGGTCCGACACGGCGTTCCTGATCCCTGCCCTCACCCCGGAGACGACATGACCACCACTGGTACGACCACTACCGCGCCGAGCAGGGTGCTGGCAGGGTGGGCCAGCACCCTGCGCTGGCAGGACCTGCCCGATGGCGCCCGCAGCGCCGCCCGGCGCACCCTCGCCAACGTCGTCGGCCTCGGCGTGGGTGCCGCCGACCACCCCGCCGTGGTCACGGCGATGGGCGCGCTGGGCGACCTGGGTGCCGCCGGCGACTGCTCGGTCCTGGGGCGCGCCGAGCGGTTCGGGATCACCTGGGCACCGCTGGTCAACGGGATCGCCATGCACGTCGAGGACTTCGACGACACCCACCTGCGGACGGTGCTCCACCCGGGCGCGCCGGTGGTCGCCGCGGCGCTGTCGGTCGCCGAGTCCACCGGGGCATCGGGGGCCGAGGTCCTGACCGCGGTCGCCGCTGGTGTGGAGGTGTCCTCCCGGGTGGGCAACGGCATCTGCCCAGGGCACTTCGACCTGGGCTGGCACGTCACCGGCACGATGGGGCACCTGGGCGCCGCGGTGGCTGCCGGGCGGTTGCTGGGGCTGGACCCCGAGGCCATGCACCACGCACTCGCGCTGGCCGCCACGCAGGCCGCCGGTCACACCCAGCAGCTGGGCACGATGACGAAGTCACTGCATCCGGGCAAGGCGGCGGCCGACGGCGTGGAGGCGGCGCTGCTGGCCGCGGCGGGCTTCACCGGTCCCGACGAGCCGATCGAGGGCCGGCGGGGACTCGCGGCCCTCATGGCGCCGGAGGTGGAGCTCGAGGAGATGCTGCGCGACCTGGGGTCGGTGTGGGAGCTGGAGGACAACGCGTTCAAGCCCTACGCCTGCGGCATCGTCAGCCACCCCGTCATCGACGCCGGCGTCGCGCTGCGCGAGCAGGGCGTCGACCCGGCGCAGATTGCCTCGGTGGAGGTCGTCGTCCGGCCGGTGGTGCTGCAGGTGATGGGGGTGGAGGAGCCACAGGACGGGCTGCAGAGCAAGTTCTCGGTCTACCACTGCTTCGCCGTCGGGCTGCTGGACGGCGCTGCGGGCCCAGCGCAGTACAGCGACGAGCGGGCGACCGACGCCGAGGTCGTGGCGCTGCGGCGCAAGGTCCGCGCGGTGACCGATCAGGACATGCCCAAGGACGCCTGCCGGGTCGAGGTCGTGCTCCAGGACGGGACCACCCTGAACGAGGTGGTCGACCACGCCACCGGGAGCGTGGAGCGCCCCATGAGCGACGAGCAGCTCCGGGCGAAGTTCGAGCTCGTCGTCCGCCCGGTGCTGGGGGAGCGGACCGGAGCGCTGTGGGAGGCCGCCTTCGGGCTGGCCGACCTGCCGTCGGTGGCGCCGCTGCTCGAGGCGTCCCGCCCGGCCTGAGCGACGGGCTGCCGACGACCGACCGACCGATCGGCCCGGGTCCCACCGGACACGGGCCGGTCCGTCGTCGGAAACCTGAGTCCGGCCTCAGGCCAGGGCCGGTGGTGGTGCCCGGAAGATGCGCAGCCACAGCGGCATGAGGATGTTCACCGCGATCTGGCGGGACATCTGCGCGATGACCACCAGGTGCAGATCGCTCGGGCTGGCGGCGGCGAGCACGATCATCTCCGGCGCCCCGCCCGGCGCGGTCATCAGCACGCAGGTGAGGAACGACCACGGGGTGAGCAGGGCCAGCGCCACGGCGACGAGCAGCGAGAGGACCATCGTCCCGCCCACGCCGGCCAGCCCGCCCAGCGCCGCCCGACGCTTCACCCGGGCGTCCTGGGCGAGGTACTCGCCGACGGTGATGCCGAGCAGCGCCTGACCGACGATCGAGTGCAGGTAGGGCACCTCGAGGGGGTCGGCGCCGCTCACCAGCGCGCGGTAGGCCAGCGCGGCGACCAGGCCGAACACCATCGGGCCCAGCAGCGAGGCGACCGGCACGTGCAGGCGGGTCGCGATCGCGGAGGCGACGAACGCGCCGCCGAGCAGCAGGATCCAGCTGCCGTAGCCCGCGCCGTCGGTGGGCAGCAGGCTCGGCACGTCACCGGGCTCGACCGTGGGAGCGCCGCCGATGAGCAGGATGACCGGGACGATCGAGACGACCACCGCGACGCGGGCGCCCTGCACCAGCGCCACCAGCGTGGGCGACCTGCCGCGGTCCGCGGCGACCGACGCCATGATGCCGATGCCGCCGGGCAGTGTCGCCAGGCCGGCGGTCAGCAGGTCCACGCCGCCCCAGCGGGCGTAGGCGCGGGCGACGACCACGGCGCCGATGAACGCGATGAGCACCGCGCCGAGCAGCAGGGCCAGGTAGGCGAGCTCCTCGCCCATCGACTGGGCGGCCAGGACCGGGCCCAGGCTCACCCCGACCAGCACCTGGCCGGTCTTGCGCGTGGCGGCGTTGGGAGCGTGGGCGAGCGCCGCCTTCCGGAAGAACGCGCTGACGATCCAGCCGGCCGCGAGCCCGCCGAGGACCCAGACGAACTCCTGCCGCACCAACAGGTACAGCCCGGTGCTGAGGACGGTGGTCAGCAGCAGTTCGGCGGGGAGGAGCCAGAAGCTCCGGGACCGCCCGCCCGCGGACGTCTTCCTCACGCGAGGACCGAGGCCCGGGCGCCTTGTGCTCCGGGGCCGCGAGCTCCTCGGCGCCACGCCGCAGAATAATCGCGCACTGTAATCGTAAGGTCACTCAGTGCCAAACCTGTGGTGTGCCAGGTAACGGACACGTCACTCCTAACGATGGAGGTTGACTTCTGGTGAACTGGACCACACAGTCGTATCACGTACTTCATGCACGATATCGAACCGCCCAGACCCTGGAGGCAGCATGACGACACGCTCCACACGCGCCCGCCGGTTGAGCATCCTGCTCGTCCCGATGTTCGCGGCGGTTGCCTGTGGCAACGCGGCGAGTTCCGGCGGTGGGGGCGGCGACGCCGAGGCCCCGCTCGCCGGCGAGCGGATCAGGTTCATCGTCCCCACGTCGGCCGGCGGTGGCTTCGACACCACGGCCCGCCAGCTGCAGCCATACCTGGAAGAGGCCCTCGACGCCACGATCGTCGTCGAGAACCTCGAGGGTGGTGGCTACGCCATCGGTACCCAGGCTGCCATCAACGCCGGCGGGGACTGCAAGACGATCCTGTTCCACGCCGTCCCGCACGTGACGTTCTCCTACCTGACGCAGAACGTCGACTACACGATCGACGACCTCGCGCCCCTGGCCGGCGTCAGCATCGAGCCGGGCATGTACCGCGTCCGCGACGACGCGCCCTGGGAGACGATGCAGGACCTGATCGACGACGCCAAGGCCCGTCCGAACGAGATCCGGCTCAGCGTCAGCGACCTGACCACCAGCAACTTCGTCGCGGTCAAGCAGCTGCAGGAGCTCACCGGCGCAGACTTCAACGTCGTCCCCTACGACGGCGGTGGCCCTGCCCGTACGGCGCTCGTCGCCGGCGAGGTCGACGTGACCGAGGCCGGTGTCTTCAACAGCCTCGCGATCGACGACGGCACCCGGGTGCTGGCCGTCAACCAGCCCGAGAACCAGTGGCCGGACGTCACCGACGACGCGCCGACCACCAGCGAGGCGCTGGGCATGGAGGTCCCCTCGGACGCCTCCAACTACGGCATGTTCGCCCCGGCCTCCTGCGAGGAGGAGAACCCCGAGGCCTACCAGGCCCTCGTGGACGGCGTGCAGACCGCCATGGAGAACCCGGAGTTCGTGTCGACGCTCGAGAAGCTCGGCGAGGCCGACAAGCTCTTCTACCTGAGCCCGGAGGAGTACGGCGACCTCGCCCAGGAGAGCGCCGACGAGATCAGCGGCATCCTGGAGGAGGACCCGGACGCCTTCGAGGTCGCGAACTGATCGCATCAGCTCGGCACTGAGCCGCTCGGCGGCTCGGACCCGTACAGCACTGGACTCCCCGCTCATCCGTGAGCGGGGAGTCCGCTGCTGTACGGGCGTGGCCCGCCGGTTCGGACGCCCGGCGAGCACCCCGCACGGAACGGGCCCCCCGGTGGCGCTGCCGCCGGGGGGCCCGTCCTGTCGTGCGGAGGTCGGCGGGTCAGCCGGCGGGGGTGGCCGCCGCGATCAGGTCGGCGACGGACGTCGCCCGGTCCACCTGCCACACGCGGGTGGCGAGCAGCTCGGCCCGCTCGCGCCCCAGGATCCCGTCGACGAGGTCGTGGAACTTCTCCTGGAGCTCCTCGTCGGAGATGCGGTTGCCCGGGGTGCCGGTGGCCGCGTCGACGCGGATCGTCAGCTCCCGGCCGTCGGTCAGGCGGGCCGTGGCGATCGCGGCCTCGTGCGGCACCTGGTCGGAGGGGACGACCGAGATGCGGGACATCAGGCTGCGGACGTCCGGCCGCACCACGTTGGCGTCGGTGAACTGCCGCTCGCGGGCGGTGCCCTCGATCAGGGCGATCGAGCAGGCGAACTGGACGCTGAACTTGCCCTCGAGGGCCGTCAGCGGGTTCGTCTTCCCGGTCAGCTCGGCGACCAGCGGGTGCACCTGCAGTTCGATCGACTCGACGTCCTCGGGCCGGACGCCGTGCTCGCTGCCGAGGCTGCGCACCGAGTCGATCGGCGGGTGCGTCACGACGCCGCAGGCGTAGGGCTTGATGCCGTTGCGGAAGATCTCCCACCGGTCGCCCAGCCCGGACGTCAGGTCCTCCGGGGTGGACCTCGTGGACATCACCGAGAACATGCCGCGGCGGCCCTCCAGCGAGTCGGGGGCGGCCACGTAGCCGCCCTCGGCCAGCAGCGCCGACAGCAGCCCCGCCTCGGCCGCGTGGCCGGCGTGGAAGGACTTCGTCATCGCGCCGAACTGCTCGCGGTGCCCGGCGGCCTGCGTGGCCGCCAGTCCGAGGGCGTGCGGCATGAGCGCGGGGGACAGGCCCAGCAGTCGGGCGCTGGCGGTGGCCGCGCCCAGGGTGCCGGTGGTGCCGGTCATGTGCCAGCCGATGTCGTAGTGCTCGGGGTACAGGGCGACGCTCACCCGGGCGCTCAGCTCGTAGCCGAGGGCGTGCGCGGCGAGCAGGTCGGCGCCGGTGCCTCCGCGCCACTCCGCGAGCGCCAGGCCGCTGGCGTACAGCGGGGTGGTCGGGTGCAGGATCGTCGGGATGTGCGTGTCGTCGAAGTCGAAGACGTGCGCCGAGATGCCGTTCACCAGGGCCGCGTCCGTGGCCCGCAGGCGGGCCGTGGTGCCGAGGACCGCCGCCTGCGGCTGACCCCCCATGGCCTGCATCGTCCGCGCGACGATCGTCGGTGCCTCCTCGTGGACGGCGCCGATCGCCGTGCCGAAGAAGTCCAGCAGGCACCGCTTGCTCTCGTGCAGCACATCGGCGGGCAGGTCCTCGGTCCGCGTCCGGGAGACGAAGGTCGCCAGCTCCCGGGTCGCCGCGGATACCCGCTCGTCCATCGTGTCCGGGTCCTGGGTGGTCGCTGGTTCCGGGGCCATGGTTCTCCTTGGGTTGGGTCGGGTCGGATCGGGTTGGCTGGGGGGATCAGTTGCCCTGGTCGTCGCGGGCCGTGCCGGCCACCGGGACGGTCGGCTCGATGCCCTCGGCGCCGACGACCTCCCGCCAGGCGTCGAAGCCGACCTGGAACGCCACGACACCGGCCTCCGGGAGGGAGATCTCGATCGCCTCGAGTATTTCCTGGGGGCTGAGACCCAGGTCGAGCGCGACCCGGATGTGGCTCTGGATGTGCTCCTTGGAAGCCCGCATGACCGTCAGGCTGACGATGAAGATCAGCTCCTTGACGGTGCGGTCCAGGGTGCGCTGTTCGAGGTAGGCGGCCTTGACCAGACCGTTGGCGGCGGTCAGCACCTCGAAGTCGTGCTTGGCCATCACCTTGTGGTAGTCGAGCACGTATCCCCGCGAGCGGACCATGTCGTCGACGTACTGCTGCTGCTGCTCGGGTGTGGCCATGGCTGGGCTCCTCGGTGATCGCGGGCGCCGCGGGCGCGGGCCCGTCGGCTGTGGGTGTGCCTCCTCGCGGCGGTCCGGGCCGCCGCCTCAGTCGCCCCTCGGGCCCGGTCGCACGCCCGCGCGCGCCGCCACGTAGGCGGCGATCTCGGTGTGGTCGGCCCCGGCCTCCCGGTCCTGCGCCGCAGCGATCCACTGCTCGAGGCAGCCGGCCGACAGCGGCGAGGGCGTGCCGGTGTCGTGGGCCAGGTCCAGGGCGGTGCGCAGGTCCTTGACCATCAGGCGCATGGCGAACCCGGAGTCGAAGGTGCCGGAGAGCACGAAGCGCGCCATCTTGACCTCGGTGGCGTGGTTGCGGCCCGTCGACCCGTTGAGAACGTCGAGCATGACGGCGGGGTCCAGTCCGAAGTTCGACCCGATCGCGAGGACCTCGGAGGCGGCGGCCAGGCCGACGGCCGAGAGCAGGTTGTTCAGCGCCTTCATCGCGTGGCCCGCCCCGGCGGGGCCGACGTGCACCGGCTCGCCGAGGGCGGAGAGCAGGGCGTGCACGCGGTCGACGTCGGCAGGTTCCCCGCCGGCCATGATCGCCAGCTCGCCGGTCCGTGCCCGTGCCACGCCGCCGGACACCGGGGCGTCGACGAGCGCGATGCCGCGGCTGCGGGCGCCGGCGGCGAGGGTGACCGTGCTCGCGGGGCGCGACGAGCCCATGTCCACGACCGTGCTGCCCCTCGCCATCACCGCGAGCAGCCCGTCCGGCCCGTCGAGCACGCTCTCGACCGCGGGGCTGTCGGGCAGCATCAGGACGACCGTGCCGGCCGACGCCGCGGCGTCCCGGAGGCCGGCGGCTGCGACGGCCGTGGCCTCGATCGTCCGGGCGAGGGAGACGGTGCGCTCCGGGTCGACGTCGTGCACCGCGAGGGAGTGGCCCGCGCCGGCCAGCAGCGTCGCCATGGGCGAACCCATGGCGCCCAGGCCGAGGAACAGGACATCGTGCTCGTGACCGTGGTCCACCCGGACTCTCCTGCCTGCTGCGGACGCCGAATGCGACGCGTTGCGCGTGCCTCGAGCATCTGTGTTCCAGATCGCACCTACCTGATGTACGGTACATGATCCATGAGGGAGGCTCGATGACTACTTCGTCCCGGTCGACCGGTGACGTGCGGCCCGGAATCGGCAGACGGCTCTGGCTGGTGTCGGTACCGTTGTTCGCTCTCGTCGTGGCAGGCGGGATCCTCGCGGTGTCGGGGGAGATCACCGGCCGCGAGGGCACTTATCCACGGGTGCTCGCCGGGATCATCATCGTGCTGGCGCTCATCTCGATGCGCAGCGACTACGTGATGGCCCGCCGCGACGAGCACGACGGGGCCGGCCCCATGGCCGTGCCCGGCGAGGAGCACGGTGCCCCGGCCGCGCCGCTGCACGAAGAGGGCGCCGAGGACTTCGAGGGCAGTCGGGGCGCGGGCGTCGCCTGGAAGCGCGTGCTGGCGCTGACCGCCGTCACCTTCCTGGCGATCTACCTGATGTCCTGGCTGGGCTTCTTCATCCCCGCCACCCTGCTCGTCGGCGGTGGCCTGATCGTGCTGGGTGTCCGCACCTGGTGGAAGGTCGCCACCTACACGGGCGGCCTCGTCGTGGGCGCCTACCTGTTGTTCGTGGAGGCGCTCGGCGTCCCCTTCCCGCCTGCCCCCTGGAGCTGACGTGCCGTTCGACGAAATCAGCGCCGGGCTGGACCTGCTCTTCCAGGCCGGTCCTCTCGCGTGGCTCCTCCTCGGGGTGACCCTCGGGTTCGTGGTGGGTGTCCTCCCCGGCCTGAGCACCTCGAACACCGCAGCGCTTCTGCTGCCGTTCTCCATCGGCCTGCCGCTGGAGTCCTCGCTGGTGCTGATCGTGAGCATCTACGCCGGTGCTGCCTTCGGCGGCGCGGTGCCGGCCATCCTGGTGAACGTGCCGGGTGAGACCGGGTCGGCCGTGACGGCCCTCGACGGCTACCCGATGGCCAAGCGCGGTGAGGGCGGCTACGCGATCGGCATCGCGCGCATGGCCTCGGTCCTCGGTGGCGTGATCAGCGGGATCGTCGTGCTGCTGGTCCTCGAGCCGCTGGGCGGGCTGGCGCTGAAGTTCGGCGCCCGCGAGATGTTCGTGGTCATCCTGCTGGGCTTCGTCGTCGCCTCCTCGATCATGGGCTCGAACGTGCGCAAGGGGATCCTGGCCGGCGTGCTGGGGCTGCTCCTGGCCACCGTCGGTGCCAGCCCGCTGACCGCGCAGAACCGCTTCACCTTCGACATCCTCGACCTCTACGAGGGCATCCCGTTCCTCCCGGCGCTCATCGGCGCCTTCGCGATCAGCGAGATGCTCCTGCTCGCCGGGTCGAAGGACCCGACGAAGCCGGGCGGGAAGATCGTCGGCCTCGGCGGCATCCGGCAGCAGCTCAGCGATGCGCTGCGCGGTGTCAAGACGACCCTCGCCCATCCCGTCGCGGTGCTCCGGGCGAGCAGCATCGGCATGTTCCTGGGCGTCATCCCCGGCGTCGGCACCTCGATCGCCAACTTCGTGTCCTACGGGCTGGCGAAGCGGCAGTCCAAGGAACCGGAGCAGTTCGGCAAGGGCGAGCCCAAGGGCGTCATCGCCTCGGAGGCCTGCGACAACGCGGTCACCAGCGCCACGCTCGTCCCGACGCTGACCCTCGGCATCCCGGGCAGCGCCACGATGGCCGTCGTCCTGGCCGCCTTCTACCTGCAGGGCATCGCGCCCGGGCCCCGGGTGCTGGTCACCAACAGCGCCGAGGTCTACGCGGTCGTGCTCGCCCTGCTCGTCGCCAGCCTCCTGATCCTGCCGCTGGGGATCCTGCTGGCCGCGCCGCTGACCCAGATCAGCCGGATGCCGATCTCCTTCCTGGTCCCGGGCGTGGTCTTCGTGTCGCTCGCCGGCGCGTTCGCCAGCCGGTCGTCGCTCTTCGACGTCGCGCTCACCGTGATCTTCGGCGTCGTCGCCTACATCATGCGACTGCACGGCTACCCCGTGATCCCGCTCATCCTGGGCCTGATCCTCGGTCCGCTGGCCGAGGAGTACCTGCTGCGCGGGCTGACGCTCGGCAACGACCAGATGAGCTACTTCTTCGACTCCGCCGTCGTCAACGTGCTCTGGTTCCTCCTGGCCGCGATGGTGGTCTACCTGGTGGTCTCCGGGCGCCGGGACGCGGTGCGCCGCCGGCGCCGCGCCGAAGGCTCCGGACCCGCCGGTCCGCAGCTCCTGGAGGAACCTGCGGACCGGCGCGTATCGACCGTGAGCACGACCGCGGGCCGTCCCGGGCCCGACGGCGTGACCGGTGAACGACCGGCGGACGGCGCATCGCCCCCGTCGCAGGCCCCTGACGACAGGAATGCACCATGACCGTTGCGCTGGTGACCGGTGCCACGAAGAACATCGGCTACGCGATCGCGTCCGCCCTGGCGGCACAGGGAATCACCGTCGCGCTCAACGGCCGCGACGAGGCCGTCGTCGGGGAGGCGGTCGAGCGGCTGTCCGCGACCGGGGCCACCGTGCTGCCCGCCGTCGGGGACATCGCCAGCGAGCAGGGCGTCGCCGCGCTGGTCGACGACCTGCTGGGACGGGTGCCCCAGGTCGACATCCTGGTCAACAACGCCGGGATCCGCGCCCACGGACCGCTCGTGGACACCGACCTGGCCGACTGGCAGGCCGTCCTGGACACGGTGCTCACCGGCGCCTTCCTCACCACGCGCGCCCTGCTGGGTGGGATGTGCGACCGCGGGTGGGGCCGGATCGTCAACATCGCCGGCGTGAGCGGCCAGAGCGGGGCGGCGAACCGACCGTCCGTGGTCGCCGCCAAGAGCGGCCTGATCGGCCTCACCAAGGCCACCGCCCACGAGGCCGCCGCTCGTGGCGTCACCGTGAACGCCGTCTCGCCGGGTCTCATCGACACCCAGCGCTCGGCCACGCGCGGCGACCACGCCGTCGCCGACGCCCACTACAAGCAGATGGCCGCGGCCGTCCCGCTGCAGCGCCAGGGGAAGCCCGAGGAGGTCGGCGCCCTGTGCGCGTTCCTCTGCTCGGACGCCGCCGGGTTCATCACCGGGCAGGTCTACGGCATCAACGGCGGCGTCTACATGTGACCGCCGCCTCCCCGCCCCATCCCGCTCCCAGCACTGCTCGAGGAGAAACCGTGCGTTCAGAGATCAGTCCGGAGACAGCCCGGCTGGCGGAGTTCGTCGCCGCGGCCCGGACCGCCGAGGTCCCGCCCGCCGTGGCCGAGAAGGCCGCCATGCACGTGATCGACACCCTTGCCGCCACGCTCTCGGGCTCGTGCCTGCCTCCCGGCGTGCGCGGAGCCGAGTACGTCCAGGACATCGGTGGTCGGCCGGTGGCCACCGTCCTCGGCGCCGGCGGGCTGCGTACCGACGTCGTGTCGGCGGCGCTCGCCAACGGGATGTCGGCACACGCCGACGAGACCGACGACTCCCACGCCGCCTCGATCAGCCACCCCGGTTGCGCGGTCGTCCCCGCCGCGCTCGCCGTGGCCGAGCAGCAGGGCAGCTCCGGGCAGGAGTTCCTGCGCGCCGTCATCGCCGGCTACGACGTGGGGCCGCGGGTGGTGCTCGCGATGGGCCACCCGCGTCTGGACACCGAGCGCAGCGGTCACAGCACCCACGCGCTGGTGGGCCTTTTCGGTGCCGCCGCCGCGGCCGCGGTCCTCTACGGGCTCGACGAGCGTGGTGTGCGGCACACGCTCTCCTACGCCGCCCAGAGCGGATCGGGGGTGACCAGCTGGGTCCGCGACGGCAACCACGTCGAGAAGGCGTTCGTCTTCGGGGGCATGCCGGCGTCCAACGGCGTCCGGGCCGCGGCCATGGTCGCCAGTGGCTGCGACGGTGTCGACGACGTCTTCGCCCAGCAGCCGAACTTCCTCGATGCGTTCTCCGACGACGTGCGCCGCGACCGCCTGGTCGACGGGCTGGGCGATCGGTACGAGGTCGTCCAGACCAACATCAAGAAGTTCGCCGTCGGGTCGCCGGCGCAGGCCGCCGTCCAGGCGATGCTGGACCTCGTCGGCGAGCACGACTTCGACCCCGGCACCGTCGAGGACATCGAGATCGTGTTGCCGCACGACCTGGCGCGGGTCGTCGACGGCCGGGACATGCCCGACATCAACTGCCAGTACCTGGTCATCGGGACGATGCTGGACAAGGCGTTCAGCTTCGCCATGGCGCACGACGACGAGCGGATGCGCTCGCCCCAGGTCGCCGGCCTGATGGCCAGGACCCGGCTGCGGCCGGACCCGGAGAAGGCCGGCGTCCGCACCGCCGAGGTGACGGTGCGCACGTCCGACGGCGGCGAGTTCTACCGCTACGTGCCGGCCGTCCGCGGCACGGTGGACGACCCGATGAGCCGTGAGGAAGTGCACGCCAAGGCGCTCGACCTCATCGCCCCGGTGATCGGGGAGGACTCCTCGACCGCCCTGCTGGGCAAGCTCTGGGCGCTCCAGGACCTCGGGGACGTCAAGGAGATCGTCGACCTGATGGGCTCGCAGGCCGGCGCCTGATCCGTCCACCACGGCGCGTGGACGACACGCGCCCCATCCATGAGCAAAGGTGTTCCCTTGACGAACGACATGCACTTGACCCTCGGCGTGCTCGAGGGCGACGACATCGGCCACGAGATCGTGCCGGCGTCGGTGGAGATCGCCTCGGCCGCCGCCGAGCGCGCGGGGCTGCGGATCGACTGGCGGCACCTGCCCATCGGGCGGCGCGCGCTGGAGCAGGTCGGGCACACCCTGCCCGAGGGGACGCTGGAGACCCTCGGCACCCTGGACGGCTGGATCCTCGGTCCCATCGGCCACCGCGAGTACCCGAAGGTCCCCGAGGCGATCAACCCGCACCCCATCCTGCGGAAGAGCTTCGACCTGTTCGGCAACGTCCGGCCCACGCGCTCGTTCCCCGACATCGGTTGCTTCTACGACGACATCGACCTGGTGATCGTGCGAGAGAACAACGAGGGCTTCCAGCCCGACCGGAACGTGGTCGCCGGCAGCGGCGAGTTCCGGCCCACCGAGGAGGTCACGATCTCCGTCCGGGTCATCTCCCGCACGGGCAGCCGCAAGGTGGCGGAGGCGGCGCTGGCCATCGCGCAGTCCCGGCCGCGCAAGAAGCTGACCATCGTGCACAAGAACACGGTGTTCAAGCTCGGCTGCGGCATGTTCGTCGAGGAGTGCTACAAGGCCGCGGAGAAGTTCCCCGACGTGGAGGTCGACGAGGTCATCGTCGACACGATGGCCATGCGCCTGCTGCGTGACCCGCAGTCCTTCGACACGGTGGTCACCACCAACATGTTCGGCGACATCCTCACCGACGAGGCGGCCGGCCTCGTCGGCGGGCTCGGCATGGCCCCGGGGCTCAGCGTGGGCCGTGGCGACGTCGCGATGGCCCAGGCCACCCACGGCTCCGCTCCGGACATCGCCGGGAAGGGCATTGCCAACCCCTACGCGATGATCGAGTCCACCCGCATGCTCCTGGAGTGGCTGGGTCGACGCCGCGACATCCCCGAGGCCGTGACGGCGTCGGAGTACATGCTCGCCGGCATCGAGGCCGCGCTCGCCGATCCGGCGACCCGAACCCCGGACATCCGCGGTACCGGCACCCAGCGGGAGATGATCGACGGGATCCTCGCCGGGATCGCCGGCTGACGTTCGCGCACGACGACGCGGCCCCCGGGCCGGGCGCAGGGAGCACCCGGCCCGGGGGCAGCTGACCACACCCCGGTGAGCGGCCGTCCCTGCGTGGGGAACCGACCGGGATTTCGCGCGCATCGTGACTCCAGGAACCACGGGTGCCGATGACCCTCCGGCGCCTCGCGGCGATGGGGGACCGGCGGCAATCGTGCCGGTGTGGAGCGTTCCTGCTGCCACAATGGACAATGCGGCAGGGCTCGGTCGCGACTCGCGCCCCTATCCTCCGGCGACGATCCGCCGTGCACCCGGCGGCCTCAGGAAAGAGGTGGACCGATGGACGACACCGACCGCGCTGTGCGTGACGAGCTCGAACGGCGGCTGGCCGTTCTCGCTGTCGAGGAACGGGAGGCGCCGCAGCCGGCATTCCCCCGCTCGGACATGGTCGCCCTCGTCGCGATCGTCGTCCTCTCGATCGTGCTCGGCCTGATCGTGGGGATCGCCTGATGGCCGCGCACGAGGACGTGAGCCGCGAGGCGACCTTCGGGTCGCTCCCGGTCACGCGCGACGAGCGGGTCTGGAACTTCGCCGACTTCACCTGGGTGAACGTCGGCCTGGCGATCGCCACCTGGGCGTTCCTGGTCGGCGGGGCGACGGCCCTGATGGTGGGCTTCGCCGAGGGCCTGCTCGCCATGCTCATCGGGAACGCGATCGGCGTCGTCATCATGCTGCTGGCCAGCGTGGTGAGCAGCCAGCGCTACGGGGTCGAGCAGTACACGATCCTGCGCAGCGTCTTCGGCTTCGGCGGCGTGGCGCTGATCGTCTTCACGATCATCCTGTTCACCGAGATGGGCTGGTCGTCGCTGCTCAGCGTGATGTTCGGCCGGGCGGTCAGCCAGGTCTCCAACGAGAGCCTGGGCACCTCGATCGACCCGAACGGGCTGGCGGTCACCGCCTTCGCCCTGGTCGCGATCGCCGCCGCGTGGTTCATCCTCGCCAAGGGCCCGCTGACCATCCGGTTCCTCAACCGGATCGTGGCCCCCGGGCTGGCGGTCCTCACGGTCGGCATGATCGTGCTGCTCTTCACCGAGACCAGCTGGTCGGAGCTGATGGACGCGGCGCCGTTGGCGCCGTTCGAGGACGACGCGCTCAACTTCGCGATCGCCGTGGAGTTCAACCTCGGCGTCGGCTTCTCGTGGTGGCCGGTCATGGGCAGCCTCGCCCGGCTGACCACGACGCCACGCGCGGCCATGTGGCCGGCCTTCATCGGCCTCTTCGGCGCCACCATCCTGGCGCAGGTGGTCGGCATGGCCGCCGCGCTCACCCTCACCGACTCCGACCCGACGGTGTGGATGGTGCCGCTCGGGGGTGCCTGGCTCGGCGTGCTGGCCCTGCTGTTCGTGGCCTTCGCGAACCTGACGAGCCTGGCCTCGATCGTGTACTCGACGTGCCTGGCGCTGCGGCAGGCAGGTGGCCGGTTCCTCACCGGGGTGCCGTGGCCGTGGCTGTGCGGCGGCTTCTTCGTGCTGCCGGCCGTCCTGGCGTTCTTCCCGGGTCTCCTCTACGACCAGTTCCTGCTGTTCGTGCTGTGGACCGGCGCCTTCCTGGCCGCGATCTGCGGCACGGTCATCGCGGACTACTTCGTGCTCCGCAACCAGCGGATCGACCTGCGCGGCCTCTACGGCCGCGGGTCCGCCAGCCCGTACCACTTCACCGGCGGGTTCAACGTCGCCGCGCTGGTGTCGGTCGGGCTGGGGGCGCTGACCTTCATCCTGCTCTACAACCCGATCACCCTCGAGACCCGCGGGGCCTTCACGTTGCTGACCGCATCGGTGCCCGCGGTGGTGGTGGCCGGCGTCGTGCACGTCCTCCTCACGGTGCTGCTCGTCCGCCGGGCGGGCCAGGGGGGCTACGACGCCGCTCCCGGCGCGCAGCCGGCGGCCGGGACGGCGCAGCAGGACCGGGTGCTCTGATGGCGCGGACCGCACGCGCCGCCGTCCACGACGGCACCGGTGACCGGTTGGAGATCCGGCCGGTCACCGTTGCCGACCCGGGGCCCGGGGAGGTGCTCGTCCGTCTCGGTGCCTCCGGTGTCTGCGGGTCCGACCGGCACGTCCTGGACGGCGAGTGGCACCTGCCGTCGCCGACCGTCATGGGGCACGAGGGGGCTGGCGTCGTCGAGGCGATCGGCCCCGGCGTGCGGGACGTCGCGGTCGGCGACCACGTCGTGCTCTCCTGGTACTACCCGTGCCGGCGCTGCCGGGCCTGCGCGCAGGGCAAGGCGTGGGCCTGCACCGGCACCCGGTCCGGGGAGTGCCTCCTGCCCGACGGCACCACCCGGCTGACCGGTGAGGACGGCGGAACGCTCTACCCGTACCTCGCCGTCGGCACGATGAGCGAGTACACCGTCGTCGCGGAGTCGGCCGCCGTCGCGATCCCGAAGGAGGTGCCCTTCGAGGTCGCCAGCCTGATCGGCTGCTCGATCACGACGGGGGTCGGCGCGGTGGTCAACAACGCGCAGGTGCCGGCCGGGGCCTCGGCCGTGGTGCTCGGCTGCGGCGGGGTGGGCCTGGCCGTGGTCATGGGGCTGGCGCTCGTCGGCGCCAGTCCGATCATCGCCGTCGACACCAGCGAGGCCAAGCTCGATGCCGCGCGCTCCTTCGGCGCCACGCACACCGTGCGGGCGGCCGGCGACGACGTCGCGGCCCGGGTGCACGAGATCACCGGCGGTGGCGCGGACTTCGCGTTCGAGGTCATCGGGCGCACCGAGACGATCGAGCAGGTCCCCGGCCTGCTGGCCACCGCGGGCACGGGCGTGCTCGTCGGCCTGCCGGGCGAGGGGCAGAAGGCGGCCATCGACGTCCTCGAGCTCGCGGAGGCGGGCAAGACGCTGGTGGGATCCAACTACGGGGGAGCGGTGCCCAGCATCGACTTCCCCCGGCTGGCCCGGCTCTACCTCGAGGGCAAGCTCCCCCTGGACCGGCTGATCTCCGACCGGGTCCGGCTGGACGAGGTCAACGAGGCGTTCGACGCGATGCGGGCCGGGGAGCGGACCCGCAGCGTCATCGTGTTCGACTGAGGACGTGGACCGCCACCCCGTCGTCGCCGCCCTGCAGCTGGTCGCCGGCCGCGGCGACAAGGAGGCCAACCTCGAGGCGATCGAGGAGCTCACCGCCGCGGCGGCGCGCGACGGGGCGGTCGTGGTCGTCGCCCCGGAGATGGCCGTCACCGGCTACTGCTGGCCGGACGAGGACGAGGTGCGTGCCCTCGCCGAGCCCCTCGGCGGCCCGGCGGTGCAGCGGCTCACGGCGCTCGCCCGGCGCACGGGTGTCTGGGTCGTCGCCGGGCTGCCCGAGGTGGACGCCGACCTCGGCACCCTGCACAACAGCTGCGTGCTCGTCGGCCCGGAGGGCCTGCAGGGTGCCTACCGCAAGATCCACCCGTTCCTGGCCGACCCCTTCTGGGCCGTCGACGGCAACGCCGTGCCGCCGGTCTGGAACACCCCCGCCGGGCGGGTGAGCCCGATGATCTGCGCCGACCTCGACTACCCGGAGATGGCCCGCTTCGCCGCCCTGGCCGGGGCCGACTGGGCCGCGGTGCCCACCGCCTGGGTCGACGAGCCCGGCCCCAGCGCCACCTGGCGGCTGCGCGCCTGGGAGAACGCGTTGCCCATGGTGGTGGCCGACATGGCCGGTGCCGAGCTGGGCGTCCAGTTCAGCGGCGGCAGCGCCGTCCTGGACCACCGCGGCGGGGTGCTCTCCTCCCGGGACGCCGGACCGGGCCACGTGGTGGCGACCCTGGACCTCGACGCCGCGGCGCGGGCCCGGACGGAGCTGCTCGGCAGGCGCCGTCCTGCCGAGTACCGGCCGCTGGCGTTGAGCAGGCGGTGGCCACGGCGCTCCGTCGACAGCCTGTTCGGCGCGGCCCCGACGGAGGACCGGGTGGTCACGGCCGTCCTGTCGGCCGTCCCCGGGAAGGTGCCCGTGATCCCCGAGGGCGTCGGGCTGGCCGTGCTCCCGGCCTTCCACCTGTGCGGCGGAGCACCGCAGGGGCGCGCGGCCGCCGAGGCGGCCGCCGTCGCCTGGCCCGCTGCGCTGCAGCGCCTGCGCGAACTGGCCGCCGCCGGGGCGTGCGAGGTGGTGACCTCGCTGGTGGAGGCCGGAGACGGCGGAGTGCTGCACCACACCGTCGTCGCCGTCGCGCCGGATGGGGAGCCGGTGCGTCACCGGGTCACCCACCTCGGCCGGCACGCGTCCTGGGCGACCCCGGGCGCCGGGTCCGACCGGCCCGTTCCGCGGCCGTGGGGCCGCCTCGCCCTGCTCGCCGGCGAGGAGCTGGAGGCCTTCGAGCCCTCGCGCGTGCTCGCCGTGCACGACGCCGACGTGATCGCCGTCCCCGCCGCCGTCGACTGGCCGTGGCCGGTGGCCTTCGCCGGCTCCGAGGTGCCGCTCGGGGCAGAGCTGCAGGCGCCCGACCCCTGCTTCGCCCACCCGGCGCGGCTGCGCGCGGGCGACTCGCACGTCTGGATCGCGCTCGCCAACGCCGAGCCGGCAGGGCCCGGGCACGGTGTCCCCGGAGGCGTCTTCGCCCCCGATCACGTCCGCGTGCCCCGTGCCGAGGTGCTCGCCCGGGCGGAGGGCTGGACCGTCCTGGGCTGCGCCACCCGGGCTCCCGACGACCTCGGGCGGACCTGCGAGGACAAGCCGCAGCTGGTGCGCCGTCGGACGGACCTCCTGGCCGGTGCGCTGCTGACGTCGAGGGCCTGAGCCGCCGGGCTCACACCCGGCGCAGGATGTCCGGGCTCAGCTGGTCGACGGCGGTGTGCCCGGTCAGCCCGAGCGTCAGGTCGAACTCGCCGACGACGTCCTCGACGACCTGGCGGACGCCCTGCTCGCCGGCCAGCGCCAGGCCCCAGGCGAACGGGCGGCCCAGCAGCACCGCCGTGGCCCCGAGCGCCACCGCGGTGAACACGTCGGCGCCGCTGCGGATGCCACTGTCCAGCAGCACCGGTACCCGCCCGGCGACGGCGCCGAGCACCTCCGGCAGCGCGTCCAGCGCGGCGATCGAGCGATCCACCTGCCGGCCGCCGTGGGTGCTGACGACGAGGCCGTCCATGCCCTCGTCGAGCGCGCGGCGGGCGTCATCGGGGTGCAGCACGCCCTTGAGCAGGATCGGCAGCCGCGTGCGCGAGCGCAGCCAGGCCAGGTCGTCCCAGCTGATCGACGGTCGCGAGTAGATGGACAGGAACGTCTCGACGGCGGCCCGCGGCAGCGGCGAGCGCAGGTTGTCCCGGAAGCTGCCGGGCCACGCCCGGGCCATCGAGACCAGCGCCTTCACCGCGGCGGGCGTCGGGCGCGGCTGGGCCTGCTCCGGGCCCGGGGCCGCGGCCCGCTCCTCGACGAGCCGGCGGAACACCGGGTCGGAGGTGTACTGGGCGATCCCCTTGCCCAGGGCGAAGGGCAGGTGGCCCAGGTCCAGGTCGCGCGGGCGCCAGCCGAGCATGGTCGTGTCGAGGGTGACCACCAGGGCGTCGCAGCCGGCGGCCTCCGCGCGGCGGACCAGGCTCTCCACCAGCTCGTCGGAGGTGGACCAGTACAGCTGGAACCACCGGGGCGCGTCGCCCATCACGGCCGCGCAGTCCTCCATCGACGCCGAGCCCTGGTTGGAGAAGACCATGGGGACGCCGGTGGCCGCGGCGGCCCGGGCGACCGCGACGTCGGCCTCGGGGTGGACCAGTTCCAGCGCGCCCACCGGCCCGAGCAGCAACGGCGCGGGCAGCCGGCGGCCGAACAGCTCGACGGAGGTGTCGCGGGCGCTGGCGTCGCGCAGCACGCGCGGGACGACCGCCCACTTGTCGAACGCCGCCCGGTTGGCCCGCTGCGTGACCTCGTCGCCGGCACCACCGGCCACGTAGGCGTACGCCCGGGCGTCGAGGGCGCGCTCGGCCCGCTCCTGCAGCCGGCGGATGCCGACCGGGACCGAGGGGGAGCGGCCGAACACCCCCGCCCGGTACACCTCGTTCTGCCGCCGCCGTCCCGCGCCCGCTCCGTCCACGCGGCCACCGTAGTGATCGCGATCTCATCGTGGCCGCCGGGTGGCCGGATCATGGCCGGCTGATGACTCCCACCGGACGGATCCGGGACGAATTCGCAACACGCCGCGCGACACGCACGACACGCGCGTAACGGGCTAGCAACGAAGCGTCACACCAGTCATCATCTGAAACTCCAGTGCATCGGTTGGGGGGCAGCGCTGACGAGCAGTTTCGAGCGGAACGCCGGGCCGACGTGGACCACGTCGGCGCGGTCGGCCCGCGGCGCGCTCTCCGCCGGTGTCGTGACCGGCCTCCTCACCGTGCTGCTGGCGGGAAGCGTGGCCCTGGCCGCCCCCGCCACCGCGATCGGGGACCCCACCCGCCCGGACTCCCGGGTCACCCACGGACCGAGCTGCCGCCCGGGCGGGATCGTCGTCGAGGTGGTCGCCGGCACCTCCTCGTACAGCGTGCGGCTGTCGACCACCCGGCAGCCCGCGGGTGAGGACGAGGTCACCCTGGCTCCCGGCGCCTCCGCCGTGCTCCGGACGGGTGACGTGGCCCCCGGCGAGACGATCGACCCGCGGCTGGAGTTCACCGCCCTCGACGGCTCGGGCGCCACCTACGTCGACGAGCTCGAGGACTACACGCTCACCCGCCCGACGACGGAGGACTGCGAGGCGGCGACGTCCCCGCCGCCGGCGCCCCCGGCTCCCTCGGCCACCGTGCAGCCCGGCAGCCCGAGCCCCTCCCGGACGAGCCCGCGGCCCCCGGCCACGACGCCGCCGAGCAGCACGGGGAGCACGACCGCCGGCAGCACGACCACCGGCACCGCCACCACGAGCGCCACCCCGTCGCGGACGACGAACGGGACCGCCCCCTCCCGCACGTCCGGCGCCGTGCCGACCGTGGACGGGCCGGGCCGCGGGGACGGGCAGGCCGTGGTCCCCGGGGGCACGGTCTCGCTGACCGGCGCCGGCTTCCTGCCCGGCGAGCGGGTCGAGGTCCTGCTGCACGGCACGGACATGGTCCTGGCCACGGCCACCGCGGGGACCGACGGCCACGTGCACGTCGACGTGCTCATCCCCCCGGAGGCGACGCTCGGGCCGGCCACCCTCGACCTCGTCGGGGTGGACTCGGCGCAGTCCGCCGGGGTGCGTCTGCAGGTCGCCGCCGCCGAGCAGGCGGTGGACCCGGCGCCGCGGGGAGCGGTGTCGCTGGCCTCCCTCGTCGCGGCCGCGACGGCGCTGGTGCTCACCGCGGCCGCGCTGGTCTCGGTCGCCGGGAGCCGGCACGCCGAGCGTCGCGGGCACACCGGGCCGCGCACTTCCTGACGGCGGTTTCGCGGTTCCCCGATCAGGGGACGAAGGGCCCGTGCAACGGTCCGAGGACGCGCTCGCGAGTGGTGTCCCTCGGGACGCCACCAGTCTTCCCGGAGTCGCTCCCCGCCCCGCCGAGACGTGGCTGCGCATCGTGCAGGTGCACGACCGCATCACCCGGCGGGTCGACTCGGCTCTCCACCGCCACCACGACCTCTCGCTCACCGGGTTCGAGGCGCTGCGGCGCATCGCCGAGTCACCGGGTGAACGGGCCTCGATGGGTGACGTCGCCGACGCCGTCGGCCTGTCCCGTCCCGGCGTGACCAGCACGATCACCCGGCTGGTCGAGCAGGGGCTGGTCGTGCGGGAGCGGGCGGGCCGCGACCGGCGGCTGCTGCACGCCACGCTGACCCCGGCCGGCCGGGAGCGGGTCGAGGCGGCCGCCGTCACGCACGACGAGCTGGTCGCCCACCTGCTGACCATGCTCGGCGACGACGCCGTGCTGGTCACCGACGCCCTGGCCCGCGTCTCCGCGGCCACCCGCGACCGCCGCTAGGGCCCGGTCGAGGCGCCCGCGCGCCGTCGACCAGGGGCGCCGCCGGTCGCGCCGCGGACGCTTCAAGCCCGTAGTGTTTCGCCGTTCCGAGATCGGGCAGGACGCGATCATGCTCGCGCAGGTGACAGTGGTCGTGCCGACGATCGGGCGTCCGTCGCTCGACGCGCTGCTCGACGAGCTGGCGGCCGCGCCCGGGCCGCGCCCGGCCGAGCTGATCCTGGTCGACGACCGTCCCGCGGGTCAGCCGCTGCAGCCGGACCGTCCCGGGCTCCCGCCCGTCCGCGTGGTGCGCACCGGCGGCGGCGGACCGGCCCGCGCCCGGAACCTGGGCTGGCGCAGCGCGCGCACCGGGTGGATCGCTTTCCTCGACGACGACGTCGTGCCCGACCGCGACTGGTACTCCCGGCTGGAGGTCGATCTGGCCGGCCTGCCGGCCGGCGTCGCCGGCAGCCAGGGCCGGGTGCGCGTCCCGCTGCCGGAGCACCGCCGGCCCACCGACTGGGAGCGCGGCACCGCCGGCCTGGCCACCTCCAGCTGGATCACCGCCGACCTCGCCTACCGCCGCGCCGCCCTGGCCGCGGTCGGCGGCTTCGACGAGCGCTTCCCCCGGGCGTTCCGCGAGGACTCCGACCTCGCCCTGCGGGTCATGGACACCGGCTCGAGGCTCGTCCGGGGCGAGCGGTGGATCACCCACCCCGTCCGGCCGGCCGACCGCTGGGTCAGCGTGCGCGTCCAGGCCGGGAACGCCGACGACGTCCTGATGCGCCGGCTGCACGGGCCCGACTGGCGCGACCGGGCCGACGCCGCGCTCGGCCGCCGTCCGCAGCACACGGCGGTCACCGCCGCGGCGCTGGCCGCCGTCGGCCTGGCCGCGGCCGGACGGCCGCGCGCGGCGCTGGCCGCCGCGGCCGCCTGGGTGGCCGGCACCGGTGAGTTCGCCTGGCGGCGGATCGCGCCGGGGCCGCGCGACCGTGCCGAGGTCACCACGATGCTGGCCACCAGTGCGCTCATCCCGCCGCTGGCCACCTGGCACTGGCTGAAGGGCGTGGTGCGGCACGTCGGCGTCCGCCGCTGGAGGGGCCTGCCCGACCTCGTGCTGTTCGACCGCGACGGCACCCTCGTGCACGACTACCCCTACAACGGCGACCCCGAGTGGGTCCGCCCGGTGGACGGCGCCCGGGAGGCGCTGGACGCGCTGCGCGCCCGCGGTGTGAAGGTCGGGGTCGTCAGCAACCAGTCGGGCGTGGCCCGCGGGCTGATCACGACCGACCAGGTGGACGCGTGCATGAAGCGGCTCGACGAGCTGGTCGGCCCGTTCGACACCGTGCAGTACTGCCCGCACGGCCCCGACGACGGCTGCGACTGCCGCAAGCCCGCCCCCGGGATGGTCACCGCCGCCTGCGCCGAGCTCGGGATCGACCCCGCGCGCTGCGTGGTGATCGGCGACATCGGTGCGGACGTCGAGGCCGCGGCCGCGGCCGGCGCCGTCGGGATCATGGTGCCCACCCCGGTCACCCGCCGCGAGGAGGTCGAAGCCGCACCGCAGCGAGCGGAGGACCTGGCGGAGGCGGTCGGGCGCGTGCTGGCGGGCGCGTGGTGACCGCGCCCCGCCCCCGACGGCGCACCGTCCTCGTCGCGCGGCTGGACAACGCCGGGGACGTGCTGCTCCAGGGCCCGCTGGTCCGCGCGGTGGCCGCCGGGGCCGACCGCGTCGTCCTCCTGGCCGGCCCGGCCGGCGCCGCGGCGGCCGAGCTGCTGCCCGGCGTCGACGAGGTCTGGACCTGGGCCTGCCCCTGGATCCTCGGCGACCCGCCGCCGCTGGACCCTGCCGACCTGGCCGCGCTCACCGAGCGGGTCCGCGACCTGGCGCCCGACGAGGCCCTGGTTTCCACGTCCTTCCACCAGTCGCCCCTGCCCCTGGCCCTGGTGCTCCGCGCGGCCGGCGCGCCGCGCATCTCGGCCATCAGCGTCGACTACCCCGGCTCGCTGCTCGACGTCCGGCACCGGGTCGACGACGACCTGCCCGAGCCGGAGCGCGCCCTCTCGCTCGCCCGGGCGGCCGGCTTCGAGCTGCCCGACGGCGACGACGGACGCCTCGCCGTGCGGCGGCCCCTGCCCCCGGTCACCCACGAGCCGGGCTACGTGGTCGTGCACCCGGGGGCCTCGGTGCCCGCCCGTGCCTGGCCGGCGGAGCGCTGCGCGGAGGCCGTCGAGGCGCTGGCCGACGCCGGCCACCGGGTGCTGGTCACCGGCGGCCCGGCCGAGCGGGAGCTCACCGCGGCCGTCGCCGGTACGCGCGGCTTCGACCTCGGCGGGGCGACCACCCTGGCCGAGATGGCGGCGCTGCTGGACGGGGCCGCCGCGGTCGTCGTCGGCAACACCGGTCCGGCGCACCTGGCCGCCGCCGTCGGCACGCCGGTCGTGTCGCTCTTCGCACCCGTCGTCCCCGCCGCGCGCTGGGCGCCCTACGGCGTGCCCAGCGTGCTCCTCGGTGACCAGCTCGCCCCGTGCCGCGACACCCGGGCCCGCGAGTGCCCGGTGCCCGGCCACCCCTGCCTGACCTCGGTGACGGCGCCGGACGTCGTCGCCGCCGTCGACAAGCTCCTCAGCACGGTCCAGCAGCCGGCCGTTCTCCGATCCCCCGCCGCGGCCCGAGAGGCGGCGGCGAACCTCCAGGGGAGAACGTGAAGATCCTGATCTGGCACGTGCACGGGTCCTGGACGACGTCCTTCGTCCACGGCGAGCACGAATACCTGCTGCCGGTCACCCCGGACCGGGGCCCGGACGGCCTCGGCCGGGCCCGCACCTGGGACTGGCCGGCATCGGCCCGGGAGGTGACACCCGAGCAGCTGCGCGACGAGCACGTCGACGTCGTCGTGCTGCAGCGCCGCCGGGACCTCGAGCTGGTGCGCGAGTGGCTGGGCCGCGAGCCCGGCCGCGACCTGCCGGCGGTCTTCCTCGAGCACAACGCCCCGGGGCTGGAGCCGGGTGACGGGCCGGTGCCGCACACCCGGCACCCGATGGCCGACCGGGCCGAGATCCCGATCGCGCACGTGACCTCGTTCAACGAGCTGTTCTACGACAACGGCCGGGCCCCGACGACGGTCATCGAGCACGGCATCGTCGACCCCGGCGAGCGCTACACCGGCGAGCTGGCACGTGCCGCCGTCGTCACCAACGAGCCGGTGCGCCGCGGCCGCACCGTGGGTGCGGACCTGCTCCCCGGGCTGGCCGCGGCCGCCCCCGTCGACGTGTTCGGGATGGGCCTGGCCGGTCTGCACGAGCAGTACGGCCTGGACCCCGACCGGGTCGCGCTGCACGACGACCCGCCGCAGGCCGCCATGCACACGGAGCTGGCCCGCCGCCGGGTCTACGTGCACCCGGTCCGCTGGACCTCCCTCGGGCTGTCGTTGCTGGAGGCCATGCACCTGGGCATGCCGGTCGTCGGGCTGGCCACCACCGAGGCCGTGGAGGCCGTCCCCGCCGAGGCCGGGGTGCTCTCCACCCGGCCCGAACGGCTGTGGGGGGCCGTGCGGCACTTCCTGGCCGACGAGGACGCCGCCCGGCTGGCCGGGAAGGCTGCCCGCGCGGCGGCCCTGGAGCGGTACGGGCTGGACCGCTTCCTGCGCGACTGGGACCGCCTCCTCCAGGAGGTGACCCGGTGATGTGCCCGGCAGTCCGGCGAAGCCGGTCCGCTCCTGCACCGGAGGTGGGTCGATGAGGATCGATCTGGTGTCCGAGCACGCCAGCCCGCTCGCCGCCATCGGCGGTGTCGACGCCGGTGGGCAGAACGTGCACGTCGCGGCCCTGGCTGCCGGGCTCGCCCGGCGCGGGCACGAGGTCACCGTGCACACCCGCCGCGACGACGAGTCGCTGCCCGAGCGGGTCGTCGTGCAGGACGGCTACAACGTCGTGCACGTGACCGCCGGCCCGCCCGAGCAGCTGCCCAAGGACGAGCTGCTGCAGCACATGCCCGCCTTCGCGCGGGTGCTGCGGCACGGCTGGGCGGCGGCCCGGCCCGACGTCGTGCACGCCCACTTCTGGATGAGCGGCCTGGCGTCGGTCGAGGCCTCGGCCAGCCTGCTGCAGCCGGTGCCGGTGCTGCAGACCTTCCACGCGCTCGGCTCGGTCAAGCGGCGCCACCAGGGCGACGCCGACACCTCGCCGGCCGAGCGCGTCGACCTCGAGCGCGGGCTCTGCCGCGACGTCGGCCACGTCGTGGCCACCTGCTCCGACGAGGTGTTCGAGCTGCGCCGCCTGGGGCTGCCCAGCGACCGCGTCTCGATCGTGCCCTGCGGCGTCGACACGTCGGTCTTCACGCCGCGCGGCCCGGTCGCCCCGCGCGGGGACCGGAAGCGGCTGCTGGTGCTGGGCCGGCTGGTCGAGCGCAAGGGCCAGGACGACGCCGTGCGGGCGCTGCGGGCGGTGCCCGACGCCGAGCTCGTCGTCGTCGGCGGGCCCGCGCCCGACGCGATCGACGCCGATCCGGAGGTGCGGCGGTTGCGCGGCATCGCCGCCGAGGCGGGCGTGGCCGACCGGCTGGTGTTCGCCGGCTCGGTCGCGCGGGCCGACGTCCCGGCGTGGGTGCGCTCGGCCGACGTCGTGCTGGCCGTGCCCTGGTACGAGCCGTTCGGCATCACCCCGCTGGAGGCCATGGCCTGCGGGCGTCCCGTCGTGGCCACCGCGGTCGGTGGCCTGCAGGACACCGTCGCCGACGGCGTCACCGGCGACCTCGTCCCCCCGCGGGACCCGGCCCGCCTGGGCGAGGTGCTCGCCGCGCTCCTGGCCGACGACGAGCGCCGTGCCGCCTACGGCGCGGCCGGTGTGCGTCGCGCCCGGGCCCGCTACCGCTGGGACCGCGTCGTCGCCGACACCGAAACCGTCTACCGGCAGGTCCTCGCCCGCCGCCGTCCCGTGGAGGTCGCAAGGTGAAGTGCTCGACAGCACGGCGCAGCCGTTCAGTTCCTGCACCGGAGGTGGGTCGATGAGCATCCCCCCGCACTCCTTCCGGGAGAACGTGGTCGCGCAGGCCCCGGCGCCCCAGGGGCGGGCGCAGGGGGCGGCTGCCGCCTTCCCGATGCCGGACACCTGCACGCACCTCACCGGTGCCGACCACGTCGCGTCGCTGACCGCGGCGCTCGGCTCGCTGGACGCCCAGCTGCCGGCGCTGGACCGCTGGGGTCGGCTGGCCGCCGAGGTGCTCTGCGGTCCCGGGCGCGGGCGGCTGCTCGCCGCCGGCAACGGGGGCAGCGCCGCGCAGGCCCAGCACCTCACCGCCGAGCTGGTCGGCCGCTACCGCGCGGACCGGCCCCCGTTCTCGGCGATCTGCCTGACCGCCGAGACGTCCTCGCTGACCGCGATCGCCAACGACTACCCGGCCGACGAGCTGTTCGCCCGCCAGGTGGAGGCGCACGGCCGCGAGGGCGACGTCCTCGTCCTGCTCTCCACCTCCGGGCGCTCGCCGAACGCCGTCGCCGCGGCCCGCCGGGCCCGCGAGTGCGGCATCACCGTGCTGGCGATGACCGGCCCGGCGCCCAATCCGCTGGCCGCCGTGGCCGACGACGCCGTCGCCATCGACTCGCCGTGGACGGCCACCGTGCAGGAGTGCCACCTCGTCGCGCTGCACCTGCTCTGCGCCGCGTTCGACGAGGCGGTGCTCGCCGAGCCGGCCCGCGTGCCGACCGGCCCGTCGTTCGAGGCGGCGACGTGAGCGCCCGGCCGCTGGTCGTCGTCGGCGACGCGCTGCTCGACGTCGACCTGGTCGGGAGCGCGTCCCGGCTCACCCCCGACGCGCCCGTGCCGGTGGTCGAGGACATCGAGCGCCGCGAGCGTCCCGGCGGGGCGGCGCTGGCCGCGGTGATCGCGGCGGCGGCAGGATCCCGCGAGGTCGTGCTCGTCGCCCCGATCGACTCCGACGACGGGGCCGCCCGCCTGCGCGAGCTGCTCGCCGGCCGGGTCCGGCTGATCGCGATCCCGGCCGGCGGGGGCACCGCGGTCAAGCAGCGGGTGCGCGTGGGGGACCACTCCGTCGCACGGCTGGACAGCGGTGCGCCGGTCGCCACGCTGGGCCCGCTGCCGGCCGAGGCGGCCGAGGCGATCCGGGACGCGGCAGCGGTGCTCGTCGCCGACTACGGCCGGGGGACGACGGCCGCGGCCGACGTCCGCGAGGCGCTCGGCGCCGCCCGTGGGCCGGTCGTCTGGGATCCGCACCCGCGCGGCGCCGACCCGGTGCCGAACGCCCGGCTGGTGACGCCGAACGGCGCCGAGGCGGCCCGCGTGGCCGCCGACGCCGCCACCGGGAACGGCCTGGCCGCGGTGGGGGCCCGCGCGGAGGCCCTGATCCGGCTGTGGGGCGTCGGCGCGGTCGCCGTCACCCTCGGCTCCCGGGGTGCCCTGCTCTCCTACGGCTCCGGGGCGCCCATGGTCGTGCCGGCGGTGGCGGTGACCGGCGGTGACCCGTGCGGTGCCGGCGACTCGTTCGCCGCCGCCGCCGCGCTGGCGCTGGCCGACGGCGCGGTCACCGGCGAGGCGGTCGCGGCAGCCGTGGCGTTCGCCTCGGCGTTCGTCGCCCGCGGCGGGGCGACGGCGTGGGACGCGGGCGACGCCGCCGGTGCGGCCGGGCGGCCGGACGCCGTCGCCGACACCGGTGCCGAGGGGGTCATCGCCCAGGTGCGGGCGTCCGGCGGCACCGTCGTCGCCACCGGGGGCTGCTTCGACCTGCTGCACCCCGGCCACGTCGCCACGCTCCGCGCCGCCCGCGGCCTCGGGGACTGCCTGGTCGTCTGCATCAACTCCGACGCCTCGGTCCGCCGGCTCAAGGGGCCCTCGCGGCCGCTGGTGACGGCGGGGGACCGGGCGCGCGTGCTCGAGGCCCTGGAGTTCGTCGACGCCGTCGTCGTGTTCGACGAGGACACCCCGGCGGAGGTGCTGGACCGGCTGCGGCCCGACGTGTGGGCCAAGGGCGGCGACTACGCCGGCGCCGACCTGCCCGAGGCCGAGGTGCTGCGCACGTGGGGCGGGCAGGCCGTCGTCCTGCCCTACCTCGACGGGCACTCGACGACCGCACTGGTCGAGCGCTCCCGGGTGTGGTGAAGGACCCCGCTGCCCCCCACGGCTCGCACGCTCGCCGCGAGACCCTGCAGCGGGGCCGTTCCAGGCCCGTCACCGTCGTGCTGCGGCCGCTCGGGCTGGGCGACCTGCTCACCGGCGTCCCTGCGCTCCGCGCGATCCGGGCGGCGGTGCCCGACCACCGGCTGGTGCTCGCCACCACGGCGGCGCTGCGGCCGCTCGCCGAGCTGATCGACGCCGTCGACGAGGTGCTGCCCGCCCGGGAGCTCGAGCCGCTGGCCTGGGACGGCCCCCCGCCGGAGCTCGCCGTCGACCTGCACGGCAAGGGGCCGGCCTCGCACGTGGTGGTCGCCGACCTGCGGCCGCAGCGGCTGCTCACCTTCGGCAGCCCCGGCTATCCCGGGCCGACGTGGTTCCCCGACGAGCACGAGGTGCGGCGCTGGTGCCGGCT
Organism: Blastococcus saxobsidens; assembly: GCF_002938435.1. Lineage (GTDB taxonomy): Bacteria > Actinomycetota > Actinomycetes > Mycobacteriales > Geodermatophilaceae > Blastococcus > Blastococcus saxobsidens. The sequence goes on from NZ_POQT01000003.1 coordinate 209,442, forward strand.
GGTCTCCGAGGGGCTGGGCGTCGACGCCGACCCCGACGCCCTCGACCTGGCCGTCCCCGCCGTGCCCCCGCCGGTGCGCGACGTAGCCGTCGTCCACCCCGGGGCGGCCTACCCGGGCCGGCGGTGGCCGCCGGACCGGTTCGCCGCCGTCGCCCGGCACCTGGCGGACGCCGGGCACGACGTCCGGATCACCGGCGGACCCGCCGAGGTCCAGCTCGCGCGGTCGGTCGCCGCGGGGGCAGGGCTGGGCGACGACGCCGTGCTGGCCGGCCGCACGACGTCCCTGGAGCTCGCCGCGGTGGTGGCTTCAGCGCGCGTGGTGGTCTGCGGCGACACCGGCGTCGCCCACCTGGCCACGGCCTACCGGCGTCCGTCGGTGGTGCTGTTCGGGCCGGTGCCGCCCGCGCTGTGGGGTCCGCCCCCACGGGAGCAGCACGTCGTCCTCTGGCACGGCGACGGCACCGGCGACCCCTGGGGCACCGAGCTCGACCCGGCGCTGGCGAGGATCACCGTCGACGAGGTCACCACGGCCCTGGACCGCCTCTTGGCCCCGTCCGGAGGCTCGCCCCGAGCGTGCGAGGGGTGAGAGGGACGGGGTCCTCTTTCAGTCGCGCTGGCGGAGGGCGTCGAAGAGGACGGTCTGCAGGTCGTTCTCGTCGACCGCGGAGTACGCCGCCCCACCGGTCGCCTCGGCGATCTGCTCCAGCGCTGACAGGTCGGCGTCCGGCCCCAGCGCCACGCCGATGACCTTGACCGGCCGGTCGGGGTCGGCCTCCGCAGCCAGCGCGACCAGCAGGTTCTGCAGGCTGATGCCCGCGTCGTCGTCCTCGTTCGTGCCGTCGGTGAGCACCAGCACGCTGTTGACCGCGGTCGGGTCGTAGTCGTCCCGCGCGGCCCGGACGGCGGCCAGCGTGGTGTCGTACAGACCCGTGCCGCCGGGGGTGAGCCGCTCCGGGATGGTGTCGAGCTGGTCGTCGAGCACGTCGCGCTGCGGGGTGCCGCCGACGTCGGCGTCCAGCTCCCGGGTGGGCACCAGCGCCGTCCAGTCCTGCTCACCCTCCAGCTGGTAGGCGAACGCCCACAGGCCGAGCGCGAAGTCGCCCGGCACGAGCGAGAGCGTGCTCTTGGCGGCGTCGCGGGCGAGGGTGGCCCGGGTGCCGTCGCCGACCGGGGCCTTCATGGACGTGGAGACGTCGAACACCGCCAGCAGCCGGGAGGGCGCCGCCAGACTGGACAACCGGGTCAGCAGCGCCTGCACCTGCTGCACGTCCAGGGGCAGCGACGCCGGCATCTGCCCGGCGATGCCGGACTCGCCGCCGGCCCGCGGCGGGGCGCCGCCCTCGGGGCCGCGGAACCCGGCCTCCTGGACGGCTGCCAGCGCGTCCTCGGACCGCAGCCGGCGCACCACGGCCTCCACGGCCGTCTGCTCGGCGCCGGACGCCGCCCCGACCCGGAGCACCGGGTAGTCCAGCGCCGGCGTGCCCTCGGCCGGGTAGACGGCCACCAGGTTGGCCTCGGTCACGCTCTCGTTGGCCGCGTACACCTCCTGCTCGCTCACCGGCACGAGCGGTGCGTCGGCGGCGCCCCCGGTGCCGGTGGCGAGCGCGTCGGCGGGGGAGGGGGCGGTGTTCCGGGCGGCGGACAGCACGGCCTGCACGACCGCGTTGTCGGCCTGCTCGTCCCCGCCCAGGGAGCTCCGGACGGCGGCCAGGGCGGACAGCCCCTCGGCGCTGGCGGCCAGGTCCGGCACGGCCAGCGGACGACCGGTGCCCAGCGCCTGCCCCCACGTCGGTGCCTGGTTGGACCAGCCCAGCTCCTCGACGGCGGCGCGGCTGGTGGCCAGGACGACGGGGGAGACCGCCATCGACCCCATGGGCTGCAGCTCCCCGTACCCGGACCGGGCGGCCCACAGCGAGGAGTCGGGCACCCAGACGTCGGGCAGCGCCGCGGCCTCGAGGGCGCCGAGGGAGCCGGCGGTCTGCACCGGCTCCTGCGCGGTGACGGCGGCCTCGACGCACACGTCGTCGTCGGTCGTGGGGACCTCGGCCAGCAGCTCCTCGGCGAGCCCGCCCAGCTCCGGGGCGACGGTGACGTCGACGGTCACGCGGTCGTCGCAGCCGCGGGTGGTCAGCCACCAGGTGAGCCCGCCGCCCAGCAGCAGCACGACGAGGCCTGCGGCGAGGAGGACGGGGGGCACCGTACGGCGCCGGGCAGTGGGATCGGCGTGGCGGCCCATGCTCGCTCTCTGGATCGACTCGGGGTTGGTGCGGCTCCCCCCGAGCCCGCCCCGTCAGAGTAGAGGGGACGACGAGCCTCTCGGTGTGACGCCGACCACGATCGGTGATCGGCCCTGGTCACACCGCCGTCGGACGGCTGTGTCCGACGGCTGCGTCAGACGGCCCGGGCCTGCTGGGCCGTGCGGTGGGCGGCGAACCACTCGACGGTGCGGCGCAGCCCGTCCTCCGAGGCCACCTGCGGCCGCCAGCCGAGCAGCTCCTGGGCGCGGGTGGTGTCGGGGCGGCGCACCTTCGGGTCGTCGACCGGCAGGTCGATGAAGTCGATCGGTGACGAGGAGCCGGTGAGCTCGACGATCCACTCGGCGAGCCGCAGCATCGACAGCTCGTCGGGGTTGCCGATGTTGATCGGTCCGGGCTGGTCGGAGAAGGCCATCGCCAGGATGCCCGCCACGGTGTCGTCGACGTAGCAGATCGAGCGGGTCTGCGAGCCGTCGCCGGCCACGGTCAGCGGGCGGCCGTCGAGGGCCTGGCTCACGAACGCCGGGATGGCGCGGCCGTCGTCGGCCCGCATGCGGGGACCGTAGGTGTTGAAGATCCGGACGATGCCGGTGTCGGTGCCCTTCGACGTCCGGTAGGCGGTCGTCATCGCCTCGCCGAAGCGCTTCGCCTCGTCGTAGACGCCGCGCGGGCCCACCGGGTTGACGTTGCCCCAGTACTCCTCGGTCTGCGGGTGCTGGAGGGGGTCGCCGTAGACCTCGGAGGTCGAGGCGAGGACGTACCGGGCCCGCTTCTCGTGCGCGAGGCCGAGCGTGTGCAGGGTGCCGAGGCTGCCGACCTTGAGCGTCTCGATCGGCATCTTCAGGTAGTCGATCGGGCTGGCGGGGGAGGCGAAGTGCAGGACCAGGTCGACCGGGCCGGGGACGTGCACGAACTCGCTCACGTCGCAGCGCACGAGCCGGAAACCGGGGTGCTCCATCAGGTGCAGCACGTTGTCGGGTGAACCGGTGAGGAAGTTGTCGAGGCAGACGACCTCGACGCCGCGCTCGAGCAGCTGCTCGCAGAGGTGGGAGCCGAGGAAGCCGGCCCCTCCGGTGACGACCGCCCGGCGGATCGTGCGTGCCTCGCGTACCGGTCCGGTCACCATCGCTGCCTCCTCCTCGTGCGGGCGCGGCTGCCGCGCTCGGGGGCGTCCTACCCGGCGATCCCGGCCACACACTTCGGCACCGAAGTGTCCGGTCTCCCGGCCGGTGGAACGGCGACGGGCCGCCGGCTCCCGGAGGAGACCGGCGGCCCGCCCGTGACGTGCTGGAACGGTCACCCTTCAGGGGCCCGCGCCGAGCGTGCGAGGCGTGGGGGAAGGGTGATCCTTCGTCAGCCCTCGTAGGCCTCCTCGTCGGGGATGCCGTTGGCCGGCGGGGTGGCCGGCTCCTTGTCGAACTCCTCGATCGGGGCGTCGCCGATGTCCGTCGTGCGGACCGGCTGCACCTCCTCGGAACCGTTGCCGACGATCCGCTCGATCGTCATGCCGCTGGTGCCGAGGTGGCTGTCCTCGGAGTAGCGGAACGGCGCGAACACCGGTCCCTCCCACTCGGCGCCGACGGCCTCGACGGCCTCGACCAGGCCCTCGCGGGTCGGGTTCTGACCAGCGGCCTGCAGGGCCTGGGTCATGGTGTAGGCCTGCGACATGCCGTAGACGCGGTAGTTGCTGAGCTCGCCCTCGCCACCGCACTCGTCCCAGATCCGGGAGAACTCCTGGATCCACGGGTTGTCGGTCATGTCGACCGTCGGCAGGTAGCCGGTGGTCAGCGCGCCGTCCAGCAGGGCGGCGTCGGAGACCTTGCCCTCGCTGAAGCGGTTCAGCAGACCGCCGACGAGGTTCGGGTCCGAACCCACGTTGGAGTAGAACCACTGCGGGTCGTAGCCGAGCTGCAGGGCAGTCAGCTGCGAGAGGGCCGTGTAGCTGGGCACGTTGAAGCCGACGACGAAGTCGGCGCCGGCCGCCTGCAGCGCCGCGATCTGCGGGCCGACGTTCGTGTTGCCCGGCACGTACCGCTCGGCCGCGACGATCTGGTCGTCGAGGTACTGGCGGATGCCCTCCTCGCCGTCCTGGCCGAAGTCGTCGTCCTGGAGGAAGAGGCCGACCTTGGCGTCGGGGAACTCGTTGGCGATGTACTCGCCGATGATCTTGCCCTCGCTCAGGTAGTCGGTCTGCCAGCCGAAGGACATCGGGTACTCCTCGGGGTTCTCACCCCACAGGAGGGAGCCGGAGGAGACGAAGAGGTCCGGGACGCCCTCGTCGTTGAGGAAGTCGACGACGGCGCTGTGGGTGGGGGTGCCCAGGCCGCTCATCATCGCGAAGATCTCTTCTTCGAGGACGAGCTCGTTGGTGACCTGGCTGGTCTGGCTCGGGTTGTAGGCGTCGTCCTTGAAGATGAACTCGATGTCGCGGCCGTAGACACCGCCCTCCTTGTTCAGGCAGTCGAAGTACGCCTGGACGCCGGTGGGGATCTCGCTGTAGCCGGGGGCGGCCACACCGGTCAGCGGGTAGTGCGCGCCGAGCTTGATCGAGTCCTCGGTGACGCCGATGTCGGAGGCCTCGTTCTCGCCGCCACCCTCGGCGGACGACGAGCTGCCGTCGTCACCGCCGCCGCAGGCGGCGAGGGTGGAGGCGACGGTGGCCGCGGCGATGGCGGTCATGAGACGACGGGAGGATCTGGACAACAGTTCTCCTCTGGTGCGGCCCGGGCGTCGGTGCCCGGGAGTCGGGGTGGGGTGGAGCGGTCGGGAGCAGCGGATCGGACGGGTGGTGCTCACCCCCCGTTCGCGCCGGCGGCCTTCGCCTGCGCGGCCGACCCACGCCTGGCCTTGGCGGTCATCCGCCGGAGGCGGATGGTGCCCACGAAGCCGGCGGGGGCGAAGATCATCGCGACGATCAGCACGACGCCGTAGACGAAGGGCGCGAGCTGGGCCGCCTCGGTGCCGTTCAGCCCGAAGTCCGAGCCCAGGTTGGTCACGAACGGCGGCAGGAAGACCAGCAGGGCCGAGCCGAGGAGCGCACCCAGCAGGCTTCCCAGGCCACCGATCACGATCGCGGTGAGCAGTGCCAGCGAGAGCACCAGCGTGAAACCGCTGGGCGCGGCCAGCCGGACCACGATGGCCAGCACGCCGCCGGCGAGCCCGGCCGCAGCCGCGCTGACGACGAACGCCAGCACCCGCCACGCGCCGAGGTTGATGCCGGCGAGCTCCGCGGCGACCTCCTGGTCCCGCACCGCCCGCCAGGTGCGGCCGATCCGGCTGCGCACCAGGTTGGCGAGGAAGAAGTAGGTGATCAGCAGGCAGATGACGCCGACGTACGCCAGCCACTTGGTGCTGGACGCGTTGTTCCCCGACACCGTCTGGACGAAGCTCTCGAAGGCGTCCGGCGCCTGCGGTGCGCGCACCCGCATGCCCTGCTCGCCGCCGAAGATGTCGTGGAAGTAGATCGCCAGGCCCGGCAGGCCGACGGCGAGCGCGAGCGTCGCGCCGGCGAGGTACGGACCGTGCAGGCGGGCGGCGGCCACACCCACGAGCGCGCCCACCACGGTGGCCACCACGATGGCGGCCAGCAGGATGACCGGCAGCGGGAGCGGCTCGTCGGCGTCCAGGAACAGGGCCGTGGTGTAGGCGCCGGCGGCCATGAGGGCGCCGTGCCCGAGCGAGATCTGGCCGTTCATGCCGGTGAGGACGGTGAGACCGCCGGCGGCGATCGCGTAGTAGCTGAGCGTCGCGATCTGGGAGTTCTGGTACGGGCTGCTGACCTCCAGCAGCACGACGGCGAGCACCGCGGAGAGGACCAGCACCACCAGGTGGCGCGGCAGGGTCGACTGCGGCAGGAAGGAGCGGCCGGTCCCGGTGGGGGCCGAGGGCGCGTTCGCGCCCGCGGTGGACGTGGTGGGGGCGTCGTCCGTGGCCTTGCCGGCGGCTGCGGACGTGGGGCTCTGCAGGTCGCTCATGGTCATGCCCTCCGAGCCGTGGTGCTGCTGAACAGGCCGCCGGGACGCACCAGCAGCACGACGATGAGGATCACCAGGGCGGCCACGCTGACCAGCGCGCTGCCGCGCTCCACGTAGCCGTTCACGTAGCTGAGCGCGAGACCGAGGATCAGCCCGCCGACGATCGCGCCGACCGGTGAGTCGAGGCCGCCGATGATGGCGGCGACGAAGCCGAAGACGATGAGCGAGTCCATGTAGGCGGGGTAGACGAACCCGCCGCCGGCGATCAGCAGGCCCGACAGGGAGCCGACGACGGCGGCCAGGCCCCACCCGAGGGTGAGCATCCCGCCGACCTTGACGCCCAGCAGCCGGGCGACCTCCTGGCTGAAGGCCGAGGCCCGCATGGCCAGCCCGACGCGGGTGAACCGGAAGAGCGCCACGAGCAGCGCCATCGTGATCAGCACGGAGCCGATGACGTAGAGGCTGGTCGGGGTCAGCGGGATCGTCGACCCGCCCACCTGGAAGCCGCGGACGCCGAAGGGCGTCGGGAAGGACTGGAACGAGGAGCCGAAGATGATGGCGATGAGGGCCTGGATGGCGACGAAGAGGCCCAGGGTGACGATGACGGCGTTGAGCTCGGGCCCCCCCTCGACCGGTCGGATGATCACCCGCTCGACGAGCGCGCCGAGGACGAACCCGGAGACGAGCGCGACGACCAGCGCGACCCAGTAGGACTGGCCGGCCTGGATGAGGGCCAGGGCGATGAACGTGGTGGCCGCGGCCATCGAGCCCTGGGCGAAGTTGACGATGCGGGTGGAGCGCCAGATGAGCACCAGGGCGAGGGCGAAGGCCGAGTAGATGATGCCCTGGGTCAACCCGGTGATGGTGACGTTGACGAAGTAGTCCACGACAGTGGGAAGCCTTCCTGGCAGAGCGTGAGGGTCAGAAACCGAGGTAGGCGTGCCGGAGGTCCTCGTCGCCCATCAGCGTGCTGGCGGAGTCGGTGACGACGACCCGGCCGAGGTTGAGGACGACGCCGACGTCGGCGACCGACAGGGCGCTGCGTGCGTTCTGCTCGACCAGCAGGACCGAGAGGCCCTCGGCGTCGACCAGCTGGCGGAGCAGGCCGAAGATCTGCGCCACGATGCGCGGGGCCAGGCCCAGCGACGGCTCGTCGAGGAGCAGCACGCGCGGCTTGGCGAGCAGGGCCCGGCCGATGACCAGCATCTGCCGCTCACCGCCGGAGAGCGTGTGGGCGGCGTTGTTCCGGCGCTCGGCGATGCGCGGGAAGAGGTCGTACACCCGGTCGAACTCGTCCTTGCCGACCTTGCCGCGGAACAGCGCGCCGACCCGCAGGTTCTCGTCCACGGTGAGCTCGGCGATGACGCCGCGGCCCTCGGGGACGTGGGCCATGCCCCGACCGACCATCGACTCGACCGAGGCCTTGGTGATGTCCTCGCCGTCGAGCACGACCCGGCCGGCCACCGGACGGACCAGGCCGCTGATGGTGCGCAGCAGGGTCGTCTTGCCGGCGCCGTTCGCACCCAGGACCGCGGTGATCCTGCCGGCCTCCGCCGACAGCGAGACGCCGTCGAGCGCGCGGACCGGGCCGTAGGCCGAGCTCAGGCCCTCGACCTCCAGGAGGCGGGTGGTGGTGGCGGTGCCGCCGGTCGTCCCGGTGGCCGACATCGCGGTGCTGCCGTGGGTCTCAGCCATGGGTCCGCCCTCCATCGACGTTGCTCAGCTCGGCGGCGTCGGCCTCGGCGTCGACGGCGTCGCCCAGGTAGGCCTCGGTGACCGCAGGGTCGTTCTGCACCTGCTCCGGGGTGCCGGCGGCGATCTGCTTGCCCGAGTCGAGGACGGTGATCTGGTCGCAGACCCGCATGACCAGGTCCATGTGGTGCTCGACCAGCAGGACGCTCATCCGGCCGACGACCGAGCGGATCAGCTCGCCGAGCTCGTGCATCTCGTCCTCGGCCAGACCACTGGCCGGCTCGTCGAGCAGCAGCAGGTCGGGTTCGGCCACCAGGGCGCGGGCCAGGGCGACCCGCTTCTGCACCGGGTAGGGGAGCGAACCGGGGTAGCGGCCGGCGTAGCGCTCGGCGTTGAGCTCGGTGAGGGCGCGCATGGCGCGCTCGCGCAGCAGCCGCTCGTCCTTGTCCGAGGAGGGCAGCGCGAGGAACGCCGACAGGAAACCGGCCTTGCCGTGGCGGTGCGCGCCGACCATGACGTTCTCGAGCACGGTCATGCCGGGGAAGAGGCCGACACCCTGCAGGGTGCGGGCGACGCCGAGCTTGGTGAGCTGGCTCGGGCGCAGCCGGCGCATCTCCTCGCCGCGCCAGGTGATCCGCCCGGACGTGGGCCGGACCAGGCCGCAGGCGACGTTGAACAGCGTCGTCTTGCCTGCGCCGTTCGGGCCGATGAGGCCGTGCACCTGACCCGGCTCGACGACGAGTGAGACGTCGGTGAGCGCCAGGACGCCGCCGAAGGCGACGTTGATCCCGGTCATCTCGAGCCGGGCGGTGGGCCCTGAGTCGTGCGTTAGCTGGCTGCCGGTCGGCTGCGCCAAGGGGCCCACTGCTCCTCTGCGTCGGGGAGATGGCCGTTCCGGAGGTGTCCGGACGGCGACGATTGGGTCACGAGTACGTCCCGCTGAGACTGCCCCCCGGTGTCACCGGTCACAATGGGCGCAGAGCACAGCGATGGAGTTGCGGCGTTGTGCTGTGTGTCACGGACGGGGAGGTGGGCGGGTGCAGCGGTTCCGACCGGAGATCTCGGCTCGCCTGGCCGAGCTCGCGCCACTGCTGATGGCCGAGCTCGAGGACATGACCGACCGCATGCTCGAGGTGCTGCTGCGCAGCGAGGCCGCCTACCGCGACCTGCTGGTGACGGAGGAGGAGCTGCGCGCCTCGGTCCGCCGCGGGCTCGAGCAGGGGCTGCGCACGCTGATCGACGGCTGGGCCGACGACGGCGACGGTGACCGCAGCGGAGCCCGCGCCGTCGGGCGCCGCCGGGCGGCGCAGGGCGTACCGCTGGAGGCGGTGCTGCGGGCATACCGCCTCGGCGGCCAGACCACCTGGGAGGGGCTGCTGTCGGTGTCCCAGCGCAACAGCCAGGGCCACGACGTGCTGCTCCTGGAGGTGGCCGGCTCGGTCTGGCGCACCAACGACGCCGACTGCGCCGCCGTCGCGGAGGGCTACCGCGAGGAGCAGCGACGCCTGGCCGGTGTCGACGAGCAGGCCCGCCAGCAGGTGCTCGACGGCCTGATCGACGGTCGCGGCAGCGACCCGGCGTTCGTGCGGACGGCGTCGGAGCTGCTGGCCATGCCGCTGGGCGGCCGGTTGATGGCCGTGGTGGCGCTGCCCGGGCCCGACGGCGCGCCGGGGCTCGACGCCCCCGCCGAGGGGCTGCTCAAGCGCGGGGTCCGCTCCGTGTGGGGCGGCCGCGGCGGCGCGCAGGTCGGGGTGGTGGGGCTCGGCGCCGTGCGCCCGGCGGACCTCGTGTCCCTGCTGACGGCGGTCGCCCGGGGGCCGGTCGGGGTGTCCGACGCCGTCGAGGGTGCCGCCGCCGCGGGGGTCGCCTACCGGCTGGCCGAGACCGCGGCGCGGACGCTGCCCGCGGGGGACAGCCGCGTCGTGAGCATCGACGAGCGGCTGCCCGAGGCGCTGCTGAGCAACTCGCCCGAGATCAGCTCACGCCTGGTGGGCCAGTCGCTGGGCGGCCTGCTGGACCTGCCCGACGACGAGCGGGGCGTCCTGCTGGACACGCTCGAGGCGTTCCTCGCCGCCGACGGCTCGCCGACCCGCGCCGCCGATGCGCTGTACTGCCACCGGAACACCGTGATGCACCGGCTCCGGCGGATCGAGTCGGTCACCGGGCGCAAGGTCACCGACCCGCGGTCCCGGCTGCTCTGGCAGCTGGCGCTGCTGGGCGCCGGCTGCCGTCAGCCCACCACCCGCTCGGCCTGAAAGAGGACCCCCTCCCTCTCGACCCTCGCACGCTCGGGTCGAGCCTCCGGAGGGGGGCCGGGCCAGGCCTCCCGCTACTGGAGGTAGTTCTCCACCTGCGGCTCGGGACGGGCCTCGGCCTCGTCGGGGTCCTCGCCGTACTGGCGCTTGGCGCGGCGCTGCCGCAGCAGGTCCCAGCACTGGTCGAGGTCGGCCTCGAGCTTGTTCATGCGGGCGCGGGTCTCGTCGGTGTGCTCCTCGCCGTCGCGCAGCGAGTGCTCCTCCTCGACCAGCGCGTGGATGCGGCTGAGGATGTCGGTCTCGTCCATGCCCCGGTCCCTGCCCGTCGGCGCGGGCGTGAAACCGGAGCACCCGGTCAGGCGTCGGGCAGCCAGCCCTCGACGAACGCCGCGCGCCGCCGGTGCACCGCCCCGCCGGCGCGGCCGAGCGCCAGCAGCGCCGCGCGCTCGAGCGGGACGCGCACCGTGCGCCGGTCCACGGCCCGTCGCGCCACCGCGTTGCCCCATCCAGTAGCGCTCCATCTCCGGGTCGACCATCTGCGTGTCG
>NZ_POQT01000004.1 GCF_002938435.1 Blastococcus saxobsidens
GGGTGAGCGGGATGAACACCTTGCGGCTGTAGGTCACCACACCCGGCCGGCCGGCCGAGGCGAGGCCCGCGTCGCGCACCCGGCCGGCAGCGGTGAGCAGCCGGTCCAAGGGCTCGCCCTCGCCCAGCCCGCGGGCGTGCAGCAGGGTCTCGGCCTCGACCGCGTCGAGGCTCACCCCCCGCTCGGCGCGCACCAGCGCACGGCGGACGGCGGACTCGGACGGTGCAGGCAGTGCGCTCATAGCGGTGCCGACGCTAGTCGAAGGACCCCTCGCCTCCCACCACTCGCACGCTCGCGGGGGAGACCCTGCGAGCGTGCGACGGGGATCGGCCGACACCGGCTCCCGATTCCGCGCCCGCGCCGCGCGCTGTCAGAGGTCGTGGCGCGGCTGCTCCGTGCGGTCCTCGACGGCGCCGTGGCGCACCAGGCTCGTGATGGCCAGCGCCAGGCCGCCCCAGATCACCATCATCGCGACGATCATCATCACGATCGCTTCCGTGCTCATCGGGATCCTCCCTCCTCGGACACGGTGCCCGGGCGGGTGCCCGAGGTCGAGGCGGGCGCCGGGTCCAGCGGCGGCGCCGGATCGGAGCCGGGTGGCGGCCCGTCCAGGTGCGTCCCGGCCCGCCACGGCATCCGGGCGAGCAGGAAACCGATCAGCGGCAGGGCCACCACCATGCCCCAGCCGAGGACCAGCAGGAGCCAGCTCGGGTAGTCCCCGTAGGGCGCCTCGAGGTCGGTCTGGATCGCGAAGAAGAGCACGATCGCCAGGCCCACCGGGGCCACGATGCCCACCAGCACCCGCCAGCCGGTGCCGACCCGGGGGCGGCCGTGGACGTTCAGGTGGTCCCCGAGACCGGTCAGGGCCTGGACCGCCCACGCGACGACCAGCATGCTGATCAGCGCCACGACGAGGATGCCGTACTGGTTGACGAAGTGGTCGACGACGTCGAGCACGAAGATGCCGCTCGTCGTGCTGAAGAGCACCAGGCTGAGCACCGCGGCGGGAACCCCGACCGCAAGGGTGGCGGTGAGCCGGCTGGTGTCGAACTTGTCGCGGACGGCGGAGATCACGACCTCGATCACGCTGATCAGCGAGGTGATCCCGGCGATGACCAGCGATCCGAAGAACAGGACGCCGATCAGCGCGCCGGCCGGGGCCTCGCTGATGATCGTCGGGAACGCGATGAAGGCCAGCCCGATGCCGCCGGTGGCGACGTCGCCGACGGCGACCCCGCCGGCCTGGGCCATGAACCCCAGGGCGGCGAACACCCCGATGCCGGCGAGCAGCTCGAAGCCGGAGTTCGAGAAACCGACGACGAGGCCGGAGCCGACCATGTCCTCGCGGCGGCCGACGTACGAGGCGTAGGTGATCATGATGCCGAAGCCGATCGACAGCGAGAAGAAGATCTGGCCGAACGCCGCGGCCCACACCGACGCCGACGTGAGCGCCGACCAGTCGGGCGTGAACAGTGCGTCGAGACCGCCCCCGGCACCCGGCAGCAGCAGGGCCTGCACCACGAGGGCGCCGAAGGCGAGCACCAGCACCGGGATGAAGACCAGCGAGGTCACGCCGATGCCGCGCTGGACGCCGAGGGCCATGATGGCGAGCACGGCCAGCCAGACGATCGCCAGCGGCACGAGCACCCCGGGGACCACGTCGGCGGTGACCCCGGGGTCGCCGACCTGGAGGAACTCGCCGAAGAAGAAGGCCTCGGGGTCGTCCCCCCACGCCTGGTCGAGCGAGAACAGGGTGTAGCGCAGCGCCCAGGCGATGACCGCGGCGTAGTAGACGGCGATGACGAAGCAGATGGCCACCTGCCACCAGCCGAGCCCCTCGGTGCCGCGGCGCAGCCGGGCGAAGGAGAGCGGCGCCGAGCCGCGGTGGCGGTGGCCGATCGCGTAGTCGAGCAGCAGGAACGGGATGCCCGCCGTCAGCAGCGCGACGAGGTAGGGCAGCAGGAAGGCGCCGCCGCCGTTCTCGTAGGCGACGTAGGGGAACCGCCAGATGTTGCCGAGCCCGACGGCCGAACCGATCGCCGCCAGGATGAAGACGCGCCGGGAGCTGAACCCGCCGCGGCGGCGCTCCACGTCCGCCTGTCCCGCGGCTCCCTCCGCCGTCGTGCTCATGCGACCTCCCCAGTCGTGATCCGTGAGGAGAGGATGTCAGGACGCGGCGCGGTTGACGACCGTGCGCATGTCGTGGTCGTGACCTGGGCACGACCACGATCCGCGCACACCGGTCGGTGGTGGTGCCGCCGGCTCAGATGTCGCGGCGCTGGAACGACAGCGCGGTCAGCCCCCAGACGACGGCGATCCAGACCGCGGCCCACCCGAGGTAGGCGGCGGTGAGCGGGGCGTCGGCGAGGAACGGGAAGCCGGCCTCGCCCTGGCCCATCTGGGCGAGCGCGAACGGGTCCTGGAAGGCGTTCATCGCACCGCGCCACAGGCCGTCGGTCGGCAGGATCACCCGGGACACCGTGCCCACCCGCTCGACGCCCTCGTTGCCCAGCGCCCCGCCGATCCCGCCGACGACGCCCGCCACCCAGGTCGCCCCGAAGAGCCCGACCGCGATGATCCCCGACGCCATCGGCGAGACGACGCTGGACAGCAGCAGGGCGAGGGTCAGCAGCACGACGGTCTCGGCCGCGAGCAGGAGCAGCCCGGTGGCCGGTGCCGGCGGCCAGTAACCGACCGCCCAGCGCACGACCAGCAGCTGCGCCAGCCCCGCCAGCGCCACGTAGCCGCAGCCGAAGGTGAGCAGGCCCAGCCACTTGCCGAGCAGCACCGAGGAGCGGCGGACCGGCCGGGCGAGGATCGCCAGGGCCTGGCCGGACTCGACCTCACCGGACAGCGTCGGCCCGGCCAGGAACGCGGTGCCGATCGCGGCGATGAGGCTGAACCCGAACATGATCAGGTTGAGCAGCACCGAGGCGACCAGCCGGGCCTCGCCGCTGGTCATCGTGCCGAGGTCGGTGTCCAGGCCGATCAGCTTGGAGAAGCCCCAGCCGCTGAGGACGAGCAGGACGACGGTCAGCACCAGCAGTGCCCACACGACGCGGCGTCGGAAGGCCTCCCGCAGGGTCAGGCCGGCGATGGTCAGCGCGATCACGGGGCGGGCTCCTCGTGGCGCAGGACGGCGAGCAGGCGCTCCTCGAGGCTGATCCGCACCGGCTCGACGGCGTGCACGCGCACGCCGAGCGCGACGAGGTCGCGCACCAGGTCGGGCACGGTGACGCCGTCGTCGTCGGAGGAGAGCTGGACGGTGAACCAGTCCCCGCTGCGGGTCAGGGCGCCGGCCGCGCGCATGCGGTCCTCGGCCTGGCCGTCGGCGCCGGCCAGCCGCAGCCGGACCTCCCGCTGCCCGAGCAGCTCGGCGAGGGTGCCGGACGCCGCCACCCGGCCCCCGTCCAGGATCACCACCCGGTCGCAGACCCGCTCCACCTCGCCGATCAGGTGCGAGTTGAGGAGCACGGCGACACCGCGGGACTTCAGCGACAGCACGATGTCGCGGACGTCGACCCGGCCCAGCGGGTCCAGCGCGCTGGTCGGCTCGTCCAGGACGACGAGCTCGGGCCGGGCGACCAGCGCGACGGCCAGGCCGAGGCGCTGCTGCATGCCCTTGGAGAACCCGCCGACCCGGTCACCCGCGCGCTCGGTGAGGCCGACGAGGGCCAGGCACTCGCGCCGCTCCGCGGCGTCGACGTCGGCGCCGGCGAGCGTGACGTGCAGGTCCAGCACCTCGGCGGCGGAGAGCCACGGCTGGTAGCGGAACAGCTCGGGCAGGTATCCGACGGCAATGCGGGACCGCGGGTCGGTCGCCGGCCGGCCGAGCAGCAGCACCTCACCGGCGTCGGGCCGCACGAGCCCGAGCAGCATCTTGATGACGCTGGTCTTCCCGGCGCCGTTGGGGCCGAGCAGGCCGACCACCTCGCCCCGGCCCACGGTGAAGGAGACGTCGTCCACGGCGGTCCGGCGTCCGTACCGCTTGCGCAGTCCGGAGCACCAGACCGCCGGCGACGGCGGCAGGTCCGCGAGCCCGTCGGCGCCGGAGGTCACGCCGCGGACGGTAGCGGCCTCAGCGGAGGGCACGGGCGACCGACAGCAGTTCGTCGTCGCTGAGCGTGCCGGCCACCCCGGTCATCACGCCGTCCTCCACCCAGACCACGCCGGCGAACAACCCGTTTCGGGAGGTGAGCACGGTGGCCTCGGTGCCGTCGACGTCGGCGGTCGAGGTGGTCACGAGCTCTGCCGGCACCGGCAGGGGCAGCGTCCCGGCGTCGGCGGACAAGCTGCGGAGTTGCTGGGCCACCCCGTCGGGCAGGCCGGGCAGGGACAGCAGGTAGTCGCGGACCGTCTCGAACGGCACGCCCGAGGACGCCACCGTCGGTGCGCCCACCCGGGCGACGACGAGCGTCGGCACCCCGGTCGGCTGCGCCCACATCGCCGCGACGCCCGGGCCCGCCTGGATCCGCAGGCTGCTGCCGTCCAGCCCGGCGGGCGAGGGAGGCAGCACCTCTCCCGCGGCGGCCGCGGCCTGCGCGGCCTTGGCGGCGGAGAAGGTGAACGTGGCCTCGAGGACGCCGGCCGCCTGGTAGGTCGGCTCGCCGGTGACCCCCTCGGGCAGCTCGCCGACCTCGGGAACTGCCAGGCCGGTCCGCTCCTGCGCGGCGGCGGCGTCGGCCACCTGCTCCGGCTCGGGCTCCCGGATGATCTCCAGATCGCCGTAGGCGGACAGGTCCGGGATCTGGACCAGCTCAGCGCTGGTCACCTGGACCGGATCGACGCGCTCGGCCGAGAAGATCGGCAGCCAGTCGTTGGCCGCGGCCACACCGGCACCGGTCAGCAGGACCGTGGCGCCGAGCGCGGCGACCGCGGGGCGCCGGACGGCGTTGCGCCAGCGGTTGCGTGCAGCGGGCGCCGGGCGGCGGAAGGCGGAGATGGCCGCCGGTGCGGCGGAGGCCGCCGACAACCGCGCCCAGGCCGCGTCCGTGTCGACGGCCGTGGCACCGGACGTGGTGAGCGCGGCGCCGACGAGCGCGGCGTCGGCGCGTGCCTCGTCCAGGGCGCGCAGGCAGGAGGGGCAGGCGGCGACGTGGGCACGGTCGGCGTCGGAGACCCCGGCGGGCTCGTCGACCAGCCGGCGCAGGACACCCTCAGTCGGATGACGCATGACGGTTCAGCTCCTCGCGAAGGGCGGATTCGGCGCGGCGGACGGTCGTGCCGACGCTGCCGGGGGACAGATCGAGTGCGGTGGCGACCTCGGCGTAGCTCAGGCCGCTGTGCCGGAGCACGAGGGCGGTCGCCTGCTTGGCGGGCAGCCGGGCCAGGGCGGCCCGCACGCGGCTGCGGTCCTCGAGGGTGAGCACCGTGTCGGCGACGTCGGGCGTGACGACGTCGGCGGTCGAGGCGACGGTCTCCTCGCGGGAGGCGCGGCGGCGTCCCGACCGGAGCAGGTTCAGCGCGGTGTGCGCCGCGGCGACCGACAGCCAGCCACCGGCCTCACCGGCGGGCACCGAGGAACGGCCAAAGGACAGGAAGACCTCCTGGGCCACGTCCTCGGCCTGGTCGCGCGAGCCGAGCACCCGGGCGGCGACCCCGACGACCCGCCCGTACTCCCGGCGGAAGACCTCCTCGAGGTCGGACCGCACCGCACCGCGGGTCGCTGATGCCGACACGCCGCCCGTCCCTCCGACCCGGCCCACCGGCGCGGGCACTGTCAGGACGGCGGCAGCTGCCGGTCGTCCGTGCCGTACGAGGTCCATGTACCGATAGCACCGCCGCGTCGGCGGATGTGACATCCGGCTCGGCAGATTCTCCGGCTCAGCCCCGTCCGGCCTGCGCACCGGTCTCGTCGACGAACCGGCCGCGCAGCCGGAGCAGGGGCGGCGCGGCCGGGTTGAGCACCGGCACGTCCTCGACCCGCAGCAGGGCCAGCACGTGGTCACCGGCCTCGACCAGCCGCTCCAGCCGGCAGTCCAGGGCGACCGGGGCCTCGGCGAGGACGATGGCGCCGCTGCCCTCGGCGCGGGTCCACGGCACCGTCTCCAGCAGGTGCCGCGCGCTGGGCCGCCCGGCCGAGGAGAACCGGGACGCCACGATCGCGTGCGGGGCGGCCAGGACCGTGAGTGCGCAGGTGCCGACGGCCTCCAGCACCTCGGCCGGGTAGCCGTCGGCGTGCAGTCCGACGGCGACCAGCGGCGGTGCGGCCGACACGCTCATCACCGAGCTGACCGTCGTCCCGACGTCGTCGATGTCGTCCTTGACCGTGAGCAGGCAGACCCCGGCGGCGTACTGGCCCAGGGCTGCCGCGTATTCGCGGGCGTCGACCGGCATGGCGGCCAGTCGACCACACCGACAGGATGGGGCGGTGAGCGATGCAGCGGAGCGGACCTATGACGTCGTCGTCCTCGGGGCCGGGTCGACCGGGGAGAACGTGGCCGACATCGTCGTCCGCGGTGGCCTGTCGGCCGTGGTGGTGGAACCGGAGCTCGTCGGCGGCGAGTGCTCGTACTGGGCGTGCATGCCCAGCAAGGCGCTGCTGCGCGGCACCGAGGTGCTGGCCGAGGCGCGGGCGGTGCCCGGGGCGGCCGCGGCGGTGACCGGCGAGCAGGACGTCGCCGCGACGCTGGCCCGTCGCGACTCCTTCACCTCGAACTGGGACGACGCCTCGCAGGTGGAATGGCTGGACTCCGCCGGCATCGACCTGCTGCGCGGCACCGGCCGGCTCGACGGCGAGCGGACCGTCGTCGTCACCGACGACGAGGGCGGCACGGTCCGGCTGACCGCGCGGCACGCCGTCGCCGTCTGCACCGGGTCGATGGCGGCGGTCCCGCCCATCGACGGGCTGGCCGACGTCGACCCGTGGGGTCCGCGGGAGGCGACCAGCGCCAAGGAGGCCCCGGCGCGACTGCTGGTGCTCGGCGGTGGCTACGTGGGCTGCGAGATGGCGACGGCGTGGCAGGCGCTGGGATCGCAGGTGACGGTGCTGCAGCGGGGCGAGCGGCTGCTGCCCGCGCTGGAGCCGCAGGCCGGGAAGGCCGTGGGGTCGGCGCTGCGCGACGCCGGCGTCGACGTGCGGCTGGGCGCCGAGGTCAGCGCCGCCCGGCGGGACGGGACCGAGGTCGTGCTGACCACCGCCGACGGCGCGGAGTTCCGCGGCGACGAGGTGCTCGTCGCGATCGGCCGGAAGGCGCGCACGTCCGAGATCGGCGCGGAGACGGTGGGCCTGGAGCCGGGGGAGTACCTCTCCGTCGACAGCACGCTGCGGGTGGCGGGCATGTCCTGGCTGTACGGCGTCGGGGACGTCAACGGCCGCCGGCAGCTCACGCACATGGGCAAGTACCAGGCCCGCCAGGCCGGCGCCGCCATCGTGGCGCGGGCCCGGGGCGAGGAGGTGGACACCGCCGCGTGGTCACCGTTCGTGGACACCGCCGACGCCGTCGCCACCCCGTCGGTGGTGTTCACGTCCCCGCAGGTGGCCAGCGTGGGGCGCACGGCGGCGCAGGCCGAGGAGGCGGGGCTGCCGCACCGCGTCGTCGAGTACCCGATCGGCAGCATCGCCGGGGCGGCGCTGTTCGCCGACGGCTACACCGGCACCGCGATCGCCGTCGTCGACACCGAGCGGGAGGTGCTGCTCGGGGTGACGTTCGTGGGACCGGCCGTCGCGGAGCTGCTGCACGCGGCGACGATCGCCGTCGTGGGCGAGGTGCCCATCGGCCGGCTCTGGCACGCCGTGCCGGCCTACCCGACGATCAGCGAGATCTGGCTGCGTCTCCTGGAGACCTACCGCGGCTGAGCCGGTGACCCTTCCCCGCGGTGACGTGCTGGAACGGACGGGGTCCTTCTTCAGTCGTCGTCGGCGAGGTCGTCGAAGAGGGTGCGGGAGGCGAGCGGGCCGGTGTCCTGCAGGTCGTGCGCCTCGGGGGTCGGGGGGATCCGCGGCCGCGGAACGGCCGGCGGGGCCGCCGGCTCGGGCAGCAGCTCGCCCGCGACGTCCTCGACCGGAGCCTGGGTGACCTCGCCGATCAGCACCTCGGCCGGGTTCGGCAGCGGGGCCGGCCGGCCGAAGGCGAAGCCCTGGGCCATCGCGCAGCCGTGCCGCAGCAGCCAGTCGGCCTGGTCGAGGTCCTCGATGCCCTCGGCGATCACCTGCAGGCCCATGCCGCGGCCCAGCTGCAGCAGGCCGTGCACCAGCGCGGCGGTCGAGGGCTCGGTGACGACGTCGGCGACGAAGGACCGGTCGATCTTCACGGTGTGGATGGGCAGCCGGTGCAGCGCCGTGATCGCGGAGTAGCCGGTGCCGAAGTCGTCCAGCGCCAGGGTGACGCCGGCCTCGGTCACGACGCCGACCGCGTGCAGCGTGGCCTCGGCGGCGAACAGCGCCGTCGACTCGGTGATCTCCAGCTCCAGCCGCTGCGGCTGCAGACCCGACTCCTCGAGCGCCGCGGCGACGAGCTCGGCGAACCCCTCCTCGGCCAGGTGCCGGGCGGAGATGTTGACGTGCACCCGCAGGTCCTCGGTCCAGGTGGCCGCGTCGAGGCAGGCCCGGCGCAGCACCCAGGCGCCGAGCTTGGAGGTGAGCCGGTTGTTCTCGGCGGCGTCGAGGAAGGCGCCGGGGGGCAGCAGCCCGCGGGTGGGGTGCTGCCAGCGGATGAGCGCCTCGTAGCCGAGCAGCGTCTCGTCGGCCAGGTGCACGATCGGCTGGTAGAACAGCCGCAGCTCGTCGTGGTCGAGGGCGTGCCGCAGGTCGGTCTCCAGCTGGAGCGCGTCGACCTCGCTGTGGGTCAGGGCCCCCTCGTACACCTCGATGCGGGCGCGACTGCCGTCGGCCTTCGCCTTGGTCAGCGCGCTCTGCGCCTGGCGCAGCAGGTCGTCGGGGGTCATGTCGGCGCCGAGGGTGAGGCCGACGCTGGCCGAGAGGGTGATCTCCCGGTCGCTGACGACGAACGGCTCGTCCAGCACGCTGAGCAGCCGGTCGGCCAGGGCGCGCAGGCCGTCGAGGTCCTCCACGTCCTCGGCCACCACGAGGAACTCGTCGGCGCCCAGGCGCACCGCGGTGTCCTCGACCCGGGTGCTCCAGCGGAGCCGGTCGGCGAACTGGCTGAGCAGCAGGTCGCCCGCCTCGTGGCCGAGGGCGTCGTTGACCGCCTGGAAGCGGTCGATGTTCAGGTGCACCAGGCCGACGTGCAGGCCGCGGCGGCGGGACAGCGCGACCGCGTGCCGGAGCCGGTCGGTGAGCGCGCGCCGGTTGGGCAGGCCGGTCAGCGGGTCGGTGTAGGCACGGCGGACGGCGTCCTCCTCCGCGCGGCGGCGGTCGGTGACGTCGACCAGCGACAGGACGACGAACTGCGGCGTCCCGTTGTTCTGGCGCACCACCTCGTGCGACTGCACGACCCACAGCTCGCTGCCGTCGGAGCGGCGCAGCCGGCGCTCGCCGTCGTAGAGCAGGTTCGGGTCCAGGGCGGGCTCGCCGGGGGCGGGCTCCAGGCCGAGGTCGCCGACCGGCGGGTCGTCGGGGTGGGCCAGCAGGTCGACGTGCCGGCCGGAGAGGCTTTCGGGGGTGCGGCCGGTGAGGGCGCACATGCGCGGGTTGGCGACCAGCACGTGCCCGTCGAGGTCGACGAGGGCCTTGGCGATCGGCGCGGAGAGGAACAGCGCCTGGAAGAGCTGGCCCCGGTCGGCGAGCAGCGTGTCGATCGCCCGCAAGCGCTGCCCGGCTGCGCCGCCGGGCGTGCCCGGGGAACGGGGCCTGTCGGATGCGGGAAGGCTCACCGGGACAGCGTTCCGCATCGCAGGCGAGAAGTGACGGAACCGGTGCACGGAGAGTCGTGATCGACCCGTCACAGTGCGTTGCAACAGGACTCACTCGTCCCACGGGTCGCGTGCGCTCCGGGTGATCTGCCAGACGGCCCGGGAATCGGCGCCGTCCCAAGTGCGCTGGTCCGGCAGACATCGACGAGAGGAAGAGTCGTGGAGAAGCGGATCGGGTTCCTGTCCTTCGGGCACTGGCAGCCCATCCCGGGCTCGCAGGTGCGCAGCGGCCGGGACGCCCTGGTGCAGAGCATCGAGCTGGCCGAGGCCGCCGAGGAGCTCGGGGTCGACGGCGCGTACGTGCGGGTGCACCACTTCGCCCGGCAGCTCGCCTCGCCGTTCCCGCTGCTCGCCGCGATGGCCGCCCGCACCAGCCGGATCGAGCTGGGCACCGGCGTCATCGACATGCGCTACGAGAACCCGCTGTACATGGCCGAGGAGGCCGCGGCCGCGGACCTGATCAGCGGCGGGCGGCTCCAGCTCGGTGTGAGCCGGGGATCGCCGGAGACGGCGCTGCGCGGCTCCGAGGCGTTCGGCTACGTGCCGGGACCCGACAGCAGCGACGCCGACCTGGCCCGGCAGAAGACCGGGCTGTTCCTGGCCGCGATCGCAGGTGCGCCGGTGGTCGACGCCGACCCGCGGATGGCCGGCGGTGCAGCGGGCAAGCTGGCGGTCCAGCCGCAGTCGCCGGGCCTGGTCGACCGCATCTGGTGGGGCTCGGGCACCCGGGCGACGGGGGAGTGGACCGCGCAGCAGGGCATGAACCTGATGAGCTCCACGCTGCTGGTCGAGGACACCGGCGTCCCCTTCGACGAGCTGCAGGCCGAGCAGATCGCCCGCTTCCGCGCTGTCTGGGCCGAGGCGGGCTGGCAGCGCGAGCCGCGGGTCTCGGTGAGCCGCAGCGTCGTCCCGATCGTGAGCGACCTGGACCGGCAGTACTTCGGCCACGAGCGCTCCAGCTCCGACCAGGTGGGGCTGCTGGAGGGGGTGCGCTCGCGGTTCGGCAAGAGCTACGCCGCCGAGCCCGACGTGCTGGCCGAGCAGCTGGCCAAGGACGCCGCGGTGCGGGAGGCCGACACCCTGCTGATCACGGTGCCCAACATGCTCGGCGTCGAGTACAACGCCCGGCTGCTGGAGAACGTCGTCCGGTACGTGGCGCCGGCGATCGGCTGGGTGCACCCCGACCAGCGCGGCTGACCCCGGCGCTCACCCGGACGGTGGAAAGCCGGTAGCCGTACGGCCCCGGTCTCCGCAGGGTGGGCGCATGGACGACGACGACCGCTGGGCCGAGGCACGGCGGATCCTCGACGGGTTGCCGTCCGAGGCGCTCGAATCGCGGGTCCGCCACCGGCGTCGGCTGGCCGTCCTACTGGGGACCGGACTGGTCCTGCTCGCTGCCGGGGCGGCGTTCGCGGTACTCGCCTGGCTCGGCGACGAGCCCGTCACCGCCGACGACGACCCGCGCTGGCGAACGATCGCCGGGCTCGTTCTCACCGCCGGGGCATCCGTTCTCGTGATCGTGGGTGCGGTCAACCAGTGGCGCGCGAACCGTCGGCTGGGCGGGCTGCGGACCCCTCTGGTGGGGCTCGACCGCCGTCAGCAGAAGCTGCTCCTGGACGAACTGCGTGGCGTCCTGCCGCTCGACCAGGCGCACGTCGGCCTCGTCCGGCACCTGGCCGAACGTCAGGCCGGTCAGCGGGCGCTGCTGTTGCTCCAGCTGGGCCTGCTGCTCTCGTTCGTCGCGCAGTTCATCGTGTCGCCGTCCGGGTGGCGTCTCGCCATGGTGCTGGTCTTCGGCGCCGGCTTCGCCGTCATCGCCCCGATGGTGCTCCGCAACGAGCACCAGGCGCGCCGATTTCTCGCGGAGCACCCCGATCCGCGGATGGCCCCATGAGTGGACCGTTCGACGGCGACCGGGACGCGTGGGCCCGGGCGCAGGCCGAGCTCGACCGACTCCCACCGGAGCCCCCGGAGCAGAAGGTTCGGCGTCGCACGGCACAGCGGCGGCAGTGGGTTCTCGCGTCGGCGTGGCTCGCGACTGCCGCCGCCGTGTTGCTGCTCATGGTCGTCGCCGAGGGTGGCGTCACCGGGTCGGGCGAGGTTCCGCGCTGGCAGCGAGCCACCGGCCTCGGGGTGCTGGTGGCGGGTTTCGCCGTGCCGCTCCTCACGGTGGGGATCGGCAGGGCGGGGCACGACGACGCGCAGCACCGGCCGGTGGAGTGGCTGACCGGCGCCCCACGGCGGCAGCTGCTGCGCGCGGCGCGCTCTGGGTCACCGATCGAGGACCGGCAGCTGCCTCTGGCGCGCCTCGTCGTCCGCACCCAACTGGCCGTTCAGGGCATCCGCTCGGGACAGGTGGCCGCGCTCCCGCTCGCCCAGACCGGCTTCGCCGTCCTCCACCCGGGCCCGGTCATGCTCGGTTCGGTAGGGGTGCTGCTGGGCGCCGCGGTCGCCGTGCTGGCCCATCTGCGGCGGGACGCCCGCCGCCTCCAGCGCTTCCTCGACGAGCACTCCGACGCCTGACCCCGCGCTGACCCCGGCATGGGAAGCGATACGTGCGTTCTGCGCTCGAAAACGCATGTATCGCTTCCCATGCCCAGGAGTCAGCGCAGGTCGAAACCCAGGTCGAGCACCGGCGCGCTGTGCGTCAGCGCACCGACGGCCAGGTAGTCGACGCCGGTGGCTGCGACCTCGGCGGCCCGCTCCAGCGAGAGCCCCCCGCTGGCCTCCAGCCGCACCCCGGTCCCGCGGACCAGGTCCACGGCGGTGCGCGTGTCGGCGAGCGAGAAGTTGTCCAGCAGCACCAGCTCGACACCGACCGCCACCGCCTCGCGGACCTGGTCGAGGGTGTCGCACTCCACCTCGAGCGGGATCGTGGCCGAGTGCGCCCGTACCGCCTCGACCGCGGCGGTGATGCCCCCGGCCGCCGCCACGTGGTTGTCCTTGACCAGCGCCGCGTCGCCGAGCGCCATCCGGTGGTTGACGCCGCCGCCGCACCGGACCGCGTACTTCTCCAGGGCCCGCAGCCCCGGGAGGGTCTTGCGGGTGTCGCGGACGGCGGCCCTGGTCCCCGCGACGGCGTCGACCCAGCGGCGGGTTCCCGTGGCCACACCCGAGAGGTGCCCGATCAGGTTCAGGGCCGTGCGCTCCGCCGTCAGCAGCGAGCGGGTCGGGCCCGTCACGCTCAGCACGGGCGCCTTCGGGCGTGCGGCCATGCCGTCGGCCGCGTGCAGCGCCACGTCGACGTCGGGACCGCCGACGATCTCGAACACCGCTGCCGCGACCGGGACGCCGGCCAGCACCCCGGGTGAGCGCGGCACGACGTCGCCGGTCGCGCGCGCAGCGGCCGGCACGGTCGCGAGCGTCGTGACGTCGGGGCCGAAGGCGAGGTCCTCGTCGAGCGCGCGGCGGACCACGTGCTCCACGCCGGCGGGGTCCAGCCCGGCCTCGCGCAGGGCGTCGGCCAGGTCCGCGCGCAGCGGGAACCACTCGGTGCCGGTCATGCCACTCCCTGGGTGCGGTGGGTGCCCGGCGCGGTGAGCGGCACGGTGCGGGTGTGCAGGTGGCCCGATGCGTCGATGCGGTGCGCGAGCCGCACCTGCCACTCGGGCCGGGAGCCGGGTGCGTCGGCCCGCCGGTGGCAGCCGCGGCTCTCCGGCCGGGCCAGCGCCGCCGTGGCCAGCACGGTGGCGACGGTGTGCGCGGCGGTCGCCTCGACGGCGGCCAGGTCGAGGACGCCGTCCCCGCCCAGCCGTGCGGTGCCGGCGAGGACGGCGGTGAGCTCGGCCAGGCCCGCGGCGTCGCGGACCACCCCGGCGTGCCGGCTCAGCGCGACGCCGACCGCGCGGCGGACCGCGGGATCGATGGCCCCCGCGCCGTCGGCCGGACCCGCGACCGGGCCCGCGGGGAGGCCGGCCGGTAGCTCGGCGTCGAGCAGGGCCGCGCACCGGCGGGCGGCGACGAGCCCCTCGGTGATCGAGTTGGAGGCCAGGCGGTTGGCGCCGTGCACGCCGGTGCAGGCCACCTCGCCCACGGCGTGGAGTCCGGGCACGCCGGTCCGCCCGTCGAGGTCGGCCAGCACCCCGCCGCACGTGTAGTGCGCGCCCGGTGCGACCGGCACCGGCGCCGTCGTGAGGTCGTGACCGGCCTCCCGGCAGGCGCGGACGATGCCGGGGAACCGGTGCTCCAGGAAACCGGCGCCCAGGCCGGTGGCGTCCAGGAAGACGCAGTCCTCCCCGGTGGCGGCCAGGTGGGCGGCGATCGTGGCGGAGACGACGTCGCGCGGGGCCAGGTCGGCCAGCGGGTGGGCGCCGGGCATGAGCCGCCGTCCCGTGCCGTCGACGAGCACCGCGCCCTCGCCCCGCACGGCCTCGCTGATCAGCACCTGCTGGCCGGTCGCGCCGGGCCCCTGCCAGAGCACGGTGGGGTGGAACTGCACCATCTCGACGTCGGCGACCTCGGCGCCGGCGCGCAGCGCCAGCGCCAGCCCGTCGCCGGTGGCGCCGGCCGGGCTGGTGGCAGCGGCGTACGCCTGCCCGTAGCCGCCGGTGGCCAGGACGACGGCGTGCGCGCGCAGGTCCCCGGCGCCGGTCAGCGTGCCGTCGCCGGCGACTAGGGCCACCCGCAGACCGACGACGTCGCCGCGCGCGGTGCGCAGCGCATCCAGCGCGACGGTGTGCTCCAGCACCTCCACGCCGGCGCTGCTGAGGGCCCCGGCGAGGGTGCGGGTCACCTCCGCGCCGCTGGCGTCGCCGCCGGCGTGCACGATCCGGTCGCGGCTGTGCCCGCCCTCGCGGGTCAGCGCCGGGCGGCCGGCAGCATCGACGTCCAGCCGCGCCCCGAGCCGCTGCAGCAGGGCGATGGCCGCGGGCGCCTCGTCGACCAGCGTCGTCACGGCCGCCTCGTCGCAGAGCCCGGCGCCCGCGGTGAGCGTGTCCTGGACGTGCAGGTCGGCGTCGTCGTCGGCCGCGAGGACGGCGGCCAGCCCGCCCTGGGCCCAGCGGGTGCTGCCGTCACCGAGCGCGCCCTTGGTGACGACGGTGACCCGGCGTCCGGCCTCGGCGAGCGCCAGCGCGGTCATCAGCCCGGCGGCGCCGCTGCCGACGACGACCACGTCGGTGGCCCGCTGCCAGGTCGTCGCCGGCAGCGGCAGGGCTGGGACGACGGCGGGGGCGACCGGCGCGGTGCGGCGCGGCCCCACGGTCACTCGCCGACCGGCGACGGGGTGCCGATGGCCACCATCGCCTCGACGGCGGCGCGGGCACGGGCGGCGATCTCCGGGTCGACGGTGACCTCGTCGCGGCCCTCGCGCAGCGCGCGGAGCAGCTTCTCCGGCGTCGACATCTTCATGTAGGGGCAGGCGGCGCGAGAGTTCACCGGCTCGAACGACGTCGTCGGGTTGGCCTGGCGCAGCTGGTGCAGCATGCCGATCTCGGTGGCGACCAGCACGCGCTTCGCCGTCGTCCGCCGGGCCTCGTCGAGCATCCCGCCGGTGGAGAGGATGTGCACCCGCTCGGTGGGCAGCTGGCCGTCGGACACCATCCACAGCGCGCTGGTCGCGCAGCCGCACTCGGGGTGCACGAGCAGCTCGGCGTCGGGTGCGTCCTCGATGCTCTGCCGCAGGTCGGTGGGGGAGATGCCGGCGTGCACGTGGCACTCGCCCATCCAGATCCGCATGTTGGTGCGGCCGGTGACCCGCTGGACGTGGGCGCCGAGGAACTGGTCGGGGAGGAACAGCACCTCGCGGTCGGCCGGGATGGAGTTCACGACCTCGACGGCGTTGGAGGAGGTGCAGCAGATGTCGGTCTCCGCCTTCACCCCGGCGGTGGTGTTCACGTAGGAGACGACGACGGCGCCGGGGTGCTCGGCCTTCCACGCGCGGAGCTGGTCGGCGGTGATCGTGTCGGCCAGCGAGCACCCGGCGGCCGCGTCGGGCACCAGGACGGTCTTCTCGGGGCTGAGGATCTTCGCCGTCTCGGCCATGAAGTGGACGCCGGCGAAGACGATCGTGGAGGCCTCGCTGGAGGCGGCGATCCGCGACAGTGCGAGGGAGTCGCCGACGTGGTGGGCGACGTCCTGGATCTCCGGGGCCTGGTAGTTGTGCGCCAGGACGACGGCGTCGCGCTCGGCGGCCAGCCGGCGCACCTCGTCGCGCCAGTCCTGCCACTGCTCCGGCGTCCAGGCGGTGCTGGTGGGGGCGGGGAGCGTTGCGGTCACCGAGACCTCCGGAGGAGTGGGTTTCATACTGTGAGGCGGAAACCTGTGCGACGAAACCTAGCATGGGATCCGTGACATCCGTGTGGTCCTCGCCCGAGCGACCGGCCTATCCGCACCAGGCGCTGGCGGTGGTCCTGCAGGTCAGGGGCGCGCGGCTGCACGTGATGCTGTGGCGACGCGCCGCGGAGCCGTTCGCCGGCTCGTGGGCGCTACCGGGCGGGCCGCTGCTGCCCGAGGAGACGCTGGGTGCCTCGGTGGGTCGGCAGCTGGCGTCAAAGGTGGAGGTGGCGCAGCTGGCGCACCTCGAGCAGCTGGAGACCCGCAGCGATCCGCACCGGGACCCGCGCAGCAGGACGGTCGCGACCGCCTACCTGGGGCTCATCCCCGGAGACCTCGACCCGGGCCTGCCCGAGGACACCGCCTGGCACCCGGTCGACGCGCTGCCGGACACGGCGTTCGACCACGGCTCGATCATCGAGTCGGGGCTGGAGCGGCTGCGGGCGAAGCTCTCCTACACGAACGTCGCCTTCGCCCTGGCGCCGCCGACCTTCTCCATCGCCGAGCTGCGCGAGGTGTACGTGGCCGCGCTCGGCTACGAGGTCACCGCCACCAACCTGCAGCGGGTGCTGCTGCGGAGGGGTGTGCTGGAGCCGACCGGTGAGATGGCCGCCTCCGGGCGTGGGGGCGGGCGGCCGGCGACCCTCTACCGGTTCGCCACGTCCGGCCTGGAGGTCACCGACCCGTTCGCCGTCCTGAGGCCACCGTCGGCACGCTGAGGGCCCCGCGGCGGGGTCGCTCGCCGGGCGAGGGCGGACGGGTCGGTGACTCACCTGGATCCGGCTGCCGCCGTACCGCCGCCCGGGCTTTCCGAAAGCCGGTCCTGCGCCGTGTCCGAGCTGGCAGAGCCCATGATCACGAACGGGTGAACCAGTGGCGATCCAGTTTGGTGAGGGCGCGGAGGTGGCTACCTGCGCGCGGACTGCAGACCGCAGGAACGAACGGAGATGCGCGTGCTCATCCTTGGCCTGATCCTGCTCTTGCTCGGCTTCTTCCTCAAGATCTCGATCCTCTGGACGATCGGGATCATCCTCCTCGTGGTCGGAGCCGTCCTCTACGTGCTCGGCTCCACCGGCCGTGCCGTCGGAGGCCGCAAACACTGGTTCTGACCCCTGCGGTGCAGGTCTCCTGATCGAGACGTGCACCGGTCACGTGGTGGGACGGCGAACCCCCGGCCGCATGCAGCGGCCGGGGGTTCGCCGTGCCCGGGGGTGGAACCGACCGGCACTCGTGAATGCCTCGTGACGCCGTAGGTCGTCGGGGCCGCCCCGTGCTCGGGCGACCGGCGCTCCGACGACGAACGCGCGGACGGCTGCGGCCGCCGAGCCGGGTTCCCCGCCGGTGGCCGCCTCCGCCCCGCCCTTCGGCGTCCGCGAGCCGCCGTCAGCCGAGCCTCACTTCGGGCACTCGGGCAGGCCTGGCAGGTCCGGGACCAGGTTCCCCACCACGTTGCAGGTCGTGCCCTCCACCAGCGGCACCGGTGCTGGCGCGGGGGCCGGTGCGGGTGCCGGGGGCTGCTGCGGGAGCGGGGCCTGGGCAGCGGGTGCCGGCACGGGCAGCGGTGCCGGGGCCGGTTCCGGCGCGGGCTTCGGTGCCGGTGCCGGGGGTGCGGGAGCGGCCGGCGGGGGCGCGGGATGTCCGGCCTGCGTGGCCGGTTGCTCCGCGGGCGCCGGTGCGGAGCCGCCGTCCCGGGGCGGTGCCGGGGGCGGCGGCTCGGCCGGGGGCGGGCCGCTGAAGACCGTGTCGCCGGAGGCCTGCGTGCGGTCACCCGCGCCGATGGCCGGACCGGGGGAGGCCGGGGCGCGGTAGAAGCCCCGCGGCTCCGGCAACGAGCCGCTGGTGTTGCCGACGAGCGGCAGGCTGTCGACCGGGACGCCGGCAGCGTAGGCCCGTGCCAGGGCGAGCACCTGGTCGACGTACTCGTCCGAGTGGTTGTAGGCCAGGACGGCGCGGCGCAGGCCCGCCTCGGTGCGCAGGTTGCCACCCGCGACGCAGAGGTAGTGCGCGGCACCCAGGGCGGCGTCGTCGATGTCGAACGGGTCGGTGGTGCCGTTCCCGTCGCCGTCCACGGCGTAGGAGCGCCACGTCGTCGGGATGAACTGCATGGATCCGACGGCGCGGTCGTAGGTCGTGTCGCGGTCGTAGCGGCCGTCGTCGGAGTCGCCGATGTAGGCGAACTGCCCGCCGTCGAGGGCGGGACCGCGGATCTCCGGGGTCGAGGTGCCGTCGGCGTTGAGGGTGGCGCCGCCGAAGCGACCGTGGTTGGACTCGACGCGGCCGATGCCCGCGAGCAGCCACCACTCGATGCCGCACCCCGGCTTGGCGGAGCCCAGCCGCGCCGCGGCCACCCGGTAGGCGTTCAGCGCGACGGTCGGGATCCCGTTGGCCGCGAGACCGCTGACGGCCTCGGGGGTGGCCGGCTCCGGGTCGGCCACCCGGGCGGGGACGGCGTCGAGCGTGCGGGCCCCTTCGGGCGCTCCGGACGACAGGGCCGGGATGCCCCACGCCGGCGCCTCCTCGCGAGGCGCGTCCTCGGCCTGGGCGGTCAGCACGGGGTCGGCGGGCTGCGCCATGCCGGCGATCAACCCGCCGAAGCCGACGAGTGCCGCCGCGGCCAGCAGCCACGGGCGGGTGGGCCGCCGGCCGGACCCGTTCGTGGGCGGGCCGCCGTGCCGATGGCGTCCCGATCCCTTCCGCACACCAGAGTTCGTTCCCCTGCGCACTCGTCGCCTCCGAGCCCCCTGTCCCGGCACTGTGCCCCCGTGCGCCGGCTGGGCGGGGCTACCCGTGGCCCACGCCACTCAATCGCGAATGCTGTGTCAGACCGGAACGCTTATCCGCGCGACCCGTCGCCGGCGACTCGGCGATCGGGACCGTGCGGGCAGGCGGCGGGTCACCCCTCCGGATGGCCGCCGACCCCGGACAGGTGGACCGCCGGCTCCGGCGACTACGGAGCGTGAGATGCGGCGAAGGATCGCCACCGTGGGGACGCTGGTGCGGAAGGTCGCGGGGTCGGTGGCCGTGGTGGCCGCCTGCGCCGGGCTGTCGGCCTTCGCGACCTTCGGCGGCTTCACGACGGAGAACACCGACTTCCCGCGATCGTCGGTGGTCGAGCCTCCGTGACAGTGACCGTGGCCGGGTGGAGCCAGGAGTGCGCCCGGCAGGGATCGAACCTGCGACCAAGTGCTTAGAAGGCACCTGCTCTATCCGCTGAGCTACGGGCGCTCGCGCGCCCGATCATCGCATCGCCCCCTCGCCGGACCGCATCAGGCGCACGTTGCGGCACGCGGGCGGACCGCGATGCATCATGCGACATGCCCTTCCGGCCACCAGAGGCGCTGCAGGACCCTGACGACGAGCGCGCACTGGGCCTGCTCCGCCGGTACTACGGAACGCCGCCGTGGTCGGCCGGCTGCCACACCGGTGCCTGGTTCGACACCTGGGACAGCACGGGCACGCGTGAGCGGGACGCCGACCGGTTCACCGCCGACGACCTGGTGGCCGTCAGCTTCCTGATGGTCGACGTGCCGGCGGAGGCGGCCAGGCGGTTGCTGGTCGAGGACGCCGCTGTCTTCGCGGAGCTGCTCGTGGAGCTGGGGCCCGACCGGGACCTGGTGGACGAGCCGCCGTTGGCCGACGACTGGGCCGGGTGGCGTCTCATGGACGCCCTCAAGGGGCTGCCCGACATCGGGCCCACGACCGCCAGCAAGCTCCTCGCCCGGAAACGTCCGCGGCTCCGGCCCATCTGGGACACCGTGGTCAGCGCCCTCACGGACACCGTCGGGAGCCAGTGGGAACCCGTGCGGTCCGCGCTGGCCGCGGAGGACCGGGCGCTGCACGTGCGGCTGGGACGCCTGCGCGCGGCGGCGGGGCTGCCGGAGACGGTGTCCGCGCTGCGCGTGCTGGACGTCATCTGCTGGAGGGAGGGCAAGGACCGCGGGGTCGGCGGCGGCAGCTACCGCTTCCGCGGCTGACGAGGTCGGCCGTCCACAGGGCCCGGGCCCGTCCACAAATCCCTCGGACGACGGCGCGACGAGGTCCCCGGCGGTCAGGGTCGACGCACACCGGCACCGCGCCGGTCGCGCCGTTCCCGGCGCAGCAGATCCTGAGGAGCACCGTGAACGACACCATCGTCACCGTCGTCGGCAACGTCGTCGACGCCCCGCGTCGCAACAACACGCAGAACGGCGCCGTGACCAACTTCCGCCTCGCCTCCACCGCCCGCCGCTACGACGCCGGCAGCGAGCAGTTCGTCGACTCCGGCACGTTCTGGGTCGACGTCGAGTGCTGGAACGGTCTCAGCGGCAACGTGGCCGGATCCCTCAGCAAGGGCGACCCGGTGATCGTCCAGGGCGCCCTGACCACGCACAGCTGGGAGTCCGAGAGCGGGCCGCGCAGCAAGCCGCGCATCAAGGCCTTCGCCGTCGGGCCCAACCTCGCCAAGGGGATGTCGGTCTTCAAGAGGTCCGGCCGGCCCGCCGACGCCGCCGGGACCGGGGTCGCCGCCACGGGGGAGCCGGGACCGCAGTCCGGCGCCGGGCCGGTCGACGACCACGCCACGCCGGACCAGCCCGTGGCCGGCCGGGACTACGTGGGGGACGAGTCGGCGTTGCACCCCCTGGACGCAGACGACCTCGATCCCGAGCCCGCGCACGCGTAGTTGCCCGGGGCTGGGAGGATCGACTGCGAGAACGGACGGGGTGGGGCCGCGAACCGGCGGTCCCGCCCCCGCTCGCAGAGACGACGGAAGGCTCGGCACGCCAGTGGCTCAGTACATCTACACGATGGTCCGTGCGCGCAAGGCGCACGGCGACAAGGTGATCCTCGACAACGTCACCCTGTCGTTCCTGCCCGGCGCGAAGATCGGCGTCGTCGGCCCGAACGGTGCCGGCAAGTCCACCGTCCTCCAGATCATGGCCGGCATGCAGCAGCCCTCCAACGGTGAGGCGACGCTGGCTCCCGACGCCGCCGTCGGCATCCTGCTGCAGGAGCCGCCGCTCAACGAGAACCTCGACGTCCGGGGCAACGTCGAGGAGGCGGTCAAGCCGCTGCGCGACGCGCTGACCCGCTTCGAGGAGGTCAGCGCGGCGATGGGTGAGCCCGACGCCGACTTCGACTCGCTGATGGCCGAGCAGGGCGAGCTCATGGAGCTCATCGAGAACTCCGACGGCTGGGAGCTCGACGCCCGCATCGAGCAGGCCATGGACGCGCTGCGCTGCCCGCCCGGCGACGCGGACGTCACCGTCCTCTCCGGTGGTGAGCGCCGCCGCGTCGCGCTGTGCAAGCTGCTGCTCGAGGCACCGGACCTGCTGCTGCTCGACGAGCCCACCAACCACCTCGACGCCGAGAGCGTGGCGTGGCTGGAGCAGCACCTGGAGAAGTACGCCGGCACCGTCGTCGCCGTCACCCACGACCGGTACTTCCTCGACAACGTGGCCCAGTGGATCCTCGAGCTCGACCGCGGTCGCGCCTACCCGTACGAGGGCAACTACTCGACCTACCTGGAGACCAAGGCCGCCCGGCTGCAGGTCGAGGGTGCCAAGGATGCCAAGCGGCAGAAGCGCCTCAAGGAGGAGCTGGAGTGGGTCCGCTCCGGCGCCAAGGCCCGCCAGGCCAAGAGCAAGGCCCGGCTCGCCCGCTACGAGGAGATGGCCGCGGAGGCCGAGAAGTTCCGCAAGCTGGACTTCGAGGAGATCCAGATCCCGCC
This sequence comes from Blastococcus saxobsidens, assembly GCF_002938435.1. Taxonomy (GTDB): domain Bacteria; phylum Actinomycetota; class Actinomycetes; order Mycobacteriales; family Geodermatophilaceae; genus Blastococcus; species Blastococcus saxobsidens. The sequence continues at coordinate 21,794 of NZ_POQT01000004.1, forward strand.
GGGCCCGCGCCTGGGCAGCGTGGTCGTCGAGACCAAGAACCTGACCAAGGGCTTCGGCGACCGCGTGCTGATCGACGACCTGTCGTTCACGCTGCCGCGCAACGGCATCGTCGGCGTGGTCGGCCCCAACGGTGCCGGCAAGACCACGCTGTTCAAGATGCTGGTCGGCGAGGAGAAGCCGGACGAGGGCGAGATCAAGGTCGGCGAGACCGTCAAGCTGTCCTACGTCGAGCAGAGCCGCGGCGGCATCGACCCCAAGAAGACGCTGTGGGACGTCGTCTCCGACGGCCTGGACCACATCAAGGTCGGCAACGTGGAGATGCCCTCGCGGGCCTACGTCGCGGCCTTCGGGTTCAAGGGCCCGGACCAGCAGAAGCCGGCCGGGGTGCTGTCCGGCGGTGAGCGCAACCGCCTGAACCTGGCGCTCACGCTCAAGCAGGGTGGCAACCTGCTGCTGCTCGACGAGCCGACCAACGACCTGGACGTGGAGACCCTCACCAGCCTCGAGGGTGCGCTGCTGGACTTCCCCGGCTGCGCCGTCGTGGTGAGCCACGACCGGTGGTTCCTCGACCGGGTGGCCACCCACATCCTCGCTTACGAGGGCGACTCCAAGTGGTTCTGGTTCGAGGGCAACTTCGCCGACTACGAGAAGAACAAGGTCGAGCGGCTCGGCCAGGAGGCCACCCGTCCGCACCGCGCCACCTACCGCAAGCTCAGCCGGGACTGAAGAAGGACCCCCTCGCCCCCACCGCTCGCGAGCTCGCGGCGGGTCCCTGCGAGGGGCCGTTCCAGCACCTCTCGATGACGGCCGGCGTGGAGCACCCGCTCCGCGCCGGCCGTCGGCGTGTCCGACTGCTTCCCAGCGGGGCGGGGGCGGTCGCGCGCCGGCGTCTCGCCAGGCTGGTGCGGGGCGCCTAGCCTCGCGCCAGCCCTGCCGCGTTCCGGTGGCAGCAACGGCAGGAGTCGCGATGAGCGTGATGGCGCTGGCCCGGTCGGAGCGCGAGGACCTGCGCGACCTGCTCAGCGGGCTCACCCCCGAGCAGTGGCAGGCGCCGTCCCTGTGCGCGGGGTGGTCCGTCCAGGACGTGGTCGCGCACATGCTCAGCTACGAGGAGCTCGGCCCGCGGCAGCTCGCCGAACGCTTCGTCCGCGGGCGGCTCAGGATCGACGGGGTCAACGCCGTCGGGCTCGAGGAGTACGGGCGTCGCAGCCCCGCCGAACTGCTCCAGCTCCTGGACGCCCACCTGACGCCGGCCGGACTGACGGCCGGGATTGGCGGCGCCATCGCCCTGACCGACGGCATGATCCACCAGCAGGACATCCGGCGTCCCCTCGGTCTGCCCCGAGTCATCCCGGCCGAACGGTTGGTGCCGGCTCTGCGCACGGCCCTGTTCGCGCCGGTGCTGCTCGGCGTGCTGCGGATGCGCGACGTCCGGCTGGTGGCCACCGACATCGACTGGACGTTCGGCCGGGGGCCCGAGGTCAGGGGCGCGGCGGAGGCCCTTTTGATGTGCGTGGCCGGGCGCCGGGGAGTGGTCGCCGAGCTCTCCGGCCCGGGCCAGGAGCGCCTCGCTCACCGGCTGGGCGGCTGACCGGGCAGCAGGAGCGCCGTCAGCCGAGGAAGCCGCTGACGAGGCGGCGCTGGCCACGGGTCTCCACCGCTCGCCGCCGGTAGCGCACACGGACGAAGCCGACGGCGTCGTCGGGCGGCACCCCGTCCAGGACCGCCAGGCACGCGAGCGCGGTGCCGGTGCGTCCGGTGCCGCCGTGGCACGCCACCTCGACCCGCTCGTCCGCCGCCCGCTCCCACGCCTCCGCGAGCGCCCGACGCAGGTCGTCCGGATCCCGCGGCAGCCGGAAGTCCGGCCACCGGACCCAACAGCCGTCCCAGTCGAGGGGGCCGATCGGCCGCCCGGTCAGGTGGACGCCGAACCGGGGCAGTGGACCCGGAGGGAGCGGTGCGCGCAGCCCCCGCCCGCGCACCAGGCGACCCGACGGGAGCGCCAGCACGCCGGGTGCTGCGGCGTCCCACGGCTCGTCCACCCATCGGAGGGTAGGGCCGCGGCCGGGGGCGGTCACGCCCCCGACGGCCCCCGTAGGGCAGGGTGCTCGCTGTGAGGCACACCGTGCACGTCCCGATGCGCTGGTCGGACATGGACGCCTACCAGCACATCAACAACGTCGCCTTCCTCGGCTACTTCGAGATGGCGCGCGTCAACCTGTTCTTCGAACACCCGACGCACGACGAGAAGACCGGCATGCGCCGCGGGCTGGTCGTCCACTCGCACCAGATCACCTACAAGCGTCCTGTCGTGTACGACGAGCCGCCGCTGGAGATCCAGCTCTGGGTGTCCGGGGTCCGGGCGGCCTCCTTCACCTGCCACTACGAGCTGTTCGACCACGGGCTGCTCGCGGTCACCGGCAGCACCGTCCTCGTCCCGTTCGACTTCGCCCTGAACCGGCCGCGCCGGATCACCGCCGAGGAGAAGGACTTCCTGGCCCGCTGGACCGACGAGTCCGCCGGCATTTGACCGGGAGCGAAGGGGTTCCGGCGCCGACGTCGTAACGGCAGGCTGGACCGCCCACGGGGACCGCCAGCCCGTCGGAAGGACTCCCGGCATGACCACCACTGACCCAGCCCCGGGGCAGGCGGCAGCGCCGGCTACCGAGGCGCTCGCCGAACGGCTCTTCGCTGCCCTCCTGGCCACCATCGACGTCCAGTCGGTGTACTTCGGGGACCGGCTCGGCTACTACCGCGCACTCGCCGACGGGGGAGGGCAGACGTCCGCCGAGCTGGCCGCCCGATGCGGCACCGTCGAGCGCTATACCCGCGAGTGGCTGGAGCAGCAGGCGGTGACCGGCCTGCTCGCGGTCGACGACGCATCCGCCGGTCCGCGCAGCAGACGGTTCTCCCTTCCCGCAGCGAACGTCGAGGCGCTCACCGACGAGCTCAGCCCCGAGTACCTCGTGCCGCTGGTCCGCATCCTCGTCGGCCTGGGCAGCCACGTCGGCGAGCTCGTGGGTGCCCACCGCACCGGGGGCGGGGTCAGCTGGGCAGAGCTCGGCGAGGACGTCCGCGAGGGCCAGGCCGCGGCCAACCGCCCGCTGTACCTCGGTGCGCTGGGCCGGGACCACCTCCCGTCCATCCCGGAGGTCGACGCCCTTCTCCGCGCCGGCGGTCGGGTCGCGGACATCGGCTGTGGCGAGGGGTGGTCGTCCATCGGCATCGCCCTGGCCTATCCGCGTGCCACCGTGGACGGTTACGACGTCGACCTGCCGTCCGTCGAGGCCGCCCGCCGGCACGCCGAGGAGGCCGGTGTCTCCGACCGAGTGCGCTTCACCGCGGCGGACGCCGGGACGGTGGACGAGGCCGGCAACTACGCCGTCGTCACCGCCTTCGAGTGCATCCACGACCTCCCGCAGCCGGTCCCCGTACTCGCCGCCATGCGGCGGCTGGCCGGCGACGACGGCTACGTGCTCGTCATGGACGAGCGGGTCGCCGAGACCTTCACCGCCCCCGGGGACGATGTCGAGCGGCTCATGTACGGCTACAGCATCCTGTGCTGCCTCGCCGACGGGCTGTCCCACCAGCCTTCGGTCGGCACCGGCACGGTGATGCGGCCCGCCGTGCTGAGCGGCTACGCCCGCGAGGCCGACTTCGCCGACGTGGAGGTCCTCGACATCGCCGACGACTTCTTCCGGTTCTACCACCTCGTGGGTTGAGGACCCCGTCTCAGCCGGCGACGATGCGTGGCACCGGCCGGTCGGCTCCCGTGGGGGCGCCCCGCCCGGCTGCCTCCTCCTCCGACACCGGCCGCACGACCGCGCCCTCGGTGATCAGCCCGCCGCCGAAGACCGCGGCGTTGATGCCGCCCCGGTGCACCATCGCCTTGACCAGCTTCAGCCCGGTCAACCGCTCCAGGTGCGTGCACGGTGGGCAGCGCTTCATCCCGAACAGCAGCGCGTCGCCCACCGCGAACCAGCCACCGACCAGCGCCGGCAGGTCGACGCCGGTCGTCACCAGGTTCCGCCGCGTGTCGCCGGGGGAGAGGTGGGCGCCGACCTCCGCGGCGACGGCGGCGACGTCGTCCTGGTCGATGAGCGTCAGCTGCTTCTCCAGGTCCGGGTACTGCGCCCACGTCCCCCCGCCGAGGGCGTAGCGGTCGCCCTCCAGACCGGCCCCCGGGACCAGCCGGCCGCCCGGCACCCGCCGCATCGGGGAGGCGGCCGCCCCGGTCAGCCAGATCTCGCGCACGGTCCCGGTCACGAGGCCACCGCCGGGCGGGCTCGCGGCCGCCGGGCAGGTGCGTCGTCGGCCCCCCGGGCGTCCAGCGCCTCGCCGACGGTCGCCGCCATCCGCAGCACCTGCACCAGCAGTGGGACGGCCATGCCCCACCGCAGCCGGTAGGCGCCACGGGCGGCCTGTGCCTCCCGGATCCGGGCCGCCCGCTCGGCGACCAGGGGGATGAACCGCAGCGTCATCGCGATCACCAGCCCGATGCGCGCCGGCCGCACACCGAACACCCGCAGCGGCGAGGCCAGCCACTCCACGACGGCCACCAGTGCGGTGACCCGGGTCGTCGCCGTCACCACCGCGGCCGTGACGAGCAGTGCCAGCAGCCGCAGCACCGCGACCGTGCCGGTGCGCAGGTCGGTGGCCAGCAGGTGGAAGACGAAGAGCAGCGCCAGCCAGAGCCAGACCGGGCGCACCTGCACCGCCAGCGCCCGCCACGGCAGCCGGGCTGCTCCGAGCCCGACGGCCAGGGCTCCGACGAGCGCGCCGCCGACCACGGCCGGGCGCTCGGTCAGGAACAGGCCCACGCCGAGGGCAGCCAGCAGCCCCAGCTTGAGCCCGGCCGGCGCCCGGTGCACGACGCTGCGCCCCGGCACGTAGAGGGACAGCATCAGTCCATCCTCGCCACGTACCAGGGCACCGTCTCGGCGGGGGTCCCGTCGGCGGCGACCCGCCCGTCCTCCACCACCAGCACCCGGTCGAAGCCGGCCAGCAGGTCCAGGTGGTGGGTGACCACGACGACGTCCTGCTCCAGCTCGTCGATGACCCGTGCGACCCGCCGCGTGTTGGCCAGGTCCAGCAGGGTCGTCGGCTCGTCGAACACGATCCGCTGCGGCCGCATGGCCAGCACGCCGGCGATCGCCAGCAGCTGCTTCTGCCCACCGGAGAGCAGGTGCGCGGGGTGGTCGCGGTGCCCGGCCAGGCCGTAGCGGTCGAGCATCTCCTCGACCCGCCGCGCGATCTCCTCGGCCGGCACGCCCTGGTTCTGCGGTCCGAACGCGAGGTCCTCGGCGACCGTGGGGTGCACGATCTGCGCATCCGGGTCCTGGAAGACGAACCCCACCCGCCGGCGCACCGCCCGGACCTGGGTGCGGGTGTCCAGGCCGTCGACCAGCACGCTGCCCGACGTCGGCACGACGAGACCGTTGAGCAGCCGCGCGAACGTGCTCTTGCCGGAGCCGTTGGCGCCGATCACGCCCACCCGCCGCTCGGTGAGGGTCAGCGAGACGCCGGAGAGCACGGTGCGGTCGCCGTACTCGTGCCCGACGTCCCGCAGGTCGATCCCGGCGCCGGGCGTGGCCGCGGGCTCCTCGGCGCCCGCCTCGGGGCGCCGTCGCCACCGCACGCGGGTCAGCTCGCGGTGGCGCGCCGGGACGGCAGCTCGATCACCGGGTAGGCGCGACGCACCGCCACGGCCACGAGGGAGGCGACCACGGCCTTGACCACGTCACCCGGGATGAAGGTGAGCGAGCCGGTGAAGGACGCCCACAGCGGCACGTCGCCGAACAGGCTGGTGAACGGGATGCCGATCGCGTAGATCACGAGGATCCCGCCGATCAGGTTGGCCACCAGCGCCCACGCCAGGTTGAACCGCCGCCAGAACAGCTGGGTCAGCAGGCCGATGACGAATGCCGCGATGGGCCAGCTGTACAGGTAGCCGGCGGTCGGGCCGGCGAAGACGCTCAGGCCCCCGCGGCCGCCGGACAGCAGCGGCGCCCCCATGGCCACCAGGGCCAGGAAGACCAGCAGCGCCAGGCCGCCCCGCTTGGCGCCCAGCACGGACCCGGCGAGCATCACCCCGAGGGTCTGTGCCGTGATCGGCACGGGGAAGCCGGGCACGTTCACCGGCGGCAGCAGACCCAGCACCGCGACGATCGCGGCGAAGAGGGCGACGTAGGCGAGATCCCTGGACTTCACGCGGCGGAAGGTACCGGAGCCTGCCGGCACGGCCGTCCTGCAGGGGCCCGTCGCGAGCCTGCGAGCGAGCGGGGGGCAGGGAAGTCCTTCTTCACGCCTGCAGCCACACCGCCGTGTCGGCGGGCACCGTCCCGCCGTCCACCGGGCCGCTGGCGAGCAGCACCCGGCCCTCTGGGAGCGGCACCTCGGCACCGGACAGGTTCACCAGGCAGACCAGCCCACCGGGACGGCGGAAGGCGACACAACGGTCGGGTGCCTGTAACCACTGCACGTCCTCCCCGCTGAACCCGGAGGAGGACCTGCGGAGCGCCAGTGCCCTCCGGTACAGCGACAGCATCGAACCGTCGTCGTCGCGCTGGGCGGCGGCGGTCAGCGGACCCCAGCCCTCCGGCATGGGCAGCCAGGTGTCCGGGCGCGTGGAGAAGCCGTAGGAGGGCTCGGTGCCCGACCACGGGACCGGGATCCGGCAGGCGTCCCGCCCGCGCTCGGCGCCCCCGGAGCGGAACCAGATCGGGTCCTGCAGCACCGCGTCGGGCAGGTCGACGTCGGGCATGCCGAGCTCGTCGCCGTTGTAGAGGTAGGCGGCTCCCGGGAGCGCCAGCTGCAGCAGCGCGGCCGCCCGGGCCCGGCGCGTGCCGAGCTCACCGTCGCCGTACCGGGTGACGTGCCGCGGCCGGTCGTGGTTGGACAGCACCCAGCAGGCCGGTGCCGGGGTCCCGGCGACGGCGGCCAGCGAGTGGGTGATCGCGTCACGCAGGCCCTCGGGCGTCCACTCCGCCGTCAGCAGCTTGAAGTTGAACGCCAGCTGCAGCTCGTCCTCGCGTAGGTACTGGGCCAGCCGTTCGTCGTCGGACACCCACACCTCGCCGACGGCCATCGTCCCCGGGTACTGGTCGAGCACCGCCCGGATGCGCCTGTGCACCACGTGCACGCCGTCCTGGTCGAACCGGTGGTCACCGGGGCCGTGGTCGTCCAGCAGGCCGGTGTCGTCCATCGGCACCATGTCGGGAAGCCCCTCGGGCTTGGCCATCCCGTGGGCGACGTCGATCCGGAAGCCGTCGACCCCGCGGTCGAGCCAGAAGCGCATCGTCTCCTCGAGGTCGGCGACCACCTCCGGGTTGGCGAAGTTCAGGTCCGGCTGCTCGGGCGCGAAGATGTGCAGGTACCACTGCCCGTCCGGCACGCGGGTCCAGGCGGGGCCGCCGAACACCGACGGCCAGTTGTTCGGGGGCTCGGCGCCGTCGGGTCCGCGGCCGTCCCGGAACAGGTAGCGCGCCCGCTCGGGGGATCCCGGGGCCGCGGTCATCGCGGCCTGGAACCACTCGTGGTCGTGCGAGCTGTGGTTGGGCACCAGGTCGACGGTCACGCGGATGCCCAGGGCGTGCGCCTCGGCGAGCATCGCGTCGAACTCCGCCAGGTCGCCGAACACCGGCTCGACGTCGCGCGGATCGGCCACGTCATAGCCGTGGTCGGCCATCGGGGAGGGGTAGAACGGCGTGATCCACAGCGCGTCGACGCCCAGATCGGCCAGGTAGGGCAGCCGAGCCCGGATGCCGGCCAGGTCACCGACGCCGTCACCGTTGCCGTCGGAGAAGCTGCGGATGTAGATCTGGTAGAAGACCGCGTCCCGCCACCACGGAAGGACCTCGTCCCCCTCACCCCTCGCAGGCTCGGGGCGAGCCTCTGGACGAGGCCGGGACAGGGCGGTGTTCGGCGTCAGGGTCACCGGGCTCCTCGGAGATCGTGGACGAGCAGGGCGTGGTTGGCGGCATCTCGTGCGCGGGTCCTACCCCGGCACGGCGCGGAGGAGGTGAACTCACGGCAGCGCGCCGCGGTGGGTTCAGGCGTCGGCCGGGAAACGGTTCTGCATGCTGTGCGCCGCCATCTCGAGGTATGCCCAGAGGGTCGCGTCCTGCTCCGGGGGCAGGTCGAGGGAGTCGACGGCGTCGCGCATGTGCGTGAGCCACGCGTCCCGCTCGACCGGCCCGATCGCGAACGGGGCGTGCCGCATGCGCAGGCGTGGGTGCCCGCGCTGCTCGGAGTAGGTAGCCGGCCCGCCCCAGTACTGCTCGAGGAAGCCGCGCAGCCGCGTCTCGGCGCCCTCCCAGTCGTCCTGGGGGTACATGGGCTGCAGCACCGGGTCGGTGCGGACGGCGGCGTAGAAGCGCTGCACGAGGGCGCGGAAGGTGGGCTCGCCGCCGACCTCGTCGTAGAAGGTCCGCGCCGACGGCAGGGACCGCCTCGACTCGCTCATGCGCCTGATGCTCCCTCAGCCTCGGCCGCCACGGGCGCGGGGTCCCGCGTCCGCCGATAGGCCATCAGCGCCGGGGCGACCGCGATCATTCCGAACCCGCCGGCGACGGCCACCACCACCGACGGGTCGACGGCCTCGGCGGCCAGCCCCGACACCAGCGCGCCGATGCCCTGGATGCCGGCCAGGCCGCTGGCCGCCACGCCGAACGCGCGGCCGCGGTAGGCGCTCGGCACCGCCTGAACGAAGGCGACGTTCAGCGGGATCGTCCACGCGCTGGCCAGCCCGGACACGAAGAGCAGCCCGACCAGCACCCAGAAGGTGGCCGCGCCCGGGCCTGCCAGCACGACCACGAGGCCACCGGCCAGGACCGGCAGCAGCGACAGCACCACCAGCGGGGCGACCAGCCGCTCCCGCCGTTCCGGGGCCACCAGCCGGGCGATCACCAGCCCGCCGATGGTCAGGCCCAGCGGGTTGGCCGCCAGCAGGATGCCGACCGCCGTCACCCCCTGGCCGATCTCGTCGACCAGCGGAGCCGCGATGCCCTCGGGGGCGTAGAGGAAGCCGGTGGTCAGCCAGGCCACCGCGACGATGGCGAGCAATCGAGGGCTCTGGCCGATGAAGCGCAGCCCCTGGGCGGCGTCCCGCCACAGCGACGTCGGAGCGTCCGCCCCGCCGGCCGGCGCCGGGCGCCGCTGCAACCGGCTCCACAACCAGAGGGCCGACAGCAAGAACGTGGCGGCGTCCACGAGCAGCGCGGTGCTCGGCGAGAAGACGGCGAGCAGCGCGCCGCCGGCGAGGAAGCCGCCCACCTGGGCCAGTTGCACCGTGATCCCGGTCAGCGACGTGGCGACGGCGTAGCGGTCCCCGTCGAGCACGTCGGCCATCAGCGCGGAACGGGCTGCCTCGAACGGGGGCGCGCAGAGGCCGACGACGAACAGCAGGGCGAGCAGCAGCCACAGGGGTACGCCGGGGATGGCCATGAGGGCGACCAGCACCGCGCGGCCGGCATCGGTGGCGATGAGCACCTGGTGGCGGGGGAAACGGTCGGCGAGCACGGAGAGCAGCGGCCCGCCGAACAGCCAGGGCAGGTAGCCGATGGCGAAGGTGAGCGCGGCGAGCAGCGGTGAGTCGGTGCGCGCGTAGACGAGCACCGTGAGGGCCACGCGGGCCAGCTCGTCGCCGGCGGCTGAGAGCAGGTAGGTCCCGAACAGCGGGCGGAACTCCGGCACCGCGAAGACCTCGCGGAAGGTCGCCTGCCGGACCGGCGCGCGGGCGGTCCCGTCGTCCGGCGCCCTCGCGCTCAGCGGTTCACCGATCCGGTGCCGGAGGGGCTGCCGGCCAGCGGAAGCTGTGGGCGGGAGCCCTCTGCGACGACCCGCAGCAGCAGCGACCGCCGGAGCCGGCGGGCCGCGCCCTCGACCGAGGGCGGGGCGTCCGCCGCCGGCACGGTCGGTGGTCCGGTCATCACGGGGAATCTTTACAGGTCGACGCAGTCTCGTCAGCTTCCGGAACGGGGCGTGTTCCGCAGCTGACGGTGCGCCATCTCAGCTGGTGAGACCGGTGTGCGCGGCCAGGAAGCCCAGCTGATCGGCGGCGAGGCCCACCGTTCGGCTGACGGCCCGCGCACCGTGCCCCACGGACGTCTCCCGGCGCAGCACGATCGGCGCGTCCGCCGCGGTGGCGTGCTGCAGGGCGGCGGCCAGCTTCCGTCCGTGCAACGGGTCGACCCGGGTGTCGGACTCGAACGTCGTGATGAGCACCGCCGGGTAGGCCGTCCCCTCGCGGACGGCGTGGTACGGCGAGTAGCCGAGCAGCCAGCCGAGCTCGACCGGGTCCTCGGCCGTGCCGTACTCGTCGTTCCAGGTGCGGCCCAGGCCGAAGAGCTCGTACCGGACCATGTCCAGGAGCGGGGCGCTGCAGACGACGGCGGCCGCGAGGTCCGGGCGCTGGGTGAGCGTGGCGCCGACCAGCAGCCCGCCGTTGGACCCGCCCATCACCGCCAGCTGCTCGTGCGTCGTCCAGCCCTGGGCGACCAGGTGCTCGCCGGCCGCCGCGAAGTCGTCGAACACGTTCTGCTTGCGCTCCCGCATACCGGCGCGGTGCCACTCCTCGCCGTGCTCGGAGCCGCCGCGCAGGTTCGCGACCACCCACACCCCTCCGGCGGCCACCCAGGACAGCGTCTGCGCCGAGTAGCCGGGCGTGAGCGAGACGTTGAAGCCGCCGTAGCCGTAGAGCACGGTCGGACGCGGGCGGTCGGCGGCGCCGTCTGCCGACAGCACGAACAGGTGCACCGGGGTGCCGTCCTCGCTCGTCGCGTGCGTCTCGACGACGGTCAGCGCCGGCACCTCACCCGTGACCGGTGCCTGCTCCCAGGTGGTGAGCTCGCCGGGCGCGGCGGCGTCCCAGCGCAGCACCGACGGCGGCGTCGCGTAGTCGGTGTAGCCCACCCAGGCGGTGGTGCCGCCCTGCGGTGGGGCGCTGACCCCCGAGATGCTGCCGGATCCGGGCGCCGGGACCTCGGCCAGCCTGCCGGGGGACGAGGAGCCGGGGCCCGCCCAGACCGACAGCCGGTCCGTCGCGTCGACGGCGTGCACGGCGAGCACCCGCAGGTCGCCGTACGGGCCGTCGACGAGCGCGACGTCGGACAGCACCGCGCCGTCCTGCTGCGGGACGACGTCCCGCCAGGCCTCCGGTGCCCAGGTCGCGGGGTCGGCGGGATCGGCGACGGCCAGCCGCCAGCGCGGGGTGCCGCGGTCGCTCATCAGCCAGAGCCGCCCGTCGCGGGCCACCCACGCCGCGGTCTGCGCGTCGACGCCGACCTGGAGCTCGCGCAGCGCGGCGTCGCCGGCCAGATCGGCGAGCCACACGTCGTCGCGCGGGGCGGTGCCGGCCGACGCGGAGACGACCAGCCAGCGGCCGTCGGCGCTGGTGCGGACGCCGTAGTAGTTGGTCGGGTCGAGGCCCTCGCCGTGGACGAGGACGTCGTCGGCCGGGTCGCCGCCCACGCGGTGGCGCCACACCCGGCGGTGGAACTGCTCCTCGCCGGCCGGTACCTGCTCCGGCGCCAGCCGGCGGACGTAGAAGAGCTCCTCGCCGCCGGGCAGCCAGCCGACGGGGGAGTAGCGGCACCGGTCGACCGGGCCGTCGAGCACCTCGCCGGTGGCGACGTCCAGCACGTAGAGCTTCGACTCCTCGTCCCCGCCGGTGCTCACCTGGTAGGCGAGCCGGTCGCCCTCCCACGACGGCGACCACGCGTCGAGGGTCGTCGTCCCCTCGGGGTCCAGGGCCATCGGGTCGACCAGCACCCGGACGGCGCCGTCGGCCTCGCGGACCCGCAGCACCGCGTGCTCCTGGCCGGGGTCGCGGCGGGTCGAGAAGGCGCGGTCGCCGCGCCAGACCGGCACGCCGACGGCGCCCGCGTGCACCAGCTGCTCCAAGCGCTCGGCGAACCGGGCGCGCAGCGGCAGGTCGGCCAGCACTTCGCCGGCCAGCGCGTCCTGCGCCCGCGACCACTCCTGGGTCCGGGGGTCGGCCGGGTCCTCCAGCCACCGGTAGGGATCGGCGACGCGGTGGCCGTGCAGGTCGTCGACGAGGTCCAGGCGCGGGGCGTCCGGGTAGCGCATTCCCGGCACGCTAGTCGCGGCCGCCGACACCCCGCCGGGGACGCCGGGCGGACGGCCGCGACATCCCACTGCGCCGACCTGGGTCGCGCGGGTCAGAATGGGGCTGCCCGCGGGTCGCACAGCACCCGGTGGTCCGGGGCGTCCGGAGGTGATCCGTGCCGCGTTCTGCGCCCGGGTCGTCGACGGCGGGTCACCCAGGCCCGCGTCGCGACCCCGTCCCGCCGCTCGTCCCCGTGCCCGCGCCCGCCACCACCGCGGCGACTCTCCTGCTCAACGCCACGTACGAGCCGTTGTGCGTGGTGTCCAGCAGGCGGGCCATCGTGCTGGTCCTGGCCGCCAAGGCGGAGTCGGTCGACGTCGCCCCCGACGTCGTGCACTCCGAGTCGGTCAGCCTGGCGGTACCCGTCGTCGCCCGGCTCACCCGCTACGTGCGGGTGCCCTACCCGGCGTCGGTGCCGCTGTCCCGGCGGGCGGTGTTCACCCGGGACGCGCAGACGTGCGTGTACTGCGGCAGCTCGGCCACGAGCATCGACCACGTCGTGCCGCGCAGCCGCGGTGGCACGCACACCTGGGACAACGTCGTGGCCGCCTGTCGGCGCTGCAACCACACCAAGGCCGACCGCTCGCTGGCCGAGCTCGGCTGGAAGCTGCCGCACCCGCCGCACACCCCGAGCGGGGCGGCCTGGCGGCTGCTCGGCACCCGCACCGTCGACCCGCGCTGGCGCGAGTGGCTGGGCGTCCCGGAGAGCGTCAGCGCCTAGCGCCTGCCGCTAGCGTCCCGACCCGTGACCCGGTTGCACGACCTCACCGCGCTCGAGCAGGCCGCTGCCATCCGGGCGAAGGAGGTGAGCCCGACCGAGCTGGTGGAGCACGCCCTCGGCCGCATCGACGCGCTGGACGCCGGGCTCGGGGCCTTCCTCACCGTGACCCCCGAGCGCGCGCTGGCCCGGGCCGCCGAGGCCGAGGCGCGGATCCGCGCGGGCGGGGACCTGCCGCCGCTGCTCGGCGTCCCCACCGCCATCAAGGACCTGAACAACACCGCCGGGGTGCGGACGACGTTCGGCTCCACCGCGCTGGCCGACTTCGTGCCGCAGGTCGACGACGCCGTCGTCACCCGGCTGGCCGCCGCCGGGACGATCAGCGTGGGCAAGACGAACACGCCGGAGTTCGGCTTCCCCTGCTACACCGACAACGACCTCGTCGGCCCGGCCCGCTGCCCGTGGGACACCTCCCGACTGGCCGGCGGCTCCAGCGGCGGGGCCGCGGTGGCCGTGGCCGCCGGGTTCGTGCCCTTCGCCCAGGGCAGCGACGGCGGCGGCTCGATCCGGATCCCGGCGAGCATCAACGGCCTCTTCGGCATCAAGCCCACCCGCGGCCGGATCAGCAACGCCCCCTACGGCAGCGAGGTGACCGGTCTGGGGACCAGCGGGCCGCTCGCGCGGACCGTCCGGGACGCCGCGGCGATGCTCGACGCCATGGCGGGCCCGGAGATCGGTGATCCGTTCTGGGCGCCGCCGCTGCCACCGGGGGAGACGTTCCTGGGCCACGCCGACCGCGAGCCGGGCCGGCTGCGGATCGGGCGGTACACCGAGTCGGCCATGCCCGGCACGGAGCTGGACCCCGAGGTGGCCGGGGCGTTCGAGGACGCCGGCCGACTGCTGGAGTCGCTCGGGCACGTCGTCGAGGACGTGCCGCACGGGTTGCTGGACCCCTCGGTGCTGCCCTCCTTCGAGCACGTCTGGGCGCTGAGCGCCACCACGCTGCCGGTGCCACCGGGCCGGGGCGATCAGCTGCAGCCGCTGACCCGCTGGATGCGGGACCGCGGCCTGGCGCTCTCGGCCCGTGACGCCATGGAGGCGATGTTCGCCCTCCGGGTGTTCTCGCGGCAGTTCCTGCGGGCGACGGCCGGCTTCGACGTGCTGCTCGCGCCGGTGCTGACCATGACGCCGCGGCCGATCGGCTGGTTCGGCGAGGACGGCGAGGGCGCCCCGGACTTCGAGCGGCAGAAGCGCTACGCCTCGTTCACCGCGCTCTTCAACGTCACCGGCCAGCCGGCGGTGAGCGTGCCGCTGCACTGGACGGCCGACGACCTGCCGATCGGGACCATGCTGGTGGGCCGCCCGGCCGACGAGGCGACGCTGGTCTCGCTCGCCGCCCAGCTCGAGGTCGCCCGTCCGTGGGCGGGACGCCACCCCGCCGTCTGGGCCGGGAGCCGGTGAACCCGGGCCGTCCCCGGTAAGTTGTCCGGTGTGTTCGACCTCGAGTGGTATCTCCTCTTCGCCGGCATCCCCCTGGCCATCATCGCCGTCCTGGCGTTGCTGACCCTCAAGCCCGGAGCCGACCGGCGCCCCCGGTACAAGCCGGGGCAGCCGTGGGACCACGCCCCGGTCTGGTACGAGCCGCACCCGGCGCACTCCGGTGGGCACGGCCCGGTGGCCGCGCACGGGCCGGCCGCCGTCCCCGGCAGCGACACCGCGGCGCTGGGCTCCTCGATGTACCCCGAGCAGCCGGGTGAGCGCGCCCTCGACAGCGGCTCCGGTGCCGGCCCCGCCGTCGGCGACGGCCATGTGCCCGGCGGAGCGACCGCCATCCGCGCGACCCAGCCCGCCGGCCCGCTCGGCGGCGCCCGCGGTACCTGGTGACCCTGACCGACGTCCCGACGACGACCCCCGGAGACCGGCGATGACGCGCCCGCTCGAAGTTGACTCCCACGACACCGCGACCGACCGGACCGTCGCCTCCCGCACCGACGAGGGGCGGCAGGACGAGATCTTCACCTTCCGCGAGCTGGCCCGCCTCGACGAGGCGCTGACCATGTCCTCCCGGGAGACCGGCCTGCACTTCACCCTCTACGTGGGTGAGCTGCGCACGCCCACCCGCACGCACGCCGAGGAGCTGCACGCCCGCTCCGGCAGCCACCCGACGGACTCGGTGCTGATCGCCGTGTCGCCCGGCCAGCGGGTGGTCGAGGTGGTCACCGGCGCCGGTGCCGCCCGCCGGCTGCCCGACCGCGCCTGTGCGCTCGCGGTCCTGTCGATGACCAGCTCGTTCGCCTCCGGCGACCTGGTCGGCGGCATCGTGAACGGCCTCCGCCAGCTCTCCGACCAGGCCGGCCACCCGTCGGGGCTGCGCACCCACTGAACGACGACGAAGGCGCCGCACCCCGCGGAGGGGTGCGGCGCCTTCGTCGTTCCGCGAGCTCGCGGGTCCCAGGCGTCAGGTGCCGGCGTCGGCGTCCCGCTCGCGGGCGCGCAGTGCCCGGGCGATGCCGTCCCGGCCCTCGAACACCAGCCGGCGCAGCGCCGGCGGCTGCTCGCTGTCGGCGAGCCAGGCATCGGCGGCCGCGATGGTGCGCGGCTCCACCACCGGCGGGAACAGGTACTGGACGGCGTTCTTCGCGATCTCGCCCGGGCGGCGGTCCCACACCGGCCGGATGTCGGCGAAGTACCGGTCGACGTAGCCGGCCGTCAGCTCGCGCTGGGCGGGGTGCCAGAACCCCTGCAGCAGCGCCTCGTGCACGGCGTTCGGGATCGACTCGTCGGTGAAGGCCTGCTGCCAGGCCTGCTCCTTGGACTCCGCCGTGGGCCGCAGCGCGCGCGCCGTGGCCGCCCGGCGGATGCCGGTGGCCGTGGCGTCCCGCTCGGCCTCGGCGTCGATCTCCGCGTCGCCCGCGGCGCCGATGGCCACCAGCCCGTGCAGGAACGCCCAGCGCGCGTCGGTGTCCACCGTCAGGCCCTCGACGGTCCGGGACCCGTCGAGCAGCCCGCGCAGTGCGGCGGCGTGCTCGTCGGAGCGGGCGGCGCTGGCCAGGGTCCGCGACCAGAGCAGCTGCTGGTCGCTGTCCGCCGGAGCGGTCTCCAGCGCGGCGAGCGCGTGGTCGGCCAGCTGCGCCCATCCGGTGGGGGCCCACTCCGGGTCGGCGAAGGACGACAGCGCGGTCTGCACCCGGGCGAGCAGCGACTGGATGACGCTGCTCTCGCTCTCGGTCACGATTCCGGCCAGCACGAGCTGCACCCACTCGCGGGCGGGCAGCTCGGCGTCGCGGGTCATGTCCCAGGCGGCCGACCAGCACAGCGCCCGGGCCAGCGGGTCGGGCATCGAGCCGATGCGGGCGCGCAGCGTCGTCAGCGAGCGCTCGTCGAGCCGCAGCTTGGCGTAGGTGAGGTCGTCGTCGTTGACCAGCACGAGGTCCGCCGCCGGGTGGCCGACCAGTTCCGGCACCTCGGTGCGCGCGCCGGCGACGTCGAGCTCGATCCGGTGGCTGCGGGTCAGCCCCTCGGGGCCCTCGCTGTAGAGGCCGACGGCCAGCCGGTGGTTGCGCAGCACCGGGTGCTCGGCGACGGCGGTCTGCTCGATCGCGAAGGAGGCGTAGCGGCCGTCCTCGGTCAGCTCGAACACCGGGCGCAGGGTGTTGACCTGGCTGGTGCGCAGCCACTGGTCGGCCCACTCCGACAGGTCGCGGCCGGAGCTCTCCGACAGCGGGCCGAGCAGGTCGACGAGCGTGGTGTTGCCGTACTCGTGCTTGCGGAAGTAGCGGCGCACCCCGGCCAGGAACTCGTCCCGCCCGACGTAGGCGACCAGCTGCTTGAGCACCGAGGCGCCCTTGGCGTAGGTGATGCCGTCGAAGTTCACCTCGACCGCGGCCACGTCGGGGATGTCGGCCGCGATCGGGTGGGTGGAGGGCAGTTGGTCCTGCGCGTACGCCCAGGCCTTCTCGGTGTTGGCGAACGTCGTCCACGCGGTCGTGTACTCGGTGGCCTCCGCCTGGCACAGCGTGCTGATGTAGGTGGCGAAGGACTCGTTGAGCCACAGGTCGTCCCACCAGCGCATGGTCACCAGGTCGCCGAACCACATGTGGCCCAGCTCGTGCAGGATCGTCTCCGCACGCCGCTCGTACCGGGCCCGGCTCACCTTCGACCGGAAGACGTAGTCCTCCAGGAACGTGACCGCCCCGGCGTTCTCCATCGCCCCGGCGTTGAACTCCGGCACGAAGAGCTGGTCGTACTTGTCGAACGGGTACGGGTAGTCGAACACCCGGTGGTAGAAGTCGAAGCCCTGCTTGGTGACCCGGAAGATCTCGTCGGGGTCGAGGAACTCCGCGAGCGAGGCCCGGCAGTACAGCCCGAGCGGGATGTTGTCGTGGGAGTCGGTGACCTTGGCGTACGGGCCGGCGATCAGCGCCACCAGGTAGGTGGAGATCCGCTTCGTGGCGGCGAAGTGGGCCAGCTGCGAGCCGCCCTCGCCCGCCTCGATGGTGCGGTTCCCGCTGTTGGAGATCACCTGCCAGTCGAAGGGCGCCGTCACGTGCAGCGTGAAGGTGGCCTTGAGGTCCGGCTGGTCGAAGCAGGTGAACATCCGCTTCGCGTCGGCCGGCTCGAACTGCGTGTAGAGGTACACCTGGCCGTCGACCGGGTCGAGGAAGCGGTGCAGGCCCTCGCCGCTGTTGGAGTACCGGCAGTCCGCCGTCACCACGAGGGTGTTCTTCTCCGCGAGCCCGGGCAGCGGCAGGCCGCCGTCCTCCGTGTACGCGCTCACGTCGAGCTCGGTGCCGTTCAGCGTGGCGGAGAGGACGTTCTCGGCCACGAGGTCGATGGAGGTGTCCGCGCCGGCCTGGCGGGCGGTGAACTCCACGGTCGTGGTGGAGCGGAAGGTGCGGTCGCCGGGGTGGCCGGCGCCGTCGGTCACGTCGAGCTGGATGTCGTAGCTCTGGACGGCGAGCAGCTCCGCGCGGGCCGCGGCATAGGTACGGGTCAAGTTGGGGACAGCCACGTCGGCAGCTTGTCATGGGCCGGTGCAGCTCCGCCCGCCCGTGCATTCCGGGGAGTGGGCGCGGGGGAACAAGCGCCGGGCAGACGGACTTGGCAGGACCGGACGACGCCGGGTCCCCCGTCCCGGCCGATCAACGAGGAGAACGCATGACCGAGGCAGTGCAGAGCGCCCCCACCAAGGCCCGCGTGGACTTCTGGTTCGACCCGCTGTGCCCGTGGGCCTGGCTGACCAGCCGCTGGGTGCTCGAGGCCGCCAAGGTGCGCGAGATCGACCTCCACTGGCACGTCATGTCGCTCGCGGTGCTCAACCGCGGGCGGGACCTGCCCGAGGACTACCAGGAGATGATGAAGAAGGCGATCGGCCCGGTGCGGGTGGCGATCGCGGCCGCGCAGCAGCACGGCGACGAGGTGCTAGGTGACCTCTACACCGCGATGGGCACCCTCCGGCACCACGAGGAGCTCGAGCTCGACGAGCTCATCGCCCCCGCCCTGGAGCGCGTCGGCCTGCCGGCCGAGCTGGCCGCCGCCGCGGAGTCGACCGAGTACGACGAGGTCCTGGAGAAGAGCCACCACGCGGGCATGGACCCGGTGGGCGACGATGTCGGCACCCCGGTCATGCACATCGACGGCGTGGCCTTCTTCGGGCCGGTCATCAGCAAGGTGCCCACGGGTGAGGACGCCGGCAGGGCGTTCGACGGTGCGGTCCTGCTAGCCAATCTGCCGGACTTCTGGGAGCTCAAGCGCACCCGCAGCACCGGGCCGGACATGTCCTCGGTGCCGGCCGACGCCCTGGAGCTCACCCGCTCCCGCTGACGGAGCATCCCACCCGGCAGAAAGTGCACTTACCGCCCGGCGGTAAGTGCACGAAACGCCGGTACAAGGGGTGCGGCATGCTGTCGGCGTGCCGCACCCCACCCGTCAGCGCATCTTCATCTCCGGTGCCAGCGCCGGCCTCGGCGAGGGCATGGCCCGCCGCTTCGCAGCCATGGGCCGCGACCTCGCGCTCTGCGCCCGCCGGGTCGACAGGCTGGAGGCGCTGCGCGAGGAACTGCTCGCCGCGCACCCCGGCATCCGCGTCGAGGTGGCCGCGATGGACGTCGACGACCCCGAGTCGGTGGCCACCGTGCTGCCCGAGCTTGCCGACCGGCTCGGCGGCCTGGACCGGGTGATCGTCAACGCCGGCATCGGCAAGGGCGCCTCCGTCGGCACCGGCAAGGCGCGGGCCAATCGGGCCGTCCTGCTCACCAACGTGCTCGGCTCGCACGCCCAGTGCGAGGCTGCGATGGAGCTCTTCCGCGCGCAGGGCATGGGCCACCTGGTGCTGATCTCCTCGGTCGCCTCCGTGCGCGGCATGCCCGGCAGTCGGACGGCGTACGGCGCGAGCAAGGCCGCCCTGAACGCGTTGGCCGAGGGCATCCGCTCCGACGTCTACGGCTCGCAGATCGTCGTCTCGGCGATCCTGCCCGGCTACATCGCCACCGACATCAACGTCGGTCGCCGCGGACCCTTCACCGTCGGCCTGGACAAGGGCGTCACGGCGCTCACCGAGAGCATCGAGCGGGAGCCGGTGCGCGGCTACGTGCCCGTGTTCCCGTGGCGCCCGGTGGCCGGCCTGCTCCGCGTCCTCCCGCTGTCGGTCGTCCGCCGCCTCACCGGCTCCTAGGCCCCGTCCGGAGGCTCGCCACGAGCTCGCGAGTGGTGAGGGGACGGGGTCCTTCTGCTACCAGCAGATCCGCATGGGTCGGCCGCGTCGGTCGGTGGCGCCGTCCCCGACGCACTCGCCCTCGCCGCCGGCCAGGCGCGCGGCGGACCACGCAGCGGCACAGGCGTCCAGCGCGTCGACCAGCGGGATGTCCGGGGGTGCGGCCGCCAGGCCGTCGAGCACATCCATCCACCGGCCGAGCGCCCGTAGCCGCTGGGCCTGGCCCGGCGCCGTGGCCTTGCGGTCCCGCACCCGGCTGTCCATTCCACGGAAGGTCAGTTCGGGGTGCACCTCCACCACGCGACTCGCGGGCGGGTCCCCGAGCGCGTCGTCGACCTGCCGGATCGAGGCCGTCAGTTGCCAGGCCTGCGCCGAGAGGGACTTGCCCGACGCGGCTACCGAGATGCGCCGAGCCTCCTCGTACGAGCCGGCGCCGAGCACGGGCCGCACAGGGGCGGGGAACACGGACGACGCCGCGCCGAACGGGCTCAGCAGCCGCCGGGCCTCGACGTCGCATGCGCGCGAGCCGTCGTCCGACAGCCCGATCGGCATGTCGATCGCGACCAGCTCCACGTCGGGGACGGCGAGGACGGCAGCGACGTCGTCCAGGACCAGCAGCTCCACCGTGCGGTCGGCCAGCTTCGCACCCACCCAGCGTCCCCGCCAGCCGTCGACCCCCAGGACCGCCATGCGGCCAGCCTGTCAAACTGCTCGTCATGCGCGTCTTCGTCGGTACCGACCACGCCGGCCTCGAGTTCAAGGACCACCTGAAGAAGGTGCTGGCCGAGGCCGGGCACGAGCCGGTCGACTGCGGCGCCTTCGAGTACGACGCCCAGGACGACTACCCGCCGTTCTGCTTCGAGGTCGGGGAGCGGACGGTGACCGAGCCCGGCTCGCTCGGCGTCGTCATCGGCGGCTCGGGCAACGGCGAGCAGATCGCGGCGAACAAGGTGCCCGGCGTGCGGGCCGCCCTGGTCTGGAACACCGCCACCGCGCAGCTGGCCCGCCAGCACAACGACGCCAACGTCGTCAGCATCGGCGCCCGGCAGCACTCCGTGGAGGAGGCGACCGAGCTGGTGCTCGAGTTCCTCCGGACGCCGTTCAGCGGCGACGAGCGGCACATCCGCCGGATCAGCCTGATCAGCGACTACGAGCGCGATCGGCACCGCCCGGCCGGCGGACTGCCCACCCGGTGAGCTGATGGAACGGGCCCGCTGCAGGGACCCGCGCCGAGCGGAGCGAGGTGTGGGGGGCAGCGGGGTCCTTCTTCAGAAGTCCTCCGACGCCGCGGGTGCGACCGGCCAGCCGAACGCGGTGCTGGCCAGCGTGACCGCGCCGGGGCTCACCTCGGTCACCCGGCCGGCGCCCTGCAGCGTGGCCAGCGAGACGCCCCCGAGGTAGGCCGAGGACAGCGCCTCGATCCCCAGCACGAGGTCCGGGTCGCGGTCGGTCCGGCCGCAGTACGCGCCCGCCGGGTGGCCGGACAGCCGCCAGCGGCCGTCGTTCCACGGGCAGAACGGGTCGCGCACCTCCAGCACGAGGTCGATCGGCGCCGGGTAGCGGCGGGCCGCCAGTGCGCGGCCGACGTCGACCAGCCGCACCCAGAGCGCGTCCACGGGGTGGGCGTGGAGGGCGCGGGAGTCGTGCAGCAGGTGCCGCAGCGGATCGCCGGACCCGGCGTCGGGCACCCGGACGGTGCGGACCAGGTCGATGGCGAGCAGGAACTTCCAGAGCGCGGCGTACGCGGCCGGTGAGGTGGCCCGCACGTCCTCGACGGTGAGCGTGCTCTCCGGCTCGCCCGCGTCGCTCCACGCCGCCTTGACCCGGTACGAGGCGTACCCGGTCACCGCGCCGTCGGCCTCGGTGTGCAGGGCGTACTGGCGGGCGGTGGCGCCGTGCCGCTGCTCCGGGTCGTCGACGAGGGCGCGGGTCCACCACCGGGCGTCGCGCGCGGTGTTGCCGGGCACGAACCGCCGCACCGCCTCGTGCACGGCCGCCGCGGGCGCCCGGAACTCCTCCTCCTCGACCACCCGGACGCGCCCGCTGCCGGTGTCGACGTCGCCCCGGAGGCGCAGCCGTTCGGTCCGCCCCGACCAGCCGCCCTTCCAGGACGCCGGGCCGTAGCCGAACCGGCCGTAGATCGAGGCCTCCGCCGCCCAGAGCGCGGCCACCGGCTCCCGCTCCTGCTCGTGCAGCTCGGTCAGCTGCCGGCGCATCATCGCGGTGAGGATGCCCCGCCGGCGGTGGGTGGGGGAGACGGTCACCCAGGTGACGCCGGCCGTGGGCACCACCGCGCCGGGCACCGTCATCTGCAGGCTGTAGATGCCCGACGTCGCCACGAGCCGGCCCTCGTCCACCAGGCCCAGCGACCGGTCCAGCTCCGCCACCGGCGAGGGGGTCTCCTGGTAGGGGCCCGAGGGCACCTCCCCGAACGCCGTGCCGAGGGCGCGATTGAGCGCCGGCCACTCGTCGGGAGTGAGGGGGCGCAGCTGGGAGGAGACGTCGTCGGCCACGGGTCGTGTCTACCTGGCGGGTGGGACATGCGGCCAACCGATATCGAAGCGGGAGGATCACGGGATGACGCGGAGCTGGGGAGAGACGATGACCGGCATCGCCGAGCGGCTGCGGGCCACCACCGGCGAGGACGTCGCGACCTGGAACGAGCGGGTCCGCGGGACCGGGCTGGGCAGCGAGCCGGAGGTGCGCGCCTGGCTGGCCGAGCGGGGCATCACCGGCTACGCCCAGATGATGCTCGTGATGGAGCGGTTCGGTTACCCGGACTTCCTCACCGCCTCCGCCGACGACCTGATCGACGCCCAGTACGCCGACCGGCCCGCGCTGCGACCGGTCTTCGACGCCGTGGTCTCGGCCGCGCTGGGCCTGGGCGAGATGCACGTGCAGGCCCGCAAGGGCTACGTCCCGATGGTCGGCCCACGGCGCACCTTCGCCGTCCTGCAGGCCTCCACGAGGAGCCGGCTGGACCTGGGCCTGCGGCTCGACCACCGCGAACCGGTCGGGCGGCTGCTGCCCGCGCGCAGCGTCGGCAACCGCGACTGCGCCGTCCGGATCGCGCTGGGCTCGGTGGAGGACGTCGACGAGGAGGTCCTCGCCCTGCTCGCCGAGGCGTACCGCGAGAACCTCTGAGGTCGCCCGCGCGGTGTCATGCTGCGCCGATGGATCCGGAGCAGCGGCCGATCGGCTGGTGGGTGAAGCGCCTGGACACCCTGCTGGACGAGGCGGTCGACGCCGTCGTCGCCGGCGAGGAGCTGACCCGCCGGCACTGGCAGGTGCTGCACTCGCTCGCGGAGGGGTCGGTGCACGAGCCCGCCCTGCACGCCACCCTCGCCGACTTCGGGGCCCCGGGTGAGCTGGCCGTCGTGGTCGCCGACCTGATCGGCCGCGGCTGGGCGATGTCGGGAGGCGGCGTCGTGTCGCTGACCGCGGACGGCACCCTCGCGCACGACCGGGTGTCGCGCGCGGTGGGGCGGGTCCGGCGGCACGTCGCCGACGGGCTGTCCCGCCAGGAGTACGAGCGCACCGTGCTGGTGCTCAGCCGGATGGTCGAGAACGTCGAGCGGGCGCTCGGCCGGCGCTGAGCCGGGTGGCCGCGCACCGGCGGGGTCGGCACCGACGACCGGCCCCCTCCCTGGCTAGGGTCGACCGCTGACCGCGCCGTCGTCGTCGTGCTCTTCGCACCACCGTCGCGCGGGGAAACGGAGGACGCCCCCGTGCGCTCCCGCACGCTGCCCCTGGTCCTGTGCGCAGTCCTGGTGTCCGGGTGCACCGACGACGGCGAGGACGAACCCGCTGGTGCGGACCCGGCCGTCGTCGGCGTCTCGGCGCCGGGGGAGCGGCTGACCGTGATCGGGGATGCCGATGCGGTGGCCGCCGCGGTGAGCACCAGCCGGGCGTTGTTCGAGCGGTCCGGCGTGGCGGTGGTCGCCGGTGCGGACGACCGCGCGGGGGTCCTGCTGGGGTCGTCGGCCGCCGTCGGCCTGGGCGTGCCGCTGCTGGTGGTCGACGGGGCGGCCGGCGGTGCCGTGGTCGGGGAGCTCGACCGGCTCGGTGCCGCCGACGTCCTCGTCGTGGGCGACGCCGAGCTGACGGCCGACGAGGGCGGGCCGGAGGTGCTGGCGGTGCCGGCCACCGCCGCCGCGGTGTCCGAGGCGACCGGGCTGGACCTGGGCGAGGCCGATCCCGTGCCGGCCGACGGCGACGCGGCCGCGGTGGCCGCGCTGGAGCGCGACGCACCGGG
Source organism: Blastococcus saxobsidens (assembly GCF_002938435.1). Classification (GTDB taxonomy): domain Bacteria; phylum Actinomycetota; class Actinomycetes; order Mycobacteriales; family Geodermatophilaceae; genus Blastococcus; species Blastococcus saxobsidens. The sequence goes on from NZ_POQT01000004.1 coordinate 45,607, forward strand.
GGGGCTGCGGCCGGAGGGCGAGGAACCGGCGGCGGCCTCCGTCGACGGCTCGCTGCCGCCGGTCGAGCCCGCCGAGCCGCTGGACGACGTCGTGGTGCTGGCGACCGGGGACTCGCCGGCCGGGATCGCGACCGCCCGCGCTGCCGGGGCGCGGGTCCTCCTCACGGGCGGGGCGACCGACCCGCGCGCCTCCGAGGACGTCGTCACCGCGCTCGGGGACCTGCCGGAGGACGCCGCCGTCGTCGCGCTGGGCGCCGGCTTCGCCGCCGAGGAAGGGCTGGACTGGAAGACCGCCACGGCTGCCACCGGCGACCAGCTGCCCGGCGGCGGGCAGCTGGTGTTCCCGGGCCGGCTGCTCGTGGCGCTCTACGGGCACCCCGGAACCGGGGCGCTCGGCGTGATGGGTGAGCAGCCGCTGGACCAGGCCATCGCACGCGCGCAGGCGCACGCCGCCCCGTACGAGCCGCTGGTGGACGCCACGGTGGTGCCCACCTTCGAGATCATCGCGACCGTCGCGTCGTCGTCGGCCGGGGACGACGGCGACTACTCGGCCGAGGCCGAGGTGGACTTCCTGCGGCCGTGGGTGGAGGCGGCCGGCGAGGCCGGGATGTTCGTGGTCCTGGACCTGCAGCCGGGGCGCACCGACTTCGTCACCCAGGCCGAGATGTACCGCTCGCTGCTGGAACTGCCGCACGTCGGCCTGGCACTGGATCCGGAGTGGCGGCTGGGCCCCGGCGAGGTGCACCTGCGGCAGATCGGCTCGGTCGACGTCGAGGAGGTCAACCGGGTCGTCACCTGGCTGGCCGACCTGACGCGGGAGAACGCGCTGCCGCAGAAGCTGCTGGTCCTGCACCAGTTCCGGCTGGACATGCTGCCCGGGCGGGAGCGGGTGGACCTGGACCGGGACGAGCTGGCGGTGATGGTGCACGCCGACGGCCAGGGCGGGCAGGGCGACAAGCAGGCCACGTGGGCCGCACTGCGCCGGGATGCCCCCGAGGGGCTGTGGTGGGGCTGGAAGAACTTCTACGACGAGGACCTGCCGATGCTCACCCCGGAGCAGACCATCAGCGACGTGGAGCCCGATCCGCACCTCATCAGCTACCAGTAGGGCCGGAACCCTCCCGTTCTGTCGGCGGGCTGTGGTGTGCTGGTCCGCACATCGACCCGGAGGTGGTGCAGGTGACCAGCGTCGCGCTCGGCCCGACCGACCAGTTGGACCCACGGTTGCTCGAGCACCGGCGGGAGCTCACCGGCTACTGCTACCGGATGCTGGGTTCGGTCTTCGACGCCGAGGATGCCGTCCAGGAGACGATGGTCCGCGCCTGGCGCGGGATCGCCGACTTCGAGGGCCGGTCGGCGGTGCGCTCCTGGCTCTACCGCATCGCCACGAACGTCTGCCTCGACCAGCTGTCCGGTCGGAAGCGGCGGGCCCTGCCGATGGACCTGTCCGGTTCGCCCTACCCGCCGGTGGAGGCGTCGCTGGCCGGCCGCCTGCCGAGTGCGGCGTGGGTGGAGCCGGTGCTCGACCGCCAGGTCATCCCCGAGGACGGTGACCCGGCCGAGCAGGCGGTGGCCCGCGAGTCGATCCGGCTGGCCTTCGTCGCGGCCCTGCAGCACCTGCCCCCGCGCCAGCGGGCCGTGCTGATCCTGCGGGAGGTGCTGCGCTGGAAGGCCGAGGAGGTCGCCCAGCTGCTCGACTCCACGGTGGCGTCGGTGAACAGCGCCCTGCAGCGGGCGCGCGCCACGCTGGCCGATCTCGAGGGGCGCCCCGCGCCGCGCTCGCTCGACTCCGACGACCGGGCGCTGCTGGCGCGGTACCTCGACGCCTTCGAGCGCTACGACATCGACGCCTTCGTGCAGCTGCTGCACGAGGACGCCACCCAGCACATGCCGCCGTTCGAGATGTGGCTCCAGGGTCGCGAGGACATCGGCACCTGGATGGTGACGCCGCCGGCCAGCGGCTGCCGCGGCTCGAAGCTGATCCAGACCTCGGCCAACGGGACGCCGGCGTTCGCGCAGTACCGGCCGGCCGAGGGTGGTGGTCACGTGCCGTGGGGTCTGCACGTGCTGGAGATCGAGGACGGCCGGATCGCCCACATCTCCAGCTTCCTGAACCTCGACTGCGAGCTGTTCGCCGCACTCGGCCTGCCGACGTCCCTGTAGGCGCCGGCCCGTCGGCGAGCCCGACGCGTTCCGGTTGCGCTTGACCAGGGGCCGCAGCGCGGCCAGCCTGGGGCGATGACAGTGGTGGCGCTGCCCGTGCACGGGCACTGGGCGGTGGACGCCCGCGGTGAGGGACGCTCGATCCGGGTCTCGACGCACATCGAGAAGGGGCTGGTCGTGCTCAGCCTGTGGCGCGGCGAGACCTGCGTCGGCACGGCACGGCTGTCGCCCGAGGACGCGGCCGGGGTGGTCACCGGGCTGACCGACGGTCTGGCCGCGATGGCCGTCCGCCCGCGGGTCGTGAGCGCGGACGCCGCACGGGTCGCCGACCTCGAGGGCCGGCTGGCCCGGCTGGAGCACCAGGCCAGACCGCTGTGGCGACGGGCGGCCGACGCCGTCACCGGCTGGGGCGTGCGCGCGGCGGTCCGTTCGGGGAGCTGACCGGCTCAGGCAGGATCCGGGCGGGCATCGACCGGCACCGGGTCGGGCGCCGGCGGTGCGGGCGGTCCTGGCGGCGCGGGGGGTGCGTCGCCCAGCGGACGCCGGATGAAGGCCACCGAGACGAGCGCGCCGGCGAGCAGCAGGCCGGCCATGATCAGCGTCGCGGTGCGGAAGCCGGCCGCGAACGTGGTCGGCTCGGTGTAGTCGGTCCCACCCAGACCCGCGGCGACGGGCACGACGGCGACCGCCAGCAGACCGGCGGCCCGGGCCACGGCGTTGTTCACCCCGGAGGCGACGCCGGCGAAGCGGTCCGCGGCGGAGTCCAGCACGGTGGCGGTCAGCGGGGCGACCAGCAGCGTGAGACCGGCCCCGAAGAGCGAGACGGCGGGCAGCACGTCGCCCAGGTAGGAGGCCTGCGGGCCGATCCGGAGCATCAGCAGCACACCGACGGCGGCCACCAGCGGGCCCGCGGTGAGAAGGGCACGCGGGCCGATCCGCTGGGCCAGCGCCCCGACGCGTGCGGAGAACAACAGCATGAGCACGGTGACGGGCAGCAGCGCGGTGCCGGCCAGCAGCGGGCTGAACCCCGACACCACCTGCAGGTGCAGCACCAGCAGCACGAAGAGCGCACCCAGGGCGGCGTAGACGAACAGGGTGGCGGCGTTGGCGGCGTTGAACTGCCGGTCGGCGAACAGCGCCGGCGGGACCAGGGGGTGCCGCGACCGCCGCTCGACCACGACGAAGGCGACGAGCCCGAGGACGCCCGCTGCCGCGCCCAGCCAGACCGCCGGGCCGGCTCCCCGCTCCCCGATGGCGGTGAGGGCGTAGGTGAGCGCGCCAAGCCCCGCGGCGACGAGCGCGGTCCCGGTCCAGTCCAGCCGGGGAGCGGCTTCGGGATCGCGCGATTCCGGGACGTGCCGCGCGGCGACCGCCACGACCAGCACGGCCAGCGGCACGTTGATCAGGAAGACCGCCCGCCAGCTCCACTCCACCAGCCAGCCCCCGACGAACGGCCCGATCGCCGCGGCCACGCCGGAGAGCCCGGACCAGGCCCCGACCGCGGCGGCGCGGTCCGGCCCGGAGAAGGACGCGGAGATGATGGCCAGGCTGCCCGGCGTCAGCAAGGCGCCGCCGACGCCCTGCAGGGCGCGGGCGGCCACCAGGGTCCCGATGTCGGGGGCCAGCCCGCACAGCAGCGAGGCGAGCGCGAACCACACCACTCCGACGACGAAGATCCGGCGCCGCCCGTAGCGGTCGCTCAGCGAACCGCCCAGCAGGATGAGCGCGGCGAGCGTGAGCGTGTAGGCGTTGACGGTCCACTGGAGCCCGGCGAAGTCGGCGTCGAGGTCCGCCCCGATCCGCTCCAGGGCGACGTTGACGACCGTCGCGTCGAGCATGGCCACGCCCGAGCCCAGGACCGTGGCGAGCAGCACCCACCGCGCCTGGGGCGTGCCCATGCGCAGGCCGGTCCCGGCCGCGGGTGGCACCGCCATGATCGCTCCTCCTCCGCAGCCCGCGGACGGTGTCCCCGGGCGGCTCACCGCTGGTCAACGTCGGCAGCGACCCGTGATTCCCGCCGAGGCGTCGCGCATCATGTCGGGCATGGCGCCAGAGGCAGAGCTCGTGATCGCGGCCGGCGAGATGCCGGGCTACCTGGCGCCGACGGCGGCCCTGGTCGTGGCGGCCGCGGTGATCGGCTACCTGTCCGCTCGCGCCCGGGTGGTTCCGATCGTCGGCTTCCTGGTGGCCGGCGTCCTGATCGGCCCGGCGCAGCTCGGCATCGTCGAGAACGGCGAGGCGGTCGAGGCAGCCGCCGACATCGGCGTGATCCTGCTGCTGTTCACCATCGGCATCGAGTTCTCCCTGGAGCGGCTGGCCCGGGTCTGGACCTGGATCGCCGTCGCCGGTGGCCTGCAGCTGGTCCTGGCGACGGGCGCCGGGCTGGGGCTCACCCTCGCGCTGGGCGGCGGCTGGCGCGACGGGCTGTTCACCGGGTTCCTGCTCGCGCTGTCGTCCACGGCGATCGTGCTGAAGCTGCTCGGTGAGCGGCGGGAGAACTCCGCCGTCCGCGGGCGGCTGGCGCTGGCCGTGCTGATCGCCCAGGACCTGGCCGTGGTCGCGATGGTGCTCGTCGTCCCGCTGCTCGGCGCCGGCACCGGTGCCGACGGCGAAGGGTCCGGCGGCGGCTCCCTGCTCTGGGCGCTGCTCACCGCGGTGGCCGTGATCGCCGTCGTCCTGGTGCTCGCCCGGCGGGTGATGCCCACGGTGCTCGACGTCGTCGCGCGGACCTGCTCCCCGGAGGTGTTCCTCCTCGCGATCGTCGCCGTCTGCTTCGGCACCGCCTACCTGACCGCGCTCTCCGGGGTGAGCGTCTCGCTCGGCGCGTTCCTGGCGGGTCTGGTCGTCAGCGAGAGCCGCACGAGCAGCCAGGCGTTCGCCGAGGTGCTGCCGCTGCAGATCGTCTTCAGCGCGGTCTTCTTCGTCTCGGTCGGCATGCTGCTCGACGTCGGCTTCATGCTCGCCAACCTGCCGCTGGTGCTGGGCGCCGCGGCCGTCGTCCTGCTGGTCAAGACGCTGACCACCGCCGTGGCCGCCACCGCCGTCCGCATCCCGGTCCGCACGGCCGTCGCCACCGGGCTGCTGCTGGCCCAGGTGGGGGAGTTCTCCTTCGTGCTGCTCACCGTGGGCACGGCCGCGGGGCTGGCGCCGCTGGGGTTGGCCGACGACGGTGCGCAGGTCGCCGTCGCGACCACCGTCCTGCTCATGCTCGTCACCCCGCAGCTGGCCGCGGCCGGGGCGCGCATCGACCGGTCGCGCGCCGCCGGCCCCGGGGACGCCGGCGGGCACGCGGGGAGCGCGCCGCGCGGGCACGTCGCGATCATCGGCTGGGGACCGACGGCCCTCGAGGTCGCGGCGGCGCTGCGCGGCCGCGGGGTCGACGTCGTGATGACCACGCTCAACCCCGACGGGGCGGCGCAGGCGGAGTCCGCCGGGCACCGGGTGGTGCGCGGGGACCCGACCAAGGCCGAGATCCTCCGGACGGCGGGGGTGCCCGACGTCCGCCTCGTCGTGGTCGCCGAGGACGACCCCGAGCAGGCGGTGCGGGTCGTCGCGTCGGCCCGGGCGGTCACCGACGCCCCGATCCTGGCCCGCCCGCTGGGCGCCGTCGACGTCGCCGAGCTGGCCGACGCCGGCGCGGACCACATCCTCGACCGGGACCGGCTCTCCGGTCAGGCGCTGCTGCGCTCGGTGCTCGGGGAGCTGGGGCACCCGGTCGTGCACCCGAGCCGGGGTCGGGCGGTCGTCGACACCGCACGGGTGGTCCGCTACGCGTGGCCGGAGGGGAGCGGGTGCGGGCACGGGACCGCCTCCCGGCCGGTGCTGCCCCTGGCCCCCGGCTGCGTGGGCTGCCTGCAGGAGGGCACCGAGTGGGTGCACCTGCGCACGTGCCTGAGCTGCGGCTACGTCGGTTGCTGCGACTCCTCCGAGCGTCGGCACGCCCGCGCGCACGCCGCCGCGGACGCCCACCCGCTGGTCGCCTCGGCCGAGCCGGGGGAGAGCTGGGCCTACTGCTTCGTCGACGACGTGACGGTGCCGGCGCCGGCCGGCGCGGCGCCGGAGGCCGAGTCCTCGCCGGCGGCGTCGCCCCCGCCGTGACCGTCGGTGGCCGTCGTGCCCGGCCGCCGTGGAGGACCCCGTGGAGCCGACGTAGTTGGTTAGGCTAGCCTTCCCTCGCTTCGCTCCGACGACGGCGGCGTCCTCCGGGGGTTCGGTCCGTCGGCGCAGCTCTCGACGACTGGAAGGACCCCATGTCCCGCGCATCGACGCTGGCCGCCCTCTCCGCAGCCGTGCTGCTGACGGGTGGGCTCGCCGCCTGCTCCTCCTCCGAGGCCGAGGCCCGGGCCGACGGCAGCGGGGAGTCCGCCCCGATCACCATCGAGCACGCCCTCGGCACGACCACCGTCCCGGAGAAGCCGGAGCGCGTCGCGACGGTGGCGTGGGCCAACCACGAGGTGCCGCTGGCGCTCGGCGTCGTGCCGGTGGGCATGGCCGCGGCCAACTTCGGTGACGACGACGGCGACGGCCTGCTGCCCTGGGTGAAGGAGCGGCTCGAGGAGCTCGACGCCGAGACCCCCGTGCTGTTCGACGAGACCGACGGGATCGACTTCGAGGCGGTCGCCGACACGAACCCCGACGTGATCCTCGCCGGCTACTCGGGCCTGACCCAGGAGGACTACGACACGCTCAGCGAGATCGCTCCGGTCGTGGCCTACCCGGAGGCGCCGTGGGCGACGCCGTGGCGCGAGGTCATCGAGATCAACGCCGCGGGCATGGGCATGGCCGCCGAGGGCGAGGAGCTCGTCGCGAGCATCGAGCAGGAGATCGCCGACACCGTCGCCGAGCACCCGCAGCTCGAGGGCACCTCGGCCATGTTCATGACCCACGTGGACACGACCGACCTCAGCGAGGTCAGCTTCTACACGCCGTTCGACACCCGCAGCGCCTTCTTCGCAGACCTCGGGCTGACGACGCCGGCCAGCGTCCAGGAGGCCTCCACCGACCCCGAGCAGTTCTCCGGCACGGTCAGCGCCGAGCAGGTCGACGCGTTCGACGACGTGGACGTCATCGTGACCTACGGCGACCAGGAGCTCGTCGACGCGCTGAACGCCGACCCGCTGCTCTCCCAGATCCCCGCCGTCCGCAACGGCGCGCTGGTCCTGCTGCCCAACACCCCGCTCGGCACGGCGGCGAACCCGACGCCGCTGGCCATCTCCTGGGTGCTCGAGGACTACGCCACGATGCTCGCCGAGGCAGCTGACAAGGGGCAGTGACCGCACTCGCCCCAGCCCCGACCCCGGGGGCCGCCGTCGTGCGGCGCCCGGGGTCGGCGCGCGTCCTGTGGCTGCTCGTCGTCGTCGCGGTGCTGGTCCTGCTCGCGGCCGCCTCGGTGGCGGTGGGCTCCCGGGACGTCGGCTGGTCGGACATCGTGGGCGCCCTCGGCGGGTCCTCGGACACCATCGCCGAGGCGGCGGTGACCAAGCGCATCCCGCGGACGGTGCTCGCCGTCCTCGTCGGGGCGGCCCTCGGGCTCGCCGGCGCGGTGATGCAGGGCGTGACCCGGAACCCCCTGGCCGACCCCGGCGTCCTGGGCATCAACATGGGCGCGTCGCTCTTCGTCGTCGCCGGCTTCGCGTGGTTCGGGCTGTTCACCGCGACCAGCCGGATCTGGACGGCGATCGCCGGTGCCGCGGTGGCGGCGGTCTTCGTCTACGCCGTCGGCTCGCTCGGCCGGGGCGGGGCCACGCCGCTCAAGCTCGCGCTGGCCGGGGCCGCGACGTCGGCGGCGCTCACCTCGTTCATCACCGCCATCGCCCTGCCCCGGGGCGACATCGCCGAGAGCGTGCAGTCGTGGCAGGTGGGCGGGGTGGGCGGCGCGACCTTCGCCGGCATCACGCCGGTCCTGCCCTTTCTCGCCGCCGGCCTGGTGCTCAGCCTGCTGTCGGCCCGCAGCCTGAACTCCCTGGCTCTGGGCGACGAGCTCGCGGCCGGCCTGGGGGAGCGCGTCGCGCTGGTCCGCGGCGTGGCCGCCTTCGGCTCGGTGCTGCTCTGCGGCGCGGCCACCGCGGTCGCCGGCCCGATCTGGTTCGTGGGGCTCGTCGTCCCGCACCTGTGCCGGTTGCTCGTCGGCGTCGACCACCGCTGGCTGCTGCCGTTCTCGGCGCTCACGGGGGCCTGCCTGCTGACCGCCTCCGACGTGGTGGGGCGCATCATCGCCCGCCCGGCCGAGCTGGACGTCGGCATCCTGACCGCCCTTCTCGGCGCCCCGTTCTTCATCGCCATCGTGCGGCGCCAGAAGGTGCGGGAGCTGTGAGCACCACCCTCGCTCCGGCCCCGTCGACGGTCGGCGCCGTCGCGAGCGGCCGGACCCGCCGCGCCGCCCGGCGGCGCGTCGTCGTCGTGGTGCTCGCCGCCCTGGTCGTCGCCGGGTTCGCGGCGTCGCTGATGGTCGGCCGGACCTTCTACCCGCCCGGCGACGTGCTGCGGGTGGTGGCCGGCCAGGAGGTGGCCGGCGCGTCGTTCACCGTCGGCCGGCTGCGGCTGCCGCGTGCGGTGCTGGCCGTCGTGGCCGGCCTGAGCTTCGGCCTGGCCGGCGTCACCTTCCAGACGATGCTGCGCAACCCGTTGGCCAGCCCGGACGTCATCGGCATCAGCACCGGGGCCAGCGCCGCCGCGGCGTTCGCGATCGTCGTCCTCGGCTGGTCGGGTACGGCGGTCTCGCTGACGGCGATCGTCGCCGCGCTGGGTGTGGCGCTGCTGATCTACGGGCTGGCGTTCACGAACGGCGTCGCGGGCACCCGGCTGATCCTCATCGGCATCGGCGTCGCCGCGATGTCCACCAGCGCGACCAACTACGTGCTGTCCAAGGCCGGCGCCTGGGGCTACGCCGAGGCGCTGCGCTGGCTGACCGGCAGCCTCAACGGCACCACGTGGGCCGTGACGGTCCCGGCACTGGTCGCCCTCGTCGTGCTCGGGCCGGTCCTGCTGAGCCGGGCGCGGGAGCTGTCGGCGCTGCAGCTCGGGGACGACGCCGCGTCGGCCCTCGGTGTCCGCGTCGAGCGGACCCGCGTGGTCGCCATCGTGGCGGCGGTCGGCCTCATCGCCTTCGCCACCGCCGCGTGCGGCCCGATCGCCTTCGTGTCGTTCCTCGCCGGGCCGATCGCGGCGCGCGTGGTCGGCCCGAACGGCTCGCTCCTGGTGCCGGCCGGGTTCGTGGGAGCGCTGCTGGTGCTGCTGGCGGACCTCATCGGCCAGTTCGCCCTCGACACCCGCTTCCCGGTCGGCGTCGTCACCGGGGTGCTGGGCGCGCCGTACCTGATCTACCTGATCGTCCGGACCAACCGCGTCGGAGGTTCCCTGTGAGCGGACAGGGGCGTGAGCATCGCAGCGAGCGCCAGCGAGCGAGGAGCGGAGCGCCTCGCGGGAGCGAACGGAGAGCACTGTGAGCGTCACCCACTCGCTCGTCGCCGATGGGCTGAGCCTCGCGTACGGCGAGCGCACCGTGATCGAGGACCTCGACCTCGTCGTCCCGCCCGGACGGATCACCGCGATCGTCGGGGCCAACGCCTGCGGCAAGTCCACCCTGCTGCGCTCCATGTCCCGCTTGCTGGCGCCGCGCGACGGCCATGTCCTGCTCGACGGCAAGGCGGTGCACCGCTTCCCGGCCAAGGAGCTGGCCCGCACCCTCGGCCTGCTCCCGCAGTCGCCGATCGCGCCAGAGGGCATCACCGTCGCCGACCTCGTCGGCCGGGGGCGGCACCCGCACCAGGGCGTCTTCACCCGGTGGCGGACGGAGGACGACGTCGCGGTGGCCGCCGCGCTGGAGGCGACGCAGGCCGTCGAGCTGGCCGACCGTTCGGTGGACGAGCTCTCCGGGGGGCAGCGGCAGCGGGTCTGGATCGCCATGGCGCTGGCCCAGCAGACCGACCTGCTGCTCCTGGACGAGCCGACGACCTTCCTCGACGTGAGCCACCAGATCGAGGTGCTGGACCTGCTCACCGACCTCAACCGGGCCCGCGGCACGACAGTCGTCATGGTCCTGCACGACCTCAACATGGCCGCCCGCTACGCCGACCACCTGGTGGCGCTGGCCGCCGGCAGGGTGCACGCCGCGGGGGAGCCGGGCGACGTGCTCACCGAGGAGTGCATCCGCGCGGTCTTCGGGCTGGACAGCCGGGTCATCGTCGACCCGACGTCGGGCCGCCCGCTCATGCTGCCGATCGGCCGCCACCACATGGCGACGGCGGCCGCCGCCGGCTGACCGGAGGGTCAGAGGTGCTGCGCGAGGTCGGCGTGCATCACCTCGTCCGGCGGCAGCGGCGCCGGCAGCCGGCAGTGGTCGCGGAAGACCACGCCCATCGGCGCGAGGTCGCCGCGCCCGGGCCACTTCTCCGGCTCCCAGAGCCCGGAGCGCAGCAGCGACCGCGCGCACTGGAAGTAGGCCCGCTGCACCTGGACGACCAGCGCCGAGCGGGGCGGCCGGCCGAACTCGGTGAGGTCCACGTCGACCTCGTCGGCGGGGACGAGCGCGGCCGTCCCGAACACCCGCAGCGTCTCGTTGATGCCGGGCGCCACGAACATCAGCGCGACCCGGGGGTTGGCCGTGACGTTGCGCAGGCTGTCGACGCGGTTGTTGCCGGGGCGGTCGGGGAGGACCAGCCGGGAGTCGTCGAGGACCTTCACGAAGCCCGGCTCACCCCCGCGGGGTGAGACGTCGGGGAAGCCGTCGGCGTCGGCGGTGCCCAGCGTCAGCCAGGGGGAGATCCCGATGAACGCCCGGCAGTGCCGGTCCAGGTGGTCGATCTCCTTGTCCCAGGCGGGCTGGGACGCGTCCCCGTAGCCGGCGAGGGGATCGGGCGCACTCATGCCGCAGACGGTAGAGAGATGGTCCGGCAGCGGGCCGCCCCGGTTCCGGGGCGGGCGCGCGGGCGCTGCCCCATGATGGGTCGCGAGGGTCGGCGGAGGGCCTGCCCCACTACTCGCCCGGCACCAGGAGCTGATCGTGGAGATCACTGCCGCAGTCGTCGAAGAGCTGCACGGCCCGTTCGTCGTCCGGTCCCTCGAGCTGGAGGATCCCGGTCCCGGGGACGTGCTGGTGAAGGTGGCCGCGACCGGCTACTGCCACACCGACGGGATCGCCCGCGACGGCGACCTCCCGTTCCCGCTGCCGGGGGTGCTCGGTCACGAGGGGGCCGGCACGGTCGTCGCGGTGGGGGAGGGCGTCACCGGCGTCCGCGAGGGGCAGGACGTGGTGCTGGGCTGGCCGTACTGCGGGGAGTGCCGCAACTGCCTGGCCGGGGAACCGCGCTACTGCCTGAGGCTCGGTGAGCTCGTCGGCGGGGGCCAGCGCCCCGGCGGCCGGGGCTCGGCGTTGCGGACCCCCGACGGCGGGACCGTGGCCAGCCACTTCTTCGGCCAGTCGTCCTTCGCCACCTACGCGATGACCTCGGCGTCGTCGCTCGTGCCCGTCCCGGAGGGGCTGCCGGTCGAGCTCATGGGTCCGCTGGCCTGCGGTCTGGCCACCGGTGCGGGGGCCGTCTTCAACACCCTGCGCCCGGAGCCGGGGTCCTCGATCGTCGTGTACGGCGCCGGGACTGTGGGGCTGGCCGCGGTGATGGCCGCCCGGTGCTCGCCTGCGACGACGATCATCGCCGTGGACCGGCACGCGTCACGGCTGCGGCTGGCCACCGACCTGGGCGCCACCCACACCATCGACGCCACGGACACCGACCCGGTCGGCGCCGTCACCGACATCTGCGGTGGCCCGGCCGACGCCTCCCTGGACTGCACCGGGATCCCCTCGGTGCTCCGGCAGGCGATCGACTCCGTCGGAATGCTCGGGACCGCCCTGCTCATCGGCGGCGCACCGGCGGGGGCGGAGTTCAGCGCCGACCACCTGAGCACGCTGTGGGGCAAGACCATCCGCGGCACGCTGGGCGGCAGTGGCCGCGGGCAGGCGCTGATCTCGTCCCTGATGGACCTGCACGTGCAGGGGCGGTTCCCCTTCGACCGGCTGGTCCAGTACTTCCCGCTGGAGGACATCGCGGACGCCGTCGAGGCCTCGCACAGCGGTGTGGTCGTCAAGCCGATCATCCGCATGCCGCACTGACGGGCTCTCGCCTCCGACCGGACGACCGATCCAGGCTCCTCGCGCCGACCGAGAGGATCTGCACATGACGACCGACCGCACCTCGACGCCGGCGAACGTCCTCGGCGAGGATCCCCGGCCGCGCTTCTTCGCGTTCGAGGACCCGAGCCGCTTCGAGCTCGCCCCGCCCGGCGCCCGGCGCGACGTCGCGGTGCGCACCTTCGTCCGGTCGCTGGAGGGCATGCAGAAGGAAGCCCTCGTGGTCTCCAGCGCCAGTGGCCGCGGATGGCGCCTGACCTCGGACGAGGGGCCGTACCTGGCCGGCTACGACGAGGCCCCGTTCCCCCTGGCCTTCCTCGATGCAGGCATGGTGGCGTCGTACGCCAACGAGGTCACCGCCCTCGCCGCGCAGCGGGGGATCGCCCTCCCCGGCCTGCGGCTGACGCTGGACAACCACTACACGATGGAGGGCTCCGCGGTCCGCGGGACGATGGTCGGCGGCGCGCTGGCGCCGGAACTCACCATCGAGGTGGAGGCCGGCGCCGACCAGGCCGCGCTCCGCAGCCTCGGGGCCGACGCCATCGACGCCTCGCCACTGAACGGCCTGCTCCGGGGGCAGCTGGAGAGCCTGTTCACGCTGACGCACAACGGCGAGCCGCTGGAGCCGTCGCGGGTGGCCGCTCTGGAGGGAGCGGCGCTGCCGGACGCCGAGGACCGGTACGACGAGATCGCCGTCGACGGCCCACCGGAGGCCCCTGAGCTGATGCGGAGGACCGGCTCGGCCGAGCTGCACGAGGGCGATGGGGGCAGCAACTCCAGCCTCCGCGCGGAGCAGAAGCGGGCGCTGCACGTGCGTGGCGTGTGCACTGTTCGTGCCGACGGCGTGAAGGTGATCGACGTCCAGCTGCTCGAGCCGAGCGGCTCGAGGTTCCGCTTCCTCTCCGACGAGCCGGTGGGCGCCGGTGGCCAGGGCCTCGCTCCCGACGCCGCGACGCTGATCTCCGCGGGGATCGCCTTCTGCTTCATGACCCAGTTCGGGCGCTACGCCGCGATCACGAAGAAGCGGCTCGGCAGGTACCGGATCATCCAGGACACCCACGTCTCCCTCGGTGGTGCGTCCGGCGGGACCGGACTGGCCGGTGGCGCCGATCCGGTGGAGACGCACGTGCACCTGGAGAGCCAGGAGGACGACGAGTTCGCGCGGACCCTGCTCGACATGGGCGAGCAGACCTGCTTCCTGCACGCGCTGTGCCGGACCGACCTGAAGACCAGGCTCCGGTGGTCCTCGACCGTCGCCGTGCCGGCGGCCGGTGCCTGAGCGCGGCGAGCCCCGACCTCGTGCGCCGCTCGACGCACGTCCGACCCGCGCGACCGTTGTCGCGTCTCGGCCTCGGGCTTGCCGGTGCCGATCGCCTGCCGGCCCCCGGGCACCTCCCGCGTCCTCCCGGGTTGAGCCTGACGCGCAGCGAAATCTCCAGGCACGCGCCTAGCGCTTCCGGGACGCCCGCGTCGGGAGCACGATGACCCCTACTGGCAGGCTTCGCGGAGGGGTGAGAGCGACGCGTGCTCCGTCCATCGAGGACCGCCCGGTCGAGCCGTGGGGCCGGCGGTGGTTTCCGGTGCGACGACGGGCCGCTGCGCCGCCCGCGGCGCCGGCACCGGACGGGGATGCCGGCCGAGCAGCGGGCGCGGTGCCTCGGCGTGGATGGGTCTCGCCGTGGCGCAGCGGGCCGCCGGCGAGCCCGCCCGACCCGCTGCCGACGACGACCGTCGCGTTCGATCCCGACGACCCGCTGGTCGAACACCTGGCGCAGGTGGCCGAGCCGATCGCCCTGGACCGCATCGATCTGGACTCGCCCGGCGTCCGGGCGCTGAAGGCGGCCGGCATGGCGTTGCTGGTGCCGCTGGTCACGTCCGGGGAGCTGGTGGGGCTGCTCGCTCTCGGCCCGCGCCGCTCGGAGCGCGAGTACTCCACGAACGACCGTCGGCTGCTGCAGGACCTGGCGACGCACGCCGCACCCGCGGTCCGGGTGGCCCAGTTGGTCCGCGAGCAGGAGGCGGAGGTGCTGAGCCGGCAGAGGATCGAGCAGGAACTGCACGTCGCCCGGCTGATCCAGCAGCAGTTCCTGCCGAAGTCCCTGCCCGAGATGCCCGGCTGGCACGTCGCCGCCCACTACCAGCCGGCCCGGGAGGTCGGCGGGGATTTCTACGACTTCCTGCAGCTGCCCGGAGGGCAGGTCGGCATCGTCATCGGCGATGTGACCGACAAGGGCGTGCCGGCCGCGCTGGTCATGGCGACCACCCACAGCATCCTCCGAGCCGAAGCGGCCCGGCTGCTCGCGCCCGGGGAGGTGCTGCGTCGGGCCAATGCGCTGCTCGTCGAGGAGATGCCCGCGAACATGTTCGTGACGTGCCTGTACGCCGTTCTGGACCCCGCCAGCGGCCGGCTGCGGTACGCGAACGCCGGGCACGACCTGCCGTACCTGCGGAGGGCGGAGGGCGTGGTGGAGTTGCGCGCCACGGGGATGCCCTTGGGCCTGCTGCCGGACATGGACTACGAGGAGAAGGAGGTCCGGCTGGAGCCGGGGCAGGGCGTCCTCTTCCACAGCGACGGGGTGGTCGAGGCCCATGACCCCGAGCGCACCATGTTCGGTTTTCCCCGGCTCAAGGAGCTCGTCGCGGGCGCGACATCGGAGACGGACCTGATCGACCGGGTGCTGACGCACCTCGCGGCCTTCACCGGGCCGGACTGGGAGCAGGAGGATGACATCACGCTGGTCACGCTGTCGCGGACGGCGACTGCGGCGGTCATCGGGATGGACGGGCCGACCGACGCAGCGGGCCTGCCGCCGCAAGCCCGGGTGCTGGCCGCCTTCACGGTGGCCAGCGAGCCCGGCGGTGAGCGGGCGGTGCTGCCGAGGCTGGCGGCAGCTGTGGACCCGCTCGGCCTGCCCGCACTGCGACGGGACGCCCTGGCAACGGCCGTGGCCGAGGCCACCATGAACGCGATCGAGCACGGCAACGGCAACCGCCCCGAGCTGCCGGTGCGCCTGGTGGTCGCCGCCACGGACGATGCCGTGCTCGTGACCGTGACCGATCGAGCGGTCCACGGGCCCAGCCCAGAGGGTCCGGAGCAGCCGGATCTCGACGCCAAGCTCGCCGGGCGGCAGTCGCCCCGGGGCTGGGGGCTGTACCTCATGCGAAACCTCGTCGACGAGGTCCGCACCCGCGACCAGGTCGGCGGCCACACCGTGGAGCTCGTCCTGCACCGGGACGGAGTGGCGTCATGACCCCTCGCTACCCGGTGCGCATCCCCCGAGCCAGGGTCGTGGTCCTCGACCTGGCCGGTGACCTGCGCGCCGAGGCGCGGGAGGACCTCGAGGCCGCCTACGACGAGGCCGCGTCGCGCGAGCCGCAGACGGTCGTCCTCAACCTGTCGGACGTCGGCTACATCGATTCCACCGGTATCGCACTGCTCGTCGGACTGCTGGCCCGCGCGCGCCGCGACGGCCGGGACGTCACCGCGTACGGGTTGTCGGCCCACTACCGGCAGATCTTCACGATCACCCGGTTGTCGGAGTTCATCACGATCTACGACGACGAGCCCAGCGCCCTGGGACATGTGACCGCGAGCGCCTGAGATCCGCACGAAGATCCGCACGAAGGGGAGCGCCGATGTCCGTCACCCAACTGGAGACGTCCGTGCGTCACACGGACCGCGACGTCGCCGTCATCGACCTGAAGGGCGATGTCACCGCGGCGAGCGAGGCCGCGCTCATGGACGCCTACCGGGAGGCGAGTCGCGACGAGCCGCGCGGCATCGCGTTGAACTTCTCCGATCTGGACTACATGAACAGCGGAGGCATCGGGCTGCTCGTGACGCTGCTCGTGCGGGCGAAGCGTGCTCACCAGCAGGTCACGGCGTTCGGGCTCTCCGACCATTACCGTCAGATCTTCGAGCTGACCCGCATCGACGAGGTCATCGGCGTGCATCCGGACGAGCGACACGCACTCGACGCGGCCCGTCTCGGAGCGCGAGTCCGGTGAGCGACCGCCTGCCGGGGGAGGAGTACCGCGCCGGGCGGTCGTCAGGCGAGCGGACGGACGGTCCGGAGCTGCCGCTACCGGACGACGCCGGCCCGATTCCTCGGGTTCCGCGCGACGCCTCCTACTGGGCCGCTCCGGTCCAGCGGCTGGGCGCCGTCTCGGATGCAGCCAGGAGCCGGGGATTGGAGGGCAAGCGGCTGATGGGCCCGCAGCAGGGCTTCGGTCAGCTGTGGCAGCGCAACTATCGCGTGCCGCTGCCGGGAGTGGACTTGTCGGCCGCGCAGGTGGTCGGTGAATGGAAGGCGCGGTTCGGTGAGTTCTGGCCGAGCGGCGGCAGCTTCCACGCACCGCTGGCGGGCATCGCCCCGGGAGAGCTGGCCGCACTCGACGTGGGGGTGGGGCAGCTCGTCCTGCTGTCGACCGGGGTCTTCGTGCTCTACGCGGACGAGACGTCCTTCACGTTCATGACGCCGCAGGGCCACATGTTCACCGCATGGATCACCTTCGCGGCCGAGGAGGACGGTGGGACCAGGACCGCTGAGGTCAGCATGCTGCTCCGCGCCGCCGATCCGGTGGCGGAGGTCGCCTACCTCTTGGGGGCGGCGCGGATGGAGGACCGGTTCTGGATCGCGACGTTGACGAACCTGGCTGCCGCGCTCGGGGCCGAACGGCGGCCGGTGGTCACGCGGATCACGTGCGTGGATCGACGTCGGCAGTGGCGGCGCTGGACCAACCTGCGGCACAACGGAGGGCCGCGGACCCTGATCCACGGATTCAGAGCGCCTCGAGGCTGACCGTGCGCGAGTACTCCCTGGCTCCGGGGGTGTAGGCCGTGCCGGCGCCTGGCCGCAGTCGGGCGTGGGTGCCCTGGCTGCTGTGCACGGTGGGCCTCGCGCTCATCCTGCTGTCGCTCGCCCTTCGAGTCGGCCTGGGGACGTCGTCGCGAGGATCCGAGTCTCCGTACTTCTTCTTCGCGCTCCCGGCCGTCGTCGCTGCCTCCCTGGTGGGCGCGCTGCTGGCGGCACGGATGCCGGGCAACCCCTACGGCTGGGTGTGGCTCGCCGGGGCCCTGCTGCTGGGCGTGGTGGGAATCTGCACACAACTGCGACGCGTGGACGACGTCCCGTACTGGGCGGTGGTCCTGGTGGAGGACAACGCCTTCCGCACGGTCATCGCCCTGATCATCCTCATCTTCCTGCTCTTCCCGACCGGCCGGTTGCCCAGCCGCCGGTGGCGGTGGTTGCCGCTGACGACCATCCTGTTCCTCCTCGTCACTGGAGGCGCCGCAGCCTTCGGGCCGTCCCGACGTGACCCCGTTGCCACCACCCCGTGGGCGATCACGGGGGAAGCAGGTGAGCGGTGGGCCGATGTCGCCGAGGTCGGCTTCGTCGGTCTCTTCCTCCTGGAAGTCGCCGCGGTCATCTCTCTGGGCGTGCGCTTCCGACGTGCCGGCCCACTCGTGCGGCAACAGTTGAAATGGTTCCTGTTGGCGGCCGCGATCGTGGGGGCGACGATCCTGGCGGACGCCGTCGACCTGCGCATGGGTGACGGGCTGTGGCCCTACCTCAACGCGTCATCCTCCGTCCTGATCCCGATCGCCGTCGGGATCGCCGTCCTGCGCTACCGGCTCTTCGAGATCGACCGGCTCATCAGCCGAACGGTCTCCTACGCGGTGCTCGTCGCGGGGCTGTTCGCGGTCTACGGACTCGTGGTGGCTGTCCTGCTGCCCCGGCTGGGCCCTCTGGCCCGCGCCTCGGACCTGGTCGTGGCCGCTGTCACACTGGCGGTCGCAGCGGTCTTCGGGCCGGTGCACCGGCAAGTGCGGGATGTCGTCGACCGACGCTTCGACCGGGCCCGGTACGACGCGTCGCGGGCCGTCGAGGCCTTCGCCGCCCGGCTACGCGATCAGGTCGATCTCGGTGAAGTGACGACCGGTCTCCGCCAGACCGTGGCGGCGACGGTGGCGCCCACCGTCGTCGCGGTGTGGCTGACAGAACCCTCCGTCCACCGGTCGGCGTAGACCATGTCGGTTCAGCCCGGGGACGGCGGTCCGGCTGCCGCGCCGACGGAAGGGGGTCCGCCAGTGGCTGCCTCAGCCGCTCGGCGGCCTGACCTCGGCCCTCGCGCTGGTGGCGGCTGCGCCGGTCCCTGGGACGGGCCAGGCCACGGTCCGCATGGTCTTCGACGTGCTCGGCCTCGACGTCATCGGCCTCCTCGGTGCGCTGATGGCTGCGTGCTTCCACGGGAAGTCCTACGGGTGGCTCGGGTTGGCCCTGGGACTGTGCCTCGGGGCGCAGACCGTGCTGCAGGTGGATGGGGTCGACGCTGGCGGGGAGCGTCACGGTGATCGGCCGCAGAGGCGCCGCCTGGGCCCCCTGGCTGGTCTCCGGAACCGCGGTCGGCCTGCTCTGCTGCGCGATCGTCCTGCACCTCGCGACCCGCGACGAGGCGGGGGCCACGGCAGCCGACACGTTGCTGTTCGTGGTCAGCTGCACCTGCAACGTCAGCGCTCCCCTGGTCGGCGGGCTGATCGCCCGGCGCCTGCCGGCGAGCCCGTATGGCTGGCTGCTGCTCGCGATCGGGATGGGCATCAGCCTCTTGGCCGTTCTGCCCACGCTGCGGCAGGCGGAGATCCTTACCTACTGGATCGGGGCCTGGCTCGAGGGCGCCGTCTTCCTCACCCTTCCCAGCTTGATGATCTTGGTGATGCTGCTCTTCCCGGACGGCCGACTGCCCAGCCGTCGCTGGCGATGGCTGCCCAGGATGTCCGTGGTGCTCGCCCTGCTCCTGGCTGTCGCTCTGCCCTTCACGCGGTGGGAGGACGATCCGGCGGCGGCCAGCCCGTGGGGCCTGCCGGCGACGGCCGCGAATCCGCCGACCTCCACGCCCTGGGCCTTGCGGGGCGCCGTGGGGATGCGGCTGTCCGAGCTGTTCGACCTGGGCGTGTTCGTGCTCGTGGTCCTCGCGACCGTCGCCGTGGGATCGATCCTCGTGCGTTTCCGGCGGGCGGGGCCGGTCGTCCGCCAGCAGCTGAAGTGGTTCCTGTTCGCCGGTGCCTTGTTGGTGGCCACCGTGGTTCCGGAGGCCACCGATGTCCGGATCGGCGACTCCGTGTGGCCGTCTGTGGAGGCGGCGGCTTTCGGACTGATGCCGATCGCGGTGGGCATCGCGATCCTCCGCTACCGGCTGTTCGAGATCGATCGCGTCATCAGTCGGACGGTGACGTACGCGCTGCTCACCGCGGGGCTGGTCGGGATGTACTTCGTCGTGGTGACCCTCCTGCGCTGGGCGGCTGCGCCGGTCATCGGAAGTTCGGCCCCCGCCGTGGTGCTGTCGACGCTGGCGGTGGCGGCCGCGTTCCGGCCCGTGCACCGCCGGGTGCAGGCTGCCGTCGATCGGCGCTTCGACCGGGCGCGCTACGACGCCGCTCGGGCCGTCGACGCCTTCGCCGTCCGGCTGCGCGACCAGATCGATCTCGACGAGCTCGTCACCGGCCTGGGGCAGACCGTCGCGGCGACCGTGGCCCCCACCCGCATCGGCGTGTGGCTGCGCCGGAGCCCGAGCGGAGGCGGGTGACCGTGCGCCGCGTCCCGACGGTGGCTGCTGTGTGCGCTGACCGTCGTCCTCCTCGTGTCGGCCTCGGTACCGCGGGCCCGAGCTGGATCGGGTCGGCTGTCCTGTCGCTGGGGCGATGGGCGTCGCCGTGCTGCGGTACCGGATCTGCCGGAGACGACTCCTGGGGCTGGCGGAACGTGTCCCGCGCCGGGGCTGATGGCGGCTCTGATCCACCGGTAGGACGAGGGCCATGGCGGCACCGTGGGTCCCCGGACGCAGACGGGTCGCGCGACGCCGCTGAACGATGTCCCGCGACATCGAGGTGGAGCGGGTGACCGGGATCGAAGCGGCAAGTCCGGCGTGGAAGGCGTGGGCACTCGAACTGCGAACCCCCTGCTCGGAGCCTGGATGGACGGATCCCGCGCAGAGCAGGCGCGAGGTGCGTGGCCTGCTCGCGCGTGCGTTCGGCGCCGGGCGGATGGCGGCTGGCTGGACCAGCCGTTCGTCGCCGCGCACAGCTCAGGGCTCGGCGTAGCCGTGGTCGGCGGCGTAGTTCCGCAGCACGTCGTCGGTACTGTCCCCGGCGAGCGGGAACTGCTGCGCCAGGAGGTGCGCGTAGTCCTGCACCGCCTCCGCCAGCACCGTCCCGGCCAACCGCAGCTCCTCCTGCGCGGACTCCCGCCCGGCCCGGGCGAGCTCGCGGGCGAAGGGCAGCTGCGCCGGCAGCGATGCCACCGCATCCGTCTCCCGGAAGTAGTAGGTCTCGGCGTACTGGGTCAGGTCCACGCGGATCTGGGTCAGGTCACCGGCCAGCGACTGCAGCAGCGTGGCCGACGAGGAGGAGTCCGTCGCCGGCAGCAGCCGCGCGGCGCCGGCCCGCTGGAGCAGGGCCAACCGGATCGCCAGCGTCCGGCGCCGCGCCAGCGCGGGGTAGATCTGCAGGACCCAGGACACCGCTGCGGTGAGCAGCGCGAAGCCGATCAGCGCCTGCAGCGGCGAGGTCAGCCGCAACCAGGGCTCCTGGGGAACGATGTCGCCGTAGCCCAGGGTCGCCACGGTGACCAGGGACAGGTACAGCGAGTCGAGGAAGTCACTGCGCTGTGCGGGATCCAGGCTGGAGCTGAAGGAGAACCCCTCGGCCATGTGCGGCCAGTAGACCAACGTCCAGCCCGCGACGATGGTGACCCCCCAGGTGAGGATCACGCTGAGCAGCGCCACCGGACCCATCACCGAGCTCTGATGGGCACGCCGCTTCAGCAGCTGGGACCCGCGCCAGACCATCAGGATGACCAGCCGGCTGAGCGTGCCCTGGCCGCTGGGATGCCAGATGGTGTGGAACATGTCCCGTACGGCGAACAGGACGATCCCGGCACCGGCGGCGGTGATGAGCCAGTCCATGAGCTCCCTCTCGTTCTGTGGGTTCGGTGGGCGACATCCGGAGCCGGATAGCGCCACATGAGCCGGATTCCGGGGCGGTAGCCGTCCGGGCCTGCGAGGTGTGGCCGGACGGGGTGCGGCGGTCGACCGCCCGGCGCTCGTGACGCGTGGCTCTCAGCCCTCGTCGGGGGCCGGCGCCTCGGTCAGCGCGATGAGCTGGCGCAGGCAGTGCTCGCGCAGCGGCTCGGGGAAGCCGTCGGCGAGGCGGTAGTACACGACGCGGCCCTGCTTGCGGTTGATCACCAGGCCCGCCGTGCGCAGCAGCCGCAGCGCGTAGCCGACGGCGTCCTCGTTGGCCTCCAGGGCCAGCGCGAGGTCGCCGACGCACAGCTCCTCCACCATGTCCAGGGCGAACAGGACCCGGGCGCGTGTGGGGTCGGCCATCAGGCTCAGCACGCTGGTCAGCCGGGCCGCTTCGTCGCGGCCGGGCAGCCGGGCGCGGGCATGCGCGACGCGCTCGGGGTCGACCGGATGGGCGTGGGCAGGTTCGGTCATCCAAAAACACCTCCGGTCGGCTCATACCCGTACGGGTCTCCGGGTAGCACGGGATCCGCCGGCGAGATTCCGGGGCGGCATCCGAGCCCTCCGGCGCCGGACACCTGAGGAGGTAGCCATGACCGTGGCCGCGCAGATGCTGGACACCTATCCCAAGGACCTCGGCGGGGTGGACAGGCAGAAGCTGATCGAGTGCATCGAGGCGTGCGTCGAGTGTGCGCAGGCCTGCACCGCGTGCGCCGACGCCTGCCTCAGCGAGGACATGGTGGCCGAGCTGACGAAGTGCATCCGCACCAACACCGACTGCGCGGACATCTGCGACACGACCGGGCGCGTGTTGTCCCGGCACACCGGCTACGACGCCAACCTGACCCGGGCGGTGCTGGAGGCCTGCGCCGCGGCGTGCAAGGCGTGCGGCGACGAGTGCGCCAGCCACGCCGAGATGCACGAGCACTGCCGCATCTGCGCCGAGGCCTGCCGGCGGTGCGAGCAGGCGTGCCGCGACCTCATCAGCTCGCTGGGCTGACCGACCCCCGTCCGCACCGGCGCACCAGCACTCCCGAACGGGCGCCAAGACGTCGGCGCAGCACGACCACCCACATCCGGTCCCCGGAGACCGGCGGCGAGAGAACGGAGCACCACCCCATGGCGACCACGAGCAGCAACGAGGAGCACCGGCACGGGCACGGTGGCGAAGAGGCCGGACACCACGACGACTCCGGTCACGGCGGAATGCAGAAGAAGATGTACGCCCGCTTCGCGGCGATGATCGCCACGTCCATGGTGGTCATGTACTGGACGATGTTCGCCGGCACCTGGGAGTGGAGCCACGTCCAGTTCAGCCAGAGCCGCGTGTTCATGGCGCTGACCATGGGCGGCACCATGGGGCTGGTCATGTTGGCCTGGATGCTCAACATGTACAAGAACATGAAGGGCAACATCGCGATCGTGGCGGTGAGTCTCCTGCTGCTGGGCGGCGGCATCGCGCTGGACCGCACCCAGGCCACCGTGCAGGACTCCGCCTGGATGAACGCGATGATCCCGCACCACTCGTTGGCCATCACCCGCTCCGAGCGGGCCACCATCGACGACGCCCGCGTCTGCCAGCTCGCCGTCGAGATCATCAAGGCCCAGGAGCGCGAGATCGCCGAGATGGAGTGGCTGATCCAGGACATCGAGCAGAACGGGAAGGCGACCACGCCCGAGGAGGCGCAGGACCGTCCCGTCCCCGAGTTCGAAGGGTCCGCGCTGCGCGACTGCCCGACAGGCTGACCGGCTTTTCCGGTCAGGGCGCCAACCGCGGCGTGAAGGTCACCCCGCCGTCGGCGGACTCCAGCAGACCGGCTTCGGTCACGACGACGATCCGGCTCGCGTCGGCGTCGGCGGCCACGGCATTCGGGGCCACTCCCACGGCGGCGCGCTCCTGCCAGCTGCTACCGGCGTCGCTGCTGGTCCACAGCGTGCCGCCCGGGTCGACCCCGGCGGCGGTGGAGCCGTCGCCGGCCCAGGTGACCACGTGCAGCAGCGGCGCTCCGGCGACCGGTGACCAGCTGGTGCCGGCGTCGGCAGAACGCAGCAGACCGGCGGCGGTGGTCGCCAGGACCGTGGTGCCGTCGGGCGCAGCGGAGAGGGTGTGCGGCTCGGCCGGGATGGTCGACTGCTCCCAGGTGCGGCCGTCAGCGCTGCGCCGCAGGGCGCCGTCGAAGCCGAGGATCCCGGCGTCGCCGGCGGTCAAGGCGTGGAAGTCCGACTCGCCCTGGCGGGACAGCGGCGTCCAGCTGCGACCGCCGTCGGTGGTCTCGATCAGCCCGACCGGCTGGGGGAGGTCGACGCGCAGGCCCGGATGTCCTGAGGCCAGGTAGTGGTCGGGGCCGACGACGGTGAAGCCCATGAGGTCGATGACCGGCCCGGTCGGTGCGAGTTCGCCGTCTGCGCCGACCTCGAGAAGCCCCTCGTGGGTGTCCAGGAGCAGCGCGCCGTCGCCGGGGTCGATGGCCACGGCGTGCACGTGCGCGGATGGCAGGACGCCGGCGTCGGCCGAGGGGGCCGCGGCGGTGGGGCCGGATCCTGAGGAGGAGCAGCCGGCTGCGAGGGCGACCACGACGGCGCTTGCGGCAGTCGCGCGCAGCACCTGGCGGCGCTGGCGGTGGACAGGAAGGAGAGCGCGGAGAGCGCGCAAGGAAGGACTCCGGAGGTGCGGCAAGGGAGGGGGCGCCGGGGACGGCGGGCGGCACATCGACCGCCCGCCGTCCGGCGTTCTCAGCCGCCCAACTCGGCGAGCAGCTGCTCCATCTCGGCGATCTCGGCGCTCTGGCTGTCGCGGATGGCCCCAGCCATCGCCAGCGCGTCGGTGTTCCGGCCCGAGCTGAGCACCGCCTCTGCCATCTCCACCGCGCCGGTGTGGTGGACGATCATCTGGGAGAGGAACATGCGGTCGAAGTCGGCACCGGTCGCGTTCATCAGCGCCTGCATGTCCTGCTCGGACATCATCCCGTCCGAACCGTGGTCCATGCCGCCGTGGTCCATCCCGGTCCCGCCGTCGGCGCCCCACTGCTCCAGCCAGCCGGACAGGGTCTCGATCTCCGGGCCCTGCGCGGCCTCGATCCGTGCGGCGAGGTCGAGCACGCGGGGATCGGCGGCGCGGCCCTCGGCCAGTTGCGCCATCTCGATGGCCGACTGGTGGTGGGGAACCATGCCGGCGGCGAAGGTGACGTCGGCGTCGCTGAAGTCGGCCTCGGCGCTGCTCTCGGCGCTGGCCGAGGTGTCGCTGCTGCCCATCGAGTCGTGCCCGGCGGTGGTGTCGTCGCCGCAGGCGCTGAGGACGAGTGTGCCGGCGACCAGGGCGGTGGCCAGCTGGGTCAAGCGGGTGGTGGTGCGCGTCATCGTCTGAGATCTCCTGACTGAACTGAACGGGTGAAGGCGTGCGCGGACCGCCGCCGGAGCCGGTGAGGCCGGGGCGGTCGGTCAGGCGTTCGGCCTAGATCCGCAGCAGGCAGAGCTCGGACAGGTCGGGAGGTCGCGCGAGGGTCGGCGCCGTGGATCGTGCCCGCACTCGGGTGAGGGGACGTCGGGCCGTGAGCACGGGGTGGGGGAGCAGGAGGGCCAGCAGCCCGGCCAGGGCGGCGGCCAGCACCGCCAGGCAGACGGACCACAGATGACCGAGGGTTCCGTGCGAGTCGCTCAGCGGGCCGTCTGCGGCGGCGACCGCCGCAGACAAGCCGGTGGCCGCGTGCGCGGCGGGCGCCGTGGCGGTGAGCACGGTGCCGATCGCCGCGATCCCGGTGGCGGAGACGACGGTGGCTGCTGTCTCGGCGGCGCCGTGCACGGGCGTCCCGGGCGGGGCGAGAACGGTGGAGTGCGCGACGGGGGAGGAGCGCCCGCCGTCGACGGCGGCCGCGGTGCACTGGGCGCCATGCATGACGAAGATGCCGACGAGCACCAGCAGTGCCGTCCACAGTCGTGCCGCCATGACGCCTCCTCCCTTTCCGGTCTCCGAGGTTAGGCCGAGGTTCGGGGGAATGCCCGGAGGCCTCGGGTTGCGGATGTCAGGTCGCTCCTGCATCGGCCGCGTCCCGGCGCGGTTGAAGTCGGCCGGAAAGTCGGTACCATTGTCCAAAATACCCCCCCAGGGTATCGCACACCGAATCGGGAGGAAACCTCATGCGCACCGCCACCTACACCGTCGTCGGTATGACCTGCGGCCACTGCGTCAACTCCGTCACCGAGGAGGTCGGTCAGGTGCCAGGCGTCGCGAGCGTGGACGTGGAGCTGGGCACCGGTGGACTGACCGTCACCAGCAAGGACGAGGTCACGGACGCCGCGGTGCGAGCCGCTGTGGAAGAAGCGGGCTACCAGCTCGCGGCACCTGTCGAGGAGGTGGCGCAGATCGGTGGACAGGGGCCTGGCTGCGGCTGTGGCTGCAACTGACGGCCATGGTTGACAGCTCTCCGACCGGCCGCCGACGGCATGACGCAGGTCGCACACGAGGGAGGCGTGCACCTCGTCAGGGCGTCGGAGATGACTGGAGCCGGTCGGCCGAGGGGTGGGAAGAAGTCCCGTCGGCCGTCTTGGAGCGCATCGTGCACGACCGCCTGGGCGAGGCCATGCCCTGAGCCACCTGGAGCACCATGTGCCCGGGTTGGTCGTGCTCACGGGGGTGCCGCCGGATGCCGACCGACAGCGGCGTGCGTGCGCCGTTGTCGCCGGAGGGGGTGCTCGTCGCCGCGCGAGAGTGCTCGACCACCCCTACAGTCCTGACGTCCGGACAATCATCCGGATGTGACCATCGTTCCCGGCCCAGCCCCGGCCGCTCCCGTTGCATCCGACGTGAGGCGAGGAGGGTGTCATGGTTGCTCTGCTGTTGTTGGCGGCTTTCGTCGTGGTCGGCATGGCAGGGCTCTACGTCGTCTCGTCGGCGGTGCGGAGCGTCCGGGAGCCGGCCGTCGTGCTGCCGTACGAGTCGGGCCTGCTCCCGCGGCAGCATGCCGTCTCCCGCTACCACGCGCGGTGGTACGCGGTCACGGTTCTCTTCCTCGCGTTCGACATGGAGATGATCTTCATGTACCCGTGGGCGGTGGTGGTCGCGGACATGGGAGCGCAGGCCGTCATCGAGATGTTCGGTTTCCTCGCCGTGCTGCTCGTCGGGGTCACCTACGTCTGGCGTGAGGGTGCGCTGCGATGGACGTGATCGCCCGTCTGCGGGCCTGGGCGCTGGCCCGACCGCGGGTGCTGCTCGTGGACCCCCCGGCAAAGGTGATGCTCCGGTGGTCCGTCGAGGCCGAACTGGACCGGCGTGGCTGGCGGTCCGCCGCGTCGCCCGCGGATGCCGATCTCCTGGTCGTCCTGGGGGAACCCGGCCCGGAGCTCGCAGCCGCCGTCGACGTCCTGTGGAGCCAGATCCCTGAGCCACGGCATCGGCTCGATCTCCACCATGAGAGGGCCCTCGCCGTCGACCTGGACGCGGGTCTGGATGCGCTGGTCCGGCGGTCTGCAGGGGTGGTGAGCGGAGCGGACCGGCCGTCGCCTGCCTCGTTGCTCGGCACGGGTGCGGACGCCGACGACGAGGACGCCGACGGAGAGGGCATGGACCACGAGGGCATGGACCACGAGGGCATGGACCACGAGGGCATGGACCACGAGGGCATGGACCACGAGGGCATGGACCACGAGGGCATGGACCACGAGGGCATGGACCACGAGGGCATGCACATGCACCACAGCGGTGAGGTGGCCGGTCTGCCGATGGCCTCCACCGCCTCCGATCGGGACGGCCTCGAACTCGATGTCCTCAAGGTGGCGCTCGGACCGGTGCTGCCGGGCTGGCCGACCGGCCTGGTGCTGCGGGCCGACCTGCAGGGTGACGTCCTCACCTCCGCGGAGCTCGCCTGGCTCGACGCCGACCTCCTCCCCGCCGCGCGGCCGCACCCCGACCCGCAGCAGGCCGCGCTCGACCGGCTCGCTCGCTTTCTCGACGTGGCCGGCTGGTCGACCGCCGCCCGGGATGCACGCCGCGCCCGGGACGGCCTGGCCGCCGACGGTTCCGACCAACGGGAGGCGCAGCGGCAGGCCGAGGCCGTGGCACGGCGGGTCCACCGATCGCGGACGCTGTCGTGGACGGCCGGCGGCATCGGGCAAGCGCCATCGGAGCGCAGTTCCGGCGCAGGTGTCCTGGACCGGGTCCGGCGCTGGTGCGACGCCGCGTCGGGGCGACCGGTCGAGGACCCCCCTGCCGCCTCGCTGGACGACATCGCGGCCCTGGTGGAGGGCGTGGAGATCGGCAGCGCACGGCTGATCGTGGCCAGCCTGGACCTCAGCCCCGTTCCCGTCGTGCCGGCCTCGGAGCACGCACATGCCTGAGCAGACCCTGGCCGAGGCGTGGGGGTCGGCCCCTGCGGTCCTCGCGGTCGTGGCAGTCGGTCTGGTCCTCGGCCTCGTGGTGGCGGGTGTCGACCGCGCCGTCGTCTCCGGGGGGTCCGGCGCCGCGGTGGAACCGATCCGCTCGAGCGCACGTCTGCTGCTCGAACAGCGGCGGACCACGCTCGCCCCCGACCGGCTGCTCTGGCGGCTGGGCGGGACGGCGGTACCCGTCCTGGCGTTGCTGTCCCTGGCCGTCGTCCCGATCGGCGGCCGTACCTTGTGGTCGACCAGCGCCGACCTCGTCTGGTTCAACGCCATGGAGGCGCTGCTGTGGGCCGCCGTCTGGCTGGTCGGATGGGGACCGAACGCCGTCCACGCCGTCACCGGCGGCTACCGCTTCCTCGCCCAGGGCCTGGCCTACGAGCTGCCGCTCATGTTCGCGCTGATCACCGCTGGTCTGGCGGCCGGCTCGCTGCGGACGACCGACGTCGTGGCCGCGCAGCAGGACCTGTGGTTCGTGGTCACGATGCCCGTCGCCTTCGTCGTCTTCGTCGCCGGCGCCGCGGCGTTCGCCTTCTGGGGCCCCTTCGCTGCGCCGACCGCCGCCGACATCGCCGGCGGGGTCTCCTCCGAGCTGTCAGGGGTGGACCGGCTGCTGGTCGAGGCGGGACGCGCCATCTTCCTCGGTGCCAGTGCGGCGATGGCGGCGGCGCTGTTCCTCGGCGGTGGCTCGGGTCCCTGGCTGCCCGGTCCGCTGTGGCACCTGCTGAAGACCCTCGCCGTCGTCGCGGCTCTGGTCTGGATCGGCCGGCGGCTGCCCGTCCTGCGCCCCGACCGGACGGTCGAGGTCGGCTGGATGGTGCTGGTGCCACTGACGCTGCTGCAGGCGCTGGTGGTCGCCGTGCTCGTGCTGACCGGGTTCTACGCATGAGGAGGACGAGGTGCTGAGCGACCTGTCCGGTTGGGCGATCGCCGCGGTCACGGTGCTCGGTGTGCTCTCGGTGGCATCGGGGATCGCGGTGTTCGTCGTGGACTCGATGGCCCGGGCGACGTTCGCGCTCCTCGGTTCGTTCCTGGCCGTCGCAGGAGTGCTGCTCGCGCTCGACCTGGTGTACCTGGCCGTGGTGACGGCGCTGATGATGACGATCGAGATGGCGATCATGGTCGTCTTCATGCTCATGTTCATGATGAACCCGGCCGGGCTCATGCCGATGACCATGGTGCACAACGCCAGGGGCTCGGCCGTTTTGGGTGCCGGCGCCTTCGTCGTCCTCGTCCTCGGCATCTGGCTGATCGACTGGCCGACCCGGGACGTCTCACGGCCGCCGGACAGCACCCGCCAGCTCGGCGAGGCGATCATGGGCAGCCACATGCTGGTCATGCTCCTGATCGGCATCGCGCTGTTCGCGACCATCCTGGCCGGCACGGTCCTGGCGACCGCCCGAGGTCGTTACGACCGCTTCGGCTCCGGGTTGGACGCGCAGCAGCCGGCCGACCCGGTACCCGGGGGGCTGCCCCGATGACGTCCGAACTGGTGCTGCAGCTGCTGCTGACCGTCGCCGCCGCCCTGGTGGGCGTCGGCCTGTACGGTGCGTTGTCCCAGCAGTCGATCGTCATGGTGATGATGGGCCTCGAGCTCGTCCTGGGCGGCGTGCTGCTGGCCGGGGGAGCGGCCTGGTTCTTCCTCGCCCCGGAGCTGCCCGACGCCCAGATGCTCGTGGTGGTCGCCCTGGTCGTCATGGCCGTCGAGATGGCCATGGGGTTCGCGGTCACGATCGCCATCTACCGTGCCCGGCAGGTCGACATGGTCGACATGGCCACGGACCTGAGCGGATGAGCGCGAGCCTGGCCGGCCTGGTGCTGTCACCGGCCCTGACCGGGGCGGTGCTGCTGCTCGCCGGGCGGCGGGCCGACCGCGCCGCCGGTCCGGTCGCCGTGGTGGTCACCGGCGTCACCGTGGCGTTGGCGGCGCTCGTGGCCGTGACCCGGCCACGGCTGTCGGCTCCGTTCCTCGGCATCGTCGAGGGCGGGGACCTGCGACTGGTCGTCGACGGGCTGTCCGCCGTGCTCGTCGTCCTGGTCACCGGGATCGCCCTGCTCGTCACAGCGTTCGCGGTCGCAGACCTGCCGACGGACGCGGCGCGGGCCCGGTTCTTCGGCTACCTGCTCCTGTTCGTCGCCGCCATGCTGGCCACCGTCACTGCGGCCACGCTGCCCGCGCTGCTGCTGGCGTGGGAGGTCATGGGCGCGACGTCCTACGCCCTCATCGGGTTCCGCTGGGAAGAGCCGGGCAAGCTGGCCGCCGGCACGACAGCGTTCGTGACCACCCGGGCCGGGGATCTCGGTCTGTACGTCGCCGCCGGAGCCGCGCTGGCGGCGACGGGCAGCCTGGGGCTCGCCGACCTGAACACCTCCGGGGGCGGGTGGGCGGACCTCGCCGCGGCCGGCGTGCTGCTGGCGGCGCTGGGCAAGTCGGCGCAGCTGCCCTTCTCGGCCTGGCTCTCCGCCGCCATGCAGGGACCGAGCCCGGTGAGCGCGCTGCTGCACTCGGCCACGATGGTCGCCGCCGGCGGGTACCTGCTGATCCGGATGCAGCCGCTGCTCGCCGCGACCGGCTGGGCCGCGACGGCGGCGGCCTGGATCGGTGCGCTCACCGCACTCGTGCTGGGGGCGGTGGCCGTCGCGCAGAGCGACCTCAAGCAGCTGCTCGCCGCGAGCACGGCGGCGCAGGTCGGGTTCGTCGTCCTGGCCGCCGGGGTGGGTGCCACCGCCGGCGGCACCGCTCAGCTGGTGGCGCACGCCGCGGTCAAGGCCGGCCTGTTCGTCGCCGCGGGAGCCTGGCTCACCGCCCTCGGTACCAAGCAGCTGGCAGACCTGCGTGGCGCCGCCCGCCGTTATCCGGGGATGGGTGCGGCGGTCGCGGTCGCCGGGCTGGCCCTGGCGGGGATACCGCCGCTGTCCCTGTGGGCCACCAAGGACGAGGTGCTCGCCGGCGTCGACGGGACGGCGCTGCACGTGGTCGGCCTCGCCGCCGCCGCGGTCTCGGCGGTGTACGCCGGCCGGATCCTGGTCGTCGTCCTGGCGCGACCGGCGGGGGAGGAGGCGGTCGACCGGGAGGAGCCGGGCACGCGGCAGATCCCGACCACCACCACCGCCGTGGCCGGGGTGCTGGCGGTTTTCGCCGCCGGCCTGGGCGTGCTCGCCGTCTCCGCGGTGGCCGACGCGTGGAAGGTGGCCCTCGATGCCGACGGCGAGCCCTCGCCCGGGCTCGGTGACCTGCTGCTGTCCGGAGTGCTCGCGCTGGTGGTTCTCGGGCTGACCGTCACGGTGGCGCGCGTCCGGCCGGCCACGGTGCACTGGATCCAGCGCAGCCCGCTCGCGTCCTGGGCGGGGCTGCGGCACGTGCTGTCCCCACGGCCGGCGCTGGCGCTGGCCCGGGTGATGGCCGCGGTCGACGACCGGCTGATCGACCGCGTGGTCACGAGCCTGGCGACCGGCGCCGGCCGGGTCGCCAGGCAGGCTGCGCGGGCGGACGACGGAGCCCTCGACGGAGCGGTCACCGGTCTGGCGTGGGCAACCCGGCGGGCTGCCGACGGATCGGCCCGGGTCGACGCCGGAGTCGTGGACGGCGGGGTCCGGGCGACCGCGCGGATCATCCACCGCGCCGGCCGCGCCGCACGGCGTCCGCAGACCGGGCTGCTGCACCAGTACTACGTCCAGGCCGTCGTCGGTCTGGGATTCCTGCTCGTCCTCCTGCTCGTCGTGAGGTGACCGTGCTGCTGACCGTCGTGATCTTCCTGCCGCTCCTGGCGGCGGCCGTGCTGCTGGCCGCCCCCCGACTCGGGGGGCGGACGGCGATCGGGGTGTGGGTCGCGGCCGCCGCCGCGGACCTGGCGCTGATCGGCTGGATGTGGTGGCGCTTCGACCCGGGCAGCGGCACCTCCGGCGTCGTCGACGGTCTGGCCTACGAGGTCGACCTGCAGTGGATCCCCACCGTCGATGCCGGCTACCACATCGGGGTCGACGGTCTGTCCCTGCCGCTGCTGGCCCTGACCGGCGTGCTGTTCCTCGCCTGCGCCGTCTACTCGCTGCGCGAACCCGACCGGCCGCGCACCTACGCCGCGCTGTTCCTCTTCCTCCAGACCGCGTGCCTGGGCACGTTCGCCTCGCTCGACCTGATCCTGTTCTTCGTCTTCTTCGACCTGACGATCGTCGGTATGTACTTCGTGATCGCCGGGTGGGGGCACGGCAACGCCCGGCGCAGTGCGCTGAAGTTCTTCCTCTACACGTTCATCGGGTCACTGGCTCTGCTGATCGGCTTCATCGGCCTGTTCCTCGGCAGCGACGAGCGCACGTTCGACATGGTGGCCCTGGCCGAGAACCCTCCGTTGGCCGATTCGCCGCTGGCCGGCGGGCTGGTGCTGCTGGCGATCGGACTGGGCCTGGCGGTGAAGACGCCGCTGTTCCCGTTCCACACCTGGCTGCCCGACGCGCACACCGACGCACCCGCGGCCGGGTCGGCCGTGCTGGCCGGGATCCTGCTCAAGCTCGGGACCTACGGATTCGTGCGGATCGCCATGCCGATCCTCCCCGACGCCTGGCAGCGGTGGGCGATGGTCGCCGTCGTCGTCGGCGTGATCAGCGTCCTGTGGGGTGCCTTCGTGGCGCTGGCCCAGACCGACGTCAAGCGGATGATCGCCTACACCTCGGTGAACCACATGGGCTACGTCCTGCTCGGTCTGGGCGCCGCCGGCCTGGTGGCCTCCGCCGACGAGGGCGCCCGCACCGTGGCGACGGTCGGGGCGATGTACCAGATGGTCAGCCACGGCCTGCTCACCGGTGCGCTGTTCCTGCTCAGCGGCTGGCTGTGGTCGCACGGCCACACCTACGCCTTCGACCGGTGGGGCGGGCTGGCCCGCCCCGCTCCGGTCTTCGCCGCCTGCCTGGCGATCGCCGCCTTCGGCTCCCTGGGTCTGCCCGGGTTCTCCGGGTTCATCGCGGAGTTCCAGGTCTTCACCGGCGCCCTGCAGGCCACGCCGATCGCGACGGTGATCGCGGTCGTGGGGATCCTGGTCACCGCCGGGCTGTTCCTGCTGGCGCTGCAGCGGCTGCTCACCGGTGACACCACCGCTCCGAGCGAGGTGCCGAGCGACGGAGATCTGCCGGCGCGCGCGGACGAGCAGCTGAGCGGCGGTGACGGGGGCGCCGCGACCGCCGTCCGGCCGCGGACCGTCACCCGGATCCGGGACCTGCGCGGCCACGAGATGGCCGCGATCGTGCCGCTGCTCGCACTGGCCCTCGTCCTCGGGCTGCTGCCGCGGGTCCTCCTCGACGTCCTCGAGCCGGCCGCGGCGGCGGTGGTGGAGCTGGTGGCCCGGTGACCGGCATGTCCGGCGGCGGGGAGGCGTGGCCGGCGCTGCTCCCCGAGGCGCTGCTGCTGCTGGGCGCGGTCGGGGGACTGCTGCTTGGCCTGTGGACGCCGCAGCAGCGTCAGTGGCGCGTGCGGCTGCTGGTCACCGCGGCCTGCCTGGCCAGCGCGGTCGCCGCTGCGATCGCGCTGCCCGAGCCGGCCGAGCGGGTCTTCGAGGGCACCTGGGTCGTCGACACCACCACCGGTGTGGTCCGCCTGGTGGTCGCGCTGGGCGTGGCCGTCCTCGTGTGGCTGGCCGCACCGTCGGTGGCCGGGCACCCCCGGGAGACCGAGGCCTACGTGCTCATGCTGCTCGGTGCGCTGGGGACGATCGGCCTGGCCGCCAGCGGCGACCTGCTCCTGCTCGTCGCCGCCTACCTGCTGGCCAGCGTCCCGCTCTACGCGCTGGCCGGCTTCGCCAAGGACTCCGCCGGCACCGAGGCGACGATGAAGTACTACCTCATGGGCGCCTTCGTCGGCGTCCTCCTGCTGGTCGGCGTCGCCGCCCTCGTCCTCGCTTCCGGGACCACCGGCTACCTCGAGCTGGCCGATCTGCTCCCCGAGGCATCCCCGGCGCTGCTCGCCCTCGGGGTTCTCGGCGTGCTCGCAGGCGTCGCGTTCAAGGCCGGCGCGGTCCCGGTGCACTTCTGGGTTCCCGACGTGACGGCCGGGACGACGCCGCCGATGGCCGCCTACATCACCACGATCCCCAAGATCGGCGCGGTCGCGGCCGCGTTCCGCCTGGTCGCCGAACCCTTCGCGGACCTGCCCCTCGACGTCCCGCTCCTGGTGGCCGTCATCGCGACAGCCAGCATGACGCTGGGCAACCTGGCCGCGTTCGCGCAGACCGACGTCCTGCGCCTGCTGGCCTACTCCACGGTCAGCCAGGTCGGTTACCTGTTCATGGTGGTCGCCGTCGCCGCCCGCACCGACCTCGCCGTCCCGGCGCTGGCCGTCTACCTGGCCGGCTACGCGGTCACCAACATCGGCGCCTTCGCCGCCGTCGCCGCCGCCCCGGCCGCGAGGACGATCACCGACTGGGCGACCGCGGTGGGCCGGCACCGCTGGATCGTGGTGAGCCTGGTCGTCTGCCTCCTCGGCCTCGTCGGAACTCCACCGACGGCCGTCTTCGTCGGCAAGCTCGCCGTCTTCACCGCCGCGTGGGACGGCGCGCTGGCGTGGTTGGTCGTCGTGGCGGCGATCAACACGGTCGCCAGCCTCTTCTACTACCTCCGCTGGATCGCGCCCGGCTTCGCCGGCGTTCCGGCCACGCCAGGAGGTGCGGAGGCGGCCACGGGCAGCGGTGCCCGGACCGCAGCGGGCACGGCGCAACGCACGGAGCCCGTCCCGGTGGGAGTCCTGCACGGCGCCGCCGTCGTCTCGGTGCTCCTCGGCCTCGGGGCAGGGTCCTGGCTCGCCTTCGCCCTGCCGTCATGACCGGATCCCAGGAGGGGGGTCGAGGATGAGCGGCTACCTCCTCGTCCTCGGCCTCGCGGCTCTCCCGGCCGCCGGCAACCTCGCCGGCGGCATCCTCGCCGAGACCTTCCGCGCGTCAGAACGCACGCTGAGCCTCGCCCTCCACCTCGCCGCAGGCATCGTCCTCGCGGTCGTGGGACTGGAGCTCATGCCCGAAGCACTGAGGTCCACCACGCCGTGGGTGCCGCTGCTGGCGTTCGTGGGCGGGGGGGCCGCATTCATCGGTCTCGACCGGGCGATCGGCTACGTCCAGGCCAGGATCGGAGGCGGCGAGAAGCAGGGGAGTGCCCTGACCATCTTCTCCGGGGTGTCCCTGGACCTCTTCAGCGACGGCGTCATGATCGGCACCGGGGCGGTGATCGACCCGGCCCTCGGCCTTCTCCTCGCACTCGGGCAGGTTCCCGCCGACATCCCCGAGGGCTTCGCCGCCATCGCGACGATGCGCAGGGCCACGATGCCTCGCGGGCTCCGGCTCCTGCTCGCCGCATCGTTCGCCGTCCCGATCTTCCTCGGCGCCACCGTCGGCTACTTCGCCCTCCGGGACGCACCCGAGATCATCACCCTGTCGGTGCTGGCCCTGACCGGTGGTGCGCTCACCGCCGTGGTGGTCGAGGAGATGATCGGGGAGGCGCACGAGGGCGAGACGTCGCGGTTGGGCCCGATCTTCCTCACGGCCGGGTTCGCCGTCTTCGGCGCCATCTCCGTCTACGTCGGGACGTAGCACTGGCCCGCGCAGCGCTCCGAGGCCCTTCATCGTGCACGGACCCTGCCGACTCCCAGGTCGTGATGCGACGTCAGCGAATCCGCGCCTGTGCCGGGGGACGGGATCCGGACTCGTCGAGACGCCGGTGTCTGGCCAGCTGACGTGGCGCAGGGGTGCACGGTCCTTGACGATCCCGTCAGCAGAGGTCCAGCCGGGCCATGTGCCGCCACAGCTCCTTGTCCGCGTCGGTCAGACCGTCCCAGTCGTCGTAGCTGCTGGCGGCCTGGAGCTCTTGAGCCTTGCGCTCGACCCGGGAGCCGTCCAGCATCCGGGCCCGCGTCTTGAACACCGACAGGTGGTGGATGACGGGGTCGTCACCCGCCAGGTCCTCCTGGGACGGGCTGACGAATCCGCCTGCGAAGTGCCGTACGTCGTCCTGATGGGCGTGGGTCACGTTGCCTCCTCCGATCCACACACCGGATCGGCACGGTCCCGGGGCACCTTGAGGTGAGCCTCGGGACTCGTCCGGCCAGGGGGGTGGAGACCGGGTCCGCAGGACGGTCCGCCCCCGTGGGAAGGGCCGATCTGATGTCGACGACGGTGCTGGGCACTGCTCCTAGGGATGGGTGTGCCGGTGGTGGAGGTCGGGCAGGTGCGGATGGCTGTGCCGTTGCGGCTCGTGCCGGTGGGCGTGGCTGTGGCGGTCAGGCGCATCCGCGATGGGCCGGTGGCCCGCGTGGTGCGCGTCGTGCCGGTGTTCGTGGACGTGCTCGATCGGCTCGTGGACGTGCTCGTGCTCGTGGCCGGAGCGCACCACCAGGCCGATCCCGGCCAGCAGCAGGAGGACGGCGAGGACCTGGGGCCAGGTGATGGGTTCGGCCAGCAGCGCCCAGGCGAGCGTGACTCCCACGAACGGGGCGGCGGAGAAGACGATCTGGGCGCGGGCGGCGCCGAGGTCGCGGGCGCCCGTGACCCACAGCGTGATCGACAGGCCGTAGCCGACCGATCCGACGGCCAGCGCGAGGAGCGTGTCGGAGGGCGACGGCGGGGCGGCGATGGCGAGGCCGATCGCGAGGTTGGCGCCCCCGGCGATCGTGCCCTTGGCGAAGGTGATGAACGACGGCGTCAGCCGGTCCACGTTCGCCGTCGCGCAGTTGTCGATCGCCCAGCACAGGCAGGCGGCGGCGACCAGGAGGGCGCCCAGGCGGACCTCGGGGCTGGTGCCCGCGCTGGTCAGCAGCACAGATCCGCCGGTGACCAGGGCGGTGCCGGCGGCCACCCGCGGGCCGATGTGCTCGCGGAAGAACCAGCCCGCGAGCAGCACGGTGAACACCAGTTCCAGGTTGAGCAGCAGCGACGCGCTCGCTGCCGAGGTCCGGGTCAGTCCCAGGACCAGCAGCACCGGTCCCACGGCGCCTCCGACGACGACGGCGGTGGCGAGCCGAGGGCCGTTGGTCCGCAGCGCCGCTCGCGCCGGCAAGCGGCGAAGGTTCTGCGGCGCGACGGCGAGTGCGGCTCCGAGGTAGAGCAGGCCCGCCAGCGTCGGGGCGCTCATGTCCCGGGCCAGCGGCGCGGCCAGCGGGGTGGATGCGCCGAACAGCACCGCCGCGGCAGCGCAACGCAGGAGCCCGGTCCGGTTCACCGGTGTCCCTCCGTTCCTCGTAGCAGGGCGCCGGTCGCCGCGCGCTGCCACCTCCGGGCGCCGTAGCGGCCGCAGCCCGTCCGGGTGCGTCCGGGATGGTGGATCCATGATGCCCCGGCGACACCCAGCGGCATCCGTGGCTCGGCGGCTACCCACGTGGAGCGGGTGACGGACATCGAACTGCGCAGCATGTGCGGAAAGGCTCGTTCTCGTATCCGGCCTCGCAGCTCAACGGCCTGTGCGAGCTGGATCCCGCTTACCGCGTCGCCCTGTTGAGTGCAGCTCAGGCTCTTCGTCGGCCGGCCTGGGGCTGCGGCGGCCGCGAGCATCACCTCGGACCTGCCTCCCCGCGTGCGTGGAGGAACCGGGCTGTGCCACGAGCACCACCCAGTTCGGGTGGTCGGCGTCAGCAGAGGAGGGAACGCCGAGGCTTGCAGCAGGAGTGCGGTCCTGCTCAACCCGGCAGCACGCAGCAGAGCTGATCGAGACGTGGAGCGGGTGACCGGGATCGAGCCGGCATGGCCGGCTTGGAAGGCTAGGAACTCAAGGTCTCATCCGAGCTGGTCAGCGCCAAGCCAGCGGCATGTCGTGCCTTGCACGTGCCTCATCGCAACGGAGGGTGGGCTGAGGAGCGGCTCCTCGGGGGGGGGGGGGCACCGCACCTCGCCACCTCCCGCGGGGACCTCCACGTCATGCGGCGCGAGTGCCCGCGAGAGCTCATGACCGCTGCGTCATGCCTTCGCGGGGTACGAACACCTGCGAGTCGATGCCGCCGGGCGGGTACCCGTCGTCGTCTCAAGGCGCTCTGCGGGTCGTGGACCGGAGGGGAGGGCCATGCGGCGGCACGAGGATCCCGCCTCCGTCGCCGGAAAACGGCTGTGCGCGTCCGGCGGCACTGCCGGACAGCCGGAACGTCGACGACCGGCGTGCGGGCCCCACTGGTGCGGAGCACGATCATCACCGGCAGCCCCCCTTTCGGGTGCCGTCGCTGGTCAAGGAGTTGGCCGCCACAGCCGACGCCTCTGACGTCCGACCCGTCGTCAGAAGGTCTCCGATGTCCCGATCACTCACGGTTCGCGCCCGGATGGGCGCCGGCATCGCGGCCATGATGCTCCCGCTGCTGCTGGTCTCCGGCACGGCGGTCGCCGGCCTGGACCTCACGATGGACGGCTTCGCCGAGACCGCGGAGGAGGCGACCGAGGAGGCGCTGCCCCTCGCCCGGCTGCAGACACTGGTGCTGGAGGTCGAGCGCAGCGGTGTCCGGGCCGCCCTCCTGCCGTCCGGGGCCGATGCCCGCGGGGCCTACGTGACGACCCGGGATCGGCTGGAGGCCGGCTTCGCCGACCTCGAGGACGACGCCCTGACCGAGGAGGGAGACGACACGGCGGCGGGGCAGGAGCACGCCCAGCGCGCCGTGGCGCTCCTCGACGCGGCGGTCGCGGACGCCACGGCCGGGGACCCGGCGGAGCGGACCGCTGTGCTCCAGCGGCTGAACGAAGCGAGCGGCCACGTCGATGCGGCGGTGGCCGCGCTCGGCGCCGCCGAGGCGCTGGCCGAGGCCGACATCCTCGGCGAGTACGCCGAGGCCCGCGAGGCGCAGGAGCAGGTGCTCGGCTGGATCCTCGGGGTCGCCGCCGCCGGACTGCTCGTGGCGCTGGCCGGTGCCCTTCGCCTCACCCGAACGGTGCTCGCCCCGCTCGGTGCCTTCCGCGAGGCTACCCGCGCCCTGGGTGACGGGACGCTCTCACACCGCGTGCCGGTGACGCGGGCGGACGAGTTCGGCGCGCTGGCACGGACGTTCAACGCCATGGCCTGCGACCTCCAGCGCCAGCAGCAGGACCTCTCGCGGTCCGCACGGTCCGACGCCCTCACCGGCCTGCCCAACCGTCTCCGGCTGGCCGAGCACCTCGAGGCCGCCCTCGGCGTGGGCGAGCCGGTGTCGCTGCTGCTGATCGACCTCGACGGGTTCAAGGCGATCAACGACACGCTGGGCCACTCAGTCGGCGACGAGGTCCTGCGGGCCATCGCCGACCGACTGCGCGCGGTCCTGCGCGAGGGCGACCTGGCGGTCCGCCTGGGCGGCGACGAGTTCGCTGTCGTCGTCCCGGGGGACGCGCCCGAGGGGCAGGCGGTCGCCGAGCGCGTGCTGGAGGACCTCCGCCCGGCAGTTCAGCACGCCGGACAGGAGCTGTTCCTCACCGCCAGCATCGGCGTCGCCACGGCCTCCGGCCCCGCAGGCACGGCCGAGGACCTGCTGCGCCACGCCGACCTGGCCATGTACCGGGCCAAGAACGGCGGCAAGGACGCCGTCTGCGTCCACGACACCGCATCGCACGACGCCCTCGAGGACCGCATGCGGCTGGCGACCGACCTACCCCGCGCGCTGCACCGCGACGAGTTCGTCTTGCACTACCAGCCGGTGCACGCCATCGACGGGCAGGCCGTCGTGGGGGTCGAGGCCCTCATGCGCTGGGAGCACCCCACCTTCGGCCTGGTCCCGCCCGGCTCCTTCATCTCGATGGCCGAGAAGACCGGCCTCATCGCGCCCCTCGGCGCCTGGGCGCTCGACGAGGCCTGCCGGCAGTTGCGCGAGTGGCACGACCTGCTCGGCAGCGACAGCCTGCAGATGAGCGTCAACGTCTCCGCCCGCCAGCTGACCGACGAGGACTTCCCGGACCTGGTCGCGCGCACCCTGGTCCGGCACCGCATCGCGGCCGCCCGGCTGGTCCTGGAGATCACCGAGAGCATGCTCGTCGAGGACCTCAGCGCCGAGGTCAGCCGCCTGGCCGAGCTCAAGGAGATGGGCGTCCAACTCGCCGTCGACGACTTCGGCACCGGCTACTCGTCGCTGAGCTACCTGCCGCGCTTCCCCGTGGACATGCTCAAGCTCGACCGTTCCCTGATCGAGCAGATCCACCAGCCGCGGGGGCAGGCGGTGGCCGCCGCCATCATCGACCTGGCCCGCGTGCTCGGTCTCCAGCCGGTGGCCGAGGGCATCGAGACCGCCCACCAGCTCGCCGCGCTCGAAGCGCTCGGTTGCACGTTCGGACAGGGCTACCACCTGGCCAGGCCGGCCGATGCAGCCGACACCACGAGGAGGTTGTCCGAGCTGGTCGACGAGCACCCGGTCGCGGCCGTCCGGGCCTGATCTCCCGGCCCTCTCGGACTGCCCCGGCCGGCGGCGGTCGGCTCAGGCGAGGGTGCGCTGCCAGTACCCGGTCAGGTGGCGGTAGCCCTCCGACATCTCCTCGATCTCGGCCCCGCACGATCACGTGGACCGTCGAACGGCCGGCCGTCGATGCCCACGCGGACCTCCGGACAAAGACGTCCGGCGGGTTGGCGCGGGTGCGGTGCACGATCTCGCTGGTCGCCGCCGCAGCCCGACCCAAGGCCACCGCCGCCGGCACCCGCTTGTCGAAGGCCACTTCTCCGTCCGACACCACGAGATCGACGCCAATGGATCGCTCACGCTGCGGCGCAACAGCCGGCGGCACCACATCGGAACCGACCGTCGCCACAGTGGAGCGGGTGACCGGGATCGAACCGGCATGGCCAGCTTGGAAGGCTGGGGTTCCAGGCGCCATCGTGGCTGGTCAGCCCCACTCAGGCGCACGGCGTGCCTTCCGTGTGCCTCAGCGCATTGGGCCGGCCGGAGGAGCGACCCTTCGCTGTCGCTCGGTCAGCGGACGGTCGAGTGCTGCGGTCAGCGGCGCCACCGCTGCTGGGGCAAGGCGAGTCTCTTGTCTTCTCCGCCCGGGAGAGCTCGCCGTGCCGGTGATGCGGGAGGGCGGCCGACGGCGTCGCCATTACCATGCGATGTCTTCGGGTGGGTTCCTCCGCCGGGTGGACGAGGGAGGGCAGCCCGTACCACCCCGCACACCCGCGCCGTGCCGGCGCCGTCGGTCCCCTGGACGTACTGGGCGACGTTGCCCGGGAAGATCACCACGAAGAACACCCGCGAGCAGCTAGCCGACGAGCCGCCGCCCGCGCGGCAGGGCGACGGAGGGCGCGCCCAGCGTGATCTCGACGATGCCAGAGTCGAGCACCGCCAGCCCCTCATCGACGGGAAACGAGTCCGGCACCTGGGGCCGGAACTCCCCGCGCTGGGTCGTCAGGTGCGTCACGCCCGCACCCACCGTCGCCGCGCCGAGCGTGAGACCCGGTAGCGGCGCGCGGGAGCGACGACATCCCGCACGGTAGCCGGGCCCGCCCCGGCCCCTCAGCGGGCGTCCAGCAGTACCCCGGACAGGAAGTCGGTCAGCTCGTCGTGGGCCTCGAGGGGAAGTACGGCGGCGACGTACTGGTCGGGCCGGACGAGCACCATGCAGCCCTGCTCGCGGTCGACCCCGCGCAGATCGAAGACGTCGTCGGCCTTCGGGTCTGGGCAGAACGCCTTCTCGTGGTCGATCAGCCCGAAGGGGCCCTTCCGGGGCAGCAGGACCGCCGGGAGCGTGCCGACTTCGAGGTTGCGGTGGCTCTGTTGGAAGACGGCGCGGACGTCGATGACCGAGTCCGGGTCGGCGCCGACCGGGGTGAACCGGGTCAGCGCCGACTTCTCCGCCGCCAGCTGCTCGAACAGCGCGCGGGCCCGAGAGCCTTCGGCCGCCGGGTCAGCCGGGTCGGCGAAGACGTACAGCCGCCATGCGCCGTCGGCCCGGACGGCGTGCCCGAGTTGGACCGGCTTGGCGTCGGCCAGCCGGATGACCGGGGCGGAGTGGAACCGCATGCCTAGGGGAAAGCCCCCGGCCAGCGACTGGTGGTCGGCGGTCCCGGTGATCATCGACGGCTGGTAGTGGGTGGCGACGCCGGCGGTGAACCGGCCCTGGACGGCAAAGTGGGCCTGGAACGCCTCCGGGTCCACGCCGTCCTCGTCGTCGGGGGAGGTGCGCGGCTTAGCGCTCATCATCCGGGCGAACTCGCGGTCGAAGTCGATGAGCTCCTGGGTGACCTTCTGCCGTTCGTCGGAGTAGGTGTGCAGCAGCTCCGGCCGGGCGGTGCCGCGCAGGACGGCGGCGAGCTTCCAGCCTAGGTTCCAGGTGTCGGCCATGGACACGTTCATCCCTTGGCCGGCCTTGGCGCTGTGCGTGTGGCAGGCGTCGCCGGCGATGAACACCCGGGGCAGCCGGTCCGGCATCTGCTCGACGGGCACGTCGTCGAATTTCGCGCACAGTCGCTGGCCAATCTCGTACACCGACCACCAGCCGACGGATTTCACGTCGATCGAGTACGGGTGCAGGATTCGGTTGGCCACCGCGGCGAGCTTCTCCGGGGTGACGCTGCGGCCATCCAGCATTTCCCGGTCGCTGACCTGGTCGAGCTCGATGTAGAGCCGGACGAGGTAGCCGCCCTCGCGCGGGATGACCAGCAGGTTGCCCTGGTTGGCCGAGTGGATGATCGCCTTGAGTCGGATGTCGGGGAAGTCGGTGACCGCCAGGACGTCCATGACGCCCCAGGTCTGGTTAGTGGCATCGCCGACCAGCTGCTGGCCGATCGACGTGCGGACGGAGCTGCGAGCGCCGTCGCAGCCGACGACGTACCGCGCCCGGATCGTCGAGGTCCCGCCGGTCTCCTGGCCGTCCCGGACGTGGCGGAGCGTGACCGTGACGGGCTGATCCCCGTGGGGGGAGACCTGCACGTCCGCGGCCTGCAGCCCGTAGAAGGGCTCCAGCCGGGACGCCGAGCGGGCCATGGAGTCGCGCAGGTAGGCGAGCATCCGGGCCTGGTTGACGATCACGTGC
Organism: Blastococcus saxobsidens; assembly: GCF_002938435.1. Classification (GTDB taxonomy): domain Bacteria; phylum Actinomycetota; class Actinomycetes; order Mycobacteriales; family Geodermatophilaceae; genus Blastococcus; species Blastococcus saxobsidens. Next base: position 88,216 of record NZ_POQT01000004.1, read on the forward strand.
GGGAACTCCGAGAGCCCGTCCTCGACGTCCTGGATGCGCCCCGTGCGGGTGATGCGGGCGGTGTCCTCCGGATCGGGCCGCCAGAAGGCGACCTCGTTGACCCAGTACGCCTCGGCGACGAGCTGGTCGGCCAGGCCGAAAGCCTCGAACATCTCCACGGTGCGACAGGCGACGCCGTCGGCCTGGCCCACCTCGAGCGGTCCGTCCCGCCGGTCGATGATCGCCGTCCGGATCTCGGGGAACCGGGCCAGCTGCGCGGCGAGAACCATGCCGGCCGGGCCGCAGCCGACGATCAGGACGTCGACCTCGTCGGGGAGCGCTGCGGGCCGTTCGGCCACCGAGGGGTGCGGCAGCTCCACGAGCGGGTCGCCGGGCCGGTAGCCGTCGAGGTAGAACTGCACGTCGCTGTCCCTCCATGGGGGGTCTGGCTGACACAGCGGAAGGTTGCGCCGAGATGGCCAGGCCATCCCGCGGTCAGATCGACACGCCGACCTGGGTCAGCCGGGGAAGGGCCGCATCGATGATGCGCAATGTAAGACCCCAGAGCAGATCGCCGGTCCCGAGAGGGATGACCTGGACCAGTCGGGGTTCCGGCCACGTGGGGAAGGAGAGTTCTTTCTCCTGCCGCACCCCGGGTCCGGTGAGGTAATCGAGTGAGACATCGACAACTCCCTCGATCTCGGCCGCCTGCAACTGCCACTGGCCGGTCGGCTGCCGAAGGCGACCGATGAACGGGAAGACCTGGAAGAGGGTCGTCCTGGTGTTCACCGGCGGCAACTCCGCGACGATGTCGACGTCGTCGGGGTGCAAGCCGATCTCCTCCTGCGCCTCTCGTAGGGCCGTCGCGCGGAGATCGGCATCGGCAGGCTCGCGGTTTCCGCCGGGGAAGGCGAGTTGTCCTCCGTGGCGTCCGCCCGTGCTCCTGCGCACCAGTGTCAGATGCAGGGCTCCCTCGTGGCCGCGGTGCACCGGCAGCAGTACGGCCGCTTGCTTACGCGGTGGCTCCGAGGCGGGGACGGGCTCGGCGGGGGGCATGTGTTCCGTCCAACTGGGGCAGTGAGTACGGCGCCGTGGTGCGCCGCATCAGGTGGATGGGTTCGTTCGTCCGGATCTTGCTCAGCGGTGGCGTCGACTATGCTGTCTGAGAGGCGGGCTTACCAATGGGGGACACAATCTCTCGGGTCGACAGCAAACGGCCGACCGCCTGCCTCCCTTCTGCGGGAGCACCTCCCCGCCGGCGGGGACCCGTGGAGTGGGCAACCCGGAACCATGACCGTGCGGGTCCGATGCTGGAGCGGCTCGACGCTCTCCGGCGTCCGTGCGGCGCCGCAATGCCCCCCCCTGCCCGCTTACGGCGGGTGAGAGCCGCCGGCACGAGGCGGGGTCATCGAAGCGGACGCCGGGCGTGCCACCGAGCCAGCGACCGCTGTACGGCTGGGATGCCGATGTACACCGCGAGCGGCACGAGGATCATCGTCGAGACCATCGTGCGAGGGACCACCGGGAGGTGCTCCAGAAGGTGCTCGCCGAGCGCGTTGAGGAGCAAGGCAAACGGCACGAGACCTGTCCACACGACAAGCGCGGTCCTGGCGCGCCCCGCCACCGGTTGCTGGGGCGCCAGTGCGATGGAGAGCTCCTCGGTGAGGGCGTCTCCCGCGGCGGTCAACTCCCCGCGTATGGAGCTGGACTCCCAAGCAGCGGCTTCGGTGGCAGAGGCGAACACGAGGGTGACACGAACCTCGTGTGTCCGCCGGGTGTGCCGCCGGTGGACGTCGGAGCCGACGAATCCCGGAAACTGGGCGGCCGCGGTGCAGAGCTGATCTGCCCAGACATCGAGGCGTGCCTCCTGGGTGACCCGTGCTCGCCGCACCGCCGACATCGTCACGGGTAGGGCGGTGGTTGCCATGTCGCCTTCTTCCAATAGCACCTACTGGGACAGGCAGTCACACGGAACTCTCCCGGGAATGTAGTCGGCCTCCTCCACCTGGACCGGACTGGCCGTGCCCGGTCCGGAGTGCCCGTGGGCACTGCCGTGACGGGCGCGGTTCGCGGCCTCGGGCGGCATCCGGCGTCACCGAGCTGCGAGCGGGGTGAGCCCGGGCGGGAGCCCGTACATCTGGTCCTGGATGACATCGATGATCGCCGGCCGTTCCTGCGCCAGCGCCTCCTCCACCGCCGATGCCAGGTCCTCGTCCCGCTCGACCCGCACCCCGAAGCCACCGAGCGAACGGGCGAACCCGGCGAAGTCGGGGTTGTTGTAGAAGACGCCGAGGTAGCGGCCGCCATGAGCCATGCGCTGCCGGTCGCGGGTATTGCCGTAGGAAAAGTTGTTCATCACCAGGTTGACCAGCTGTATGCCCTCACGGACACAGGTCTCGAAGTCCTGTGCGACCATCCAGAAGCTGCCGTCCCCGCTGACAGTCACCAACCGCTCCTCCGGGCGTGCCAGGGCAATCCCCATCGCGGCGGGCAGCCCCCAGGCCATGGCGCCACCGGCGGAGGCGTGCAACGTGTTCGGTCGGGACAGTCGCAGGTACCGGTGGGTCCACGGCGCGAAGCTCGGCGCGTCCTGGAGTAGCCGGATGCCTGGACGGTCGGCGAGTGACTGCAGTACGCGGATGGCGCTGATGCCACTCACCCCGGTACCAGGTTCGTCCGCTGTAGTGAGGTCCTCGCTGTCGAGCGACGACACCTGCAGGTACTCGTCGCGCAGAGCTCTGCGGCGGGCGTCGCGCGGGCCGCTGCCGGCTGCCGGCAGCCGGTCGAGAAGTGCGGCGGTGGCGAGCCCGGCATCGGAGGTGATCCCCACGTCGGGAACGTAGACCCGGCCGAGCTCTGTGGGGTCGACGTCTACGTGCACCAGTCGGGTCTCTTCGGGGACCAACGTCCACCTCTTGGTGGTGAACTCCGAGAAACGGCAACCAAGGGCGAGCAGCGCGTCGGCCTCACGCACCGTCCGTTCCGTCACCTCGTGTGCGCCGTAGCCGAGGGCACCGAGATAGGCGGGCGCGTCGTGCGAGACCACGCTCTGCCGCATCCACGTCGTCACGAGGGGTGCACCGAGCCGGTCAGCCAGCTGAAGGTAGACCGATGCGTCGCCTCGGGCCCCGCCGCCCAGGACGACGACCGGCCGCTCCGCACCGGCGAGGATGGCGACTGCCTCCTCGATGGCGGCGGGTGCGGGTGCCGGCGGGTGACTGCGGCGACGCGGCGCTGGCCCAAGGCCTTCGGGCGGCGCCGCCTGCAGGACGTCGAGCGGCAAGGAGACGACCACCGGGCCGGGGCGGCCGGATACCGAGGTCCGCACCGCGCGCTGAAGCAACTCCGGGATGCGGGCCACGTCGTGCACCTCGACCACCCACTTGGTCATCGGCCGGAAGGTTCCCACGACGTCCATCTCCTCGAACGCCCGTCGCTCCGAGATGCCGCCTGGGACCTGTCCCACCAGAACCAGCATCGGAATCGACTCGTCGTACGCGTTCTGCACGGCGATGGACAGGTTCGCAGCCCCCGGCCCCCGGGACACTAGGGCCACGCCCGGCGCCGCCCCCCCGCGAGACATCCCATCGGCCAGGAAGCCGGCGACCTGCTCGTGACGAGTCACAACGAAACGGACGCGTTCCTGCCGCCGGAGGCTGTCGATGACGTCCATGACCGTTGTCCCTGGGACGCCTGCGACGACTCGAATTCCTTCGGCCGCTAGACATGCCACGACGAGATCGGCCCCGGTGCGGCCGTGCTGCTCATCGGTGCGGAGCGGGGACTGTGTGGCCATGGATCCTCCTGCGTCGACGGGTCTGACGGCAAAGGCGGTGCTGACCCGGGGGCCTTGACACAACCGCGCCCTTCGCAGAAGGTATCTCTGCACCGCAGAGACATCAACCGTCGGAAGGACGAGTCGCCCGCGGCGGACGAGCCCACGGAGCGCGAACCGGCAGGAGAGCCGTGTCCATTCACGTCATCGCGTCGTGGCGCCGGTGCTTGTCCACATCACCGACCCCGGACTGCCAGTCGAACTCAGGGGCGGTCGCGCTCATCCCGGGCATTCCTCAACGGCACCTCTGTGCCGCGGAAGAGGCTCGGCGGTTGCCGACTGGCTCTGCCCATGGCGGGTTCGTGCTACGTCAGCGTCGAGTCAGCCCCCGAAGTGTCGACCGTGACCGGATGAACGGTCAACGGGCGTGGGGAGTGCCGCCCATCGGGTGGGCGGCACTGCGTTCTGAGCCGTGGCCCCGTTCGTGGTCCCGCACGACGACAAGCGGGCTGCGGGCACTCCAGCATCACCACCTATCCAAGAGGAGACCGGACCCGATGACCCTGCTCGAGAGTGCCCGTGCCGTGATCGATCGCCCCTTCGAGATCCAGCTCGGTGGCCGACCCATGCCGACGTCGCTCCGATATCACGTCGAAGATCCCACCACGGGCCACCGCCTGACCGACGCCCCGGACTGTTCGGCCGAGGAGGTGGACCGGGTCGTGCGTGCCGCCGCGGCGGCCCAGTCGGGGTGGGCGGCGCAGCCGGCTCGCGCGCGCGCCGGAAAGGTGCGTGAGTTCGCTGCCCTCCTCCGCGCGCACACCGACGAGTTGGCCACGATCGACGCCCTGGACGCAGGGTTCCCGCTGGCCGCCATGCAGGCCGATGTAGCAGCGGCGGCCACGCTGCTCGAGATTATGGCCGATCATGCGCTGGCGCTCGGGGGGGCGACATACCCGCTGTCCGAAAACCTGCACTACACGGTGCAGGAGCCGTACGGGGTGGTCGGGCGGATCGTGCCCTTCAACCACCCCATATTCTTCGCCGCCGGAAAGGTCGCGGCTCCCTTGGTCGCCGGGAACGCGGTGGTCCTCAAGGCGCCGGACCAGACGCCCTTGTCGTCGCTACGCATGTCGGAGCTGGCCGCGGAAGTGTTCGGTCCCGACCTTTGCGCCGTGGTCGCGGGCCGGGGGGAGATCAGCGGGAGGGCTCTCGTGGCTCACCCCTTGATCCGTCGGATCGGGTTCATCGGCGCCCCTGGTACGGGCCGTCTCATCCAGCGTCAGGCCGCCGAGCACGGCGTCAAGCACGTGACCCTGGAGTTGGGCGGCAAGAACGCCCTGATCGTCATGCCCGACGCCGACCTCGCCAAGGCGGCCGACAGTGCCGTCTTCGGCATGAACTACACCGTTACCGCCGGGCAGTCCTGCGGGTCCACCAGTCGCCTCCTCTTGCACGAGTCGATCGCCGACGAAGTCCTTGCTGCCGTGGTGGAGCAGGTCGGTGCCATCCGAGTCGGGCATCCCCTGGCCGACGGGACAGCGATGGGGCCCGTCATCGACGGTCGGCAGTACGAGAAGTCCCTCTCTGCGGTTGCCGCTGCCCAAGCGGCGGGAGCGGAAGTCCTTGTGGGCGGGGGGCGCCCGAACACCGTCGGGGAGGAGGGGTGGTACGTGGCTCCCACTGTCCTGGGTCCCATGGCGCCCGACAACCCGGCTGCGGTCGAGGAGATCTTCGGACCGGTCCTGTCCGTAATCACGTTCCGGGATGAGGACGAGGCGGTGGAGATCGCGAATCGGAGCGAGTACGGGCTCACCGCCGGCGTCTGGACGAGTGATGTCACCCGGGCGCACCGCATGGCCTCCCGTCTCCAAGCCGGCTACGTATGGGTCAACGGCAGCTCTCGCCACTACTGGGGTCTTCCGTTCGGCGGTGTGAAGGCGTCGGGGGTGGGCCGCGAGGAGTCGGTGGACGAGTTGCTGTCGTACACGGAGACCAAGGCGGTGACGGTCGTCCTGGAGTGAGCGCCGTCCCGTCGGGCCACGCCAGGAGATGGTGGGCGCCGAAAGCCGGAGTGGAAGTGGCTGATCACCACACGGCGCGCTGAGGGTGGGTGAAGGATCGCGGCTCTTGGGCCGTGGTTGCAAGAGAATTCGTCATCGCGGGGGAAGACGCCGTATGCCGGATCGGCCCAAATTCGTGCACCCCACCCGATCAAGAAGGCACTGTCGCTTGCCTGGGCTCCCTGGACTGGCCCTGCGGCGCGCCGCTCGGCGGGGCGGTCCACGTCGGCGCGCGACCGGCGGGCGAGACCTGTTCGCGGCGGTTCACGCGGAAGGGAGGATCCCGGTCGAGTACCGGCAGCACGTAACCTGGATCGGTGACCGGAGTGCAGCCCCCCCCTTCCACACCGGAGTACGGCGCGCTGCCGCAGTATCCGATAGATTCAGTCGACAATGCCCTGCGACTGCTTGTTCTTTTCGGCGAGCGACCGACGTTGCGGCTCACGGACGTCAGCCGCGGTCTCGGGGTCGCGTCCTCCACTGCCCATCGACTGCTTGCGATGCTGCAGTACCGGGGGTTCGTCCGACAGGATGCGGCCACCCGCAGCTACGTGCCAGGACCCACGCTGGAACAACTGGCCTTCGATGTCCTCCGCCGGCTGGACGCGCGGACCCGTGCCCGCCCGATCCTCGAGCGGTTGAACGCCGAGCTGCAGGAGACCATTCACTTGGGTCGTCTCGAGGGCAGCGCCGTCCATTTCGTCGACTCCATCGAGAGCTCGCGGGCGCTACGGGTGGTGGGCCGGCTCGGTCGTTCGATGCCCGCCTACTGCACCTCCACGGGAAAAGCCCTCTTGGCCGGACTGTCGTGTGAGGAGCTCTCACAGCTGTATCCGGATGAAGAGCTGACCCGAATCACTGCCAATACCATCGGAACGCGCACCGAACTACGAGCGGCCCTGGCCGATGTTCGCATGAATGGCTATGCCCAAAGTCAAGAGGAGAGTGAGGAAGGTGTCGCTTCGCTCGCCGTCGCGGTGACCGCGGATCGCTCCCCGCGGCTGGCGATCACCGTATCCGTGCCAGTGAGCCGGATGAGCGACGCGACGCGCAAAGAAATCCTCGAGCGACTCATCCCGGCGGCTGAGGAGCTGGGCGCGCTGCTGTGATCGGCCGTCACCACTGAAGACGGTCTGGAATTCCCGAAGGTTCCAAACATGAGACAGAGTGAAGGAGGCGGGTGACGGGGCCCGTGAGTCGAGAAGATGCCCGACGAAGCGAGAGCGGTCGCACAGGGAAACGTCAGCAACGGGCGCTCCCCCCGGTCAACCTCGAAGCCGCCGCCGAGTGGGATGCCGTGACCTACGACACGGTCGCCGATCCGCAGGCCCGCTGGGGAGCCGATGTCCTCCTGCGGGTTGCAGGAGGACGGCGCGCCTTGGACGCCGGTTGCGGCAGCGGGCGGGTCACTGAGCAGCTGCTCGACAAGTTCCCGGACCTGACGGTCGTGGGAGTGGACCGCTCCGCTGCCATGCTGTCGGCCGCGCAGGACAGGCTCGCACGGTTCGGTGACCGGGTCACTCTGGTCCAGGCGGACCTCTCCGCCCCACTACCGGACGTCGGCCTGTTCGACCTGGTCTTCTCCACGGCGACCTTCCACTGGGTGCGTGACCACGGGAGGCTCTTCCAGCGGCTGGCGAGGGTCCTGGAAATGGGTGGACGATTGGTCGCACAGTGGGGCGGGCGAGGAAACATCGACTCCGTCGTGAATGCGATGCGCGATCTCGGATTGGACTCCAGCTACTGGCACTTCGCGGACCCGACGGAAACCGCTGAGCACCTGCGGGAGGCGGGCTTCACCGACATTGCGGTGTGGTGCCATGCCGATCCGGCGACATTCGCGACCCGCGCCGAGTTGGAGCGCTTCCTCGAGTCGGTCGTCCTGTTCGAGGCGTTGGCCGGTATGCCCGACGAGCGCCGGCGGGACCTGATCGCCCGGGTAGCCGATCGGCTCGGTGCTCTGTCGATCGATTACGTGCGCCTCAATGCGATGGCCGTTCGCGGCTGATCCGCCGTCGATCGTGCCGCCGCGTACGTTCCGCCCGTTCAGAGGGGATCCGGAGCGAAGCCGAGCTGTTCCTCGAAGCGGCGGGAGTACCGCGGCCATGCCTCCGGGTTGACCAAGCGGGGCGGCACCCGGCCGGCGAAGACGGCCATCCACTGACGGGCGGCCTCGGACGCCATCTCGCGCAATGCCTCGACCGTCACCCCGGCGATGTGCGGGGTGGCGATCACGCTGTCCAGCTGGAGCAGGGGATGATCCGCAGGTGGCGGCTCGGTGAGGAAGACGTCGACGCCGGCGCCGGCGATCCGCCCATCGCGCAGAGCACCGGCCAGTGCCTCCTCGTCATGGACACCGCCCCGCGCCGTTGAGACGAAATAGGCGGTGGGCCGCATGAGGGCGAACTGCTCCGCGCCCAACATCCCCATGGTCTCCGAGGTCCGCGGGCAGTGGACGGAGACCACGTCGGCCTGCTGAAGGAGATTGTCCAGATTGACCTTCTCCGCGTGTCGATCTCGGGCTGTCGCAGCATCGACGTATGGATCGAAGGCGAGCACTCGCATCCCGAAGAGGCCCGCGCAGAGCTCGGCCACCCGGCTGCCGATGGCGCCGAGGCCCACGATCCCCAGTGTCTTGCCGGCGATGTCATTGGCCCGCAATTCGAACCTGTCGATCGGTTCCCCCCGGCGCAGGGCCCGGTCTGTGATCGCGATCCGCTTGGACAGGGCGAGCATGAGGCCGAGCGCATGCTCGGCGACCGCCTCCCTGTTGGTGCCACCCTGGTGGCAGACGATCACCCCCGCGGAGGTGCAGGCGTCGACGTCGATGTAGTCGTATCCAGCGCCGGTCGAGGCGAGGGCGAGTAGCCGGGGGCTTCGGGCCAGCAGGTCGGAGTCCCCGAACCAGGGGCCTCGCAGCTCCGTCCGCGGTTGCACGTGGTAGCCGTGTGCGCCCGCCATGGCGGCCCAGTTGGCCGACAGGGGATCGGCGTACTCCAGCCGGAGAAGTTCCACGTCGTCACGGTGGCCCAAGATCTCCTCGGCCACGGGGTCGACCCAGCGTTCGAAGTAGACCAGCCGTGGCCGGACCAGCTCCCCGGTCACAGGTCTGCCGGCCATGCAGAGGCGGCGCTGGGAGAGACTCGGCGGAGCAGGTCGGGGTGCAGCTCGCTGACCGACCGGACCCCGAGATTGGTCAGGGTCGTGGCCATCTCTGTCTGCAGCAGTTGGAGGGTCCGCAGCAGGCCCGCTTCCCCTCCGGCGGACAGACCCCAGGCCATGAGCTTGCCGATGGCGACGGCTCGGGCGCCGAGGGCCAGGGCCTTCACCACGTCGCTGCCCCGCATGATCCCGCTGTCGAGCACGACCTCCGCGCGGCCATCGACTGCGCTCACCACTTCGGGAAGCACATCGATGCTGGCGAGCGCGTGGTCGAGCTGGCGCCCTCCGTGGTTGGAGACATACACGACGTCGACGCCGTGGTCGGCCGCGATCGCCGCGTCGTCACTGGACATGATCCCCTTGACGATCAGGGGCAAGCGGGTCACGCCCCGCAACCACGCCAGGTCATCCCAGGTCAGGGCGGCGTTGTAGGCGTCTCGGTGCACCATGCCCGGGACATCGGTGGAGGCGCCGAGATTTGGGCGCTCGACGCTCTGCCGCGGGAAGTAGCGGTTGTGCAAGTCGCGCTCGCGTCGGCCATAGGCGGATACGTCCACCGTGACGCAGATGCCCTGGTATCCGGCAGCCTCGACACGGCTCACGAGATCCCGGAGCCATCCGCGGTCCCCGTAGACGTAGAGCTGAAAGAACAGCGGCGCAGTCGAGCCGCTACGCACCACCTCGAGCGCCGGATGTGACAGCGTCCCGACGAATGCCCCGGTCCCGGCGTCGGCGGCCACCCGGGCGCACGCCAGGGCGCCGTCCGGGTGGAATGTGGCGATTGAGCCGACCGGCGCCAGCAGGACGGGCAGTGCAAGAAGACGGCCGAGGAAGGTGGCCGACGTGTCCGGCTGGCCCGCCCCCATGAGGACCCGGGGGCGGAAGGCCAGTTCAGCGAACGCCGTACGGTTGCGGCGCAGCGTTGTTTCGCTCTCCGCACCTCCGCAGGAGTAGTCCCACTGGTCGCCCGACAGCGTCTGGCGTGCCCGTTCAACTACCTCGGGAATGGTGAGGAGATCCGCCGCCCTTCCGAGCGTCTTCTGCGTCACTCCTGTCATGCGACCGAGGCGGCCGCGCCGACCCGTTGCTGCTGGTAATGCGTGGCCCGACGGATGAGGCCGCTCAATCCCAGGTTGATCAGGGCGGCACCGACGAAGACGATCAGCAGAAGGGCATACATCTCCGCGATCTGCAACCGCGAGTAGTACTCGATCGCCCTGAAGCCAAGGCCGACGTTCGCGACCTTCGTCTCACCCAGCAGGGCGGCCGTGATGGCTACACCGAGCCCCAGCCGAGCACCGGCGAGCACCGGGCCGAGGATCGCCGGGGTGTACACGAAACGGTAGAGCTGACTGCGGCTGGCCCCCAGGGACTTGGCCGCCTTGACATGCATCGGGTTGACCTCTTGGACCGCCAGCGCCGTGTTGATCGCGATCGGGAATGCGGCGCTGATCGCGGCGATCCCGACCTTGGATTCCACGCCTGTTCCCAGGAAAAGGATGAGGATCGGGAACAGGACGATCTTCGGTACCGCGCCGACGTAGTAGACGAGCGGGTCCAGCAGTCGATAGAGGTACCTACTCGATCCCATGAATGCGCCGAACGGCATGCCCACCAGAGCCCCGATCGCGACTCCGATGACCACCTCGTAAAGGGAGGCGTAGACGTCCTGGCCGAAGTCCGACTGGGTGACCACGTCCTGGATCCGGCCGAACACCTCGGTTGCCGGCGGGAGTACCGTGTCCAGGACCAGGCCGCTGCGCGCGAGTCCCTCCCAGAGGCCCAGGAAGACCACCGCAGCGCCGATCCGGAGTGTCCACACTCGATTCATCGCTGCACCAACTTTTCCAACCGGTTGATCGCCCAAATGAAGGCCGCCGAAATGATGACGATCAGGCCCACCGACGCGTAGAGGTCCGTCGCGCGGAAGAGCAGGGATGATTCGGACACGAATCGGCCCAGCCCTCCGATCTGCAAGATGTACTCCATCGCGACGACGACGATGAGCACGTAGGTGAGGGCGATACGCAGGCCTGTGAAGATCGTCGGCGCCGCGGCCGGGAGCAGGATGTGGCGGAAGTTGCTCCAAGCAGACAGGTTCAGACTCCGGCCCACATTGAGCATGGTCCTGCTGACGGCGCTCAGGGCTTGCTTCGTGAAGAGGATCGTCGGCAGCACGGCGAAGACGGCTGCGAGGGCCACGATCGCCGTGGAGTTGCGTCCGAGGATCACCAGGAAGATTGGGTAGAGCAACACGATTGGCGAGGAGAACAGGGCGGCGACCAGTGGCTCAAACGCGTCCCCCAGCGAGCGGGATCGCCAGAGCAGGAAGCCCACGACCATCCCAACGACGGCCGCCAGAGCGAAGCCGGCAAACGTCTCGCCCAAGGTGACGGCCACCAGCCCGAGAAACTCGCCGTCGGTAAGGCGGGTGCCCATGCGGGCCACCGCCTCGCTGGGCCGTGGCACGAAGAAGGGGTTGATCAGCTCGGTCCGGACCGCGATCTCCACCAGCACGAGGAACACGACTATGACCGCGATGCGGACGATCCACATCGGAATCCGTGAGCCCGATCGCGAGCGCCGGCCGGCGGCCGGCGCCGGGGAGGTTCCCGACGCCGGCCGGGCGGAGGCCTGAGTGCTGTTCACGTCAGCTCTCCGGCAAGTAGCTCAGGTTGAACAGGTCGTTGACCTCCTCGTCGGTCAACGGCTGCTCGGCGAAGCCGAACTCGACGGCGTCGTCGAGGAGGACGTCACGCCCATCCAGGGGAGCGATGCGCAGCTCCTCGCGGTCGTAGTAGTCGAAGGAGGTGAGCAGCACCTCCTCGGAGAGTTCGAGGTCAGCGGCCTCCTTCCAGATGGTCGCCGCCTCCTCCGGGTTGTCGAAGATCCAGTCCCAGGTGCGGTCGTGGACCTCGAGGAAGGTGGTCGCCGTCTCGGGGTTCTCCTCCAACCACGTCTCGTTGCCGATGATCACGCGCATGGCGACATCGGCGTAGTCCCCGATCTCCGCCCCGTCGGCGACGAGCACGAGCTCGCCGTTGGCCACCCTGTCGAGGAAGAACGGCGGCTGGGTCCAGCCCGCGTCGATCTGGTCCGTCTGGACGGCAGTGAGGTTGTCGGGGGGCCCGCCGATGGACTCCGGCTGGGCCGGGGCCAGCCCCTCCGCTTCGAGGAGTTCGCTGAGCGCCAGGATGCCGATGTGGCTGGAAGACCCGGTCGAGCTGTAACCCATCCGCTTGCCCGCCAGGTCTGCGCGGTTCTCAAGACCGCTGTCGGGCTCGGCGAACCACTGCAGGTCCAGGCCGGTGGTCGAGGCCGCGATGATGTCGATGGGCGCGCCGGAGGTGTAGGCGCCGATCGCCGCGGCGCCGCTGGTCTCCGTACCGATGTCCGCGCTGCCGGAGACCACGGCCTGCACCGTCTCCGACCCGCCACCGGTGAAGGTGGCGTCGACCGAGAGTCCCGCCTCCTCGTAGAAGCCCTGGGCCGTGGCGACGTAATAGGGCAGCCCAGTCGTGAAGATGGTCGGGTTGGAGAAGGCCAGGTTGACCTGGGTCTCCCCCTCCTCCGTCGGCTCATTGCCTCCGGGAGCCGAGCAACCCGCTACGGCGACCGAGGCCGTCGTCAGCAGGGTCATGGTGGCCAGCGTCTTACGCATGCGTCGTCTCCTCATCGTTGTTCTGCTCCTGGGCGAACGCGCGCAGGGATTCCTCGCGGAGAACGGACCAGACCTGGCCCACGAGTCCGGCGAACTCGTCGGTGGCCAGCAGTGTCGAGTCGCGCTGCTTCGGAAGCTTGATGTCCACGATCGCCTTGATCCGGCCGGGGCGGGCGCTGAGTACCACGACGCGGTCGGAGAGCAGGATGGCTTCCTGGATGTTGTGGGTGATCAGCAGGACCGTCTGGTCCAGTGCCCGCTGGATGCGCAGGAGTTCCTCGCCGAGGATGATGCGCGTCTGCTCGTCGAGTGCTCCAAAGGGCTCGTCCATCAGGAGGATCGACGGCTCCATGACGAGCGTCCGCGCGATGGCGACCCGCTGCTTCATGCCCCCCGAGAGATGGCCCGGGTAGCTCTTCGCGAAGTCCTCGAGGCCCACCATGGTGAGGATCTCCATGGCCTTGCGGCGGCGCTCCTCCTTGCTGACGCCCCGCATCTCTAGACCGAACTCGACATTCTTCAGCACGTTCCGCCAGGGGAACGTCGACTCCTCCTGGAACACGACACCCACGTCGGGGTGAGGCCCCTTGATCTCGTCGCCGCGCACGGTGATTCGCCCGTCGAAACCGGTGAGAAGGCCACTCACGGTCGAGAGCAGGGTCGACTTCCCGCAACCGGACGGCCCGACCACCGACACGAACTCACCCTTGCGGACGTCGAGGTCGATGTGCTGGAGAGCGCTCATGCCCTGAGGTGAGGCTTCCGTCGGCGGATACGTGACGCACAGATCCTCGATGGTGAAGAGGTGTTCCCCTTCGGCAGGTCTCCGGTCCGTTCTGGGGTCCAGGGTCGTGGCCAATGCGCTTCCTCTCGGGTGGTCACGTTCGTACGGTTCGCCGGTCGGTGGGCGGCGCCGGATCACTCGGACGGCTGGGCGTCCACGGGGAGCCGTTTTCCGCTCTGCAGACATTCTCTCTGGAGAAGAGTGCACGGGGGTCGAGCGCTGTGTCAAGCGTCACCCTCGGCCACGCGAACCTCGTGCCGGTGATCGGTCGTGGAAGCCCGGGGCCGGGCGCCTCCGGGGCGCAGAGGCGGCCGGAGGCGACTCCCTGGCAGTTCGTGACGGCGTCGGGCGGCGGCCCCGCGACGCCCGGCGGCCGGCTCGCGACATCCGTGGTGGGCGGCGGCGCCGATGCCTGCGCGGGGCGAAGCGGCTCGGTCGATCCGCAGGCCGCCGCGGCCCGGCGGCACCCTGGAGGGGTCGTCGCAGAGGGTTGACCAACGAGAACCCATGCGCTCTACTCAGAAGAGAGGACTTCTCCAGAACAGAGATTCCCGCTACGTCCGCGCCTCGCGGATCCGTCTGGATGGAACAGTGATGGCCGACCAGTCCGCAATGTTGGACCAGGTGCGGCGGGGCATGATCCCCGCTCACGTCTACAACGACCAGGAGATATTCGAACTCGAGAAGGAGCGTGTCTTCGGGCGCGCATGGGTGTTCGTCGCCCACGAGTCCGAGATCCCAAGGCCCGGCGACTACGTGGTGCGCCGCGTGCTCGAGGACTCCTTCATCGTCACCCGCGACGAGGCGGGTGTCGTGCGCGCGCACTTCAACATGTGTCTGCACCGGGGCATGCAGGTCTGCCGCGCGGAGATGGGCAACGCGTCCCACTTCCGTTGCCCCTACCACGGCTGGTCCTACCGCAACGACGGTCGGATCGTCGGCCTTCCGTTCCACAAGGACGCCTACGGTGGCGAAGCCGGCTTCAAGCGGAAGGGCCAGCGCCTCCTGCCGGCGCCGAACCTGGACAGCTACAACGGTCTGATCTTCATCTCGCTGGACCCCGACGCCGAGCCCCTGGCCGACTTCCTCGGTGACTTCCGCTTCTACCTGGACTACTACACGAAGCAGAGCCCCAGTGGCATCGAGCTCCGTGGGCCGCAGCGCTGGCGGATCAAGGCGAACTGGAAGATCGGCGCCGAGAACTTCGCCGGCGACATGTACCACACCCCCCAGACGCATACCTCGGTCGTGGAGATCGGTCTCTTCCGGGAGCCGAAGGCCGAGAAGCGCAAGGACGGCTGCACGTACTGGGCCGGTGCGGGCGGCGGAACCACGTACAAGCTTCCCGAGGGCGATGTGGACGAACGGTTCCGCTACGTCGGCTACCCCCAGGAGATGGTCGACCGCATGAAGCAGGTGTTGTCGGACGAGCAGCTGCGGGTGGTCGGGGACGACGGCTTCATGATCAGCGCCGCGTCGGTCTACCCCAACATGTCGTTCGTGCACAACTGGCCGAAGGTCGCCGACGGCGATGACGTGCTGCCGTTCATCTCCATCCGGCAGTGGCAACCCATTAGCGCCGACGAGACGGAGGTGCTGTCCTGGTTCGCCGTCGACGCCGAAGCGCCGGAGGAGTTCAAGGCGCTGTCCTACAAGGCCTACCTGATGTGCTTCGGCTCCACCGGGATGTTCGAGCAGGACGACGTGGAGAACTGGGTGTCCCTCACCAACACCGCCGCCGGCTCCATGGCCCGGCGACTGCTGCTCAACAGCCGGATGGGTCTGCTGGAGGACGGCTCCGAGGTCGTTCCGGCGCTCACCCCCGAACAGTTCCACGGTCCGGGGGTCGCGCACACTGGCTACGGCGAGTACAACCAGCGCGAACTCCTCAACCGCTGGGCCGACCACCTTGAACAGCCGGTCACGGCCCCCTCCGTGATGGAGGTAGGGCGGGCCGACCAGGTCGTACGGGTCCAGGGGCAGGAGGTTCCGACCCTCCCGGCGGCTGCACCGCCCGATGAACTGGTGGACGCCGCGTCGGCCGGCGAGCAGACGGGGGGTGGGGAATGAGCAGCGTCCCGACTCCGGTGACGACTCCGGCCGCGCCGGGCGTCACCCCGGTGGAACTGCACTCTGCCCGCTCGGTGCTCGGCGGTAAGGCCTCCCGCGTCCAGCGCGTGGGGCGGAGCCTGCCCTTCGGGGACCCACGGCACCTCGAGGCACACCAGTGGCTGGTCGACGAGGCATGGCTCCTCGACGCCCAGTCCTACGAAGCCTGGCTGGAACTGCTCACCGAGGACATCCACTACCTCATGCCCGTGCGGGTGACCACCGCGCTCGGCGCGGGGTTCGACACCTCGCCGGGCATGGCCCACTTCGACGAGGACAAGTACTCGCTGTCCCGGCGGGTAGCCCGCTTCCTCACCGAGCACGCGTGGACGGAGGACCCTCCCTCACGCCTCCGCCACCACCTCACCAATGTGCGGACGTTCGCCACCGAGGACGCCGACCACCTGATCGTGGACTCCGCGACCCTGCTCTTCCGCAACCGCGGTGACGTCCGCGAGGGGTCGTTCGTCTCGGCAGGTCGGGAGGACCTGCTCCGCCGGACATCGGACGGTTGGAAGCTGGCCCGTCGGACGATCATGGTCGATGACTCGGTGATGCGCATGCAGAACCTGGCCATCTTCCTGTGACGGGCGGACTCCGGAGGAGACGGGTGCGATGACTCTGCACTGGGAGGGCGAGGAGGACGATGCCGCGGCGGCCCGCCGCGCCGCGGCCGACCGCGCCGGGTTGCTCGAGGGCGCACGGGGCGATGCGATCACGATCGCCAACGAGTTCGCCGAGGTACGCGTCATCCGGGTGGACACGCGCAACGGCTCACGGCTTCTGATTGAGTCGCCGAAGTCCGGGCAGTGGGTCGCACTGGATCCCCTGGAGCTGGAGTCGCTCACCTGGCAGAGCACCGCCACCTTTTCGGCGATGATCGGGAATCCGTTCGGCCCCCTCATCCCGGAGGCGACCGGGGGCATCGTCACAGGCGATGCTCCGGACGGACCGGCGGACGGCCCGGTCCGCGAGGTGGGCCGGTGAGCGGCCCGGGGGCCGGCTGGCTCGAGGGACAGCGCGCGCTGATCGTGGGCGCGGGCTCCGGGATCGGCCGGGCGGTGGTGGATGCGTTTCTTGCCGAGGGAGCGCGGGTGGCCGTCCTCGAACGGGACGCGGACAAGGCCGCGGCCCTGGCGCAGGAGCTGCCCGAGGTCCCCGTGACCGTCGGGGACGCCGCCACGCGGTCTGCGAACGACGAGGCAGTCGCAGGCGCGGTCGCCCGGTTGGGCGGCCTGGACACCCTCGTCAGCTGCGTGGGCATCTTCGACTACTACCGGAGCATCGAGGACCTCGACGCGGACGTCCTCGACGGTGCCTTCGACGAGATGTTCCACCCGAACGTCAAGTCCCTCCTGCACTCGGTGAAGGCGGCCTTGCCCGAGCTCAAACGGTCGGGCGCGGGCACCGTCGTGCTGACCGAGTCCACGTCCGCGTACTACGCAGGCCGCGGTGGCGTTCTCTACGTCGCCTCGAAGTTCGCCGTCCGTGGGATGGTCAGCGCGCTCGCCCACGACCTCGCCCCCGAGGTGCGGGTCAACGGCGTCGCTCCGGGAGGGACCCTCAACACCGACCTGCGGGGTCTGCCCAGCCTGGGACTTTCGACGCGCAGCCTCGGTGCAGCGCCGGACAGGGCCGCGGAGATGGCCGCGCGCGTGCCGCTGCAGGTGGCGCTCTCCGGCGAGGACCATGCCTGGAGCTATGTCTTCCTTGCCGCCCGGCGCAACCGGGGTATTACCGGGACCACCGTCCACACCGATGGCGGCGTGGGTGTGTCGGCGCCCCGGAAGCGTTCCTGAATGGCTGCCGGCAGAGGTTCCGGAACGGGTTCGAGAGGAGAAGTGTGGTGCCGAGGCTGAAGGCGGACTTCGAGGCGTGCCAGGGATACGCGAACTGCGTGGACGCCACTCCTGATGTCTACGACATCGACGACGACGGCGTGGTCGTGCTCCTCAAGGAGGAGATCACCGAAGCGGAGCGGCCTCGCATCGAGGAGGCCGCCCGCAGCTGCCCGGTGAACGCTTTGTGGATCGAGGACGAGTGAGCACCCCGCCCGACGCGGCGGGGCACACCCCTGTCGTCGTCATCGTCGGGTCGTCGATCGGCGGGGTCCGCGCTGCTCAGGCCCTCCGCAGCGAAGGTTTTCGCGGTCGCATCCTCCTCGTCGGCGAGGAGGAGGCGCTGCCGTACGACAAGCCGCCCCTGTCCAAGCAGTTCCTCGTGGGACAATGGGATGCCGACAAGGTCGGTCTGCTCACCGAGGACGCCGCCGCCCGTGACCGCATCGAGCTGCGTCTCGGTGTCGGGGCCACCCGGCTCGACGTGGCGGAGCGCAGGGTGTGGCTGTCGGACGGGGCGGACCTGGCTTACGACTGGCTGATCATCGCGACGGGTGCGTCGGCGCGCCCGAGCCCTTGGCGGCCGGGGTCGGGGGTGCACGTCGTGCGGACCCTCGGAGACAGCGGATCGCTGCGCGAAGAGCTCCGGCGGCCGGGGCCGGTGGTGGTCGTGGGCGGTGGCTTCATCGGAGCCGAGGCGGCGGCCACCGCGCGGGCGCTCGGCCACGAGGTCACCGTCGTCGACCCGATGCCCACGCCGATCGGCCGCGTGGTGGGGCCGGAGATCGGCCGGTACTTCACCGACCTGCACCACCGGCACGGCGTCGAGACCCGCTTCGGTGTGGGCGTCGAGCGGATCGAGGGTGAAGCTGGTGACCTACGCGTCGGACTGACGGACGGCTCGACCGTTCAGGCGGCGACGGTCGTCGTCGGTATCGGTGCCGTCCCCAATGACGGCTGGCTCGCCGACTCAGGTCTCCCGCTCGACAACGGCATCCTCTGCGACGAGTACTGCCGGACCCTGGACGCGCCGAACGTGTTCGCCATCGGTGACGTGGCCCGGTGGTTCCACCCCAGGCACCGCGAACGTCTGCGGGTGGAGCACTGGACGAACGCGGTCGAGATGGCGGTGTGTGCGGCCCACAACATCGCGCACCCGGAGGACCTCCGCGCACACAGTCCCGTGGAGTATGTCTGGAGCGACCAGTACGACTGGAAGATCCAGATCGTCGGCCGGCCCACCCAGGGCAGCCGGCATGAACTCGTCGGAGACCTCGAGGGGGAGAAGCCCCGGGCTGCGGTGCTCTACACCGATGACCGCGGGCGCCTCCATGGCGCGGTGACGGTCAACTGGCCCAAGGCACTCGTCCAGTGCCGGCGCCTGATGACCGGGGGAGCTGGCTTCGACGAGGCCCTGGAACGGATCTCCGCGCTGGGGGGTGCGTCCGGGCACCCGCAGGAGGGGGTCCGGGAGACGCGCCCCGGCACGGGGGAGCGAGCCGGGGGAGCGTGACCAGCGCCACCCCCCCTTTCGGGAGGTCGAACCCTGCACTCGAGCCGCTGCGGTGCACAGCCGACGTAGCCTCGGGGGGTGACCGACTTGTCTCCGCCTCCTGCTGTGTTGGGCTATGGAGCCGTCCCACAGTATCCGATCGAGTCGGTGGACAACGCCTTGAAGGTGCTCCTGCTTCTTGGCGAGCGGCCCAACCTGCGCCTCACCGACGTGAGCAAGTACCTGGGTGTCGCCTCGTCCACGGCGCACCGGCTGCTGGCCATGCTGCAGTACCGGGGGTTCATCAGTCAGGACGGCGCGACTCGCGGCTACGTCAGCGGTCCGACGCTGGACGGTCTCACCTACGGTGTCCTGCGGCGCCTGGACGTCCGAACGCGAGCCCGCACGGTGCTGGAGCGGCTCAACGCGGAGCTGCAGGAGACCGTGCATCTCGGCCGTCTCGAGGGCGCCGACGTCCACTTCGTCGACTCCATCGAGAGCTCGCGCGCCTTGCGCGTCGTCGGCCGGCTCGGCCGGTTCCTGCCGGCACACTGCACATCGACGGGCAAGGTCCTGCTGGCGGAGCTCTCGGGGGAGGAGTTGCGCAGACTGTATCCGTCCGAGGACCTGGTGGCGGTGACCCCGCAGACCATCGGTACTCGCACGGAGCTGGAGGCCGCACTCGCCGAGGTGCGCTCGCAGGGTTTCGCCTGCAGCCAGGAGGAGAGCGAGGAGGGCGTCAGCTCGATCGCCGTCTGCCTGCGCTTGACGCGGTCCCCCCGACTGGCCATCAACGCCGCGGTCCCGAGCAGCCGGATGACCGACGAGGTCCGCGCGGACATCGTCAAGCGGCTGATGGTCGCAGTGGAGGAGCTCGAGAGCCTGCTGCTGTAGGGGGCGCGCGAACAGGCCCCGGCCGGACGCGAAACCGGCCGTGACCGACGACATCCGCGATCTGTCGGTGCGCACCTCGGTACTCGGGGCCCGCCTGCTGGTGCCCCTCTGCCTGGGCGTGACGCTCAATGCCGTCAATTCGACGATGATCGCCACGGCATTGGTGCCGATCAGCCGCGACCTCGGCGTGGACGCTGCGGCGGTCGCTTGGTTGATCTCCGTGATGTACCTCGCCAGTGCGATCGGGCAGCCCGTGGCCGGCCGGCTGGCCGACCAGTTCGGAGCACGGCGGGTCTTCCTCGCCGGGGGTGTCCTGGTGGCCATTGCCGGAGTCCTCGGGACCTTCGGGCCGACGTTCGGCTGGCTCGTGGCCGCCCGGGCGGTCGTCGGTCTGGGGACCGGCGCAGCGTATCCGGCCGCGGTGGCGATGATCCGCGAGCGTACGGGGCCGACGGAGGAGGAGTCGGCGGCGCGCGCCCTCGGTATTCTCAATACCGCCAGCCTGGTCATGCTCACCGCCGGGCCGCCGCTGGGCGGGCTCCTCGTCGACACGATCGGCTGGCGCGCGACCTTCGCCGTCAACGCGCCGCTCGGCGTCCTCGTCCTGGCCCTCGGCCTGCGCTACCTCCCGCGCTCGCTGCCACGCACCCGTACGACGTCCGCGTGGCGGCTGGTCGACGTCCCGGGGGTGCTGTTGTTCAGCGCGACGGTGTCGCTGCTGCTCGTCGTGCTGCTGCAGGTTCCCCGGCCGCCGTGGGCGACTCTGGCCGGCCTCGTCGTCAGCCTGGTGCTGCTCGTCCTCGTCGAGCGCCGTGTCGACCGGCCCTTCCTCGACGTCCGCATGCTCGCGCAGAACCGTGCGCTGGTCCTGGCGTACCTTCGCCTGGTCCTGAGCTTCCTCGCCGTCTACGGCGTGCTCTTCGGGCTGACTCCATGGCTGCAGGGAGGCCGGGGCCTCTCCGCGAGCGCGGCCGGACTGCTGCTGCTCGGCATGTCCGCCGTCGGCACCGTGGTCGCCCCGCTCGCTGCCCGCGGCTCGCGTCAGCTGTGGCCGCTGGTCTTCACCGCGCTCGCCCTTCTGGCCGGAAGTCTGGCTCTGACGTTCCTGGACGGGGCGACGCCGGTGGTGGTCCTGGCCATCGTCATCGGTTTGTTCGGCCTGCCCAACGGCATGGGGCAGGTGGCCAATCAGATCGTCGTATTCCGGGTGGCCCCGGCCGAGCAGGTCGGCGCCGCCACCGGACTGTCCCGGACGGCGCAGTACACCGGGGCCATGGTTGCCACGAGCGTCACGGGGCTTGCCTACGCCGACGGCGTCGGGCAGACCGGCCTTCACGTCCTGGGATGGGCGTTCACCGTCGCAGGCGTGATCCTGCTCGCGGTGACCGTCGGCGATCGCAGCCTGCGCCACAGGTCGTGACCGGAGCGGCCGGCGTCCAGCCGAGGAGCACCGGAGGTGGGTGAGGCGCTGGCCGTGAGCTCGTTGTTCCTGTTCAGCGCCAACGTCCTCCTGGTCGGCGCCGCCGGTCGCCGCTTACCCCAGGATTTGGGCTTCCTGCTGGGGTTGCTGAGCAACGTCGGTTGCGGCGGCGTCGTCGTCCTCGGGCAGTACCTGGTGGCCGGCGAGTCGATGCCCCCGCCCGAGTGGGACGCCCTGGGTGTCTTCGCCGTCGGCGGGCTGCTGACTTCCTACCTCGGGCGCTGGTTCTTCTTCCGCTCGGTGCGCACGATCGGTCCCACCCGCGCGAGCGCCCTGCAGATCACCAACCCGCTGTTCGCCGCGCTGGCCGCGTGGGTGCTGCTCGGGCAGGCGCTGCCGCCGTCGGCCGTCCTCGCCGGAACGGCGGTGCTGGCGGGCCTGTACCTCACGTCGCGTCCGTCCGGCCGCCCGGCGACGGACGCCGCCGTCCCTGGTCAGCGATCGCTGCCCGCGGTCGAGATGGGGCTCGCGCTTCTGGGTGCGGTTGCCTACGGCCTGGGCAACGTGGCCCGTGGTGCGGGGGTGCGCGACTGGGAGGTGCCGGTGGTCGGCAGCCTGGTGGGCGCGGCCGCGGGGCTGCTGCTGCACGCGGTCGTCAGCGGCCAGCGAGGCAAGGTCGTCGCCGCCCTGCGCGATGCCGACCCGGTCGGGCGGCGGTTGTGGTTGCTCTCGGGCGTCCTCACGATCAGCGCCCAGACCTGTCTCATCGCGGCCAGTCTCTACATCCCCGTCGCGGTGGCAGTCGTCATCTCCGCGGCGCTGCCGATCGTCGTCCTGCCCGCCAGCGTTCTGTTCTTCCGTCGCACAGAGATGGTGGGGACAGGAACCGCGGTCGGGGCGCTGCTGGTCCTCGCCGGAGTGGTCGGCCTGACCCTCGGCTGAGGAAACCCGAGCCGACGGGGGCCTTTCTGCGACGGCGCGCTTGCCGGATGCCGTCGGCGGCGTGGTCGCCGGCGCGGACCGCTCGATCCGCGCTGCTTTGTGGGGCGAGCCGGGCGGCGCTCGTTCCGCGGCCTCACCGGCCGGTGTCGTCACCAGCTGGGGCTCAGACGGCCGGAAGGTTCCAGCGACGCTCTCTGTGTAGCAGAATCAGTCACCGCGGCGCGGAAGTGCCGGAGCCCGGTGACGGCCGTCGCCGGCACGAGAGATGGGAGTGACGTGCCCCAGGAACAGTCCGCGGACGGTTCGACAGACCAGCGCCGCGAGCTCGCCAAGGCCAACCACGTCCTGGTCGACCAGGGCATCCTCGACGGCTTCGGTCACGTGAGCGTGCGGTCGGACGAGGACCCGACCACCTTCCTGCTGGCCAGGAACCTCGCGCCGGGGCTGGTACAGCCCCAGGACGTCCAGGTCCTCACGCTCGACGGCGACACCGACGATCCTCGCAAGCCCTATCTGGAGCGCCACATCCACGCCCAGATCTACCGGGCCCGGCCCGACGTCCGGGCGGTGGTGCACAGCCACTCGCCGGCCGTCATCCCCTTCGGCGTATCCAGTGTGCCGCTGCGGCCCATCCTGCACATGGCCGGCTTCCTGGCGCCGCGGGTCCCGGTGTTCGAGGCACGGGACACCATGGGTGCCGGGTCGGACCTTCTCGTGAGCTCGGCCGAGTCTGGCGTGGCGCTCGCCGAGGCGCTGGGCGACGCCGCCGTCGTTCTGATGCGGGGGCACGGGTCCACGACGGTGGGCGGGTCGCTGCCCGAGGTCGTCTACCGCGCCATCTACACCGAAGTCAACGCGCGTGTGCAGGTCGAGGCCGAACGGCTGGGCGCATGCACGTACCTCACCGACGAGGAGGCGGCCGCTACGGTGGCCACCAACACTCCACAGATCGGGCGGGCCTGGCAGTACTGGCAGGACCGCGCCGTCTGACGGCGGGTGAGGGCCCGGTCGACGGTTCGGGTGGCAGGCGCCTGGCCGGTCGGACGCCCTGCTCCGTACGGCACCCTCGACACTTGGAAGGCTGCTCCAAGCAAGTGCTGTCCGGGCGGCCACCGGACCGGTGACCGAGCGAGAAGCCGCGTCCGCTCGGCTGGCCGGCCGGCCGGCGAAGGCTGGCTGGGTGGTTGTCGGACGAGTCCGGAGCGCTGACGCGCCGGTGCAACTCACCTATTCATGGGTTCGTAGGGTGCCACCGGACCAGCCGAGGGGCCGTGCGGTGCCGAGGAGGACCTGGAGGGCGAACAGCGCAGCGAACGACGGCGCGAGCATGAAGCCGCGGCCGACCAAGGCGAGCATGGCGGTCCCGGCGAGGAAGGCCACGGCGCACGGCGGGCCTGTCGATCAGGCCACTGCGCGGTACGGATAGCAGCATCTCCGTGAGTGCCTCGGCGCCGAGCAGTAGGTCCTCACGTTGACGCCGAGGCCCATGTCGGTGGCAGCGAGGGGACGAGGAAGTAGTTGAGCGAAAATGACGCCCAGCCCGAAGTCACCCGTGGCGTACGCGAGTAGGCGCCGGCAAGGAGACATCATCGTGCTCGTCGCAACGCGCCCTAAGCCGACTCCTTCCGTCGCTCGGGCGGCCCCGTGCGCCGCCTGTTCGCGGACCAGCAGCAGGCGGCCGCGACTACGACGCTCCGACCGGCAGGTTCCCGATGATGCACCGTGGCGCTGCGTCCAGAAGTCTATGAACGACGGGCCGACCCGGACGAGGGCGGGCGGCCGCCGCTTCCGTTTGCTTGCGGATCTGCATGCCGGCGGCGGCCACCGCTCGACGGTGGCCGCCTCGATAAGTTCCCCGGAGCTGCGTTGGGGTGCGGCGGGAGCACCGTCAGTTGGGAGCACAGAGCCCGATGAAGAGCCCGCGGCACTAGCCGCGATTAGCCCGAGTGGGGCATCGACGCCACGATCGAAGACAGCGATGAGCGCCCCGAACGTTGCCCGCCTCCCCGTGACTGGTGACCTGATTCTGCTGCCGGCCCGGCGCCAGCACTGCCCGCGAGCAGTGATCCAGCAGGCGGGGAGCCACCTGGTCCGGGGGGCGTCCACGTGAGGACGGGCCGCGCCGAGCCATCCCCCCGCGTCGGCCTCAGTGTCACGCTCGCCGTGACCATGGCCGTCGGTCCGCTTCCGGTGTTCGCGCTGAGCGCGCTCAGCCCGCTGGTCACGCGGGAGCTGGGGTTGTCGGTCGCCGAGTTCGGCGCGCTGTCGACGCTCTCGTTCGCGGTGGCGGCGCCCAGCGCATGGCTGCTCGGGCGGAGCGTCGACCGCTTCCCGCCCCGACTGGTCATGGTGAGCCTGGCCGTGGCGTCCGGTATCGCGCTCGCCCTCACGGCGTACGCGCGGTCATTCGGCTGGCTGGTCGCGGGCGTCGTCCTCGCCGGCGTCGCGATGGCTGGGACGAACCCGGTTACCAATCGGGTCGTATCTTCCCGCGTGGCGGCCGACGAGCGTGGACCGATCATGGGGGCAAAGCAGTCGGGGGTGCAGCTGGGCCAGTTCCTGGCCGGCCTGACGCTCCCGCCGATCGCCGTGGTCCTCGGTTGGCGCGCCGCGGTTGCGACCGCGGCGCTTCTCGTGCTCGCCGGCCTTGCACTGACCTATCGCTTCATCCTCGCGGCGCCCGCCGCTGCCCGAGCGCCCGGCCCGACGCCGCCGGCGGCGCCCCGGTCCCCGCAAATCTGGGGGCTGCTGGCCTACTCCTTCTTCAGCGGTGCCGCGCTGCAATCGACCAACGCCTACCTTCCGCTGTTCGGGTTTGAGCGGCTGTCCTTCAGCGTCGCGAGCGCCGGCCTCCTCGTCGCCGTGATGGGTGGGATCGGCTTGGTGGCGCGAATGGCCTGGGGGCGCGCGACCGGGCGCAGTGCCGACCCCCGGCGGATCCTCACCGTCATGGCGACCTGCGGAGCCGCTGCGATGGCCGTCCTCGTTGCGGCTGCATGGTGGCAGGTCGGCTGGCTGTTGTGGGTCGCAGCCGCGGTTACCGGGGCGACCGTCGTCGCCTCGAACGTTGTTGTGATGATGGCGGTGGTGCGGCTGTCCGACCAGCAGTCCGTCGGCACTGCCTCCGGGCTGCTTTCGCTCGGCCTCTATGCCGGCTTCGCGGTCGGTCCGATCTCGTTCGGCGCCCTCGTCGAGGAAACTGACTACGCCACCGGCTGGGCCGTCACAGCCGCTCTGTACGCCGTCGCCGGCGCCGTCATCGCCGCCTCCCAGCGGTCCCGCTCGCCGCAGCGGCCGCGCCTCCACCCCTCCGCGTCGTAGTCAGCCAGGCACTGCTCCGGGCGCGATCCGTCGACGCTGCCCTGCGTGGACGGCGGAGGTGACCAGCTGAACGCCGGTGAGGCGCGGGCGGTCAGATCGCGGAAGATGGCCAGCCAACCGGCGCCGTCCTCAGCGCTGGTGGCCTGCAGGCCCAGGATCTTCCGGTGCCCGTCGGCGTTCACGCCGGTGGCGACCAGGGCGTGCACGTTGAGCACCCGGCCGCCCTCACGCGCCTTGAGCACAGGGCGTCGGCGGCGACGAACGTGTACGGGTGGGCGTCCAGCGGGCGGTGCCGGAAGTTTGTCCCGCCCCGGGTCTGATGGAGGCTCACAATCGCCGGAGAGCTGTGAGAGACATGGCGGCACCGCGAACGGCCCCGACGTAAACGGTGTCGCGGGACATCTGTGACGGTGTTCCGCGACATCGCAGTCGAGCGGGTGACGGGAATTCCTGGCTGAGATGGCTACCGGGGTCAATCGATGCGCAGGGGGCAGACCTGCTCGGATGCTCGGCGTGCCTGCTCAGCTCGAGGCCGCACCTTCCGATCGCTTCAAGGCCGCGCTCATGGCGGCGGCGAGAGCAGCATCTCGCTCTTGCTCGGCGCGCTGGTAGCGCAGCGCCGCGGTGGGGGAGGCGTGCCCGAGTCGGTGCATCAACTCCCTGGTGGTGGCGCCGTGCCGGGCGGCGAGGGTGGCGCCCCAGCCCCGCAGGTCGTGTAGATGAGAGCCGGGCGGGAGTCCGGCTGCCTCGGCTGCTGGAGCCCACACCCGTGCGGAGAAGTTGTTGCGCCGGATCGGCCCGCCCTTCGGCCCCACGAAGACCAGCCCCTGTGCGCCGGGCTGGGCGTACGTCGCGAGGTGGTGCTCCAGGTCGTCGATGAGGTGCGGCGGGATGGCCACCGTTCGGCGGCCGGCGGCCGACTTCGGCGGTCCGTAGGAGCGTTCCTGCCCGATCACGTCGACGACGGAACTCCGCACGCTCACGGTGCCTGCCGTCAAGTCGAGGTCTTCCCGGCGCAGCGCCGACAGCTCACCGATGCGGAGGCCCGTCCAGGCGGCCAGGAGGATCAGCGATCGCCAGCGATCCTCGACGGCATCGACAAGCGCCTGGACCTGAGCGACCGTGAACATCGGTCGCTCGCTGGATCGTTCCTGCCCCGCCCCACGGATGGAGCACGGGTTACGCGCGATGAGGTTGTCGTCCACCGCCGTGGTGCAGATGGCACGTAGCAGTCGATAGCACTTTGCTGCTGTGACCTGGCCCGGCCCGTCTGGACCGCTGAGCTTCCCGTACCAGCCCCGGATGGCGGACGCGTCCAGCTGCCGCAGCGGCGTCGATCCCAGCGCGGGGGAGATGTGGTTCTTGAGCTGTGCCCGGTACAGCTCGGCTGTGCGGGGGGCCAACGGTTGGCCGCGGACGAGGCGGGTGTCGACCCACCGTTCGGCGTAGACCTCGAGCGTCTCCTGGCCCGCCCTCGGGTCGATCCATCTGCCCGAGTCCAACTCGGTCTGCACCTTGGCGAGCCACCGATTGCCGTCGGCCTTGGTCGCGAACGTGTGCGGCGCCGAGACCTGCTTGCCCGAGGCATCCGGATACCGAGCCTGGTAGCGGCCTGAGGGAAGCCGGCGGACCGTGCCCCAAGCCCTTCGACCCATGACGACCTCCTGCTTCTCTCCGCCGACATGAGATTGCGGTCGTGCCGACCCGGGCGGTGGCAGCTGCGTCGATCGGCGGATAGCCGTCCACCGCTTCCGCGGAGGACTTGACTTCTTCGGGGAGACGTGTCGCTAAGGGAGCCAGAGAGGCTGGCCTCAGCCACGGCCGGCGAGACTTCGCTGCTCGCACGAGGTCGGTCGTGTGGTCGCCGGGGACGACGACCAGATCGGCGCCCTGGTGGCGTGGCGTGACGAGGTTGTTGGACGGGCAGGCATCCCGCTGCCCGGGCCGACTCCCGCGCGCCGCGAGTCGGGCTACCCCTCGCTTGCGACACGTCCTGACTCGATGAAGTCGTCGAGGGTTGAACGCTGGAGCCTGACGTACTTGCCCAGCTTGACGTACGTGATCCGCCGTTGAGCGATCAGCCGACGGACGAACCGCTCTCCGGTTCCGAGGTAGTCCCCGGCCTGCGCGACGGTCAGCAACGGATCGTGCCGATGGGCGAGCGCTGCTCGCTCCGAGGTCGTCCGGGGCATCAGGTGCCGACCTGACAGTCGGGGCACGGCCGTCCAACAAGCCTGCGGCCGGCGACCCGCCAGCACCACGGCCGGCATGGACGACGTCGGGGCCGGGGATGGGCTGCGGGTCTCATGGCCCACAGCCTCGGCAGACAGTTCCGGTCTTCCTGCAGTCGCTGGGAAGTCGGCCCGGTGCCTCGCCGCGACGATGTAGGCGCCCCCGGCGGCCGCGCGGGGACTCCGGGATTGCTAAGGGCGCCGTCCTCCGGGTTATCTCCAGCCCCGGACGGAGCCGGCTACGGACTCTGCCGTGAACCTGCAGAACTTCTCCAGTGAATGGAAGCCGTCAAGGGACCGGAGGCGCGCCGGTGTCACGGTTCTCAGAGGTCATTCGGTCTTCGGCCCCGGCGCACGGACGCTCGTCGCCTCGCACCCCGCGCTGCACCGGACGACGAGGTGTCGTACGACCCGGGTGCACGGTGAGCGCTAGGGTCCTACGCCACGAACGGGTGTCCACCGAACGGGTGATGGGGGGCTGCCGTGGCGCGGCCGCTGCTTCGAGGCGACCGCCTGCAGGCCGCCCGGGAGGCCGCCGGATTGAGCCGGGACGACCTCGCCGAACGTCTAGAGCTGTCGAGCCCGGCAAGAGTCCGCGTGTGGGAGCTGGGCCTGGAGCGTCCGCGGCCCCGGTTCGTGCCCCGACTGGCCGCCGCGGTGGGGATCGAGCCGCTGCACCTGCTCGACGTCGATCCCGACGATCCACCGCTGGCGGCGCTCCGGCTGGCGGCCGGCCTGGCGACGAACGAGATGGGCGC
This sequence comes from Blastococcus saxobsidens, assembly GCF_002938435.1. GTDB lineage: Bacteria > Actinomycetota > Actinomycetes > Mycobacteriales > Geodermatophilaceae > Blastococcus > Blastococcus saxobsidens. The sequence continues at coordinate 116,645 of NZ_POQT01000004.1, forward strand.
ACCGGGTGTGTCCGTCATGACGTACGTGCGACTGGAGGACGGCAGGCCCGGTACCGAGCCGACGGCGGACGCCGTTCACGCCGTGGCCGGACTGCTGGGTGTGGACGAGGCCCGCGTCCAGGCCGCGATCCGTCGCTCGCGCCGTGACTACGCGCCCTTGGCGCCCTCTGGAGGGTGACCGGAGGATTCCTGGAGATTCGGGCTTCCCCTCCCGACGGTCCTCGGTGGTAATTTCCCGCATCCCCTGTCCCGGGAGGCGCCCGTGATCCGCAGGTTGAAGCCGTGCTGTGCGATGGCGGCTGGCCGCGCCCGGGCTCTGGGAACCGAACCGGCGAGCTCGCCGGCCTCGCCAACCAAGACCGTGCCGCGGGCAATCGGTCGGGCGCGGCTCGGCATCGCCACCCTCGGGTCGGTGCTGACGCTCGCCGCATGCGGCACGGACGGGGACGCCACGGAGCAGACCCCGCCCGCGCCATCGGCCTCGGAGACCAGTGCGGTGCCCACGAGCGCCGGCCCGTCGATGGACCCCGACGAGGCGGCGGCCGCCGACGCGGCGATGGCCGTCTACCGGGACGTGACCCGGCTGGCCCAGGACGCGCGCCGCGACCCGACGCAGGACTGGCTGCTGCCCTACGCGCAGCTGACCGCAGACCCCTACCGGTCCGCCGAGCTGCTCGAGATCTCGGCTCTCCGTGATCGCGGTATCGCCCACACCGGCGAGGTGGCCCACGATCCCCAGGTCGTCGCCGTCGACCTCGCCGGTGGCACCGACGGCACCCTCCGCACCGTCAAGATCCAGGACTGCGTCGACACCCAAGATTTCCCCGCCACGGACCAGGCCACCGGTGACGTGGTGAGCGCCGAGCGGCCGCCGCACGTCGCCGTCGCCACGGTCGTCTTCTACCCACCGCCCGAGGACCGCTGGCTCGTCGCCACCGTCGACGTGCAGGACGAGACGTGCTGACCCGTTCCTGGGCGCGCGCAGCCGCCGGCGTCCTGGCGGCCGTCCTCCTCCAGGGCCCGACCGGGGTCGCCACCGCCGCGCCCAACGAGATCTGCCTGCCCTCCGGCTTCTGCTACATCGAGGACATCCGGCCGGCCGTGCCGGGTTCCCCCGTGACCGTTCCGGCCCGGGCCGAGACACCGGCACCGGCACAGTGCACCTCGCCGACCGGCGCCGAGGTGCCCTGCTACGAGGAAAACCTCGGTTGGTACGAGTCGTCCAGCGGCTGCTACCTCAAGCTGATGGACCCTCAGCCCCCTCCCGGCTCGCCGTTGTGGGATGGGCACACTCCCGAGGAGGAGGGTGCCCTCTACGCCGCCAACTGTGCTGTGGGCCCGGGCGGATCGCTCAGTTCCACGGCCACCGGGATCGTCTGGCGTCGCGGGCCACCGGCCGACTTCATCGACCCAGAGGTCCTCGCACAGCGCGCAATCGCCGCCATGCAACTGCAGCCGCCGCTGCTGCGCACCGCACCCCCCCAGGGTTCGGCCAGCGGACTGGTCGGCCTCCCGGTGTGGATGTGGACCGACCGCGCGGAGAACGTCTCCGGACCCATCACCCGCTCCGCTACCGAAGGACCGGTCGCTGTCGAAGCGACCGGCGTGGTCTCCCGCATCGCCTGGGACATGGGCGACGGGACCACCGTCACCTGCGGCCTCGGAACGCCCTACTCAGCCGGCGCCGACGGCCCCTCCCCGGACTGCGGCCACCTCTACGAGCGCGCGTCGGCCAACCACGTGCCCGGCGGCGGACCGTGGCCGATCACTGCTACGACCACGTGGACGGTCACCTGGTCCGGTGGCGGTCGCACCGGCACGGAGGTGGTGCAGCTCTCCTCGACCGGCGAGCTCTTCGTCGGCGAGCTCAACGTGCTCAATCAGGCCCAGGAGCGCTGATGGCCAGGATGCGGACAGCCCCCACCAACGACGTCGTCGAGGGCAACGGCTGGGTGCCCCCGCCACTGCCCCAAGCTCACGCGCTCCCGCCACCACGACGCCGCCGGCGCCCCGCGCTGCTGGCCCTGGCGGTCGCGATGGTGGTGCTCGGCGCGCTCGGTGCCGCCTACCTCGCCACCTCGCTCGGCCAGACGACGTCGGTGATCGCCGTCGCTCGGCCGGTCGCCTGGGGGCAGACGATCACCGCTGGCGATCTCGTAGAGGCGCGCATCGCCGCCGACCCGGCGCTGACCCCGGTTCCGTACACCGACCGCGACCAGGTCATCGGCCGAACGGCAGCAACCGACCTTCTGCCCGGGACACTCCTCACCCGGGACGCGACCACCGATCAGCGGCTCCCTCCGCCCGGTCAACAACTCGTCGGCATCGGACTGCCGGCCGTGCAGTTGCCGGTCACGCCGCTGCGACCCGGGGATGACGTGCTGCTGGTGCCCCTGTCGACGGACGGTCAGGCGGCACCCACCGCTCCTTCGGTCACCGTGGCGGCCACCGTCGTCCGCGCGGGGGAGCCGGGCACGGACGGGCGGCGCGTCGTCGACGTCCTCGTCGACGAATCCGACGGCCCCGACGTAGCCGCCCGCGCAGCCGCCGGGCTGATCGCCCTCGTCATGGTCGCAGGCGAGTAGGCGGACCACCGTGCTGATCGCGATGACCTCGGCCAAGGGAGCCCCCGGCGTGACCACCGCCGCGCTCGCACTCGCCCTGTCCTGGCCCCGCCGCGCGGTGCTCGCCGAGCTCGATCCGGCCGGCGGCGACGTCCTGGCCGGCTACGGCCGCGGCGAGGTCTCCGCCGGCGGGCTGGCCGAGCTGGAGCTGGCGGCGCGGCGCGGCGGACCGGCACGGCACCTGGATGCCCACCTGCTCCGGCTGGACGCCGGCGAGCGAGTGCGGCTGCTGCCCGGTCTGGCCGACCCGATCGGCGCCCGGCACGTGGACTGGCACCGCCTGGCCGGGGCGCTTGCCGCGGTCGACGGTGGCACGACCGACGCGCTGGCCGACTGCGGCCGGCTGGGCGCCGAGTACTTCCCTCGGGAGGTCGTCCACCGGTCGGCGGCGGTGATCGTCGTGACCCGGTCCTCGCTGCGTGCCGTGCGGGCCGCATCCCACGCGGTCGCCGCGTTGAAGGTCGAGTCAGCCGGAGGGGCGGGTGCCGGTCCGCTCGCCGCGGTCGTCGTCGCAGCGGGGGAGCCCTACGGCGAGCGAGAGATCGGCGACGCGCTCGGCGTCCCGGTCCTCGGCGCGCTGCCCCGCGACGACAAGGCAGCGTCCGTGCTCAGCGACGGCGCACCGGCCGGTCGCTTCTTCCCCCAGTCGGCGCTGCTGCGAGCAGCGCGGGAGGTCGCCGCCCGCGTCGCGGAGTTCGTCGCCCGGCAGGACGCGCTGCTGAGCCCGCCGGCCGAGACTTCCGCACCGGCGCACCGGATCGGACACGGGCATGGCCGCTGAGCAGCTCGAGCTGGGGCGGTCCCTGCCCGCCCCCCGGCCGCAGGTCGACTGGCCGCTGGTGCGCCGGCTGCACGAGACGACGGCGACCGCGCTCGCCGAGGAGCTCAAGCGCCGTCCCTCGCTGGGCCCGGCCGCGCAGCAGGAGCTGGCCCGCACGCTGATCCAGGACGCCATCGACGAGCTGGTCCGGGACCGCATGCGCGCCGGGCAGGCGGTGCCGTCCCCGGACGACGAGCTGGCGATCGCCGAGGCCGTATTCGCCGCCCAGTTCGGCCTCGGCCGGCTGCAGCCCTACGTGGACGACTCGCGCGTGGAGAACATCGAGGCGCACGGCTTCGACAACGTGTGGATCGGCTACGCCGACGGCCGCGACGTCCGGGTCGACCCGATCGCCGACTCCGACGAGGACCTGATCCGGCAGCTGCAGCACATCGCCGCCCGGCTGGGCCGCGCCGAGCGCACGCTGACCACGGCCAGCCCGCTGCTGACCATGCGCCTCCCGGACGGCTCCCGGCTGGCCGCGGTGATCGAGACAGTGCCTCGCCCGCAGCTGGTGATCCGGCGGCATCGGATCCGCAACGTCGACCTCGACGACCTGGTGGGGCTGCGGGCGATCGACCAGCCGCTGGCCGAGTTCCTGCGCGCCGCGGTGCGGGCCCGGAAGAACGTCGTGGTCACCGGCGGGCAGGGTGCCGGCAAGACCCTGCTGCTCCGGGCGCTGGCCAATGAACTCCCGGCCGAGGAGAACCTGGCCACGATCGAGAAGCACTTCGAACTGCTGCTGCACGAGCTGCCCGACCGTCACCCCCGGGTGGTGCCGTTCGAGGCACGTGAGGGCACCGGCGAGCGCGGCCCGGACGGACGTCGCCTCGGCGAGGTGACCCTGACCGAGCTGGTCGAGCACGCCCTGGTGATGAACGTCAGCCGGGTGTGGCTGGGCGAGGTCCGCGGCGAGGAGGCCTGGCCGCTGATCGAGGTCATGGAGGCCGGCGAGGGTGGCTCGGCCTGCACCCTGCACGCCCGGTCGGCCCACCACGCCTTCGAACGACTGGCCAACCTGTGCATGCGCGGCCGGGGCTCGGTCACCCCCGAGCACGCCTACCGGTCCTGCGCCTCGGCGATCGACCTGATCGTGCACATCACCACCGTCGACGAGCGGTGGATCGGCGGGCCGAGGCGCCGCTTCGTCAGCCAGGTCGTGGAGTGCAATGGAATGGGGGAGGGTGGGCGGCCGGCGGTCACCGAGGTCTTCGCCGCCGGACCGGACGGGCGGGCGACGCCCGCGCACGATCCGGTCGACCTGGCCGACTACGTGCGGGTCGGGTTCGATCCCGGCTGGCTCCGCCCCGGCCGGGCGCACTGGGCGAGCGCCGCCGGGGGACGGCGGTGACCGGCGCGGCGCTGCTGGCCGGCGTGTGCGGCGCGCTGGTGGTCGGTGGCCCCCTGCTCGCCGCCCATGCGCTGACCGCCGATGACCGGCCGGCACGACCCCACCGCCGACGCCGGCCGACAGCGTCGGCCGACGGGCGGACGACGCGCCGGCAACGAGCACTGTGGACGGCGGGTGCAGCAGCCACCGCCGTCGTGTGGCTGGCCTCCGGGTGGCCGGTCGGCGGGGTCCTGGCCGGGCTCGCGGTGATCGGGGTGCCGTGGTTGCTGGCGCAGTTCTCCGCCGCGAACGCGGCGGTGGAGCGGCTCGAGGCGCTGCAGGAGTGGGTGCGGCGCACCTCCGACGTCCTGGCCGCCGGCGGAGGGCTGGAGCAGACTCTCATCCGCTCGGCGCGAACCGCACCGGAGCCGATCGGAGTAGAGGTCGCGACGTTGGCCGCCCGGCTGCAGGCGCGCTGGCCCACGCCCCGCGCGCTGCTGGCCTTCGCCGACGACCTGGACGACGCCGCCGGTGATCTCGTGGTCGCCGCCCTGCTGCTCGGTGCGGAGCTGCGCGGTCCGGGGCTGGCCCGGGTGCTGACCGAGCTGGCGCACAGCCTCACCGAGGAGGTCACCATGCGCCGCAAGGTGGAGGCCGACCGCGCCAAGCCCCGGGCCAACGCGCGCTGGCTACTGTTCATCACCGTCGCCGCCGCCGGGCTGGCGGCCCTGAACGGGGACTACCTGGCTCCCTACGGCACCGCGCTCGGGCAGCTGGTGCTGGCCGTCATCGCCGCCTTGATGGTCGGTTGCCTGCTGTGGATGCGCCGGCTCACGGCGGCGGCGCCGACGGTCCGCTTCCTTGTCGACCCGACGACGGCCGGCGGGGCGGCACGGGACCCGGAGGAGGTGCCGGCCCGGTGAGCGCGGCGCAGGTGCTCCTGATCGGTTGCGGCGCGGCCGTCGGGCTGGGGCTGTTCCTGTTACTGCGGACCGCGCTCGTCACCGAGCAGCCGCGGCTGCCCGACGCGCTGGCCCGCCTGGACGGGCGCGCCCTGATCGGTTTCGTGCGACCGGTCGAGGAGACGGGAGACCGGTGGGCGCATGCGGCGGGGCGGGCCGGGGCATGGGCCGCCACCCGGCTGCCCATGATCGGTCTGCAGGCGCCGGGATCGGGGTTGGCGCTGATCGGGTGGACGCCGGCGGGGTACGCCGTCCGCAAGATCGGCATGGCCCTGTTCGGCGCGGCGTTCGTGCCGCTGCTCACGGCCGTCCTCGGCATCGCCGGCGTCCACCTGCCGGTCGTGGTCCCGGTGGCCGGGTCACTCGCGCTGGCCGCCGGCCTGTTTCTGGTCGTCGACCTGATCGTGCGGGACCAGGCCGCCGAGGCGCGCGGCCAGATGCGCCGGGCGCTCTGCTCCTACCTCGACCTGGTCAGCCTCCGCCGGGACGCCAGCGAGGGCCCCACCATGGCCCTGGAGCGCGCCGCCGCGCTCGGCGACGGCTGGGTGTTCGGCCGCATCAGCGACGCGCTGGTCACGGCCCGGCTCGCCGGAGACCCGCCGTGGGAGGGGTTGCGCCGGCTGGCCGCAGACTCCGGCGTCGGGGAGCTGGCCGACGTCGCCGACATCGCGGCGGTCGCCGCCCAGGAGGGCGCGTCGATCGCCCCGACGCTCCGGGCCCGTGCCCAGTCGCTGCGCGTCCAGCTTCTGGCCGAGGAGGAGGCGCGGGCCAACACCGACAGCGAGAAGCTCACCGCTCCGGTGGCGCTGCTGTCGATCGCCTTCCTCCTGCTGTTCCTCTATCCCGCCCTCGCCCGACTCATGGCCAGCTGACCGGCTGGCCCCACCCCGAAGGGAAACCCGATGCCGCTCATCCCCACCCTGATGGCCCTCGCCGGAGCCCTGCGCGACCGGCTCAGGGAGCTCCGCGAGGAGCCCGAGCGCGGTGCGCTCTCCGTCGAGCAGGTGATCATCACCCTCGCGCTGCTGGGCATCGCCATCGCGCTCGTGGCGGTGATCGCCAACGCGGTCACCTCCCGGTCCAGCCAGATCCAGTAGCCGACCCGTGCGCCCCGCCGCCCGGCCCCGCACCTCCGCCGCCTCCCGGCGCCGCAACACCCGCGGCCACCGGGTGGGCCGCGGGGCGGGCCAGCGGCTGTCCGGGGACCGCGGCGCAGCGTCGGTCGAGCTGGCGGTCGCCTTCCCGGTGGTGCTGCTGCTCGTGATGACACTGATCCAGGCCGCGCTGTGGTTCTACGCCCGCTCGGTCGCGCTCGGGGCGGCGCAGGAAGGCGCCCGCGAGGGGCGCGTCCAGCCCGCCTCCTTCGCGCGTGCCGAGTCCGCGGCCGAGGGATTCCTCGACCAGACCGCGCAGGACCTCCTCACCGGACGCGACGTGCTGGTGACCGGCTCACTGACCAATATCGAGGTGACCGTGACGGGCACCTCGCTGAGCCTGTTCCCCGGCCTGTCCGGATGGTCGGTGACACAGACGGCCGTCGGCCCGGTGGAACGGACGGACCCGTGAACCGGCCGCGCGCCGAGCGGGGATCGGTGTCGGTCGAGCTGGCCCTGCTGGCACCGGCGCTGCTGGTGCTGCTGTCGTTCGCCGTCGTCGCCGGGCGCGCCCAGATCGCCGAGGGCGCCGTCGCCGAAGCAGCCCGGGCGGCCGCCCGGGAGGCCTCCCTCGCCCGGGACGACGTCACCGCCGTCGCACTCGCCGGGGCTCAGGCGGACCGCACCCTGGCCGCCCAGGACCTGCGCTGCCAGAGCACCGGCGTCGACATCGACACCACCGGCTTCCAGGCCCCGCCCGGCCAGCCCGGCGACGTCACCGTGTCGATCACCTGCGTGGTCGACATGGCCGACCTGCTGGCCCCGGGCCTGCCCGGATCGGTCACCGTCGAGGCGTCCTTCACCAGCCCCGTCGACGCCTACCGCGAACGATGAGCACCTACCAGCGGCTCCGATGCGCCGATGCCGAACGCGGCGCGGTCAGCGTCTTCCTCGCCGTCCTCGTCCCCGGGCTGCTGCTCATCATCGGCCTGGCCGTCGACGGCGGCGCCAAGGTGGCCGCCACCCAGCGAGCCAATGCGATCGCCGACGAAGCCGCTCGCGCCGGCGGCCAGGCGCTCGACGTCTCCGCGGCCCTGGCCGGGCACATCCACGTCGATCCGGCCGCCGCGGTCGCCGCCGCGCAGGACTACCTGGACCGCAACGACGTGGCCGGGTCGGTGACCGTCGTCGACGGCGACACCCTGCAGGTGACCACCACGATCTCCGAGCCCACGACCTTCCTCGGCCTGATCGGGATCTCCACGCTCACCGTGGAGGGCACCGGGACCGCCGACCTGATCACCGACCAGCGCGGGGGAGAGGGCCCATGACCACACCACCGCAAGTGCAGGAGCTGCTGCGCCGGCTGATCGCCGGAGTACTGCTGGTGGCCGCGGTCGCCGGCGTCCCGGTCGCACTCTGGGCGCTCGGCGGCGCCTACCTGCCCGACGAGCTGCCCTCCTGGGAACAGGTGACCACCGCGCTGAGCCGCCCGGACACCGGCGCGCTCTTCCTCGGCCTGCTCGTGGTCATCGGCTGGGTCGCTTGGGCCTGCTTCGCCCTCTCGGTGGCCGTCGAGCTCGCCAGCCAGCTGCGCGGCCTGCCACCGATGCGACTGCCCGGCCTGGCGGCGCCGCAGCAGATGGCCGGCCTGCTCGTGGCTGCCGTCCTCGGTGTCGGCACCGGACCGCTGCTGGCCGCGCCCGCCCTGGCCGGCCCCCCGATTGTGGCCGACCAGCCGGTCGACCACGAGGAGCCGTCGCCAGCTCCTGCACCGCCCGTGGACACCCGGGCGACCGGGCCTACAGCGGCCGGTCCCACGTACACCGTGGCCCCGCGCGACACCCTGGGCCGCATCGCCGCCCGCTACCTGGGCGACTGGACCCGCTTCGAGGAGATCCTCGAGCTCAACCGCGGCCGGCCCCAGCCCGACGGCGCGCTCCTCACCGACCCGGGGCTGATCCGCCCTGGCTGGACACTGGTCCTTCCACCGGACGCACGTCTTCCCGAAGCCGGCGCGACCGCCGGCGAGGTGACGGTGCAGCCCGGGGACACCTTGGCCGACCTCGCCGAGCAGCAGGGCCTGGAGCACTGGCAGCCGATTTTCGACCTCAATGCCGGCGAACCGTTGCCCGGCGGCGGTCTATTCACCGACCCCGACCTGATCCGCCCCGGGCAGGTTCTCGACCTCCCGCCGGCCGACCCCGCGGCCGTCGACCCTCCGCCGCCGACCGGTCCGGAACCCCCGGCCGACGAGCCGGCGCCGGACGAGGACGAGGACGAGGACGAGTCAGCCACCCCGGCGGAGCCCGCGCCCACACCAGCCGCCTCGCCGAGCCCGGAAAGCCTGCCGGAGCCACCGGAGCAGGCGGCGGTCGACGCCGACGCCGACGGCGGCGATGCTGCCGAGAGCCCGTCGGAGCTGGCGGCCGTGCTCGCCGGCAGCGGGGCGCTGCTCGCCGCAGGTGCGGGCGCCGCCTGGCTGACGCATCGCCGCCAGCGGCTACGTCGCCGCCGTCCCGGCCGACGGCTGGCACCCGTCCCGAAGACGCAGTCCGCCACACAGACGGTCGTGGCATCGGCGGCCGACGAGGGCACGGCCGACTACGCCGCGCTGGACCTGGCGCTGCGCGGCCTTGCCGTCCAGATCTCCGCCGATCCGGACGGGCGGCTCCCCGACGTCGTCGCCGCCCGACTCCACGGCGGCCGGCTCGAGCTACGGCTGCACGCTCCGGTCGACCGTCCTCCGCCGGAACCGTGGACCGCGGACGACACCGGCCTCCGGTGGTCGGCGCGGCTCGACCAGGACACCGGCGTCGATTCCCAGGTGGCCCGCACCCGCCTGGCGCCGTACCCGACTCTGGTCACCATCGGCACCGACACCGCAGGCCGCTGGCTGCTGGATCTGGAACGGCTCGGTGCGGTGTACGTGACCGGACCGGTCGACCGCCGCGAGGACTTCGCCCGGCACCTGGCCGCCGAGCTGGCCGTCAACGGCTGGTCGGACCTGTTCACCGTCACGCCCGTCGGCTTCGGCGACGAACTAGTCGACCTCGCCCCCGAGCGGGTTCACCCGGTCGACAGCGCCGTGGATGCCGGCCTGTACCCCGGCCTGGCGGAAGCCGCCGAGTCCGACGACGACGTGCTGGACGGGCGGCTGCGGGCCGGAGCCGGGGACGGCTGGATGCCGCAGGTCGTGCTCGCCCCATCCCCGCCGGATCGGGACGGCGCACTGGCCGAGGCCGTCGCCGTCCTGCGGGCCCGGGAGCGACGCGGAACGGTCGCACTGGTGCTCGGCGCCGAGCCGGAGCAGGTCAGCGACGAGTGGCTGCTCACGCTGACCGACGACGGGTCGCTTCTCGTCCCGGCACTCGGTCTGCGGCTGCCGGCGCCACAGCTGACCGTCCAGCAGGCCCGCGACGTCGCCACGCTGCTGGCCTTCGAGCGCGACTCCGAGGACGCTCCGATTCCCGCCGCCGACGGCGACCGCCCCTGGCAGGTGCACACCGACGCGGCCGGCGCGCTCCACGGCGACCTGACCGGTTCGGACACCGCTGCACCACCGACCTCCGCCCCGTCCCCACGGCTCCGACGGGGCTCCACCACCGAGGCCGTCCCGGACTCGACCCCACCCACGCCGACCGGCGGTCCTCCGGGGGCAGGGACGTCGTGGGCGACCAGCGGTGCTTCCGACGTTCCGGGGTCTGCAGCGCCGGCCGACGTACGCAGGAAGGTCGAGGACGACCTCGCCCAACTCGACCGCGATCTCGCCGACTGGTGGTCGCCGGACTGCGCGCGGCCGCGGCTGACCCTGCTCGGACCGGTCGCCCTGCGCGCGCACGGTGATGAGGCAGCCGTCGCCAGGTCCGGGTTGCGGCGCCGCTACGAGGAGACGGTCGCCTACCTCGCCACCCGCCCGCACGGAGCCACCGCGGACGAGGCCGCGACCGCGCTGCAGCCGGCCCGCGGCGGCAGGACCGACCCCGTCAGCGCGCGCGCCTACGTCCACCGGGTCGCCGCGGGCGCTCGCGCCTGGCTGGGCACCGACCCCGCCACCGGTCAGAAGCACCTCAGCTCCGGTCACCGCGGCCGCTACACGCTGACCGGCGTGCTCGTCGACGCGGACCTGTTCCGCCAGCTGCGCGCCAGGGCCGCGGTGCGCGGCGACGGCGGCCTGCCGGACCTGCTTGCCGCTCTGCGGCTGGTGTCCGGCCCGCCGTTCGCGCAGCGTCCGGCCGGTTACGAGTGGTTGGACGGCTTGGACCTGACGCTCACCGCAGCCGTCTGCGACGTCGCCCACCAGGTCGTCTCCACGGCACTCGCCGACGGCGACCTGGCCGCTGCCGCAGCCGCCTCGGCCACCGCCCTGCTCGTCGCGCCGGACGACGAGCAGGTACTGCTGGACGCGATGTGGGTGGCCTTCCACCAGGGCCACCGCGCCGAGGCCGAGACCTACGTCGGGCGCATCGTGGCCATCCACGACGGTGAGGACGAGATGGACCTGCCCATGAGCACGGCGGAGACCATCAACCGCGCTCGCCGGCAGTTCCTCGACCGCGCGTCATGAGGCCGCCGCACGTACCCCACGACCAGGCTGCGGCCCGCCCACAAGGGACCGCAGCCTGGGGCGTGCGGGGGTCCGTCTCCTGGAGATGTCGTACCGGCTGACCACACTCGCGAGCGCGGGACCTGGGGAGGAAAGGAGTGACGCTGGTGAGCGTGGAGCCGATCGCCGCCGACCTCGATCTCGACGAGGTGGAGGCCGCGCTGCTGCATGCCGCGGTCGGTGACTACGCGGCCGAGGCTGCCGTGCTGCTGCTGGCCAACGACGGGTACTGGCCGGCTCGGCTGTGCGCCGCCGGCTTGGTGACGATCGAAGCCGAGCCGGTCGGCGGTCAGATGTGGGCGCGCATCGAATGGCCCGAGCTCGACCCCGCCCTCGCCCAGGGACGCCTGCACGGCAGCCAGGAGGAGCTGGCGGTGCTCCGGGTGGCGGTCAGCCTCGCCGACGGGCGACCGATCGACCTCGCCGACGTGGCGGTGGCGCTGGACCGTCGCGCGCTCGAGCTGGTGTTGGCGGCGCTGGCCCACGCCGCCGGCAGCCACGATCACCGTGACGCCTCTCCGGCCGGCGCCGGCGTGCGGCTCGGACCGCTGATCGCCTGGCCGGTGCGGGACTGACCAGCCGTGCCCTACCCGTTCCGGCACGCCGTCGGCGCTGCACGGCACATGGACGGCAGGTGCCCCCGCCCCATGGGGGCCGGACGTGATCCCGCACCCGGACGCCGTTCCGGGCGCGGGTCGACGCTCGTGGCTATGACCGGGCGGATCCGTGTCAACGACCGGACGCCGCACGGTCGCTCGGCTTCGAAGAAGCGGCTCGAGCAAAACGAAACCCCGGCGATGTGGCCGAGGCCAGGGATCGCTCCGGGGTCTTCACCGGCGAGCCTACGAGCGCGGGGCTGACACGTCCCCGCCGGGCGGCGGGTCCGCGCCAGAACCCACGAGCCAGCGCTCACTCACCGCGCTGCTCATCCAACGGCACCTATCCGCGCCCCGGCTGGCCACCTATGCGCGCCGTGGGTGGCGACCTGGACCGCGCGGTCGAGCTGTACCTGTGGAACGCGGCGGTCGCCGACGCGCTTTAGGAGGTCCTCGGCCACGTCGAGATCATGCTGTGCAATGTCCTGCACGACGCACTGACCGGCCGCCACCAGCGGCTAGTGCGGCGTCCGCCATCGTTCGCCCCTGAAGGCGGCCTATGGGACACCGCGGCCGTGCCCCGTGGGCTATGTGACCGCGCCGACGCGGACGCGGACGCGTTAGCCTGCCGCGTGGCCTTCTCTTCTGGCGTCCGGGCGTGACCGCATCGGGAGCCGTGGTCAGCTTCGGTCTCGTAGCGCTGCTGTTGACGATCACCCCAGGCCTTGACACCGCACTCGTCCTCCGTGCCGCCGTCACCCGGGGTCGCCGCGACGCGTTCGCCACGGCGCTGGGGGTCATCGGCGGGGTGGTTGCTTGGGGGGCTGCTGCCGCAGTCGGTGTGTCGGCACTGGTGACCGCTTCGAGCGTCGCCTACGACGCGCTTCGCCTCGTCGGTGCCGCGTACATGCTGTGGCTCGGAGGACGGATCCTCTGGCGGCTCGCCTGCCGGGGTGCCGAGCCCAGGAACAGCGACGGCCCGGTCAGAGCCGCGGGCGTGTGGCGATCCGCCCGCACCGGCCTGCTGACCAACCTGCTCAACCCCAAGGTGGGCGCGTTCTATGTCGCCGCGCTTCCGCAGTTCATTCCACCGGACACCTCAGCTCTCGGCATGGGCCTGTTGCTGGCCTTCGTGCACGCCGCCCTGAGCCTCGCCTGGTTCACCCTCCTCGTCCTCGGCGCTAGCGGTATGCGACGTTGGCTCCAGCGGCCCAGGGTCAGCCGCACGGTCGAGGGCACAACCGGGATCGCCTTGATCGGCTTCGGTGCTCGATTGGCTCTGTCAAGCCGGTAGGGCGGGTCGTTCGTGGCCTCGCAAGTGGTGTCCATAGTGGGCCGCTATGGGACAGGCCGGCCCTTCTGAACGGCTCCGGCCGACTGCCTCCCACCGACCGGCGATCTCGGCCGCGATCTCGGCCGCGACCTCGGCCGGCCCTCCGAGGCGTCGCGATGGCACTGCGGTGAAGCGTCGCCGATGAGGTACCAGGGGAAACGCCTGAGCTGCAGGCCACTGCTCCAGGGCTGGGCTCCTTCCGCCCACACGGCGTCCATCAGCGCCCGCCGAGTCCCGTCAGCCGGTCTACTACGGTCGCGGCCATGCCTGACCGCTCGACTGGTAGCGACTTCGCAGAGGAGGTCGGTGGGGAGGCCCTCGAGTTCGTCTTGGAACTCGTGGGCGGCGCAGTCCCCGGGACTGGCGTCCTCGGCCGACGACTGCTGAGCAAAGTCCGCGAGGAGCGGACGCGGCGTCAATCCCGAGCGCTCAAGATCGCCGAGCAGCGATCGGGCCTCTCTCGTGAGGACCTCGCCGAGAAGATCGCCGAAGAACCCCATCTCGTCCCACTGGTGACTCGTCTCTTGCACGCCGCTGGGATGAACTTCCACGACCAGACCCTCGATGCGCTCGGAGCCGCGTTCGGCCGAGCCGTCGCGGAGCCCGACTTTCGGAACGAGTGCGAGCTAATACTCATCGCGCTGGCCGATCTGACCGAGGACCACACGCGGATTCTGCTTCGGCTGACCGAGGAACCGCCGAAGCTGAGCGGGACGGCCAGCGTCTGGACGCCCGACCTGCTCGGAAACAGTGGCGGCCTCTCTCCTCGGACGGCGGCCTTGTGCCTCGCGGCGCTCGTCGCTCGCGGTCTCGTGGAGAACCCAACGGGCTTCGGCGGCTTGACGGTCCTTCGCGTCACAGCTCTCGGTTTCGAGGTCCTCACCGTCCTCCGCGAGTACGCCGACGGCTCCGACGAGGACTGACCCCCGCTACCGCCCTACGCAGCTGGGAGCCAGACGTCGAAGCGCGGTAGGGCCAGGTCGGTCTCGGCCAAGCCTGCTGTCGCTTCTTGACAGATCGGCCTCGCCCGATCTCGTGAGAAGGCGTAGCGCTGCAACGTCGTTCTGTCGGTGGGAGGCTGTAGACAGCGGTGTGCGTAAGTCGCGCCATGCTGTGGAAGACCTGTGGGAGGTTGAGATGTCGCCAGTCGTCACGGTGACGCGCTCGGAGCTGGAGGACCGTCGTCGCGCACTGCTGGATGAACTGGGGCTGTCGCTTGAGGACTTTGCGGCCTTGGCCGAGACCCGGACTCTGACTGGCCACGAGTTCGACGTGAAGGAAGAGCTGGACGAGATTGCCTTCCTGCTAGGTGAGTAGCGCTGGCGAGCCGGCGGACTCGCTCGAGGCAGCGTCGGCCAAATTTGCTACAGCAGTCCAGGAGACCCTTGACGGTGTGCTACCGGGTGAGCACAAGATCATCTCACGCCGGGCGCCCGATTTGGAGCGCTTCGTCGTCGGGCCACAGAATCGAGAGGGCGTTCAGCTGCTCGTAGGGGGCGAGCCGCTTGCCACGTTGAGTCTGTCGATGTACCTCAGCCTGGACCGGAGCAGCACCTTTCTGAAGACGGTTCGATCCGACATGGTCGTGAAGTCCACGCTAGATCGCACTCCGCTCATCCGGCTGGACTACCGAGCCGACATGGGCAGGGCCCCGGCGGCACACTGGCAGGTCCACGCCGAGCGGGGAGCCTTCTCGCATCTACTCGCTCGTGCGCACGCTGTCGATCCCTCTCGGGTCAAGAAGCCGCACGATCTCTCGTCACTGCACATTCCTGTGGGTGGTGAGCGGTTTCGGCCCTGCCTCGAGGACTTGCTGCAGTTCCTCGTCCAAGAGTGCGGCGTTGACAGCAACGGCGGCTGGTTGGAGGTCGTGCAGCGGGGGCGCGAACTCTGGCGTCACCGGCAACTTCGAGCCACCATCCGCGACGCGCAGGAGGAAACGGCAGACGTCCTCCGCGGCCTCGGATGGGTTGTTGAGGCGGCGCCTGGCATCGACGCGGAGGAGTACTCGCCGACGTTCGTTCGGTGGTAGCGCGACGAGCCATAGTTGCGGGACTCGCTGGTGCGCAAGGTTTTGGGTGCGCCGAGTCTTGCTTATCAGTGTGTCCTCAAGCGGGCCGCTCAGGGACCTCCAGCCCGCTGCTAGGCAGTGCGAACGTTGGAAGCCGCGGTACTAGGTCGAGCCGGACAGTGGTACGAGAACCCAGCCCGAGAGCTCGCCCAGCACGCCCGCGACGACATCACCCGAACCAAGCAGCGGCTGCAACGGGCCGGCGCCCCGCTACTGCCGGGCAAGATCGTCGCCGAGCTCAGCTTCGGCTTCTGGCGGTTCCTGCTCGCCCGCCGCTACACGGCCACCCTGTGGCCCGGGATGCGGATCGCCTTTCATTACCTGCCCGGATCTGACCGGCGCCTGCTGGAAGCTCCGGTCGCCCGGTCTCATGTGCTCCGCAACGGTGGCCCATCACGAGCCGCTGCTGGCCGAGCCGCGACCCGACCGCCACATCGGCCTGCTCGACGTGGTGGGGTGCGTGCACCCGCAGCTGCACGCCTGGCTGGACAGCCACAACCGGGTGCGCGCCGAACTCGATGCGGGCCCCTGACCGGCAGCACCCGCCGGTACATGGCGCGGGTTCTCCGCTACTCCACCAGTAGTTCTCCGGTGCGAACGTCACCGCCCGCGGCAGGCCGCACCGGAAGCTTCGAGACCGCGGGAGGCCACGTGCCTCGGCCGGCTGGAGGACTACTGGAGATTCGGTCGCCACCGTCGGCGCATGCATACGACAGGCCCGCATCGGGGATCGAGGCGCGGCCGGCCGAGCCGTGACGCGCCGCCGTCGGCGGCGACGGCGCCTTCCAACCCCACCGATCCTCACCAGGCACGGTCGATGACCGTGCCCGCCATGCGTGCGGCCGTCGTGGCCATCCGCGCCGGGGTGTTCGACGACGTCACCGACGACGTCCTCGCTCACGCGGATCGGGCGTTCGGGGCCGCGGTCGGCAGCTGTGCCGGCCAACCCGACTCACCCAGCCAGTGGACGCGAGCGCGCGTCGGCGGCCGTGTCGTACTGGTCGTGGCCGGGCACGCGGGGGCCGGTGCTTCGACCGTCGCGTTGGCGCTGGCCGAGGGGCTGGCGGCCGACCGGCGGGTGCAGCTGGTCGACTACTCCGAGCCGGCCCGGTCGGGGTTGTCGGCGGCCCCGACCATCGAACTGGGCACCGACGCCGCCGGGTGGCGGTGCGGTCGCCGCGGTCGACTCGATGTCGTCCGGCTCGCCCGGCACCCAGCCGACGGAGCGCTCCCACCGCTCCCGGAGACCGACGCGGACGCCACGGTGGTGGTGGACACGGGGTGGTCGACGACCTGTGCGCTGCTCGACTCGCCGGGGTCGCTCGTCGGCTGCGCTCTGGTGGTCGTCACCCGGGTCACGGTTCCGGCGGTCCGACAGACCGAGCACGTCCTAGCGGCCGTCGGCGGGGAGGCGGCGGTCGCCGCGGTGGGCCCGGCCCGGTGGCCACGGCTGGTCGAGGCCAGCTGCGGTCCCCGGCTTCGTGAGGCGCGGTCGACGGGCCAGGTGGTCCCGGTGCCGTTCGACCGGCGACTGCAGACCGCCGGGCTGACCGGGGACCGGCTGCCGAAGTCGGTGGCTGCCGCCGGCCGGGCGCTGGCCGCGCTCGTTGCTCCGGCGGCGTCACCTCGGCACCGGCGCCCGGCAGCGCGGACCGGGGCGACCCGATGACGGTCGAGCAAGGGACCGCGGCGGTACGGGCGGCGTCGACCGTCGCGCTCGTCCTCGCCGGGGTGGTGGTGCTCAGCAGTGGGCCGGCGAGCGCGGCGCCGGAGATCACCGCCGCGGTCTGCCCCGCCGCACCGCCCGGGATGCAGGCCTTCGCCGACGACGTGACCGCCTGGGTGAAGTGGGGCGTGCTGGCGTTGATCGGCATCGGCGCGGTCGCGTCCCTCGGATCGATCCTGGTCGGGCGGATCTTCTCCCACCCACACGCATCCCGGTACGGCGCCATGGGCGTCGCGGTCGTGGTGATGGTGGCCATCACCTACACGGTGATCCTGACGATCCTGGACTCGATCACCGGCAGCGGGTGCACCTGATGCGCCGCCGTGTAGGACGTCCGGTGGGGGAGACGTCGACGTGGGGACCGGCCCGTCTCCTCGTGCTGATCGTGGTGAGCGGGCTCGTGGCGCTGGCGGTGCTGGCCGGACTGGTGCTGGCGGTCGTCGGGGCGCTGACCGCAGAGCAGCGGGACGGCGCCGGCGCCGCACCGCGTCCGGCCGCTCCCGCCACCGATCTTTCGCAGCAGGACGCGCTCGCCGCCGCGCCCATGCCGACCGCCGACCCGGACACCGCGCTGCCCGGCCCGCTGTCGAACCGGGCCGGGGGCGTTCTCGAGGTGCCCCGCGCCACCGGTGTCGGCCCGGCCGACGTGCCCACCGGCTTCCCCCGGACTCCGGAAGGCGCACTGGCGCAGCTGGCGGCGATCGACGTGACGGCGATGCAGACCGGCTCGATGGACGGCGTGCGGCAGGTGATCGCCGAGTGGGCGGCAGCAGATGGCCCCACGCCGCAGACCTGGTCCGGGGCGCATGGCATGGCCAGCCTGTTGTCAGCGGCGGGGCTGTCCGGTGCCGGGTCACCGCAGCTGGCCATCGTGGTCCGCCCGCTCATGGGCCTGATCAAGGGCACGGTCGGCGAGGAGTTCGCGGTGGTGTGCGTGAACTTCGAGTTCACCGTCACCGTGGAGGAGACGTCGCGGATCGCGATCGCCGACTGCCAGCGCATGGCCTGGGCCGGGGACCGGTGGGTGATCGGAGCGGGGGCGGAGCCCGCGCCGGCTCCGTCGGTCTGGCCGGGTACCGACGCGGCGCTCGACGCCGGCTGGCGGGAACTGCGTCATGGCTAGGCCGCAGCTTGATCGAGGTGGCCGATCACCGCGTCCGCTGATGCTGGTCGTCGCCCTGATGCTCGCGGTGGTGGGTTGGCTGGCGACTGCGGCTCCGGCCTCGGCTGACTCGGCGGTCGTGGCGTTCCCCGCAGCTCCGGCGGCGGACGATGGCTCGCTGCCGTGCCTGCCGATCAACCCGTTCTGCGTGATCGGCGAGGCGGCCGGCGCGGTGGCGGTCGACGTGTGGGTCAGCGCCATGTTGTCGCTGTGGGAGGCGGGGCTCTGGCTGCTGGAACTGGCCTTCTCGGTCATCGACGCCCTGGCGACCCCGGACTTGTCCGCCGACGGTCCGCTGGCCGGGATCTATCCGGTGACCTTCGGCATCGGCGCCACCGTCGCGGCACTGATGGCGCTCGTGCAGCTCGGGGCCGCGGCGGTGCGCCGGGACGGGCAGACCCTGGGCCGGCTGCTGATCGGGCTGGTGCAGTTCGGGCTGGTGTGGGCCGGCTACGTCGGCGTGGCGGCGCTGCTGGTCACCGGCGTCTCCGGACTGACCACCGCGCTGCTGCGCAGTCTGCTGGGCATCGACACGATGGCCGCCTTCGACCCGTCGATCAGCGTGGGCCGCGACCTGGTCGACGGCACGGTCGCCACCGTGCTCGGGATCTCGTCGATCTTCCTGCTGGTGCCCGCCAGCGTCGGCTACCTGCTGGTGATGCTGGTCCGCGAGGCGGCGCTGATCGTGCTGGCGGCGACCTCGGCGATCTCGGCCGGCGGCCTGCTCGCACAGTCCTCGAGCACCTGGTTCTGGCGCAGCCTGCGCTGGTTCCTGGCCGCGCTGCTGGTCGCCCCGGTGGCCGTGCTTGTGCTGGGCGTGGGAGTGACCATCACCGAAGGGATCGTCACCGGGGCCGAGGAGACCAGCACCGAGGCCACGGTCGGCATGGCGGTGGTCGGCTGCCTGCTGATCCTGCTCGGCGCGATCTGTCCGCTGGCGCTGTTCCGGCTGCTGGCCTTCGTCGACCCGGGCACGTCGAGCGGGGCCGCGCTGCGCTCCTCGCTGGCCGCCTCGGGCGGAGCCGTGGGTGCACTGAGCAACCTCGGCGGCGGACGTGGTCGGGCCGCCGGCGCCGCAGTGGCCGCGGCCTCGGGCGGGGTGGCCGCCTCGGGGGCCGCGGCGCAGCTGGCCGGTGACCGCGCCCAGGGCGAGTCGACGGCGGACGCGGCTACCAGCGGCCGCTTCGCCGGGGCACTCCGGGCACTGACCGCCGGTACCTCCACCGCCGGCCGGCTGGCGGCCGGCGTGGCTGCCTCGGCCGCCGACGTGCTCTCCGGCGCCGGTGTCGGCCACTCCGCGCCCTACTACGGGCAGCC
This sequence comes from Blastococcus saxobsidens, assembly GCF_002938435.1. Lineage (GTDB taxonomy): Bacteria > Actinomycetota > Actinomycetes > Mycobacteriales > Geodermatophilaceae > Blastococcus > Blastococcus saxobsidens. Next base: position 136,286 of record NZ_POQT01000004.1, read on the forward strand.
GACATCGAACGGGATGCCTGCGGGCGGTCGTGGGGGCTCGGGGGCCGGGCGACCGTCCCGGCTCGGGCGGCCGCCCGGCCGGGAGGACGGCTCCCGCTCGCTCGGCGGCTCGACGCCCGGTCTGCCCGGGAGCGACGGAGGCGACGGTCCGATCGCCATGGCCTGGCCGGCGCAGCACGTCGACGGCAGCGGGCTCGGCGAACCCGACGGGACCGATCCGCCGGCTCCGCGGATGCCGCGGACCGACGACGGACCCGGCGACGGCGGTGCGCGGTGAGCGCCGCCCGATACAGCGACTACGCCAAGGACGCCTCGGGCTGGTTCCTCGGGATGACCGGCGCCCAACTGGCCCTGGTCACCCTCGCCGGGGTTCCGGCGCTGCTCGCCCTCAACGCCCAGGCCTGGGGCCTGTTCGTCCTGTGGCTGCCGATGTGGGCGCTGCTGGCCGCGGTGCTGCTGGTGCCGGTCCGAGGGCGCTCGGCCGGCCGCTGGCTGGTCGATCTGTTCATGCACGCGATGGGAGCACTCATGGGCTGGACGGTGTTCGGCTCCCGGGCCGCGTCCGGCAAGGCCGAGAACCTGGCCGAGGCGGACCTGCCGGGCGTCCTGGCCGGCATCCGCACCCACGACGGACCGCCTTTCGGTCAGCTGTTCACCCGCCCGGTGATCGTGCAGAACTGCGCAGCCCGGACCTGGGCGGCCGTCGCGTCGATCACCCATCCCGGGATCGGGCTGGCCGAACCCGACGAGCGCAACCGGATGGGCGCCGGCCTGGCCGAGCTGTGCGAACTCGCTGCCCGCACCGAGCTGGTCGACGTCCTGGCCCTGCAGGTACGTACCGTGCCCGACGACGGCACCGAGCGCGCCGCGTGGGAACGAGCCCACACCCGCGCGGACGCCGCACCCCTGGCCACCCGGATCAACGCGCTCCTCGGAGCCACCCTCACCCCGGCCGCGGTGCGCACCGAGGCCTTCGTCACCGTCGTCGTCGGCGAGGCGCGGATGAGCCGCGCCGCGCGGGAGTCCGGCGGGGGTGTGGACGGCCGCGCCCGGGTCCTGCACGGGGTGATGGCCGAGGTGGAGGCGGCGCTTCGCGGAGCGGTCGGCTGCACCGCGGTCACCTGGCTGGACTCCGCTGCCCTCGCCGCCGCGGTCCGCACCGGCTTCGCCCCGGACGAGCGCGGCCAGCTCATCGCCGCCGACCTGGCCGCCGCCGCCGGCGCCCAGCTGACGACCGGGGTGCCGATGGCTGCCGCCGGCCCCAGCCACGCCCGGACCGAGGTGCGGCACTACGCGCACGACGCGTGGGCGTCGGTCACCGACACCGTCCTGCTTCCCGACTCGGGAGCGGTGCTCGGCGCGCTGGCCCCGGTGCTGGTCCCGACGGTGGCGGGGGAGCGGCGCTGCCTGACCGTCTTCCTGGCCCCGATGCCCCTGGACCGGGCCACCCGCCTGGTCGGCCGGGAGGAGATGAGTGCCACCACCGGCAACGAGCTGCGCGCCCGGATGGGGTTCCGGCAGCGGGCCCGGCAACGGCGCGACACCGAGCGGATCGGCGCGGCGGACGAGAAGCTCGCGGCCGGACGGGCCCTGGTCCGCCCCGCCGTCGCCGCCTGCGTCACGGTCCCCGCGACGTGGCCGGTGGCCGAGCACGGCCGACGACTGGATGCGTCCATCCGGGCTGCCGGCTACGTGCCGTTGCGGCTGGACCTGGCGCAGGACTCCGGCTTCGCCGCCGCCGCCGTTCCCCTCGGCGTCGGACTGCCCGACCGCCGGAGCCGACGATGAGCGGCCGCGGGACACGCCGGGGTCGGGACGTCGCCGTCCTGCTCGACGACTTCGGCCACCGGCTCCCTCCGCTGCCTCCCGCGGATGCAGCACCGCGGGAGCGGGGCCCGTTCACCCAGCTGGTGCCCGGCCGCGGTATGCGCGGCCGCGGCCGGGGCCGGACGGCGGCGCTCGCCCCGCTGTCGGTGTGGCGGATGACCTCGGAGCAGACGCCGGTGGTGTGGCCGCTGATCGCCACCTCCGGTCTCCCACCCACCGGCGCTCAGATGGGACTCGACCTGCTGTCGGGCGGCGCGTTCTACTGCGACCCGGTCGGCTGGGTCACCGACGACGACATCCCGGTCACCAACCCGAACGTCGTCGTCTTCGGCAAGCCCGGCCGCGGTAAATCAGCCACGGTCAAGGCCTTCGCGCTGCGCATGCTCGCCTACGGCTACCGCACGCTGGTTCTCGGCGACACCAAGGACGAGTACGAGCCGCTGTGCCGTGCGCTCGGCGTCGAGCCGTTCGTCATCGGCCACGGCCTTCCCGCCCGGGTCAACCCGCTGGCCTTCGGTCCCCTCGGGCACGGCTGGGAGCGACTCGACACGGCCGAAATCCGCCGCCGCGAGGCGCTCGTCTTCGCCCGGTGGCTCGTGCTGCTCCGTGGGCTGGTCGCCTCCCAGGCGGTGCCGTTCGGCCCGGTGGAGGAGACCGCCGTCGGTGAGGCGCTGCGCCTGCTCACCGGGTACCGCAGCGGAGCCACCCGGCTGACCGAGCCCACCATCCCGCAGCTCTGGCACACCCTGGACGAGCCTCCGCCGGAGCTGGTCAGCGGCTGCCGATACGCCGACCGGCGCCACTTCCTCGACGCCACCCGAACCCTGCGCGACGCGCTCGGCTCGCTGGTGAAGGGCTCATTGGCCGGGCTCTTCGACGACCACACGTCGATCCATGTCGACTGGCGCGCCCCGATCCAGTCGCTCTCGCTGTCCCGCCTCGAGCCGCTCGGCGACCACGCCGTCGGCATCGCGCTGACCTGCCTCAACTCCTGGGGCCAGGCGATGCGGGAGATCGCCGACCCGGGTGACCTGCGCATCGTCGTCCGCGACGAGACGTGGCGGCAGATGCGCCTGGGCGCCGAGGCGATGAAGAGCCTGGACGCCAACCTGCGGCTGTCCCGCCGCGACGCCGACGTGCAGATCCTGCTGGCCCACAAGCCGTCGGACATGCTCACCGCCGGCGACGCCACTTCGCAGGCGGTCGCCATCGCCCGCGACCTGCTGCACCTGTGCGACGTCAAGGTGCTGCACGGCCAGGACCAGGCCGTCGGCGACGAGCTGGGCAGCATGCTCGGCCTGACGCCGACCGCCCAGCGGCTGGTCACCGGCTGGGCCGTCGCCGGCAAGGGCCGGGCGCTGTGGCTGGTCGGGGACCGGGCGTTCAAGGTGCAGACCGTTCTCACGGGGCCGGAGCTGCGGCTGACCTACACCAACGAGGCGCTCGCCGCCGGAGGCCCGACATGAGCGGGACGGCGGCGCGCGCAGCGGAGTCGTACGCGCGGGCGTGGCTGTGGCGGGCCGCTGCTCCTTGCGCCCTCCCGGTGTTCGCGGGGCTCACGCTGCTGCTCATCCCGCTCGCGGTCATCGGTGCTCACGAGGCGTCGACGCCGACCGCGTCGTCGGCCTGCTCGATCGGCGGCACCGGCGCCACCGTCGCCGGCATCGAGCTGGACGCCCTCCAGATGGGGCACGCACAGACCATCGCCGACGTCGCCGCCGCGCGGGGGCTCGATGCGTACGCGGCCACCGTGGCGCTTGCCACGGCCTACCAGGAGTCCCGCGTGCGGATGCTGGCCAACGACGGCAGCAGCCCCGAACTCACCGGCGAGCAGGCTGCGGTGACCGCCACCAGCCTGCAGTACCCGCACGACGGGCTCGGCTCCGACCACGACAGCGTCAACACCTTCCAGCAGCGGTGGCTCGCCGGCTGGGGCACCGTCGCCCAGCTGATGGACCCCGTCTACGCCGCCGAGGCCTTCTACGCCCGGCTGGTCGAGGTGCCCAACTGGCAGACCGTCCCGCTCACGCAGGCGGCCCAGGCCGTGCAGATCTCGGCTGCCGGCGACGCCTACGCCCGCTGGGAACCGCTCGCCCGCGAGCTGACCGCCATGCTGTGGCCGGCCGCCCAGGCCACCGCGGCCGACCCGGGCGGCGCGGTGGCCGGCGTCTGCCCAGGCCTGCCGGTGGCTGCTGGGTCGTGGATCCGGCCCACCGCCGGCACCGTCACCTCCGGTTACGGGCCCCGTGGGGGTGCCCTGCACGCCGGGGTCGACATCGCCGGCCCCCGCGACAGCCCGATTTACGCCGCCGCCGACGGCACCGTCGTCATCGCGGCGTGCACCAGCGCCTACTGCGACCGAGACGGAAGCCTGAGTCTGGCCGGCTACGGCAACCTGGTCGAGCTCGACCACGGCGGCGGGGTGACCACCCGCTACGGGCACCTCTCCGCGTACACGGTCACCGCAGGCGAGCGCGTCGCCGCCGGGACGCTGGTCGGCTTCCAGGGCTCGACCGGCAACAGCACCGGTGTCCACCTGCACTTCGAGGTCCGCCAGGACGGCGCGTCGGTCGACCCGGTCCCGTGGCTGGCCGACCGCGGCGTCGACCTGCACGCCTCCGTTGCCGCATGAGCGGTCCGGACCGTCACGAGGGAGAAGCCATGCACCACGCGAACGCAGGCGGTCGGCGATGAACGTCGGCCGGTCGCGGCCCGACGTCGGCCCCGCCAGCTGGGAGATCCCGCTCGCCGCCGCCCTGGTGTGGTCGACGGCCGCCGCGCTCCTGCTGCCCGCCGGCCGCGCAGCCGCGGCACTACTGACCGGCGGCGGCTGGGTATGGCCGCATGGGTCGGCCGCCCTGGTCGCCTCCGTCGGCGGCCTGCTCACCGCCGAGCCCACCGCCGGGCTGGACGCCGTGCAGATGGCGGCGCTACCGCCGCCCGCGGCTGTGTACACCGCCATCGCCGGGTGCCTCGCACTCTTCCTGGCCGCCAGCGGGGGAACGGCCTGGGCCGCGCGCCGATGGTTCACCGGGCGGTCGGGCATGGCCACCTGCAGCCAGGTCGCCGACGTGCTCGGCAGCGGTCGGCTGCGCCGGGTCGGGCCCGTCGTCCGCCCTGACCTGCCCCCGGTTCGCCGGTGCAGACCTCGCCGCGTCGTGAACACGGACGTGGGATGGCGACTGGGCCACGCCGCCGTTCCCGCCGCCGGGCAGCTCTGGGTGCCCTTCGACCGCACGACCGGCGTCTACGGCCCACAGGGGTCCGGTAAGACCCTCGACCTGCTCGCCCCTGCCCTGCTTGACGCGCCCGGCGCGGCGCTGGTCACCCTGACCAAGGCCGGGGACCTGCTGCTCACCGTCGACGCCCGCGCCGCCGGTGACCGCCCCGTCGCCGTGCTGGATCCCTTCGGCGCGGTTCCTGGACTGCCTGAGCTCGTGTGGGACCCCGTCGCCGGCTGCGTGGATCCCATGACGGCCGAGCGCCGCGCCAAGGCCTTCACCGCCGGCACCGTTCCCGGTGCGGTCACCGGCGGCACCATCGACTCGGCGGCCCGCTTCTACGCCTTCGAAGCCGCCAAGGTCCTCCAGGGCTATCTGCACGCCGCCGCGCTGACCGGCCGCACCATCGAGGACGTCCTGGAGTGGGCCGCCCACCCTCAGGCGGCGACCCAGCCGGCCGACGTCCTGCGCGCTCATCCGCACGCCGCGCCCTTCTGGGACGGGCTGCTGCACGGCGCCCTGCACGGCGACCCGCGCACCGCCGGGAACACCGCCACCACGGTGCAGCAGGCGCTGACCCTGTTCTTCCAGACCGACATCCGCCGACGGTGCACTCCCGGGCCCGGCCGGCCGGCCACCGACATCGCCGCGCTGCTGGCCGCGGGCGGCACCGTCTACCTGCTCGGCCGCGAGGATCCTTACGCCTCGGCGGCCCCGCTGATGACGGCTCTGGCCGAGCACGTCCTCGACACCGCCCTGCAGCTGGCAGGCGACGCCCCGACCGGGCGGCTGTGCCCGCCGCTACTGGCTTGCCTGGACGAGCTGCCCTCCACCGCGCCGCTGCCCACTCTGCGCACCCGGATGGCCAACGACCGGGCCCTCGGGGTCAGTTTCCTCTACGCCGCCCAGACGTGGCGGCAGCTGGTGCTCATCTACGGCGAGGACGAGGCCCGCGCCCTGTTCGGGCTCACCAACGTGCTCGTCGCCTTCGGCGGCGGCAAGGACGGCGGCTTCTACCGCGAACTCTCCGAGCTGCTGGGGAGTACCCGGGTCCGGCGCACCTCCTACAGCTACCGGGGCACCGGATGGTCCCGATCCACCCACGGCGAGACCGTGCCCGTGCTGCGCCCGGAAGAGATTCGCCAGCTGCCGCCCGGCCGGGCTCTGGTCGTCGCGGAGAACGCCCCACCGCTGATCGCCGGGCTGACCCGCTGCCTCACCGGACGCCGCGGCGCGCAGCTGCTGGCCGCACAGGCTTCGGCCCGCGACCGTGTCGCCGCCGCCCGCGAACACACCGCCAGCGTGGTCGACCGCACCGGTCGCGCGCACGCCGCGGCCGCCCGCGCAGGGCTCACCCCGGTCGAGCGGGGCCTTCGATGACCGCCTCCCACGTGGCCCTGCCGTTCCCACCGCCGCCGCGGGAGATCCGCCGGGCCTTCGAGCAGCTCCGGCAGGCCGAGGACGCCGGCCTCGAGCCCGCCGGCCTGCGGCTGCTGGACCGGCCCTGGGACCCGGCGACCTGCTCGGCTCATCTGCGCACCCGGCTGTGGCCGTGGCTGGACGACGTCGCCGCCTGGCTCAACCACAGCTACGGCTGGCAGACCACGCAGGCCATCCCCTCCTGCTGGCCCGCCCATCCCCACCTCGTGCACGAACTCGCGGTCCTGGCCTGCCTGCGTGCCACCGCCGCCGACGCGGCGGCTCCGCACGCGCTGGAGGAGTGGCACCGCTACGCGCTGCCCGCCTTCCACGCCCGCCTGGCCGAGCGGCTCGGCATCGGTTGCCCACCCGGCCGGCACACCGACTGGCCCGCCCGCTCCTGGGCCGCCGAATACACCAGCCCGCAGGCGACCGCGGCGCGTCGAGCGCTGTTCGACGGCGATCTCGGCGCCACCTCGACCGGCCACGCTCGCGAAGCGGCAGGAGGCCAGTGATGCCCAGCGCCTTCCCGTCCGACCGCGGCGACTGGGTGTCGCTGCTCGCCGGCGTGCGGATCAGCCGCGCCTGGATGGTCCGGCACACCCCCGACCTGCTGGCTGCCTGGTGCGACGCCGCGACCGCCGAGGGCCGTCGCGCGATCGCCACGCGCATCCTGCAGATCGCCGCCGACCTGGAGAGCGAACCAAGGCACGGCGACGACGACGCAGCCACCGACCCGGTCTGGCGGCAGCTCGTGGCCCGCATCGACGCCCGCCTCGTTCGCGGCCCGGACTGGCTGCCGCTGGCCGCCGCGCTCGCCCGTGCCGCGACCGCCGGCTACGACGTCGCCGAGCGGCTGCCTGCGCTGGCCGCCGCCGCTCCGCTGCCCGACCGGCACCCGGCTCGCGAGCTGCACTGGCGGCTGCTCGACGACTGCGCCGCCGCCCTTCCGGCGCGCGGCGCCACCGACCACCGCTCCTCGACCACACACAGCCCGGTCGGTCCTCCACAGATGTCCCGCAACACCCCTGCGGCCAACCGCGGCGACGCAAGCCTCGACTGAACCAACCCGTGAGAAAGGACGTGCCTCATGACCATCGACACGGTCAGCGACCCGCTCGGCTACGCCGCCTCCCTGCTCGACGCCGTCGGCGCCGACCGGGAGCAGGTACCTGCCGACATCGCCCTGGAGTGCCTCTACGCCGCAGAACTCCTCGAGCTCGCCGGCGGACGCACCCAACCGGTCCCACTGATCGACGGCGACCCCGCCGCCAGCATCCGCGCAGCGATGGGCGCACTCGGCCTCCTCGATGAGCGCACCTTCGCCAGCACACCTGTCCTCGACGCCGCGCGCGCCGCCCGCCACGCCCTGCGACGGCTGGGCTGAACGGTGGTCACCACCCTGCGGCAGCTGCTCGACGAACTCACCGACCGAGCCGCTACCCGCCCCACGGCGGCGACCATCGAGGACGTCAGCGGAGCACTGACCCACCTGGGCCGAGCGCTGTCCGGACTGGCCGAGGACGGGCTCACCCCCGGCGACAGCCACCGGCAGCGCAACGTCACCGCGCTCGCGGCCGCCTGCACGACCGCCGGTCGGTTGTGGCCACCCAACGGCGGGCCGCTCACCGACCTCGCCGGCGCCGCCGCCGACCTCATCGGCCGCGACCGGTCCGTCATGGGCCGCTCCCACCGCTGGGCGGTCACCGTCGAGGTGGCCGAGGTCGCCGACCACTGCGCGCGGCTCGGTCGCCGCCTGCTGCCGGAGGCGGCAGCTCCGGAGCTGGACGTCGTCCGCCAGTTGGCCGCCACCATCGAGCGTGACGCGCAGGTTGATCCGCCGACCGCCGCCGGCTCGGTGGTGCTCGACCGTCTGGTTCCCGTGCCGGATCGGTCGTCCGGAGAGGTAACCGTCCTGGAAGCCGCCGCAGGCCTTCTGGCTGCGCTCGACCGTGCACAGCAAGCCGGCGACCTGACACTGCGGGACTTCCGGGCCGCCGTCGCCGCCGCCGAGCTCACCAGTCGCTACGCCGCTGTGGCGGCGGGCATGACCGGAAGGGACGCGGGACCGCTGCTGGTCGCCGGGCTTGCCTGGCAACTTGCCGGTCGCGCCAGCATGGTCTTCCACGACGGACGCCCAGGAGCGCCCGGCGACGGTGGAGGCGTCGTTGCGTCGTCGCAGGCGCTCGTCGGCGCCCTGCGCAACGAAGTTGGCGCGTCCGCCGACATTGGCGAGCAGCACGGCCAGAAGACGCCCGCGGACGTGGCAGCAACGGTCCAGCAGATCGCGAGCTGCCTGCCGGTCCTCGCCGATCGCCTCACCATGGCGGTCGAGCGCTGGTCCCGCACCGGCCAGCTGTTCGCGAACGCCCGAGACCTGCCACCGATGGAGGCCATGCCCGAGGATCGGATCCAGGCGGTGATCGCGGGACGACACGTGCGAGCCAGCGGCGACGACCTCGATCGCCTGCGGCAGGTCGTCGGTCGGGCCGCCGACCTGTCGACCGGTCGGGCCGACTCGCTACACCGGGCAGTCGCGACGCAGCCGGTGGCGCAACGGCACCGGACCGACCGGCCCGACCGGGAAGCGAAGATGCCGGGCGACTCCGCGCGTCTGCTCAGTCGCGCCCACGTCGCCGACCGCGACAGCGTGAGGGCGCAACTGCTCCACGCGCCACGAGAGCTCCCACCCTCCCGATAGCCGGTCCCGTCTGGTGCTACCTCCCGCCGCGGGCGAAGAGGTCCCGTGACGACTCTCGAACGTTCTGCGCGCCGCCGCTAGGGTCGAGTGCCAGGAGGCGCATCGAGTGGCGAAGGAAACTGCACATCGGATCGGGTACGAGGGTCTGCACGAAATCAAGGAGTGGCTGGAGGCCACGACTAGGTTCGCGTTCTCGTACACGGTCTGGGACAGCGAGCCCATGTGTACCCGTGAATGTCCCGACGGAACCAAGAAGGCGCTCGATTTGGAAGGGAACACCGTGGGAGCGCCCTACGAGCGGCCCCGTCCGGTGAGCGTTGAGTGCAAGAAGTACACCACCGTCGGTGGGCAGGCGGAGGGCTACCGTGAATTCCTGGCCGTCGCGTACGCCAACACGGTGCACACGATCGACTCGATGGGAGGTGACGCCGAGCGAGAGTTCCTGTGGGTGACGTACCACCCCTTCTCTCAGAACAAATGGAACAAGCTGTTGAGTGTGACGCACCTGCGCGGATGCGTTGAGGAGTACAGCAGCCTCCTCGGCGGAGCGGTGATAGACGATGACCTGTTGTCCAAGGTCGCACAACGGATTGGAGTCCTGGTGGTGCACCAGCGGCAGGTGAACCTCCGGCTGACTAAGGATGAGGCGGGGCTGGCGTTGTATCACCTGCGGAAAGAGGGGTACCGGGCATGAGCACGTTCGTGGAGCAGATCTCAGCCGCGCTGGACACCTCGGATGCTCAGGAGGCGGGGCGCCGGGTGCATCAAGTCGTGGCGCAGGAATTGCGCAGCCTGGACCCGACTGTGACGACCGATATCACCGGCTACTTCAACCACTCGTACGTGCCCGATCTCGTCATGCAGTGGGGCAACGGACGGGAGGCGTTCGAGCGCCCCGTGTTCTTGCGGCACTCGTTGCGATCGGGCCGCGCATCCGGCGACCTGGCGGACTTCGACCGGAACGATCTCACGGCGTTCTACCTCTCGCTGGCCCTGGAAGAGCCGGAGGAGGAGACCCAGCGAGTCCGCGCCCGTGCCAGAGAACACCGTGAGAGCCGGGTGCTGGTCACCACGGTGGCCGCACTCGACGACTTGACCCCGACCACGGCGGCTCCCGACCCGGTGCTTGGGCTGGTGAGGTCCAGCATCGTGCGTAGTGCGAAGGGCGCGATCCTCGGCTCCGACGTCGAGAACCTCGTTCTTCCCCGTGACCGGCGGATCACGCAGGCGGAGTTGGACGCGTTCTCCGGAACCGTTTCGTCGGTTTTCACCGAGGATGCGGTGCTCCGCATCAACCGCGTTTTCGGCATCGTCGAACAAGCACTCGCGGACGAGCCGAGCCTCGAGGCGCTGTTGCTGTCAGGTCGGCTTAGCGAGACCGAGATCCGTGAGCTGGTGCCGTATCTCCTCAGCCTCGAAGGCGTGACCCGCGATCGTGACTTCTGGGTGGCCGTGGCGCAGTTGATCGACCTAGCCGAGATCGAGCGTATGTGGAACCGGTTCGCTGACCTCGACCTGACGCCGCTGGCTTCCGCGGCGAGCGGGCTGTGGCGCGCCAAGCGTGTACTGGTGAACGCGCGGTCCGAGGCGATCGACGACGAGGTGTTCGACCGCACGCCCCGATGGTCCGTGACCGGCAACCTTCTGTCAGCAGAGGTTGGCAACTGGCGGCTGACGTTCGCCAACAAGGCCCAAAAGTTGAAGACCGCGAATCGCGGCCTCACGCCTGCGCGCTGGGACGATCTCCTGCCAAGTTTGCAGACATACACCGTGACGGCAGTGGACCTACGTGGCGTCACGACCAGAAGCCAGTACGGGGCGCAGGAATCGACGCAAGACATGAAGCAGCGCATCGCCGCGTTTATCGAGACCGCGGACGACTCGTTCCACCTGCCCTCCGTCACGGTCGCGACGGGCGTCGGTGACGAGCGGTCTGAGATCACCGCTGATTTCACGGAGATGATGCTCGACGCGCAGCCCGATACCGACCTGGCGACCCTCACGTACACTGCGCTCACGATCCTGGGGTACCGCTATCCCACCGACGAAACAGACGTGACCGCACTGCTCGCGGGCACCCCGCTGTCGGAGGACGAGGCGGACGAGCTGTAGGACAACCCGAGCAGCATCCTCTCCAAGAGCCCCCACCGACACGAATAGTCGTCGCCAGGGCTCTCAAACTTTGCGGTGAGTTCAGCGCGCTCCGTGATGTTTTGCTCGAGTCCTCAGCCGGAATGCTCAAGCCGAGGTACTTGATCGCCTGGGCGTGGCGAACGAGCATTGGACCGCACCGTGCAGAACAGGAGCGCAAGGCGACGCTACGGACATGTGTGTGGGTGTGGGCGCCGAGGCAAGAACTGAACGGTCACGACATAAACACGCATTATCCGTCGCGTCAGTCTGCATTCTTTGGGACGGTGCGGACAACACGTAAGAGGAACCGTCACCGAGAGGGATGCAGGTGAGGCGGATTGCCTCGCGCGCCCTGTCCTGTATGGGCCGTCCGGTGAAGATCTTCACTGGGGTGCCTTGAGCGGGACGCACGCTTCGGACCAGCCGTGCTTCTGCGAGGCGCCGAGGAATTCGAGTTGGCGTCGAGCACAGCCCTGTGGACGGTGCCGGGTGCCACGCCAAGTGCCTCGGTGACCCGATCGATGTGCGCCAGCCACCGGCTGGGTGGCAGGGCAACGATGATCGCGCCGGCCTCACGCAGTGCCGCATGGATGTCCGAGTCGCTCCTCTCACGCAAATCCAGCGTCACGCGGGCGTCGAGCAGGATGTCGGCGAGGCTGCGTGAGGAGTCGATGGCCGTCCGCAGTCCGTTGGCGCCGTCACGGTGCACGAGGTCGGCGGGATCGAGCCCCTCAGGAAGGTTGAGGCGGCGCGGTGCATCCCCACGGCTGGTGAGTTGCCAGAAGATGCGCTCAGCGGCCTGCTGACCGGCGGAATCGTTGTCGGTGGCCACGAGGATGCCGGGACCGTCGGTGCGGATGTAGCGGTCGAGGAGGTCTGCCTGCTGGTCGGTGACGGTGGTGCCGAGGGTGGCGACGCCGACCGTCTGCTCCCCGCCAGCCAGGGTGAGGGCAATCGCATCCAGCGGTCCCTCCACGAGAGCCGGAGTGGCTCCCGCCGCCAGGGCGGCTCGGGCCTCGTGGAGCCCGAAAAGGTGCTCGCCCTTGCAGTAGAGGTCGGTGCCCGGTGTGTTGAGGTACTTGGGTCCAGCGCGTCCGTCGTCGGCTGCGGTGGGGTTGCGGCGGGCGATGAAGCCGACGATCGCGCCGTCGACGTCATGGATGGCGAAGGTGAGCCGGTCGCGGAACCGGTCGATCAGCGCGCCGGTGCGGGCGCGCTGGCCGAGGCCGGCGGCGAGCAGCTCCTGGTCGGTGGCGCCGAGGCTACGCAGGTGATCCACGAGCGCAGTCCAGCAGCCGGGGGCGTATCCGAGGGTGAAGCGAGGATTGGCGGTGAGGTCGGTGCCCAGCCGGTCGCGCAGGTAGCTCGGCGCCCAGGAGTCGGGGTATTGGTCGGTTAAGAAGGCGGCGGTCTGGGTGTTGAGCTCGATGAGCCGATCGCGGGCGACGAGGGCAGTGGCCCAGAAGTGCTGCTCGAGCAGGTAGTCCGCGTCGTCGGAGGCCTCGACGGCACTGCTGAGGGTGAACGGGTCCGGCGTGAGGTACCGCGGCGGCGACGCCGGGGGAGGGGTGTCGTAGTCGGGGTCGAACGGAGCGTCCTCGTCGTCGGGTGGCACGTCCGCCGTGGCGGTTGCGGGGGCGGGCACGGGTGGCAGTAGGTGCGCGTCGTCGGGTGGCTGCAGATCGTGCGGCAGCGGTTCGGGGTGCTGCGCGGGGGTTGGGTCGGTGAGGGCGGCGACCCGGAAGACCAGCGCTTCGGCCAGTCCGGTCACGTCGCCGGTCACCGCGGGTGGCAGCCCGGCGAATGCGGCGGTGAGCAGGTCGGCGGGGGACCAGCCGGTGCGGATGCCGTTGGTGACCGCGGCGACCAGTGCCGGCCACGCGGGGTTGGCCAGCACGCGCGCGGCCTGCTCGTCGGGCAGCCGGCCCAGCAGGGTGGCGCACCAGTCCGGGCGCGGTCCGGCCGAGCCCGCCCCGGGCACGGTGGCCGGAGCGACGTGGGGCGACAGCCGCCACCACAGGGCCGCGGCGGGCAGGTCGTCGGGCAGTGGACGTTCTGCGGCGACGGCGGCGAGCATGCCGGCGGCATCGAGACCGGCGCGGTCGGCGGCGGCCAGCCGGTCGGCGAGGACCGGCCAGTGCTCGTCACGTCGGATATGAGGGTCGATGCCGTCGGCCAGCGCCGCCCACACCGAGCTGTCCCGGACGGGACCGGCGGCGGTCACCGCCTCGTCCAGTTGCGTCTGGGATCGGCGTTCCGCAGCCGGGAGCCGGGGCGGTCCGGTGGGGCGCCGGTCGCTGTCGGGAACGGCGAGTGCTGCGCGCCAGACGGCGAGGTCGGCCCGCAGTGCCTCGTGGTCCGGGCCCAGCAGGCGCTGAGCCCAGGTCGGTGCGGTGGCCGCGGTCATCTCGGTGGCGGTGGAGGTGACCCGTGCCGCGCAGGTAGTGACGTGATCGGCGCGGGCGGTCAGGTAGGGACCCCACCGCGGATCGTCGGCCAAGGCCGCCGGGATGCCGGGCAGCCACGGCAGCGGGCCGCCGGGCCCGAACTCGGGCAGCCGGTGGTCGAGGACGGCAGCGGGGTCGTTCGCCGTCTCCAGTTCCCGCGCCCCCGCCGTCGTCCTCAGGACGGCGACTGGGTCGGCGCCGGTGAGCGCGAGCAGCGTCAGGTGCCCGCGCAGCGCCGGCCACGCCGGCGCGCTGGTCAGCCCGGGGTGGAGGCGCTCGGCGGCGTTCTCCAGTTCTTCTGCAGTCGCGGCATCCAGGCGGTGGTCGGCGGCGACCCGTAGCGCGTCGGCGTACCGCGTGGCGGCGGCGTGCAGCTGCTCGGCCGGGTCGGCCAGCGCCCGGCGAGCGCCGGCCGCGGAGGTCTGGGCGCCGTCGCGAGCCAGCATGCCGGCCAGCAGGTCGGTGGCGGTGGGCGGTGAGACGGCGGCGGGAGTGACGATGCTGTGCGGGTCGCCGTCGCCGACGGTGGCCAGGTACAGGTGGTTGGCGGCGCGCCCACGGGAAAGCGCGACGTAGAGCAGCTGTCGCGACTCGCCGCCGGTGAGCACGGTGTGGCAGACGTCCGCGGTGACGCCCTGGGCGCCGTGCACCGTGGTCGCGTAACCGAGCTGCACGTGCTCGGCGACGTAGCCCGCCGGCAGGGTGAGCCGCCGTCCGGTGCCGGTGTGGACCACGTCGAGGGCGCCGTCGCCGCCGACGGCCTGGACGGTGAAGCGGTCACCGTTCTTCACCCACTCGGTGGCGGTGATCGGCAGCCGCCGGTTGTTGGAGCGGGTGATGACCGGGTCCCCGGCCCCGGCGCGGGTGCCGTCGGCCAGCTCGACCTCGGCACTTGGGGAGGAGGCGGCACCTGCCAGCCGGTCGGCCTGCGCCCGGTGGTTCAGCTGTGTGACCAGGTCCCGGGTGGCGGCCAGCAGCAGTGCGTCCATGCCGCGGCCGGAGTCGGCGGCCCAGGCGGCGTAAGCCTGCTCGGCGCAGGCGGCCAGGTCCCCGACGTGCACCCGGCCGGAGTCGAGGTAGAAGCCCAGCCCGAGGGTGTCGCCGTCCCGGACGGCGACGGTGGCCGCGGCCTCGGCCGGGTCGGTGAAGCGCACCAGCTGGGTGAGGGTGACCGCGCCGTGGGTGGCGGCGATCTCGGCCAGCACGCCGCCGGCGGCGACCGAGGTCAGCTGCTGGTGATCACCGACCAGCCGTACCGATCCGCCCCGCCCCAGGACGTACTCGACCGCACGGGCCAGCTCACGGGTGCCGGCCATGCCGGCCTCATCGACGACCACCAGCGTGGTTGGCCCGATCCCGGCCATCCAGTCGGGTGCCTGCCCGGCGTCGAGGCACCAGATGAGCTTGGCCAGCGTGTCGCACGGACCTCTCAGAGAGTCGCGCAGCCCGGCGGTGGCCACGGCCGACGGCGCCAGGCCGAGCACCGTTCCGCCGCCGGCGGTCCAGGCGCGGGCCAGGGTCGCAAGGGCGGTCGTCTTGCCCGCTCCGGCCGGGGCGAGGGCCAGCTGCACCCGGGCGCCGCTGCCCGAGAGCTCGCGCACCAGCTGCGCCTGGCCAGGATTGAGCTCGGCGCCGTTGGCGGTGGCTTCGAGCAGCGCCAGCTCCACCGTGGCGTCATCGGCACGTCGGCCGTCGCTGCGGCCAGCGGCTCCCAGGAGCAGCGCTTCGGCGTCCAGCACCGCCTGGCTGGTGTAGAGCCGCGCACCGGCGACGGTGTAGACGCTGGCCCCATCCGAGCGGCGCAGCTCAGCCGGCTCGACCACCGGATCCGACTCACCCAGCGGAACGGACAGGCCGGGGGAGAGCACCCCCTCGGTGACCCGGGTGACTGCGCCGTCCACGTCGTCCGGTGCCAGGGCGGCGGCTCGTACCAATCGCTCGGCCTCGGCGCGCACGTGCCAGACCTGCCAGGTGGCCCGCGCAGCGGAGACGGTGTCCAGCACCCGGACGGCGGTCGACCGGACCCAGGCCTCGGTGACCCCCGGGTGCGGGGACCCGCGAGCGCCCAGTACGCGGCCGAGCATTCGGGTGATGCGGTCGGGGCCGCCGAGGACGGCGATGGCCTCCTGCCGCCAGGTGGCCCGCTGCTTGGCGAGGGAACGCGGCTCATGCTTGGAGCCGCGCGTCTCCAACGTCGCCTGCTGCGCCAGTGCGATCGCCTCCACCGCCGTCGGCGGCCGGCCGTGGTCGCGCTGGAAGTCGCCGGCCAGCACCGCGCGGCGGGTGTCGATGTCCCGGCGCCGCGACGACCACGCCGTCAGGAGTTCTTCCTCCATGCCGGCGATCTCCCGCACCGTCCGCCGCCCCGGGGTGGGGCCAGGACGGTCGGCGAATCGGACACCCAGGCGGGTGACGAGGTGCGCTTCCAACCGGGTGTCGTAGCGCTCGGAGGCGGCGACGGCAGCCTTGTGCAGCACCCGCCCGTCCAGTGCCCGCCAGTGCCCGTCGAGGGTCTGCACCTTGTTGCTCACCGCCACGTGGCTGTGCAGATCGGGGTCGCCGGCGCGGGAGTCGCGGTGGGTGAACACCGCGGCGATCAACCCGGTGGTCTCCACCTGTCGCACCCCGTCGGTACCCAGCCGGGTGAAGCACGCGTTGGCTTCCAGCCAGGCCAGGGCGTCGGCGACCGCGGCGGCGTGGGCGGCCTCAACCTCCTCGGCCACCTCCCGCGGTGCCAGCGCCCACAATGCCGACACCGACTTGACCGGGGAGAAGGTGAGGTCGTAGCCGGCCACCGCCGTCGTCGCCGGCCGTGAGACCCGGGCGAGGAACCCCGACAGCTCGCGGGCGTCGCGGGGCGCGCGGCCGTACGCCTCGGCGAACATGGTCCTGGCGAGGTTGCTGCGAATCCGTGCCCGGTCGCCGTCCGGGACCGGGGCTGTGGCCGATTGTCCGCGGGCAGTGTTGAAGGCGGCGAATTCATCCGCGCAGCGGGCTCGGAAGCCGTCGGCTTGAGGAGCGAAGACGTAGAAGGCCCGCCCCAGGGCCCCTGCCGCCCGCGCTTCCTGTGGCGTCTGTCCCCGGGCCAGGGCCTCCTGCTGCAGCCGATCGGCGTCGGGATGTCGTCCCTCCCCGAAGAGCGACTTCATCTGCTCTTCGGCGACGGGCTGACCGGCGCTCACGCCGCTGAGCCCGGCGATGCCGTTGCCGGTCCACCTCCCTGGGGACTCTCCGCGCTGGGAGTAGTAGTCGCCCAGCCCGGCGTGACCCCGCTCCGTCGTGTCGAACGCTGCCACCTGTCGCGTCAGGTACGTGTAGCCGTCCCCGGCGGTCAGCTTGTGCAGCGTCATCACGGCCGCGGACCGTAAGAAGGCGGACTCCATTAGGGCTGCCGCACTTCTCCAGTAGTTCGATGGCGGGAGGGAGTCGGCCAGGGGCCCGCGACGATCGCGTAGACGGGGACATGACGCAGATCCCCGCGCGCGACGACCAAGGCTTCGCTCGCGAACCTTCAGGCCCCACCTGGGCGTGGACGCCCGTCACCTGCCAGCAGACCGCCACGGACGGGCTGCCCGAAATGCAAGACGTGTGTGCCTCTCGATCTTGATCATCCTTCAGTGGGCTTGGTGCTACAAAGCACGATGTTGGGCCGCCTGGAGGACTCCTCGCGTCCCTTCACGTGGAAGTCAGGTCAGGGTTCCGCTTGCTCGCCGTAGTGGTTGACAGGCGACCTGGGGCGGACAGCAACCCCAGACCGATCACCACAATGTGCCTGGGGTCCTAACGAGGCGCTGTATCCGTGGTGCGAAGCCGGTGGCTCACCTAGCGTCGGAGGACCCGGCTGTGCTCGAGCGCGCCGCCGTGGTGAGCGACGTGCTCGGTGGCTCAGGAGCCGGGGCTGGGGAGCCGAATCGCGGCGGAGTGAGCGGTCGACCAGTCGGCGTGAGCTTCCCGAGGCGGACCGCGGCTAGTGCCGCTGGCACTTCGCGATCCAGGAGCTGTCGACGCCCAGCGCCTTGTACATCTCCTTCCGGTCGCCCTCGAAGTCCGGCCCGTACACCAGCCGGTCGTACTTGCAGCTCAGCTTGGCCGCCATCGTCTCGACAGACTCTGCGTCGCCGATCGCGGTGGTCAGGAAGTCGCGCAGGGCGACGACGTCCTCGACTTCGTAGCTGCAGACGAGTCCGAAGTCGAGGGCGACCATGCGGTCCTCGGCGAGCAGTTCGCGGAACGTCTGCGCGCGACGCTCGGCCAGGCCCAGCATCCGGTAGGGGCGGAGCTTGGTGGTGCCGCTGATGAGGGCGCGGGCGTTGGCCGGCAACCCCTCGGTGTCGGTGACGTTGTTGTCGGTGCCGATCCGACCGGTCGCAAGCAGCGGGTAGTAGATCGGGACGAACTTCGCCGAGCGGAACAGCCGGGGCAGGAGGTCGTGGAGAAGGCGGTTGGGGTTGTGGTCCTTCGCTCCCGCCAGCATGTCCCGGCAGAGGTCGGCCCGAGTGAACGCTCGGTACCCGCGCTCGCCGAGGCGTTCCAGTGTGCCGATCCCGACGACGACCTCGATCTCGTCGGGGTTCGCGTCGTCGTCCATGGGCAGCACGTGGACGCGCCCGGACGGCTCGGCGGAGAAGGTCAGCTCATAGACGCTCTCGCGGAGCTGACGCAGGAGCTTGACCGGGAACTGCTGCGGCAGCTCGCCGAGCGTCCCGTAGAGGGCCTGGTAGTCGGTGCAGACGAACTCTCGGATGCTCAGCGTGTGCTGCCCGACGGTCATCGAGCTGCGTGCCAGGGCGCCGGTCTCACCGTGCTCCGGGCGGCGCACGAATATCAGCCGGTCGTTGAGGACGTCGATCTGCTCCGGGGTGAGGCAGGCGATCAGGTTACTGAGCATCCTGTTGATGTGGGCGTCACCGAGGCTGTAGCCCAGAAACATCACCGGGTGCTCGACGAGCATGGTCAGCAGCTTCGCGATGAGGTACGGGTTGCGCTCCCAATACTCCGCGTAGTCCTCGCTGGTGAGCACCATCGACTTGGGGTCGGTGACTGATCCGTGGATCTTGTAGATCTCACCGATCGTCTGGGTGGTGGCGAAGAGGACGTCCTGCTGGCCGACGAAAACCTCCAGGTCCGGGAAGTTGTCGTCGAAGACGGTGTCGTAGTTAGTGGTGACGATCGCGTGGGCCCGCACTCGGGACAGCGCTTCGAGTTCCCTCTTGACCTCGGGGTCGTCGATGTACGGCAGCCCGGAGATCGACTTGGCGATCTCGAACTTCAGGGGGTCGGCCTCCTTCTCGACCTCAGCCTCGTAGGACTCCCTGGACTCCGCGTACTCATCGGAGTTGAACCAGATGTCGTAAAACTTCTCGGCGATGAGGCTGGCGATCTTTGGCCGGTCACCGTCGGCGCGACCGCGGTAGAAGGAGATGGCGCGGTTGGTCAGGCTGGCGAACTGCTCCAGCAGGCCGTCCCAGTCGGGTGACCCGATGTAGCGCCGGGACATGCCGGACCCAACGAAGAGGACCGGCAGCGCGTTGGCCGCCACGATGACCTCGCGCAGGGCTGCCAGCTCGGGCGACGTCGACTGCTCCTTCTTGACCACGGGGTCACCGTAGGAGACGGGTACGACAGCACGGGCGTCACACCAGCCGGTAGACGTCCTCGGGCCGGACGTCGTCGGTCGCCAGAGTCGGCCAGGTCATCTGCACCGGCAGGCCGACCAGTCGATCGTGACGCGGACACAGGTACGCGACCGGCAGGACGCCGAGGACCCCACAGTAGGTCCAGAAGGCCTTTCGTGTCGGTGGTCGTCGTAGAAGGGCAGCTGACGGTGCAACTGCACCTCGGCGGTGACCCCGGCGAACTCAAGCCCCGCCCGGCACCGAGCAGACGAAGCAGGTGCTCCCGAACAGCTCATCGTCGCGGTGGTCCGCTTGGCGATGGCCAGAGACGCACTCGGGGTTGTTGCACAGCAGCCGCTCCGGGTGGAACGGGCACAACAGCGGCCGGCGACCCGGCTCAGCGTCCTCGACGCTGTCCATGGGCATGAATTTGCACGGTTTGTCTCGTCCATGATGTGCGAGCGCGGCGGGGCCTGGTCGCGGAGCGCTTAGGCGATGTCCTGGGGAGGGTCTGTGCTCAAGCTCAGTACGTCGATGCTCCCGTCGTCCCGAGGCTTGGTGTCGAGGTAGTCGGAGGCCAAGAACATGAGGCGGTCTCGGACGAGGCCAATGTCGTACCCGGTCGCCTCGGCGATCTCCTCGTCGGAGCAGGATGCGCCGCTCGCCAGAGCCTGCCGAGCGGCTCGGTAGACCGCCTTGGTCTCCTCGCTGAGGCCGTCGTCGTAGTTGGTCATGTCCTCATCCTGCTCAGGCGCAGGTCAGAGGGCCTACCCGAGGCCCAAGGCCGCGATGACCTTGTCGACAGCCGCAACGAGGGTCTGGCCGATAGCCGTCCCGGTCCCCGTGAGCGCCACCTCCTTGACCTTGTCGAGGAGGGTCCGGACATCGCCACCGAAGGCCTCATCCTGCCCGGCCGTCTCGCGGAGACTCTCGACCACGAGAGCCGCCTCGCGGGCCTGGTCCTCGTTGAGGCCGAGGAGCCCGGCGTTGGTGAGTTGTGCGAGTGATTCCGCGAGCCCTAGGAGCTGCCGGGAGTTGTCCTCCGTCATCTGAACGGTTGTCGTCTGGGAGACGTTGGAGGCGTTGGCGGCCACGTTGTTGCCGGAGCCCGTCACGTTCACGGTGGTCACGGAGTATGGGGCTGGCTGCTGGGCATCGGCGTTGACGGATCGCTCGGACTCCACGGCCTTCTGTCCCTTCGTGGTGATCATCGGGTTGTAGACCTCGCCGCTGGCGATCGTCACGCCCTGGAGGTAGCCCTCGTCCCGGAGCCACTGGCTGGCGCTGCTGATCTCCTGCTCGGTGAAGGGCTCGCCGTAGTAGGTGTTGTGCGCGCTGGATGAGAAGTCGTCGATGTCGGGGTACTCGTCTCCATCGAGCGTGCGGTCGTACAACCAGCGGAGGAAGGCGTCTCGGGATATCTGACGGCGGCGGAGACGGTTACCACGCCGGGCCGCCACGTCCTCGATGAGGTCCAGGCCGGGCGGCAGTACGTCGGCTGACCAGCCCGCCCAGCCAAGGGTCTTCTGGACTCGAAGCAGGCCGTCGGCCTCCAGGGCCTCAAGGTTCCCTGCGACGGCTTGGGCGCCCTCCTGGTCGTGACCTTCGAAGAGGGGCGCGAGGTCCACGATGGCGCCCGGCGACTTCCCGCCGTTGTCGGCGATCCAGTCGAGGAGCCGGAGTCGTGCCTGGACAGCCGGAGGGAGGTTGCTGCCCCGTGAGAGATCCATGGCGTGACGCTAACCACTGGGGGTGACACTTCGTGGCCGCATGGCGACACCTGCAACACGATCCGTCCCGAGCCTGGAAGGCTCAAGCCGAGGCGAGTGCCGCCCTGGGAGGAGATGAGCGTGGAGGATCTTGCTGGGCGCTCCTACGTTGCCCGCATCTACCGGGTCTCCGACCGGCAGGACATCCACGATTTCCTCGTCGGGGCGGTCGAGCGGTCCGGCGGTCAAGTCCTGTTCTCTAGTCCGGCTAACCGGGCACCGCTCTACCTGGGTGTCCAGACGGCGGCGGGGGACCGGCTCGGCCTGCTGATCTACCACTTCCGCATGACGCACAACACGATCAACAACCGGCCGGCGGACGAGGTGCGAGGCCAGATGCGCTACGGCGGCGAGGCGACGTGGCACGCGGCGGAGCACTTCGTTGGGCAGGACGTCGCCGGAGTCGACATCACGCTCATGCTCGGCGTTCACGTTGAGGGCGATGTCTTGGTCGGTCTTCAGCCTGCGATCTACAACCCCATGCCGTTGGGGATCAGCTTTTACGCCAAGGCGAAGAGCCTGGATGTCGCCCGCGAACAGTCGTGGGCAGTGTGGGAGCACGAGACCAAGCCGGGGAAGCGGCGGACGGAGGCTCGCTCGTCCGGCCTGGAGACCATGGTGGCCTTCACTCCGGAGCGGCTTCTGGACTATGCCCTCTTCGAGCGCCGAGCCACCGACCTCGCGTTGGACCAGCCGCTCCGGTTCAGCACGGCCCAGGACGTAGCGAGCCAACGGCTGGCGAACCAGGGGGCGGCGGCGGGCCTTCACGAGCTGGAGCAGGAGTTCAGCCTCTCCAGCCGCGAGATCATCGACATCATCGCCGGGCGAGGTCGTCTGAAGGTCGCCGTCCGTGGCGGCGTGGCGGAGCACCACTTGGAGCGCACGCTCCGGGCAGACCCGGCCGTCGGCAAGGTCGAGCGGCTCGACTTGGACGCCCTCCACGACTTCGACGTGACGTTGAAGGACGGCCGGGAGCTGCGGGTTGAGTGCAAGAACGCCAGCCCTGAGCGGTACGCCAACGGTGACTACAAGGTCGAGGTCCAGAAGACGCGGGCCTCGAAGGGCGACCCGGCCAGCCGCTTCTACCGCGTCGACCAGTTCGACGTGATCGCGGCGTGTCTCTACTCGCCTACCCGCGAGTGGGCCTTCCGGTACCAGCTCACCGAGCGTCTGACCCGTCATTCAGCCTTCGGCGATCGGCTTGCGCCTATGCAGCCGGTGACGGGCACGTGGTCGCGGACGCTGGCCGCTGCCGGATCGTGACGCCCGTCGGCGTCGGTGCGCCAGAGCCGGACTTGTCGGACCTGGCTGGCACACTCCGGCATGTGGGGAGTCGTGGAGTAGCTATCTCGTTGTTCTCTGGCGCAGGGGGTCTCGATCTAGGGACCGAGAAGGCGGGCTATGAGGTCGCCGCGGCCGTTGAGCACAACGCCGACGCGGCGGCCACCATGGAGAAGAACTTCACGCACCTCCAGTCAGAGGTCATCCGCCGGGACATCCTCAAGGTGCCGACGAGCGAGCTGCTTCATGCTGCGGGCTTGAGCGCCGGCCAGCGTCCCGACCTTCTGATCGGCGGCCCGCCTTGCACTCCGTTCAGCAAGTCAGGTTTCTGGCTTGAGTGGAAGCGGTCGGGCCTGGACCCGGATGCCTCCTTGCTTCAGGCGTACACGCGGATCCTCGATGAGGCGAAGCCTCGGGCGTTCGTTCTTGAGAACGTCTACGCGCTGACCTACAACAACAAGGCGTCGCGGCCCGCCTATGAACGACTGCTCAGGGAGATCGACCAGGCTGGCTACCACTTCGCGGCCAAGGTCCTCAACGCAGCCGACCTCGGGGTTCCGCAGGCACGGCCGAGGCTCTTCGTCGTGGGCGTTCCCAAAGGCGAGAAGCTTCCGGAGTTGCCCGAGGCTAAGCACGGTGGAAGCTGGGAGCGGCGAGTCACCGGGTCGTCTGACCGACCTCATGTGACGGCGGGGGAGGCCCTCGCCGGACTGGTGACGGAGCCGGAGCCGGAGGAGCAACTCCGAGGGCAGTACGCCCACCTGCTCGCCGACATCCCGCCGGGCGGCAACTACCTCCACTACACGGCCGAGAAGGGTCACCCCGACCCGCTGTTCAAGTGGCGGAGCCGCTACTGGTCCTTCCTGCTCAAGCTCGATCCGGACAAGCCGTCGCCGACGATCCAAGCTCAGCCCGGTCCCAACGTCGGGCCGTTTCACTGGGAGAACCGGCGGCTGCGGGTGCCCGAGATGCGGCGGCTGTTCACGTTCCCCGACGACTTCGACTTCGTCGGCACCCGATCCAGCATCCAGGCGCAGCTCGGCAACTCCGTGCCACCGCTACTGGCCCGGCAGGTTGTCGAGCGGGTCGCAGAGGTCGCTAGCAACTGACCCATGAACCGGCCTCCGCAGCCGTCCGCCTCGGCGAGAGCGGGCCGGGCGACGGCTGCGAACAGGGGACGGGACACGCGGCTGGAGCTGGCGGTCCGCTCGCGGGTACATGCCCGAGGGCTCCGCTACTTCGTCGGTCGTCGGCCGATGCCCGGCCTGCGGAGGACAGCTGACCTCCTCTTCCCCCGGGTCCGCGTCGTTGTCCTGCTGGACGGCTGCTACTGGCACGGCTGCCCTGAGCACTTTCGGATGCCGACCGCGAACCCCGGCTACTGGCCGGCCAAGATCGCACGGAACGTCGCTCGGGACCGGGAGACCGACGAGAAGCTCACCGAGGCTGGGTGGCGGGTCCTCCGGTTCTGGGAGCACGAGGACCCCGACGACATCGCCTGCGAGATCGAGCGGGCGGTCCGTCAGGCATGAGCGTGAGCCGCAACGGCTTCCAGGGCACGGGATCGCAGCTCACCGAGCGGGCAGTCACCAAGGACTTCCTCGGCCGAGTCGCAGCATTGCTCGCCCCACTGGTCTTCGCGCCAGGCGACCCAGCCTTGGTCGGAGTCGAGGTCAAGGGCGAGCACGACGTTCGCGCCGTCGGCGACGAGCTGGACGCCGAAGTAGCCACCGGCAAGGGAGACCACCTTGCCGCCGGTTGCATCGGCGGCCTTGTCGATCTCCTGCAAGTAGGCCGGGTACTCCACGGGCTCTCCTAATAGTCGGCCGTTGGTGGCATCTTCCCTCAAGACTCCGACAACCTCGCTGAACCCAACGCGACGGCCGAGCGGCTGACGTCCGCTGCCTTGCGGGCTGCCTCTGAGCGATGAGCTGAGCGACCCCGGAACGCATGAAGCCCCCGTCCTCCGAACGTAGGAGGGCGGGGGCCTTCGTCGTCACCTCGGCGGCCATCGTGGAGGGCCTGAAGAGTCACCCGGCGGTCGTTGCCCGGCAGACGAGGGCGGCGTGGAGGCCCAGTGCGGAGGCCTGGTCGACCCTTCCGACCGGCCTACCGACGGTCGAGGTTGTGCCATCTGCGTGCCTTATCCGTGCCTTAAGCAGCGGCCAAACGCGGTGGTCAGGGGTCAACAGGGGGCAGCATCGTCAAGGCAAGGAAGGAGTGGTGCGGCCCGGTTGAGCTGCACAAACGGGCATACGAGCTGGTCAGTGGGTGGAGCGGGTGACCGGGATCGAACCGGCATGGCCAGCTTGGAAGGCTGGGGCTCTACCATTGAGCTACACCCGCGAGACCACGTGAGGGAACGCGTTCCCTCACCGTGAAGGAGTGCAGCCGATCCGGATCAGCAGCGCTCCCAGTCCGGACAAAGGGTAGCGCGCAGGGGTGCGGCGGCTGCGGGGGCGTGCGGCAGCAGCGGCTGAGCCTGGCGCTGAGTGGTCAGGCCGCCTCCGGCGACCACGCCCCGTCGTGCTCAGGCGGTTCCTTCGCCGACCAGGTCGGCGAAGACCACGACGTTGTCCTCGTAGCTGCGCTCAGCCTGGTCGAACGAGCCGCCACAGGTGATCAGTCGCAGCCCGGCGTGGTCGAGGTCGCCGTACACCTGTTCCGTCGGGAACTCCCCTTTGGGGAACTGTTCCACCCGCTGCACCTCGAAGACGGCGAGCCGGCCGTCCTCGCGGGTCACCACCACCTCGTCACCCGGCACCAGGGACCGGAGCTCGTAGAACACCCCGGGGGCACCCTCCCAGTCGACGTGACCGGCGACGATGGCCGGGCCCAGCTCGCCCGGAGTCGGCGCACCGGTGTACCAGCCGGCCGGGAAGCCTGCCGGAGGAACCTCGAGCGTGCCGTCGTCGAGCAACCCGAGGTCCATCAGCCCGGAGTCCACGCCGATCGCAGGGATCGAGAGGTGAACGGGTGCGGATCTCTGCATCGTCGAGGCGGGCGCGATGCTCGGTGGTGCTTCGCCGGACCGTTCGCTCGGTGGGGCGGCCGCCGTGCTGGTTCCGCCGGAACAGGCCGGTAGGCCGGCGACCATCAGCGCCAGCATGGCGGCACCGATGAGCCGGAGCCCGGCTCGGCCGCGCCTCTCCGGACGGTCTCGGCGGGTACGGAGGTCGGCACGCCCGATAGGGATCAAGGGGCCTGTCGCTGCAGTCGCGCCATGTCGGCGCTGCCGTCCCCGGCGTCCACGGATCCGACCGGCACCCTCGAGACCTGGCCGGAGCCCGGACGGCCCGACGTCCCGGTCGAGCCCGAACCCGCCGGCGCGGCGCTCGTCGACGTGTCGTCGGTCGTGTCGTCGGTCGTGTCGACCGTCGTGTCGACCGTCGTGTCGACCGTCGTGTCGACCGTCGTGTCGACCGGCGCGCACGCAGGTCGCGTGATCGTGTTGTCATCCAGGGTGACCGCACCGGTGCGGGCCAGGACCCGCCCCTGGATCGTCGTTCCGGTCGTCACCGTGATGCTGATGTTCGCCATGATCGTGCCCACGAACGTGGACCCCGTGCCGAGCTCCGCGGAGCTGCCGACCTGCCAGAAGACGTTGCACGCCTGCGCCCCGTTGATCAGTAGGACGGAGCTGGCCGACGCGGTCGTCAGGGTCGTGGAGGTCTGGAAGACGAACTGCGCCGTGGGGTCCCCGCCGGCATCCAGCACCAGCGGGCCGGTGATGCCGAAGGTGCCGTCAGCACTGTCGTAGACGCCGGGCAGCTTGGTGGTCGAGCCGAGCTCCGTGGGCACCTCCGTGCTCGGGCTCTGGCCGGCGGCGACGCCGTAGGCCACCGTCAGGTCCTCCTGGGCCTTCTCCGCCACCGCGTCAGCAAGGTGGACGGTTCCGCCGGTCTGGGTGACCCCCAGCGCTCCCGGTGTGTACGAGCCGGTCGGGTCGGACCCGATGTCACCGTGGACGGTAGTCACGGCCGTGTCCGCGTTCGTGACCCCCGTCGCTGCGAGGACGGCGAAGCTGCCGGCCGTTCCGAGCGTGACCGCCGAGACGGCGGCCCGGGAGTCGTTCTGCTGCATCACCACGAGCGCCGCGGCGACCGAGACGGCCAGCGCCACGCCCGAGCCACGCCGGAGACGGCCTCCCCGGGAGAGGGAACCGCCACGAGCGGTCGTTTCGAAGCTGTCCGGGACCGACATCACGTCGGCGCTCCCCTCCTGGCCGGCGGGCCAGACGTCTGCATACCCGAGGACGGTGCCGACGGCGTGTCGACCCGAGAAGCCCCCCAGTGGCCGCAGGTTAACTCCGTGGGTGACGAATCGACTGCATACGGTCATCGCGGGGTGTTGGTGCCGGACCACCCCACGGCCGGGGCGATCGCCGCCAGGGGTGGAGTGTCGCCGCTACCGTCGCGGCGTGCCCGACACCACGTGGCTGGACGCCACCGCGCAGGCAGCTCTCGTCCGGGCCGGTGATGCCACCCCGGCCGAGCTCGTCGAGGCCGCCATCGAGCGGATCGAGCGGGTGAACCCCCAGCTGGACGCGGTGCTGCGGGAGCGGTTCGACGCCGCTCGCACGGAGGTCCGCGGCGACCTCCCGGACGGTCCGTTCCGCGGCGTCCCGCTGCTGCTCAAGGACCTGGGCTGCCACGTCGCCGGCGAGGAGACCCACTACGGCACGTCGTTCCTCCGCGACGCCGGCGTCCGGTGGCCGAACGACAGCCACCTCGCGCAGCGGTTCCGGGCAGCGGGCTTCGTCGTCCTCGGCCGCACGAACGTGCCGGAGTTCGGCACGACGATCACCACCGAGCCGGCCGCGAACCCACCGGCCCGCAACCCCTTCGACACCGGCCGCTCGACCGGGGGCTCCAGCGGCGGCTCGGCGGCGGCGGTCGCCGCCGGACTGGTCCCGGTCGCCCACGCCAACGACGGCGGGGGCTCGATCCGCATCCCGGCCGCTGCGTGCGGGCTGGTCGGGCTGAAGCCGACGCGAGCCCGGGTCAGCCAGGGCCCGGACGTGGGGGAGAGCTGGGCCGGCGCCACGATCGACGGCGTCGTCACCCGCTCGGTGCGCGACACCGCCGCCGTGCTGGACCTGATCGCCGGGCCGATGCCCGGTGACCCATACGTCGCCCCGTCGCTGCCGCGGCCGCTGACCGAGGAGGTGGGGACACCCGTCGGCCGGCTGCGCGTCGGTCTGCTGGACGCCGCCCCGGGGGAGCAGTACCTCGACGACCCGGCGTGCCGCGCAGCGGTGGAGCGGGCCGGCCGGCTGCTGGCCGACCTCGGCTGCGACGTCGAGCCCGGATCGCCGGAGGCCATGTTCGAGCCGCTCTTCCCGCGCTTCTTCACCACCACCATCGCCGCCGACGTCGCACTGACGCTCTCCGCCCTCGAGCGCTCGGCGCTGGGCCGGCCGGTGGAGGACACCGAGCTCGAGCCGCGCAACGCCATGTACCGCGCCGTCGGGCGGAAGCTCTCCGCCGAGGACTACGTCGGGGCGCGGGCCTGGCTCGGGGTGTGGTCCCGCCGGATGGCCGGCTGGTGGGCGCCGTCCGGGCTCGGCGGCCAGGGGTTCGACCTCCTGGTGACGCCGACGATCGCCGCGCGGCCGCCCGAGCTGGGCTGGTTCACCGCGGGCGGCGACAAGGAGGAAGGGCGGCGGATCAACAGCCTCATGCCCTACACCGCGCAGTTCAACGTCACCGGTCAGCCGGCGATCAGCCTGCCGCTGCACTGGACCGACGAAGGGCTGCCCATCGGCGTCCAGCTGGTCGCGGCCTCGGGGCGCGAGGACGTGCTGGTGCGGGTCGCCGCGGCCCTGGAAGAGGCGGCACCGTGGGCCGACCGCCGTCCGGCGGTGTCGGTCTGAGCAGGCCGGACGGGGCGGGCGTACGGGGCGGCTCGGCCGACCGGCCTAGACTCGAGCGGCCACGGGGTGTGGCGCAGCTTGGTAGCGCACCTGCTTTGGGAGCAGGGGGCCGCAGGTTCAAATCCTGTCACCCCGACCAGGTCGTGCTGCAGGCTCACATCCTGCCCCCCGACAGCGCGCGTCGCGGGGTGCGCATCCCGCCCCCGCGCCCGTGCCTCTGACGTCCGTAGACTCGGGGGTCGACCGGCGCCGTCGGAGCACTCTGGCGCCCCATCCGCTGTCTTACCGAGGAGCACTGCCGCTGTGAAGAGCACCATCGAGGAACTGGGCCCCACGCGGGTCCGGATGGCGATCGAGGTGGCATGGGGGGACCTGGACCACGCCTTCGGTGAGGTCTACAAGGAGCTGGGCAAGCAGGTCCGCGTCCCCGGGTTCCGCCCCGGCAAGGTGCCCAACCGCGTCCTCGACCAGCGGATCGGCCGCCCCGTCGTCCTCGAGCAGGTCGTGCAGCACGCCATCCCGGAGATCTACTCCGAGGTCGTGCGCGAGAACCAGGTCCGCGTCCTGGGCCAGCCCGACGTCGAGGTGACCCGCCTGGACGACAACGACACCCTGGCGTTCACCGCCGAGGTCGACGTCGCCCCGCAGCTGGAGCTCCCCGCGCTGGACTCCCTCGCCGTGACCGTCGAGGACGTCGAGGTCACCGACGAGGAGATCGACCAGCAGGTCACGGTCATGCGCGAGCGCTTCGGCATGCTGCAGTCGGTCGAGCGCCCCGCGCAGGAGGGCGACTTCGTCTCCATCGACCTCGAGGCCACGCTGAACGGCGAGGTCCTGGAGGACGGCTCCACCACCGGCATGTCCTACGAGGTCGGCTCCGGCAACCTCATGGAGGGCCTGGACGACGCCGTGAAGGGGCTCTCGGCCGAGGAGTCGAAGACCTTCCAGACCGCGCTGCTGTCCGGCCCGAACGCCGGTGAGTCCGCCGACGTCACCGTCACCGTCCGCTCGGTGAAGGAGAAGGAGCTGCCGGAGCTGGACGACGAGTTCGCCCAGACCGCCAGCGAGTTCGACACGCTCGCAGAGCTCCGCGAGGACGTCCGCACCCGCCTGTCGCGCACCAAGGTCATCGGCCAGGGCGCGCAGGCCCGCGACAAGCTGGTCGAGCACCTGCTTCAGACCATCGAGGTCCCGATCCCGGAGACCCTGGTCGAGCGCGAGGTCGAGTGGCGCAACCGGGCCTTCGAGAACGAGCTGCGCCAGGCCGGCATGGACTGGGACGCCTTCCTGCAGATGTCCGGTGTCGAGAGTCGCGAGGACTACGACGCCGAGCAGAAGAAGAACGTCGAGGAGGCGGTCAAGACCCAGTTCATCCTCGACGCGATCGCCGACGCCCGTGAGGTCACCGTCGACAACGACGACCTCTCGGCGCAGATCATGGCTCAGGCCCAGCGCAACCGGATGAGCCCGGAGCAGTACGCCCAGCAGCTGCAGCAGTCGGGCAACATCGCCGAGTTCGTCGCCGACGTGCGCCGGACGAAGACGCTCGCCCAGCTGCTCGAGCAGACGACGATCACCGACGCGTCGGGCAACACCGTCGACCTCGAGGCGCTGCGCCCCAAGACGGTCCAGGCTTCTGCCGCCGAGGAGGCCACCTCCGAGGACGCCGACGAGGACGCCGACGAGGCCGCCGCCGACGAGGCCCCGGCCGAGGACGCCGACAAGTAAAGGACCCCCAGAAGGACCCCGTCCTCCCCGCCGCTCGCAAGCTCGCGGCGGTGCCCGGGACGGGGCCGTGCAGCGACGCCGACGCCGCTTCTCCCCACCCGGGGAGGGGCGGCGTCGCCGCGTCCCGCGGGTGAAGGGCGGTTTCCGCCGGTGGTCGCTGCGCCGACGGCGAACACCGCCCTGATCGGGACTGCGCCGTCGGAGGTCCGCGTTAGGGTCGACAGGACTCAGGCGATCGCCGGGGGGTAACCCCCGGAGGGCCGTTCCGGGCCCCGAACCACCTCGATCCACTGCCACGACGCGTCCTACGGAGGTCACCGCACCCGTGAGCACCACCGACCCGATCTTGGCGAGCGCACCCATGATGCGTGGCGCCAGCGGCATGATGAACCTCGGAGACTCCGTCTACGAGCGCCTGCTGCGCGAGCGGATCATCTTCCTGGGCACCCAGGTCGACGACGTCATCGCCAACCAGCTCGTCGCCCAGATGCTGCTCCTCTCCGCCGAGGACCCCAAGCAGGACATCCACCTCTACATCAACTCGCCCGGTGGCTCGGTCACCGCCGGCATGGCCATCTACGACACGATGCAGTTCATCGACTGCGACGTCGCCACCTACGGGATGGGCCTGGCCGCCTCGATGGGCCAGTTCCTGCTGACGGCCGGCACCAAGGGCAAGCGCTACGCCCTGCCGCACGCGCGGATCCTGATGCACCAGCCCTCGGCCGGCGTCGGCGGCACGGCCTCCGACATCGCCATCCAGGCCGACCTGTTCCGGCGGACCAAGCAGGAGCTGTCGGAGTTGCAGTCACAACTCACCGGGCAGACCGTCGAGCGGATCCTCGAGGACTCCGACCGCGACCGCTGGTTCACCGCCCAGGAGGCCCTGGAGTACGGCTTCGTCGACCACGTGGTCAGCCGCGCGGCCATGACCGACAGCGCCAACCCGGTCTCCGACAACTGAGCCTGCGAGGACAGACGACGATGAGCTTCCAGATGCCCTCCAGCCGCTACATCCTGCCCTCCTTCGTGGAGCGCACGAGCTACGGCATGAAGGAGTCCAACCCCTACAACAAGCTCTTCGAGGAGCGGATCATCTTCCTCGGGGTGCAGGTCGACGACGCGTCGGCCAACGACGTGATGGCCCAGCTGATCACGCTGGAGTCCGCCGACCCCGACCGCGACATCACCATCTACATCAACTCGCCCGGTGGCTCGTTCACCTCGCTGATGGCGATCTACGACACGATGATGTTCGTCCGGCCCGACATCCAGACCGTCTGCATGGGCCAGGCCGCCTCGGCCGCCGCCGTCCTGCTCGCGGCCGGGACGCCGGGCAAGCGCCTGGCGCTGCCCTACTCCCGGGTGCTGATCCACCAGCCGTCCGGCGAGTCCGGCGGTCAGGTGTCCGACCTGGAGATCCACGCCGCCGAAATCGAGCGGGTGCGCGTGCAGATGGAGGAGATCCTGGCCCGGCACACCGGTCGCCCTCAGGAGCAGGTGCGCAAGGACATCGACCGCGACAAGATCCTGACGGCCGCCGAGGCCAAGGACTACGGCATCGTCGACCAGGTGATCCAGAGCCGGAAGCTCAACGCCCTCCCGACTCCGTGAGCCGGTACGGGCCGGGGACGCGCGTGACGCGTGTTCGGCCCGTACCGTCGGAGGTCTGAGGGCACGACGGGACAGCAGTGGGACGGCCGGGACGAACACCGGGTGAGTCATTGCCCGAGCTAGTCGACGGCGGCAGGTACGTTCGGCGAACGCCCGATCCCCGGCCGACAGCGCCGGGAGGAGAGCCTCGCGGAGCAGCCTGACAGCGAGGCCGAGCAGGGGCACGAGAGCAAGCAAGTCCAACCCGCGGGTACCTGACACGAGGACCGGCGACTGTCGAGGTGGAGGTCAGCAGGTGGCACGAATCGGTGAGAGCGGTGACCTGCTCAAGTGCTCGTTCTGCGGGAAGAGCCAGAAGCAGGTCAAGAAGCTCATCGCGGGCCCCGGGGTCTACATCTGCGACGAGTGCATCGACCTCTGCAACGAGATCATCGAGGAAGAGCTCTCGGAGTCGTCGGACCTCAAGTTCGACGAGCTGCCCAAGCCCAAGGAGATCCACGACTTCCTCGACCAGTACGTCATCGGCCAGGACAAGGCCAAGCGGACGCTCTCGGTCGCGGTCTACAACCACTACAAGCGGATCCAGGCCGGGGGCGCAGGCAGCTCCCGTGAGGACTCCGTCGAGCTCGCCAAGTCCAACATCCTGCTGATCGGCCCCACCGGCTGCGGCAAGACGCACCTGGCCCAGACCCTGGCGCGGATGCTCAACGTGCCGTTCGCCATCGCCGACGCCACAGCGCTGACCGAGGCCGGCTACGTGGGCGAGGACGTCGAGAACATCCTGCTGAAGCTGATCCAGGCCGCCGACTACGACGTCAAGCGCGCCGAGACCGGCATCATCTACATCGACGAGGTCGACAAGATCGCCCGCAAGAGCGAGAACCCGTCGATCACCCGCGACGTCTCCGGTGAGGGCGTGCAGCAGGCGCTGCTGAAGATCCTCGAGGGGACGACGGCGTCGGTGCCGCCGCAGGGTGGTCGCAAGCACCCGCACCAGGAGTTCATCCAGATCGACACGACGAACGTGCTGTTCATCGTGGGTGGTGCCTTCGCCGGCCTGGAGCAGGTCATCGAGGCCCGCGCCGGCAAGCAGGGCATCGGCTTCGCCGGCGAGATCCGCGGCAAGAAGGAGATCGAGGAGCTCAATGCCTTCGCCGAGGTCATGCCCGAGGACCTGCTGAAGTTCGGCATGATCCCGGAGTTCATCGGCCGCCTCCCGGTCATCACGAGCGTGAAGAAGCTCGACCGTCAGGCGCTGATCAGCATCCTGACCGAGCCGAAGAACGCCCTCGTGCGCCAGTACCGGAAGCTGTTCGAGCTCGACGGCGTGGAGCTCGACTTCACCGACGACGCGCTCGAGGCGGTGGCCGACCAGGCGATCCTCCGTGGCACCGGCGCCCGCGGGCTCCGCGCGATCATGGAGGAGGTGCTCCAGTCGGTCATGTACGACATCCCCAGCCGCGAGGACATCGCCTCCGTGGTGATCACCAAGGAGGTCGTCCTGGAGCACGTCAACCCGACGATCGTCCCGCGCAAGCCCACCCGCGCCCCCCGCGAGAAGTCGGCCTGACGCACAGCTGACGTAGCTCTGAACGCCAGAGGCCCAGAACCCGCGCGGTTCTGGGCCTATGGCGTTCAACGGGTCAGCCTCGCGCTGACCACGGCGACGATCTCCCGCCGGCAGCCCTCGGGGTCGCTCATCAGACGGGCGTAGCTGAACCGCAGCACGACCCAGCCGAGCGCCGCCAGCGCGGTGTCGCGGCGGAGGTCCCGCTCCCGCTGCTTCCGGCTGCCGTGGAACGCGGCACCGTCGAGCTCCACCGCCACGCGTGCGGCCGGCCATGCCGCGTCCAGGTGCACCCGACGGCCGTCCCCGAGCAGGAGCTGGTGCTGCCGGACCGGCGGGGGCACGGCCGGCGGCCCGGGCAGCACCTCAAGCGCACCCCAGATCTCCAACTCGCTCTGGCACCCCGCCCCACGAGGTCGAGCAGTCCGAGCAGCGCCCGGCGTCCGGGATGGCGCGCTCGTCGATCGGATTCCCGGCGCAGCGCTCCGGCGCCCACGTCCCGTCGCCGCACCCCCTCGATCAGGACCTGGCGCACGACGACCGCCTCATGACGGCTGCGCGCATTGCGCCCGGGGGAGTGGGCCCACGCCCACGCGTCGACCATGCTCCGGACCGGTTCGAGGGCGTCCACCTCGCCGCACCGGACGGTGACCAGGCGACCGGTGGTGCGGTGGGCCACCACGTCGGGGCGTCGCTCGGGAGAGCGCGCGTACGGCACCGTCACGTGAATGGGTCCGGCCTGCGGCTGGGCCATCCCGCACGCGACGAGGGCGGAGAGGTGGCTGAGCGGACCGTCGGCCCACAGGGAGGCGGCGCGCGACCGGACGGCCCACTCGCCCGTCCGGTCGGGGAGCACGAGGACGCCGGGGTGCACCTGCACGAGGTCCCCTCGTCGCAGCCAACGGACGACGCTGCCCGAGCTGCTCGCCCTGACCACGTCGACGCGTCGGGCGACGCCGGCGGGCAGGAGGGTGGGGAGTCGGTGCACGGCGCAGAGGGTGTCGCAGCCGAGCCGTCGGCGGCGGAGGCCCTGTGGATGCAGCCGACCGTTGAACGCCGGAGAACCGCTTCGAGCGCCCTTCTGGGCCTGCATCGTTCAACGGTCACGGGGTGGGGGGGCGGGCCTAGGCTGCGCGCGTGACGGCGCGCTACGTGGCCCTGCTGCGGGCGGTCAACCTGGGCGCCACCCGCCGGGTGTCCATGCCCCGGCTGCGCGAGGTGCTCACCGAGCGCGGCCACGGCGCCGTCCGCACCCACCTCGCCAGCGGGAACGTGCTGCTGGAGAGCCCGCTGCCGGAGGTGGAGCTCGCCGCCGACGTGAGCGCGGCGATAGCCGAGGAGTTCTCCCTCGACGTCCCCGTCGTGGTCCGGACGGCGCAGGAGCTGGCCGCCGTCCTGGCCGCGGACCCGCTCGGTCACGTCGCCACCGACCCCAGCCGGTACTCGGTGACGTTCTTCCCCGAGCCGCCGGCCCCCGAGCGGGTGGCAGCGGCGCCGTCGGCGGAGGGTGGCGAGTACGCGCTCCGCGGACGGGAGCTCTACGTGTGGCTGCCGGACGGCTTCCAGGCGAGCGCGATGGGCAGCTGGAAGTGGGACCGCATCCTCGGCGTCGCCGGGACCAACCGGAACTGGAACACGGTCCGGAAGCTGGTCGAGCTCACCCGCTGATCGGCCTGTGGGCGCCCGCCCGGCGGAACGGCCCCCGTGTCAGCTGCGCGTGGCACATTCGGAGTCGTGCGCGCCCTCACCTCACTGCCCGAACAGGCGCGGGAGGCATTCCGGGCCCGCGTCTCCGGTGACCCGACCGGCGCGCCGGACTGGGTCCGAGACATCGCCCTCGTCGGCACCGGACCGGGCTGGTTCGAGCCCGACGGCGTCGTCTGGCGCGTGCACGGCGACCTCTCCACGCTGGTCGGCGGCGTGGCGGCGCTCCTGGGTCAGGGCGCGCACCCGCTCGCGCTGGCCGGGGTCCAGCGGCACTCGGCCTATCGCGAGGACCCGTGGAAGCGCCTGGCCGGGACCGCGCGCTGGCTGGTCGTCAGCACCTTCGGCTCGGTCGAGCTGGCCGAGCGCGAGGCGGCACGGGTCCGCGGGATGCACGCGCCGGTCCGCGGCCGGGTCGGAGGCACCCCCTACTCGGCGTCCGACCCCGCGTTGCTGCGCTGGGTGCACCTGGCCTTCACCGACGCCTTCCTCGGTGCCCAGCAGGCGGTCGGCCGGGACCTGGCGTCGCGGTTCGGCCGGGGCTGGCCCGACGCCTACGTGGGGGAGTGGGCCCGCGCCGCGACGGAGCTGGGCGCCACCGACCTGCCGACGACGGCCGCCGAGCTGGCCGAGGCCCTCGCTGCCTACGGCCCCGAGCTCCGGCCCGTGCCCGGTCACCTGCGGGAGTTCCTCGCCGCCCCACCCGGCCTGAGCGCTCCGGAACGGGTCGTCTACCGCGGGCTGTCCGGCGCCGCGGCGTACGTGGTGTCACCGTCGATCGCCGGGTGCGCCGGGGTTCCGGGGCGGGGCCGCGGTGGCCGGGCGCAGCTCGCCGTCACCCGCGCCCAACTGCGGGCGCTGGGCCTGGCCCTCGGCCCGTACAGCCCGTCGGAGGAGGCGGCGCGGTGGCGGCTGCGCATGGGGCCCGCCCCGGCATGGACCGTGGGCGCCGCCTGACGCCTGACACGTCCCGCCGTACGGGGGCGGCCCGGGCCCGTGGACCCCGGGCCGCAGCCCAGCACGACGCCCCGGCTCAGGCCTCGGCGACCTCGGCCAGGACGACGTCGACGCGGAGCTCGCCCTCGCCGGCCTCGATCGACAGCGAGCGGATGCGCCCGGCGTCGGCGAGGTCGGCCCGGGCCGCCTCGACCAGCGGCACCTGGTCGGCCGGGGCGGTCACCGTCGCGGTCTCCACCTCGGCGCGCATCGACTGTTTGGCGTCGGACTTGGCCTTGCGCACCCCGGTGAGGGCGGCGGCCACGACCGGGATCACCGCGGGATCGCCGTCGGCCGGCAGCTCGGTGGCCGAGGGCCACTGCGCGCGGTGCACCGAGCCCCCCTGCCACCACGACCACACCTCCTCGGTCACGAACGGCAGCACCGGGGCGAACAGCCGCAGCTGCACGTCCAGCGCCACCGCCAGGGCGGCCTGCGCCGAGGTGGCCGCGGGGCCGGAGCCGTAGGCGCGGGTCTTCACCAGCTCGACGTAGTCGTCGCAGAAGGACCAGAAGAACGACTCGGTGACCTCGAGGGCGCGGGTGTAGTTGTAGGCCTCCAGCGCCGCCGTCGCCTCCGCCACGACGCCGGCCAGCGCCGCCAGCAGCGCCCGGTCGATCGGCTCGGTCACCTGGTCGGCGGTGTGCCCGCCCGACGCCCCGGACCCGAGGGCGAACTTGCCGACGTTGAGGATCTTCATGGCCAGCCGGCGGCCGACCTTCATCTGCGCCTCGTCGAACGGCGAGTCGGCACCGGGGCGGGCACCGGCCGCGCGCCAGCGCACCGCATCGGTTCCGTAGCGCTCCAGCACGTCGATCGGCGTCGTCGCGTTGCCCTTGGACTTCGACATCTTCTTGCGGTCGGGGTCGACCACGAAGCCGGAGATGGTGGCGTGCGTCCACGGCACGGTGCCGTGCTCGAAGTGGGCGCGGACCACGGTGGAGAACAGCCAGGTGCGGATGATGTCGTGCGCCTGCGGCCGCTGGTCCATCGGGAAGACCTTGGCGAACAGCTCCGGGTCGGTGTCCCAGCCGGAGGAGACCTGCGGTGACAGCGACGACGTCGCCCAGGTGTCCATCACGTCCGGGTCGGCGATGAAGCCGCCCGGCTTGCCGCGCTGGTCCTCGGTGAAGCCCTCGGGCACGTCGGACGACGGGTCGACCGGCAGGGCCGCCTCGGGCGCCAGGATCGGCTCGTCGTGGATCGGCTCACCGGCGTCGTCCAGGCGGTACCAGACCGGGAACGGGACGCCGAAGAACCGCTGCCGGCTGATCAGCCAGTCGCCGTTGAGGCCCTCGACCCAGTTGTCGTAGCGGTGCCGCATGTGCTCGGGCACCCACTGGATCTCCCGGCCCCGCGAGATCAGGGCCTCGCGCAGGTCGGCGTCCCGGCCGCCGTTGCGGATGTACCACTGCCGGGTGGTGACGATCTCCAGCGGGCGGTCGCCCTTCTCGAAGAACTTCACCGGGTGGGTGATCGGCTTCGGGTCGTCCTGCAGGTCGCCGGAGTCGCGCAGCAGCTCCACGATCCGCTGCTGCGCGCTGAACACGGTCTTGCCGGCCAGCTCGTCGTAGGGGGAGGCGGGCACCCCGGCCGGCGGGTCGGCCAGGATCCGGCCGTCCCACCCGACGATGGGCCGGGTCGGCAGCTGCAGCTCCCGCCACCAGGTGACGTCGTTGAGGTCGCCGAAGGTGCAGATCATCGCGATGCCGGAGCCCTTGTCCGGCTCGGCCAGGCGGTGGGCGACCACCGGGACCTCGACGTCGAACAGCGGCGTGCGCACCGTCGTGCCGAACAGCGGCTGGTAACGCGCGTCGTCGGGGTGGGCGACCAGCGCGACGCAGGCGGGCAGCAGCTCGGGTCGGGTGGTCTCGATGGAGACCGAGCCGGACGGGCCGGAGAAGGAGATCCGGTGGTAGGCGCCGGGGCGCTCGCGGTCCTCCAGCTCGGCCTGGGCGACGGCGGTGCGGAAGGTGACGTCCCAGAGGGTCGGCGCCTCCTGGGCGTAGGCCTCACCGCGGGACAGGTTGCGCAGGAACATCCGCTGCGCCGTGGCCCGCGAGGTCTCCGAGATCGTCCGGTAGACGTTGGACCAGTCCACCGAGAGCCCGACACGCCGCCAGAGCTTCTCGAACTCGGCCTCGTCGTCCTCGGTCAGCTGCATGCACAGCTGGACGAAGTTGCGCCGCGAGATCGGCACCTGGTTCTTGTCCGGCCTGGCGGGCGGCTCGAAGGACGCGTCGTAGGGCAGCGACGGGTCGCACCGGACGCCGTAGTAGTTCTGCACCCGGCGCTCGGTGGGCAGCCCGTTGTCGTCCCAGCCCATCGGGTAGTAGACGTGCTTGCCGCGCATCCGCTGGTAGCGGGCGACGATGTCGGTGTGGGTGTAGCTGAAGACGTGCCCCACGTGCAGCGACCCGCTGGCGGTCGGCGGGGGCGTGTCGATCGACCAGATCTGCTCGCGGGGCGCCTGCAGCGCGGCGTCGCGGTCGAAGCCGTAGGTGTCCTCGGCCGCCCACCGCTGGACCCACTTCTCCTCGAGGCCGTCGATCGTCGGCTTCTCGGGTACGCCACCGCCGCCTCCCGGGGCCGCGGCGTCCGGGGTGCGAATGTCGGTGGTCATGCCCTTCATCGTAGGTAAGCCACGGCTGGCATCCTTCACAGGATGAGCAGCAGCACCGGTGAGCTTGCCCGGGTCGAGCAGGCCCTGCTGGCCCGGTGGCCCGAGAGCCGGCTGGAGCCCTCCCTCACGCGGATCAACGCCCTGGTCGACCTCCTCGGTTCACCGCACCGCGCGATGCCCGTGGTCCAGGTGGCGGGCACCAACGGCAAGACCTCGACGGCGCGCATGATCGACGAGCTGCTGCGCGGCTTCGGCCTGCGGGTGGGCCGCTTCACCAGCCCGCACCTGGAGTCCGTCCGGGAGCGCATCGTCCTCGACGGCGAGCCGGTGAGCCCCGAGCGGTTCGTCGAGGTCTACGAGGACATCGCCCCGTACGTGCAGATGGTCGACGCCGCCGGCGAGCACCCGATGTCGTTCTTCGAGGTCACCGTGGGCATGGCCTACGCGCTGTTCGCCGACGCCCCGGTCGACGTCGCCGTGATCGAGGTCGGCATGGGCGGCACCTGGGACGCCACGAACGTGGCCGACGCCCGGGTCGCCGTCGTCACCCCGGTGGCGCTGGACCACTCGGAGTACCTCGGCCCCGACGTGCCGACCATCGCGGGGGAGAAGGCCGGGATCATCAAGGCCGACGCCGTCGCCGTCCTGGCCCACCAGGAGCCCGGCGCGCTCGACGCGCTGGTCCGCCGGGCGGTGGAGGTCGAGGCGGTGGTGGCCCGGGAGGGCACCGAGTTCGGGGTGCTCGAGCGCCGGGTCGCCGTCGGCGGGCAGCAGGTGCGGCTGCAGGGGCTGGGCGGCGAGTACGACGAGGTCTTCCTGCCGCTGTTCGGTGCCCACCAGGCGCAGAACGCCGCCACCGCGCTGGCCGCGGTCGAGGCCTTCCTCGGCGCCGGCGCCGCGACCGGTCCCATCGAGCAGGAGACCGTCCGCGCCGCGTTCGCCTCGGTGCGCTCGCCGGGCCGGCTGGAGCGGATCCGCACCAGCCCCACCGTGCTGGTCGACGCCGCCCACAACCCGGCCGGCATGGCCGCCACCGTGGCGGCGCTCCGGGAGTCCTTCGACTTCACCAGGCTGGTCGGTGTGGTCGGCGCGGTGCACGGCAAGGACGTCGCCGGCATGCTCGCCGCCCTCGAGGAGGTGTGCGCGGAGCTGGTCGTCACGCAGAACACCTCGCCGCGGGCCATCCCGGCCGACGAGCTGGGTGCGCTGGCCGTGGAGATCTTCGGCGCCGACCGGGTGAGCGTCTCGCCCCGCCTCGTGGACGCCGTCACCGAGGCGATCGAGCTGGCCGAGGCGGGGCCGGACGACGCGCTCGGCGGGGCCGGGGTGCTGGTCACCGGCAGCGTCGTCACCGCGGGTGAGGCGCGCACGCTGTTCTCCGGCGGTCGCTCGTGACGGCCTACGACCCGCTGCGGGCCGCGAAGGGGTTGCGGGGTGCGGCGGCCGGCGTGCTGGTCCTCGAGGGCATCGCCGTCCTGTTCGTGCCGCGGGGCATCGCGCAGACCGAGGAGGGGCTGGGAGGAGGGCGGCTCGCCCTGCTCCTGGCCCTCTCCCTCGTGCTCATCCTGGCCAGCGGGGTCCAGCGGCGGGAGCGCGGGCTGCTGATCGGCACCGCGCTGCAGGTCCCGCTGCTGCTCACCGGCCTGATGAACAGCGTGATGTGGTTCGTCGGAGGCGCCTTCGTGCTGATCTGGCTCTACCTGCTGCAGGTGCGCAAGGAGCTCGTCGGCAGCCGGTTCGGTCCGGTGGAGGAGCCCCGGCCGAGCGACGCCGACGGCGGGGGCGCGACCACCACGTAGGCTCCGGCCCCGTGACTGAACGCACTCTCGTCCTCGTCAAGCCCGATGGCGTCGCCCGTGGTCTCGTGGGCGAGGTGATCACCCGCCTCGAGCGCAAGGGCCTCCGCCTGGTCGCCGCCGAGCTGCGGACGCTGTCCCGCGAGGTCGCCGAGACCCACTACGCCGAGCACCGCGAGCGCCCCTTCTTCGGCGACCTCGTCGAGTTCATCACCGGCGGCCCGCTGCTCGCGCTCGTGGTCGAGGGCCCGCGGGCCATCGAGGCGTTCCGGGCCCTGGCCGGCGCGACCGACCCGGTGAAGGCCACCCCGGGCACCATCCGCGGCGACTTCGCCCTCGAGGTGCAGAACAACATCGTGCACGGCTCCGACTCGCCCGAGTCCGCCGCGCGCGAGGTGAAGCTCTTCTTCCCCGACCTGGGCTGACGGTGAACCGCCGAGATCACGCGATCTCGGCGGTCCCCGGGCTCTGATGTGCCGAGATCGCGCGATCTCGGCGCGGGGCCGGACGGGGGTGCCACGGGCTCAGCGAGCCGCGCGGATCACCTCGACGAGCGGACCACCGCGACGGCCACCAGCACGATGCCCACGAGCAGTCCGAGCCAGGACGCGGCCGCCAGCGCGGTACCGACGCCGCCCTGCGTCGAGTCGTGGCCGATCGCCGTCCCCATCAGGCCCAGCACGCCCAGCAGGGCCACGACCCCGCCGACCAGTGCCAGCCGTCCGTGGTCGTTCGTCCCTCGCCGCACGCCTGGCCTCCTGCTCGTGGTGGTGTGCGTCCAGTCTGCCGCCCGTCCGCGGGGCGACGACGGGCACGGGCAGGCACGCCGCGCCGGGCGGCCGGAAGGCGGCACCCCGCGAGGGGGAGGACGGACGCGGAGCGCCGTCTACCCTGGACCGGTCATGACTGCTGAGCTCCGCACCGCCACGGGCGAGTCGCTGTACCCGCGACTCGAGCCCCTGCTGGCCCAGGTCCAGAAGCCGATCCAGTACGTGGGCGGTGAACTCAACGCCCAGGCGAAGCCGTGGGAGTCCACGGACGTCCACTGGGCGCTGATGTACCCCGACGCCTACGAGGTCGGGCTGCCCAACCAGGGCCTGATGATCCTGTACGAGGTGCTCAACGAGCGCCCCGACGCCCTGGCCGAGCGCACCTACGCCGTCTGGCCTGACCTCGCCGGCCTCATGCGCGAGCACGGCGTCCCGCAGTTCACCGTCGACGGTCACCGCTCGGTGCGCGACTTCGACCTGCTGGGCGTCAGCTTCGCCACCGAGCTCGGGTACACGAACCTGCTCGAGGCCCTCGACCTCGCGGGCGTCCCGATCCACGTCGGCGACCGCGACGAGACCCACCCGGTGGTCGTCGCCGGTGGGCACGCCGCCTTCAACCCCGAGCCGGTCGCCGACTTCGTCGACTGCGCCGTCCTCGGCGACGGCGAGCAGGCCGTCGGCGACATCACCGACGTCGTCAAGGCGTGGAAGGCCCAGGGCCGCCCCGGTGGCCGCGAGGAGCTGCTCGCCCGCCTGGCCCGCGTCGACGGCGTCTACGTGCCGCGCTTCTACGCCGTCTCCTACGGCGCCGACGGCACGATCTCCGCCGTCACCCGCACCCGGGACGACGTGCCGGCCAAGGTCGGCAAGCGCACCGTCATGGACCTCGACGAGTGGCCGTACCCGAAGACACCGCTGGTGCCGCTGGCCGAGAGCGTGCACGAGCGGATGAGCGTGGAGATCTTCCGCGGCTGCACCCGCGGCTGCCGCTTCTGCCAGGCCGGGATGATCACCCGACCGGTCCGCGAGCGGACGATCACCGGCATCGGCTCCATGGTCGAGCAGGGCCTCAAGGCCACAGGTTACGAGGAGGTCGGGCTGCTGTCGCTGTCCAGCGCCGAC
The DNA here is from genome assembly GCF_002938435.1 of Blastococcus saxobsidens. Lineage (GTDB taxonomy): Bacteria > Actinomycetota > Actinomycetes > Mycobacteriales > Geodermatophilaceae > Blastococcus > Blastococcus saxobsidens. The sequence continues at coordinate 178,494 of NZ_POQT01000004.1, forward strand.
CACTCCGAGATCGGGCAGGTCGCCAAGGAGCTGGCCGACCGCTACGAGGACTCCAAGGTCGGCCTGAGCCTGCCCAGCACCCGCGTCGACGCCTTCAACGTCACGCTGGCCAACGAGCTGTCCCGCAACGGACGGCGCAGCGGCCTCACCTTCGCCCCGGAGGGCGGCAGCGAGCGAATCCGCCGGGTGATCAACAAGACGGTGTCCAAGGAGGACCTCGTCCGCACGGTGACGACGGCGTACGCCAACGGCTGGACGCAGGTGAAGCTCTACTTCATGTGCGGTCTGCCCACCGAGACCGACGAGGACGTGCTGGAGATCGCCGAGCTGGCGGTCGAGGTCATCCGCGCCGGCCGGGAGGCCAGCGGCCGCAAGGACATCCGCTGCACCGTCTCCATCGGTGGCTTCGTGCCCAAGCCGCACACGCCCTTCCAGTGGGCGAGCCAGGCGAGCGCGGAGACCATCGACTCCCGGCTCAAGCTCCTCCGGCAGGCCATCAACTCCGATCGGCGCATCGGCCGCTCCATCGGGCTGCGCTACCACGACGGCAAGCCGGGCGTGATCGAAGGCCTGCTGTCCCGCGGCGACCGCCGCGTCGGCCGGGTCATCGAGCGGGTGTGGCGCGAGGGCGGCAAGTTCGACGGCTGGAGCGAGCACTTCTCCTTCGACCGCTGGGTCGCCGCCGCGGCCGAGGAGCTCGCGGCCTTCGGCGTGGACCTCGACTGGTACACCACCCGCGAGCGCACCCAGCACGAGATCCTGCCCTGGGACCACCTGGACTCCGGGCTGGACAAGGAGTGGCTCTGGGACGACTGGCAGGAGGCCCTGTCCGAGGAGGAGGTCGCCGACTGCCGGTGGACCCCCTGCTACGACTGCGGGGTCTGCCCGACGATGGGCACCGAGATCCAGATCGGTCCCACCGGGCGCAGCCTGCTGCCGCTCACCGTCGTCTGATGGCGCGCCAGCCCGACGGCCCGCCGCCGCCGCCGACCGTCCAGAAGCTCCGGATCCGCTACGCCAAGCGCGGTCGGCTCCGGTTCGCCTCGCACCGGGACCTGGCCCGTGCCCTGGAGCGGGCGCTGCGCCGCGCGCAGGTGCCGATGGCCTTCTCGGCCGGGTTCAGCCCGCACCCGAAGATCTCCTACATCGGTGCGGCGCCGACCGGCTCGGCGAGCGAGGCGGAGTACCTGGAGATCGGGGTCGCGATCCGCTGCGACCCCGAGGCGGTGCGCGCCGCGCTGGACGCCGCGCTCCCGGAGGACATCGCCGTCCTGGACTGCGTCGAGGCGGGGCAGGGGACCGGTTCGCTGGCCGACCGGATCGACACCTCGGTCTGGCGGGTGGAGCTCCCGGGCGTCGCACTGGCCGAGTTGCAGCCGGCCGTGGAGAAGTTCCTCGCCAGCGACGTCGTCACCGTCGCCAAGCGCACCAAGAACGGCCTCAAGGACATCGACGCACGGCCGGCCGTGGCCAGCGCGTCGGCAGCCGTTGAGGCAGGTTGTGCCATACTGCACATGGTCGTCCGGCAGGTCACGCCCGCCGTTCGACCTGACGACGTGTTGGCCGCCCTGGCTGCCGTCGCCGACCTGCGCCCGCCGTCGCCCCCACGGGCCGTGCGTGAGGCGCAGGGCCGGCTCGACGACACCGGGACCGTGGCCGACCCGCTCGGTCCCGACCGCGAGGCGCGACCCTCCGTCCAGGAGGAGCACGCCACGGTCTGACCGGCGGAGCCCCCCGGGGCCTGCGCCGTCGAGCGGCACGGCTGCCAGACGTGACGCGACCCGCTCCGGGCCAACCGGCTCCGGGCGACCCAGACCACCGCACCACCTGCAACGACCGGCACCACCAGGACACACCGCGTCCAGCGGCACCGGGCGCGGGCACCACAGCATTCCGGCCCCCGGCCGCGGCAACCGCCGCGCGGGAGCCGCATCAGACTTCCGCAGGGCGAGCCTGACCGCCGTACCCCGCGCGGCGGCTCGCCCCGCCCAACCCGTGCTCCTGCGCGGCCGCCAGTCGAACCGATCGGCGCCCGGGAGCACCACACAGGAGGCGAGAGCCCTCGTGGCTGACACCGACCACACGACCACCGAGACCGACGAGACCGAAAGCGGGGCCGGCGTCGCCGCGGGTACCCCGCAGCCCGCCGAGGCCGAGGTGACCGGCATCCCGGCCACCCCCGACGAGGGGGCGCCTGCCGAGGACGCCCTCGACGAGACCGAGGAGGCTCCCGAGCCTCAGGGTGAAGCTCAGGTCGAGGCCGAGGAGGACGAGCCGGTGCGTTCGCCCTTCGGGGCACAGTTCAGCTCGCCGGAGCCCACGGCCGTCGTCGCCCGCCCGCGCCGCCGCGCCACCCGGCCGGCCGGCGCGGCCGAGCCGAGCGCCGCCGAGCCGGTCGCCGCCGCCCCCACGGCACCCGTGCCGGCCTTCATCAGCTTCGTGGCGCCGCCGGCCGACGTGCCCGCCGCGCCGCGCC
>NZ_POQT01000005.1 GCF_002938435.1 Blastococcus saxobsidens
CGCTCCCGCGGGTCGGGGGCGGCAGCGGCCGCGGCCAGCCCACGGTGGGCCTGGCCGAGCAGCGCCGCGGCCGCGGCGGGCAGGGCGGGAGGCAGGGGCAGCTGGCCGGCCGGCACGGCCCGGGCGGCGCCCATCAGTCGTGCACCCGCACGAGCCACCAGCGGTTGCCCGAGGCGTCCCAAGAGAGGTCGTAGACGCCGGCGAAGCTCATCCGCGACCGACCGGCGCGGACCGCCTCGACCCGCCAGACCTCGCGGGGGGCGACCAGCTCGACGGAGGCACCACCGACGGCACCCTCGCCGCGCAGCCACCACGGCGCCGTCTCGACCCAGGAGTCGAGCAGCTCGCCGACGACGTAGCGCGACTGCCCGCGCCAGAACTGCACCGGCCCCAGCGGACCACGCTCGACCTGCACCTCTTCGCCGGTCCGACCGACGACCTCACCGAGCACCCGGCTCATGACAGACCTCCCCACGCCTCACCCCGCGCGCACGCCGACCCGGCGTCCGCCGGCGGGAAGAGCCGGACGGAACGGGCCACACGGTGTTCGAACGTCTGTTCGAACACGTGTCCAGTAGACCCGAGCACCTCGGCCCCGTCAAGCCGCGCGGCGGCCATGTCGCGGACCTCCTGCCCCGCATTCACGAGTGCAACGCCGACACTTCGCCGGCACCAACCCTCCGATCGCGATAGTCCGGTCCGCGACCGATCCCTCACCTAGCCTTCGGAGGTGACCAATCACGCTCCCGGCCTGAATTCCATGTCCCGCTACGAGCAGAAGCGGTGGGAGGAGCTGCGGGCGCACTGGGAGAAGAAGGCCAAGCAAAGACGACAGTTGCTACCGCCGCGCGCGAAGGCCGCACTCGAGACCACTGTGCAAGCCACTAAGGACACTGCCACCAAGGCCGGTCGAGCGGTTGCCGATGCGACGCCGGAGAAGGTGAAGGACATCGCGGGTCCCGCGGTCGACGCTGCGCTCGTACCCACGGTCCAGGGCGTTGTCCACGTGCTCGAACTGGTCAATGACTGGGTGGTCGAGCTGACCGATCAGGAAGCGGTATTCGAGCACCATCGAGGCAAGGGCCGGGACGTCTCCTCCTTGGAGGATCTAAGGGCTCTCGATCTGCAGCTTCTGGACGAGTTCACCCACGGGATGGTTCTCCGCTGGCGAACGCTCGGCGCAGGACAAGGAGCCAGTTTCGGCGCGCTTGCCATGATCCCGGTGCCCGTCGTCGGCAGTCTGGCGGCGATCACTCTCGACATGGTGGCCATGCAGGCGCTCAGCGGCGCCATCGCGACCCGCGTCTGCTATGCGTACGGCTTCGACGCTGCCGACCCGGCCATGCGGCACATGATCGATCGCATGGTCGTGCGCGCCTACCGGAACCAGGCACCCAAGGCAGGGACCGTCAAGAGCGCAGCCAGGGCGTTCGACGCCGCCAAGGGCCGCGTCAACTGGAGCCAGAAGCTCCGCGACGACCATCGCCTCATGGCCGCGGTGGAGAAGCTCATGAAGCGGCTCGGTGATGGCAGCCGGGTGCCCGTGAAGAACGCCAGGATGGGCATGCCACTGATTGCCATCTTCGCAGGCGCAGGGACCAACGCCCACGTGCTCGGTGATATCGCCAAGCAGGCTCGCCACTACGGGTCCACCATGCTGCTCGCCGAAAAGTACGGCCTCGAGCTGCCACCTAACCTTCGTCAGGATTTGGACAATGCCGAGTCCCCCGACGCCCCAACGACAGACGGAGGCCTGAGCGGGTTCACCACAGATTGAGTTCAGAGTCGAGCGTCCGCGGTACCCCTCGCCCTCAGACGATTGCCGGGGGCGTCCGATCGAGCAGCAATGCCAGCGCGAGATCCACCTGCTGCCTTGCAGCTGGACAGGGCGAGGAGGCCGCTGAACCTCTACTCCTCGCCTTCGCCATCCTCGACCCACGCCGCCTGGAAATTGTCCGGATCGGTCACGGCGGTGGACCCGTGAAGCTCCACCCGGCCGTCCTCGTACACCGCATACACATCGACGCCCAACCGGGACCGGACCCAGGTTGGCACCCGCTTCGCGGCGGGCAAGGCCGCGTCCGGGACGACGACGGCATAGCGGGCGCGCTGTTTCGGCTCGTCTCCCATGCGACGCAGCAGCTGGCCGTACATCGTGTCGACGTCGAGGCCGGGACTGGTCGTCCGCCCCTTGGCCTCGGCGTAGATCGTTGTGCCGTCCTTGGTGGCGACCACGTCGACGAACTCGACCTCACGGGTCACCCGCCAGCCCTCGGCTTCGAGGAAGGCGCAGAAGGCGTCGACCACGCGGGCCTCGTCGCCGCGCATCAGGCGGCTGCCTTGATGTCCAGAGCCGGCAGGCTGTCGACGATGCGCATCGTCTCCAGCGAGACAGTGACGATGCGGCCGAGCAGGTCGAGGATGTAGCGGGGGTCGCCCACCTCGCGAGACCAATCGTTCGGGTCATTTACGATGCCCGACGCCTTGTCGGTCTTGACCCAGTAGCGGTCGATGATCCACTCGATCGCCGAGCGGCTGCCCAGCGTGTACCGATACGCCTCCTCCGGGATGCCCCGCAGGGTGATCCGCTCGTTGTAGTGGATCACCGACCTGTCACTCCGCAGACCTTCGACCTTCTGCTCCGCAGTCGCCTTGCCGAAGCTCATCTTCTTGCTGCCGACGGCGAAGAATCCGTAGTCCGCGTCGCCGCCCGGACCGTCGACGTCGAGCCCCTCCAGCGGGTACGGCTTCACGGTCTCGTAGTCCAGGTGCACCTCGGCCAATTGCTTACCCGCCGAGGCGAACGCACGAAAGTCGGCCGCGAACGGAATGCGGGGCAGCATCTTCTTCAGGTCCGCGGCATAGGACTCCCGGTACTCCGGCGAGTGCAGCAGCCCGTAGACGTAGTCGAAGATGTCGTCCTTGCTCAGCGATTCGTCCGGATACGCGGCGCTGAACGCGGCAAGCGCCTCGTCGGTGATGTTGTCGATCCGCCGGTAGCCGTCGACGACTTCGCCCTCGTGGACGTCGAACATCCCCGAGTCATCGACCCTCTCGTACCGCCAGCGACCGAAGAACTGGCCGCCACTTCCCGCGCCAGTCACATGGAGGTCTGGAATTACGTCGGCAGCGAGCACTGAGAACGGAACAGCGGAGCCATGCCCGACTTGATAGAAACCGAGATTCCGGTGACCGGGCGCAGGGAAGAACCTCGGAACCTGGCCCCGAATATGGTTGAGTGCGGCGTCAAAGTAGACGCGCTGCTTGAAGAACGGCCGGTATGTAGCGGTGCCAACCCGGCGCGGCTCAAAGTCGACGGTTCGACCTGCAATAAGTCGGCTCTTTAGGCTCAATGTCCAACTAATGTATGTCGGGTCAGTATTAACATTTGCGTCCACGATCCATTTACGCTCACTCGAGCGAACCTCAGCCGTGAGCGGCAAGAGCCGGGCAAGTTCCTGCCCATACGCCTTCACAGTCGCTTCCACATTGGCGCTGACCCCGCGCGCGGAGGACGAGTACACCCAGGCGTCTCGACCGGTCTCCAGTCCGCGGCCATATAACTGGAATACGGTCGCGCCGCCGAAGTCTGCGCCGTGCTTTGCTCCGAGCGGAATGAACTGCTCATACCCTGACGAGCGCCCGTCAAGCCAGTCGCCGTGTTCGTTGGGCTCGAGAAGGTCTCCATCCATATTCAGCACGGACCGAGCGGCGGACACGGCACGGACCTTCTGACCCGCTGTGAGGTAGTCATCCACCTGGCGGTAGTAGAGCGCCGACCCAGCCCGAAGGTCTGTTTTCACCAGCAGAACGATTGCGATAGTCGCCCGCGAGCCACCTTTCGAGCTCTTCACTTCGGTACCATCTGGATTCCAGCCGCCGAACTCAAAGAGTGGTCGACCCTCTTTGCGCCCTTCCTCGCCGCCCACGCGACCATTCCCACGGAGGTTTAACACGTAGATCCGCTGAAACTCCTTGCCGAGACTCTTGCGCATCCCGTCGGCGGTGTTCGCCGAAAGGAACCCGCCGTTAGTCACGAAGCCGACAATGCCGCGATCCTGGATGCGGAGACTTGCCCACCGAAGCGCCCTGATGTACGAATCGTACATCGCATTGTTTCCACCACGCGCACGGTCGGGCATATATGCCTCCCGAATCGAGGCATCGAGGGTGGGGTACCTCTCGTTCTGATTGTTGTCATTGGCGCTATCCTGGCCTACCGAGTACGGCGGGTTGCCGACGATCACCTGGATCGGCAGTTGCTTCTGCCGTTCCAGCCGCTCGTTGTTCTCCGGCATGACGTCGATGTCCTGCTGGTCGCCGTTCTCCCACGACTGAAAGCTGTCGGTCAGAACCAGCCCTGGGAACGGCTGCGGCGTCCCCTCCAGTTCCTCGAACGTCGTCTCGATGTTCGCCGCGGCGATGTAGTACGCCAGCAGCAGGATTTCGTTGGCGTGGAGTTCGTTGGCGTATTTGCGAGCCAGGTCGTGCGGCTCGATCAGCCCGCTCTGCAACAGCCGCACGAGGAACGTCCCGGTGCCGGTGAATGGGTCGAGCACGTGCACGCCCTCGTCGGTCAGTCCCTGACCGAACTCCGCACGCAGCACCTCGTCGGCCGATCGGAGGATGAAGTCGACGATCTCGACCGGTGTGTACACGATGCCGAGCTTCGCGACCGTCTTGGGGAACGCGGTGGCGAAGAACTTGTCGTACAACTCGACGAGCACCCGCTGCTTGCCGGCCGCATTGTCCACCCCGGCCACCCGCTTTCGCACGGTGTCGTAGAAGCCCTCGAGCGTCTCGTTCTCGGCGCCGACCGCGTGGGCATCGAGCACCGCGAGCATGTTCTCCATCGTCCGCGCGACCGGGTTACCGGCCAGGAAGCTGGAGTGCGCGAACAGCGCCTCGAACACCGGGCGGGTGATGAGGTGCTGAGCCAGCATGTCGATCGCGGCGTCGTCAGTGATCGAATCGTTCAGGTTTCCGCGCAGACCGGCAACGAAGTGCTCGAACTCGATGGCGGCCGGACCCGGCGTCGCGAGCAGGCCCTTGATGCGGGTGACGTGCGCGGCGGCGATGTCGGCGATATCTTTCGCCCAGGACTCCCAGTACCGGCGCTCCCCGACCTTGGCGACGATCCGCGCATACATCGCGTCCCGGAACTTGTCGGCCGGGAATTCCATGAGCAACTGCTCCGTGCTCTTCTTCGCCGGCTGATCCGGGTGCGGCACGCTCACCCCGTCGCCGTCCGTGGGGCCGGTGATGGTGACGATCTCGACGGTGTCGGGCTTGCGCTTGTTCAGCTCGATCTGGTTGACCATCGCGTGGAACCGGTCGTCGTGGCTGCGCAGCGCCTGCAGCACCTGCCAGACCACCTTGTAGCGCTCGTTGTCCCGCAGCGCCTCCTCCGGCGCGACGCCGCTGGGCACCACGATCGGCAACACGATGTAGCCCAGTTCCTTACCGGGCGCCTTGCGCATCACCCGGCCGACGGACTGCACCACGTCTACCTGCGAGCCGCGCGGGGTGAGGAAAAGAACGGCGTCCAGCGACGGCACGTCCACCCCCTCGGAAAGGCACCGGGCGTTGGTGAGCACGCGACACACGCCGTCTGGTGCGGGCGCCCTGAGCCACGCCAGGTGGGTGTTGCGCTCATGCACGCCCATCGTGCCGTCGACGTGCGCAGCCTCGACCTGCAGGCGCGGCCTGTCGTCCGGGGCGTCGATCTGCGCCCGATCGGCGAGGTCCGGGAACGCCGCGGCCGCCGTCTTGGACGCCTTGATGTGCTGGGCGAACGCCACCGCCGTCCGCATCGGCGTCCTGCTGACAAGCGGTGCCTCACCGTCGGTCGCGGACGAACCGAAGTTCTTCGCCAGGCCGTTCCAGCAACCGATCAGCTTCGCCGCCTGGTCGAGCTGGATCTCACCGGAGTTGGCCATGGCCTGCTGGAAGTTCTCCGCGACGTACTTCTCGTCGACGGCCAGCACGAGCACCTTGTAGTCGGTGAGCAGGTCGGCCTCGACCGCCTGACCGAAGCCGAGCCGGTGCAGCTCCGGTCCGAACGTGTCCTCGTCGCTCATGTCGGCCAGCACCGCATCGGCGTCGGTCGCCTTGCGCCGGACCTCCTCACCGAAGACCCGCGGCGTCGCGGTCATGTAGAGCCGCTTGGCCGCCTTCAAGGCATCAGCATCGTGCACCCGCACGAATGCGGACTCGTCTCCCTCGGCGAGGGTCACGCCGGTGGTGCGGTGGGCCTCGTCGCAGATGACGAGGTTAAACGCGGGCAGGCCGAGCTCCTGCGCCCGGGTCACCACGTCGATCGACTGGTAGGTGGAGAAGACCACCCGCATGCGCCCGTCGGCGTTCGTGGTGGCCTCGAACCGGGTCAGCAGCGTCTGCGGATCGGTCGAGGCGGGCTCGGTCAGGTCGATCGGCAGCTGGTCGGCGTCGTCGGACGCCACTCGCCGGCCCACCTTCACGTCCGAGCACACCGCCAGCGCCCGGATGTCCACCTCGGCGTTGGCCATCCACTCCCGGAGGCTCTGGCTCAGCAGCTGGATGCTCGGCACCAGAAACAGCACCGTCCCGCCCGCGCCCACCAGCTCCTCCGCGATCCGCAAGCTGGTGAAGGTCTTGCCGGTGCCGCAGGCCATGACCAGCTGACCGCGGTCGTGCTCGGCGAGCCCGGCGCGAACGTCGTCCAGCGCCTTCTGCTGGTGAGGCCGCAGCGCCTTCTTGCCCGTCGGGACGACGATCTGCGGCGTCGCCCAGGAGAACTGCGTCCAGTCGATGGCGGCGTCGGCCAGATAGCCGATGTCCACCCGCTGAGCCACTCCCCCGGCCAGCGTCTCCTCGGCGTTGGCCGACCAGCCGGCGGCTGTGTCGAACACGATCCGCCGGGTGAACTGGGAGTGCGCGGAAGCGGACACGAACGAGTCGATGTCGGCCTTGGCCACGGTGCGGTCCGCTGCGTAGAACTTGCATTGGATGGCGGTGAGTCCGCCGTCGTCAGCGTTGGTGGCAACGAGGTCGATACCGGTGTCCGGCCGACCCTCGCGCCCCGGCCAGTCCGACCACAGCCACACGTCGGAGAACCGAGCGGTCCACTCCGGGTCGGTGGTCAGGTACGCCTGGATGAGCTGCTCGAACTTGCTGCCCTTGTCGCGCTCATCGAGCGCCTCGTCCCGCAGCCGGTCGAGTACAGCGTGGATCGTCCCCGTCACGTTTCGCATCCTGCCTGACGAGTTGCGCAGAGGCTCGCATCTTCGCTACCGCCCTGGTCACCTGGGGCCGCCGACCAGGCACGCGCATCCCCCGAGCCGGTGGCAGGATCGACCCATGCCCTCGCCGGACCACCCACGGGTCACCGAGGTCGCGCGGCTGCTCCGCGCGACCGGCGTTCCCGGCGAGGTGCGCCATCTGCCCGACGACGCCCGCACCGCCGCCGCAGCCGCCGACCAGCTCGGCGTCCCGGTCGGCGCCATCGCCAACAGCCTGGTGTTCGACGTCGGCGGCAACCCGCTGCTCGTCCTGACCAGCGGCAGCCACCGGGTCGACGAGGTCCGCGTGGCCGAGTTCCTCGGCATACCGGCGCTCCCCCGGGCCACCCCCGAGTTCGTGCGGCGGCACACCGGCCAGGCCATCGGCGGCGTCGCCCCCATCGGGCACCCGGAGCCGATCGGCACGCTGGTCGACGTCGAGCTGGCCCGCCACGAGGTGGTGTGGGCGGCAGCCGGGCACCCGGCCACCGTCTTCCCCACCAGCTACGAGGAGCTGCTCCGGATCACCGAGGGCACCCCCGCCCAGGTCGGGGCCGCGACCGTCCCCGGCCACCCCCAGGTGGCCGCGCTGTGACCGGCACCCGGCCAGCCACGCGGATCCTCGACCTGCCCGCGCCCTGGATGCGGGAGCACATGCACGAGGTGCTGGCCATCTACGGCCACGCCATGGGCTACGACTCCGGCATCGTCGCCGGGCGCTACGGCTACGCCGTCCAGCACACCGAGCGGCCCGGCTTCCGCGCCGTCGGCGCCTTCGCGCAGACGGCCGACGGCGAGCGCCTGGTCGGTTTCGGGTACGGCTACCTCGTCGCACCCGGCCAGTGGTGGCACGACCAGGTGCGCGCGGCGCTGGACCGGCGAACGGCCAAGAAGTGGCTCCCGGGCGCCTTCGAGGTCTGCGAGCTGCACGTCGACCCCGACTCCCAGAGCCTGGGCCTGGGCCGCCAGCTGCTGCACGCGCTGGTCGACGTCCCGCACCCGGTCGCACTGCTCTCCACGCCCGACGCCGACACCAAGGCCTTCCGCCTGTACCGCGCCGACGGCTTCGTCGACCTCGCCCGCGGCTACCACTTCCCCGGCGACTCCCGCCCCTTCGCCATCCTCGGCGCCCGGCTGCCCCTGCATCCGCGCGACGGCTCTCCGGCGAACACCCGAGCGTGACCACCGCTCCTCCCCCAGCCCCCGGGTCCGTCGACGTCGTCGTCGTCGGTTCCGGCCACAACGGCCTCGTCGCCGCCTGCTACCTGGCCGCCGAGGGCCTGTCGGTCGAGGTGGTCGAGTCCGACGAGGTGCTCGGCGGCGCGGTGTCGACGGTCGAGCGCTGGCCGGGTGTGCGCGTGGACCGGGGCTCCAGCGCGCACGTGATCGTGCGGCACAGCGGCATCGTGGAGGAGCTCGGCCTGGCGGGGCACGGGCTGCGCTACATCGACTGCGACCCGTGGGGCTTCGCGCCGGCGCCGTCCCCCGGCGTCCCCGGCCCGGAGGGCATGCCGCTGGTCTTCTCGGTCGACCTGGACGCGACCTGCGCCTCCATCGAGGCCGCCTGCGGCCCGGAGGACGCCGCTGCGTACCGCCGGTTCGTCGGCGTGTGGGGCCCGCGCAGCCGTGCGGTCGTGGCCGCGTTCGGCCGGGCGCCCAGCGCCGGCGGGCTGGTCCGCTCCTTCTGGCCGCTGGGCGCGCCCGCCGAGGGCCGCCCCCGCACCCCCGGCGGTGAGCTCGCCGTCGACTTCCTCGGCTCCGGCGACGCGCTGCTGGACAGGTGGTTCACCAGCGAGCGCCTCAAGGCGGCGCTGGCCTGGTTCGGCGCGCAGTCCGGTCCACCCATGTCCGAGCCGGGCACGGCCGCGATGGTCGGCTGGGTGGCGCTGCTGCACGACGTCCCACCGGGCCACCCCGTGGGCGGCTCCGGCGGCCTGACCCAGGCGTTGCGCCGGCGGCTGGAGTCCGACGGCGGCCGGGTGGTGCTCGGCGACGGCGCCGAACGGCTCCTGGTCGAGGACGGGCGGGTGGCCGGGGTGCGCACCCGCTCCGGCCGCACCGTGCGCGCCGGCGCCGTCGTCGCCGCCTGCCACATCGACGTCACCCGTCGGCTGGCCGGGGACGACGCCCCACCGGTGCTGGCCGACGCGGCACCGCCGATCGGCAACGGCTTCGGCCTTGTGGTGCGCGCGCTGACCGACGCACTGCCGTCCTACCCCGGTGTCGCCCCCGAGCAGGCGCTGCAGGGTCTGCAGCTGCTCTGCACCGACCGCGGGCAGCTGGCCGCCGCGCACGGCGACTGGGGCGCCGGCCGGGTGCCCCGGGAGCCGGTGCCGCTGGCGATGTCGTTCTCCGCCAGCGACCCGACGCTGGCGCCGCCCGGGCAGCACGTCGTGACCATCTGGGGGCAGTGGTACCCCTACGCGCTGGCCGACGGCGCCGACTGGGACGCCCTCGCGGAGACCGAGGCCCGGCGGCTGGTCGAGGCGGTCGACCGGTACGCACCCGGCTTCGCCGCCTCGGTGCGCGAGAGCTACGTCCAGACGCCGCTGGCGCTGGAGCGCGAGCTGTCCCTGCCCCGTGGCAACGTCATGCACGTGGAGATGGGGCTGGCCAGCATGTTCGCCTTCCGGCCGGCGCCAGGGCTGTCCGGGTACCGGGTGCCCGGGCTCCCGGGCCTCTACCTGGCCGGCGCCTCGACCCACCCCGGTGGCGGGGTGTCGGGCAACTCCGGGCGCACGGCGGCCCGGGTGCTCCTCGGCGACCGGCGGGCACTCCCCCGGACCCGGGCCGCGGCGGGCAGGTCCCTGCGCCGCGCCGCCGCCCGGTGGGCACGGGCGCGCTCGTGATCCCGTCGATCGCCGCACTCCCGCTGCCGCGGAGCTGGACCGCCCGCCAGGTCGTGCCGCTCGCCCTGGCGCTGCTCCTCGTCGGTACGGCGATCGCCTATCCGCTCACCGACGGCGGCACCCGCGACGCGGTCAGCTGGGCGATCGTGCTGCTCGGGGCGACGCTGTCGGTGGTGCACGCCGCGCTCAGCCGCGGCGCGGGCACCGGTGCCGGTGTGCTGGGGCTCGTGGCGGGCACCGCGGTGGTGTTCGAGTCCGTCGGCCTGGCCACCGGCTACCCGTACGGCAGCTACACCTACAGCGACACCCTGGGCCCCACCCTGCTCGGCGTCCCGTTCCTGGTGCCGCTGGCCTGGCTGATGATGGCCTGGCCGAGCTGGCTGCTGGCCGAGCACCTCGCGCCCCGGCTGCGGCCCGCCCGGATCGCCTGGGCGGCCGCGATCTTCGCCGCCTGGGACGTCGTCCTGGACCCGCAGATGGTGCAGGCCGGCTACTGGACCTGGGCGGACCCCTTCCCCGGCCTGCCGGGGATCGACACCGTCCCCCTCACCAACCTGGCCGGCTGGCTGGTCGCCGGCGCGGTGCTCATGACCCTGCTCGACCTCCTCGTAGCCCGCACCCGGGTCCCGGGGGCGCCGCGCGTCGGGCCGGCGGCTCCCTTCCTCGCGCTGGGGTGGATGACGCTCGGGGGCGCACTGGCGCACGCGGGATGGCTGGACCTGCCGGGCTCGGCCGCCTGGGGGGCCGCCCTGGCCGTGCCCGTGCTCGCCGCCCTCGCCACGCGGCACCGCCGGGACCGGCGGTGAGCGGCCGGTTCGTGCGCGCGCTGGCCGCCGTCTCGGTGGCCGGTGCCGCGCACGCCGCCGTCAACGCCGCGCTGCTGCGCCGTCCACCGGCGGACCCGCCGTCCACCGCCCGGCCGGTCACGGTCGTGCTGCCGGTGCGCGACGAGGCGGACCAGGTGGGTGCCTGCCTGGCCGCCCTGCTCGACCAGCAGGGGCTCGACCGCCTGCGGGTGGTCGTGGTGGACGACGGCTCCACCGACGGCACCGCCGACGTCGTGCGCGCCGTGCACGACCGGCGGGTGCGACTGGTCTCCGCTCCGCCGCTGCCGCCCGGCTGGCTCGGCAAGCCGCACGCCTGCGCCGCCGGGGTCGCCGCCGCTCCGCCGCAGGGTGACGACGAGGTGCTCGTGTTCGTCGACGCCGACGTCCGGCTGTTCCCCGACGCGATCGCCGCCGCGGTCGCCGTGCTGGACGGCGCCGGCCTCGACCTCGTCTCCCCGTGGCCGCGCCCGCTGGCCCAGGGCCCGGCCGAGCGCCTGGTGCAGCCGCTGGCCTCCTGGCTCTGGATGACGACGCTCCCGCTCCGCCTGGCCGAGCAGTCCCCCCGGCCGTCGCTGGCCGCCGCCAACGGCCAGTTCCTGGCCGTCCGCCGGGACGCCTACGAGCGGGCCGGTGGCCACGCGGTCGTGCGCGGCGAGGTGCTGGAGGACATCGCGCTGCTACGCGCGGTGAAGCAGGCCGGTGGCCGCGGCGGCCCGGTCGACGGCTCGCGCCTGGCCGCCTGCCGGATGTACGAGGGCTGGTCGCAGGTGCGCGACGGCTACGCGAAGTCGCTGTGGGCGTCGGTCGGCGGGCGGCCGGCGGCGGGGCTGGCCGCGGCCGCGGTCCTGACCGCCGTCTACGTGGTGCCGCCGGCGGCCGCCCTGGCCGGCTCGCGCGCGGGCCTGGTCGGGTACCTGGCCGGGGTCACCGGGCGGGCGGTCAGCGGAGCGTCCGGTGGCAGCCGGGTGTGGCCCGACGCGCTGGCCCACCCGCTGTCGGTGCTGGCCCTGGACGCCCTGATGCTCCGCTCGGTGCGGGGCCGGCGGCGCGGGACGCTGCGCTGGCGGGGCCGCGCGGTCACGTCCGACGCCGTCGAGCCGCTCACGGGGCCTTCGGCGACGATGGCCCGGTGACCTCCCCCGACCAGTCCCGGCCGCGCACGTCCTTCGACCCGGAGCAGATGGGTCCCGGGGCGTTCTACCGGGTGCTGAACTCCGTCGTCGTGCCACGGCCCATCGCGTGGGTGTGCAGCCGCTCGGCCGAGGGCGTGGACAACCTGGCGCCGCACTCCTTCTACACCGTCGCCTGCGTGGACCCGCCGATCGTGCAGTTCACCTCCGTCGGGCGCAAGGACTCGCTGCGCAACGTGGAGGCGACCGGCGAGTTCACCGTGAGCCTCACCCCCGAGGCGCTGTTCGAGCGGATCAACGCGACCGGCACCGACTTCCCCGCGGGGCTGAGCGAGGCCGAGGCGGCCGGGGTCCGGCTGGAGCCCTCGGACCGGGTGTCGGCGCTGCGGGTCGCCGACTCGCCGGTCAGCCTCGAGTGCACCCTGCACGCGACCCTGCGGCTGGGCGACAGCACCGTCGTCCTCGGCCGGGTGGTGCACGTCAGCGTCTGGGACGAGGCCGTCCGGGACGGGCGCCCGCGCATCGAGCACCTCCGCCCGCTGGCCCGCCTGGGCGGCAACGAGTGGGCGACGATCGGCGAGGTACGGGAGATCGCCCGCATCCCGTACCGCGTCTGGGCCGAGGACCCCTCGATCGGCGAGCGGCTGCGCGGCGGCTGATCAGCCGGGCAGGTGGGCGGCGACCTCGTCGGCCGCCTCGGTCCCGAAGGCCTCGGCGAAACGGGCGAGGAAGCTCTCCCGCGGCAGGTCGTACTCCTGCGTGCCGACCACCTCGACGGCGGCGGTGGCGACGGCCGAGCCGAGCTGGGTGGCCCGCTCCAGTCCCAGGCCCCACATCCGCCCGGCGATGAAGCCGGCACGCAGCGCGTCGCCGCCCCCGGTCGGCTCCACCGGCTTGGTCTCCGGGACGGCGATGACGGTCAGCGGCTCCTCGCCGGCCCGCCGCACGAGGACGCCGTCGGCCGCCCGGGTGGTCACCCAGCAGCCGACGCGGTCGAGCACCTCCTCGGCGGTCCAGCCGGTCTTCTGGAGCAGCAGCGCCGCCTCGTACTCGTTGGTGAACAGCACCTCGGCGCCGGCGACGAGCTCGCGGATCATCTCGCCGTCGGCCCAGGCCAGCTGCTGGCTGGGGTCGGCGGCGAACGGGTAGCCGCGGTCGCGGCACTCCTGCGTGTGGCGGACCATCGCCGTCGGGTCGTTGGGTCCGACGACGACCAGGTCGACGGTGCCCACGCGGCCGACGACCGGCGCCAGCTCGATCCGCGAGGCCTCGGCCATGGCACCCGAGTAGAACGACGCGATCTGGTTGTTGGCCTCGTCGGTGGTGCACACGAACCGGGCGGTGTGCTTCAGCTCAGACCAGTGCACGCTGCCGGTGTCCACGCCGTTCCGGCCGAGCCAGGCGTCGTAGTCGGCGAAGTCGCTGCCGACCGCGCCCACCAGCACCGGCGCCAGCCCGAGCAGCCCGAGCCCGTAGGCCATGTTGGCGCCGGCTCCCCCGCGGTGCTGCACCAGGTCGTCGACCAGGAACGACAGCGAGACGTTCTCCATCTGGCCCTCGACGAACTGCTCGGTGAACCGTCCGGGGAAGGTCATCAGATGGTCGGTGGCGATGGAGCCGGTGACGACGACGGGCACGGGGATCGCTCCAGGGAGAGGTGTGGCTGGCGTCGACGGCACGCGGGCCGGCTGCGAGGGCCTGACGGGGGTTCCTGCACCGCACACCTTAGGAGCCGGTACCGGCGGGCGTCCTGGCGACGTGCGCCGGCGACCGGTCAGTCCGGCGGAGGGACGTCGGCCTCACCGGGGCCGCCGAGCTCCCCGCGCAGCCACACGCCCAGCTGCACGACCCCGCCGGCACCGAGCAGGGCGCCGACCGCGGCGCCGGCGGTGACCACCGCGCGGTCGGCGTCCAGGCCCGCGACCACCAGGCCGGAGACCACGCCCGCCCCACCGAGGGTGAAGCCCGCCATCACCACCCTCGTCGGCCGCTCCCACAGCGAGATGGGGCCCGTGCGGTGGACGCCGGCCTGCCCGGCGCGCGCCCGCAGGTAGTCGGGCAGCCAGCACAGCGCGCCGAAGGCGACGGCGAGCCAGCCCGGGGCCCCCGCCGCCCACAGCGCGGCGGCGTAGGCGGCCTCGGTCAGCCGGTCCACCACGGAGTCGAGGACGTAGCCGCGCTGGGACGCCCGGCCGGTGCCGATGGCCAGCGCGCCGTCGAGGCTGTCGAGCAGACCGGACAGGCCGACGAGGAAGCCGGCCACCACCAGCCAGACGCCGCCCGCAGCGGCGGGGAGCACGGCCGCCGCGGCGACGAGCGCACCGGCGGCCGTGGCGACCCACGGCGGCAGGACGGCGAGCGGCCGGGCGAGGGTGTGCGCCAGCGTCAGCCAGCCCCGGACCATCGGCGCGCTGGTGTCGGTGCCACCGTGCCAGCGCGACCACGCGGCGAGGTACTCCTCCCGGCTCAGCACTGCGCCCCCCTTCCGCATCCGGCCGCCGTGCGGTGGCGCCGGCGCATGCACCAGGGACAGTAGGTGAGTGCTCACCGGCCTCTCCCCCGCCCGCCGCCGTCTCGTGGTGGCGGTGCTCGCACTCGTCACCGCCGCCGTCGTGGCCCTGGGCGTGCTGCTGGCCACCCGTGCCACGGAGGTCGGCGGTCCTGGGCCGGCCGCGCGCCCCGGTCCGGTGCTGCTGGTGCCCGGGTACGGCGGCGGGACGACGTCCCTGCAGACGCTGGCCGACCGGCTCGAGCAGGCCGGCCGCGACGCGACCGTGGTGCCGCTGCCCGGCGACGGCACCGGGGACCTGGCCGAGGCGGCCGCCGCGCTGGAGGAGGCCGCGCGCGCCGCCCTGGAGCGCACCGGCGAGGACACCGTGGACGTCGTCGGGTACTCGGCCGGCGGCGTGATCGCCCGCCTGTGGGTGGCCGACGGCGGGGCGGGGGTGGCCCGCCGCGTGGTCACCCTCGGGTCGCCGCACCACGGCACGGGCCTGGCAGACCTGGCCGGGCAGCTCGCGCCCGACTCGTGCCCGGAGGGGTGCCGGCAGCTGGCGACCGACAGCCCGGTCCTCGCCCGGCTCAACGCGGGCGACGAGACGCCGGACGGGGTGGGCTGGGTGTCGGTCTGGACCACGCTCGACCGCACGGTCACCCCGCCCGACTCGGCCCGGCTCGACGGCGCGCTCAACCTGACGGTGCAGTCGGTCTGCGCCGACAGCCGCGTGGGGCACGGCCAGCTGCCCGGCGATCCGCTGGTGCAGGCGATCGTGCTCGAGCAGCTCACCGCCGGGGAACCGGTGCCGCTGGGGGCCGCGGACTGCGGCCGGCTGAGCGGCTGACAGCGGTTCAGCTGGTGATGTCCTTGGTGGTGAAGTTCGCCCAGGCGGCGGCGAGCAGCACGCCCACGTACACCCCTTGCAGCGCGATCCCGCGGGTGATGTCCCGCCAGAGGACCGGGTCGCGGAAGAAGTCGACGAACGCCAACCAGTAGCGCGTGGGGAGGTAGGGCGCGATCGGTGAGGCGGCATCGAGGGTGAACAGCAGCGACGACGTGACCAGGACGACCAGCGCGCCCATCGTCGCGCCGAGCGGCGAGTCGGTGAGGGTCGAGAAGAACAGCGCGAATGCCGCGACCCCGAGCATCGACACCGCGACGTAGCCGATCGCCAGCACGGTGCGGACGGCCAGCTCCTCCGGTGTCAGCGACGTACCGGACACCGACGTCCCGGCCACCGGTTGGGCGTCGAACAGGGTCGTCCCGACGAGGTAACCGACGGCCGCGACCACGACCACGGTGACCAGGACGAAGGCCAGGACGGCCACGAGCTTGGCCACCAGCAGCCGGGTCCGCCCGGCCGGCCGGGCCAGCAGGTAGCGCAACGTGCCCGCCTGCGCCTCGCCGGCGACCGAGTCACCGGCGACCACCGCCACCGCGATGGGCAGGAACAGCGGCAGCACGATCGCCAGCGCGGCCAGGGGGTACAGCGCGCCGTTGGTCAGGACGGCGGAGAGGAACGGTGGCCCCTCGCCCGGCCGGGGCGCCAGGTCGGTCAGCACGAGCAGCACCGCCACGAGCACCGGCAACGCGTTGAGGACGGCGATCGTCGCCCAGGTGCGGGGCCGGCGGAACAGCTTGCGCAGCTCGACGGCGATCACGGGGCGCGCTCCACCCGATCGGCGCTGGTGGCCGCGGCCGCCAGGACCACCTCCTCGAGCGTGGGGCGGTCCGGCGCGAGGCCGGTGATCGGGATCCCGGCCCGCACGAGCAGCGCGTTGACCTCCGCGGCGTCACCGCCGCTCACCACCACCCGCTCGGCGTCCACCGCTGCGACGCGGCCGTCGAGCACCGCGCGCACCCGCTCCGGCGTGGGCGTGCGCACGACGGTCGCGCCGGTCGGAGCGGTCAGGATGGCCAGGTCGTCCTGCAGCACCAGCCGGCCGCGGTCGAGCACCCCCACGCGGGTGCAGAGCTGTTCGACCTCGGCGAGCAGGTGGCTGGACAGGAAGATCGTCGTCCCGCCGCGGTGCAGCTCCAGCAGCAGCTCCCGGATCTCGGAGATGCCCTGCGGATCCAGCCCGTTGGTCGGCTCGTCGAGCACCAGGAGCTCGGGACGGCGCAGCAGCGCCCCGGCCAGGCCGAGGCGCTGCCGCATGCCGAGCGAGTAGGCCTTCACCGGCCGGCGTCCCACGCCACCCAGCCCGACCTGGTCGAGCACGTCGGCGACGCGGCGGCGGCGGTCGCGGCGCGACCCGCCGGGGCCGGCGGCGTCCAGCAGCGCGAGGTTCTCCCGTCCGGACAGGTGGCCGTGGGCCGCAGGAGACTCGATGAGCGCACCCACCCGGGGCAGCACGCGGCGGCCGGCGCGCGGCATCCGCTCGCCGAGCAGGTCGATCTCACCGCGGGTCGGCAGCACGAGACCGAGCAGCATCCGGACGGTGGTCGTCTTCCCGGAGCCGTTGGCGCCGAGGAACCCGTAGACGTCGCCTGCGCGCACGTCCAGGTCGATGCCGTCGACGGCGTGCAGCCGCCCGTACTGCTTGGCCAGGCCGCGGGTCGCGATGACCGTGCTCACCGCACCCCGCCCAGGGCCGGCAGCTGCGCCGCGGCCTCGACGAGCGCGTCCAGGGTGACCGTCCCGGTGAGCACGTACGGCCCCGCGTGCGGCGGGTCCAGCAGCATCAGGCCGACCGGGCCGGCCGCGATCCGGGTGCCCGCCTCGTCGGTGACGGCGTCCGGACTCTGCGCCAGCGTGCGGCGCAGCTCGTCCGCCAGCCGCCGGGGCACGGGGGCCACGGCGAGCAGGGTGATCCCGCGCCCGTAGAGCCCGATGCCGGGCGGCGCACCATCGAGCGTCCGGCGCGGCAGTCCGGCCAGGGTTCCGGGCAAGGGCACCGGTGCGAGCCGCCGCCCCGCCTCCAGCACGATCTCGGCCTGGTCCGCGGTGCCCACACGAGCGCCCGGGGGCGGGGCGAAGGACGTGGTCGAGGCGTCCGGGACCGCCAGCTCCAGGTCCAGGAACCGCGTGTCCAGCGCCGGCACCTCCGAGGTCCGGCCGAGGACGACCACCTGCAGCGGCAGGCCGCTCCCGGGATCCACCCAGACGTCCACGTGCTGCACCGCCGAGGCGGGCTCCTCCGGCGTCACCCGCAGCCCGAGGGCGTCGTGTCCGGCGATCCGCCGCGGCCCGATCCGCGTCAGCTCCGCGTCCGTGGCCTCCGACAGCAGCCGCCGCCCCAGCGTGGCGGGCAGCAGGTCCGGCGGCGCGGGGAGGGCGAGCGGTGTGGTGGCGGCGCGGGTGGCGGCGGCGCGTTCGTACTCCCACGTCCAGGTGCCCCGCGCGTCGCGGTGGACGCCCGTCTCCCCGGCCGCGCTGAGGACGTCGACCCGGTGGTCGTCGGGGCTTCGCCACCACACGCGCATCTCGGTGCGGTCGCTGAAGAGGTCGGCGACGGAGTCGAGCTGGTCGGTGACCGGGAGGGCCAGCCCACCGGCCGACTCGGCGTACCCGGAGTAGGTGACCCCGTCCGAGGCCAGGACCTCCGCGCGCAGTTCGGCGGCGGGCACCGGGCAGTCGCCGACCGGCAGCGCGCCGACGAGCGCCGGCAGCGCGGCGAGGGCGGCGACCGCCACACCCACGACGGCCCAGCGCGGAGCCGCCGCCCGGCCTGGGGTCGCCATGGCGGCCACGGTAGTCCGCGGCGGCCCACCATGCGGATCGCCCGCGGTCTCCACCGGGAGGCCCGTCCGGGCACCGCGGACCGCCCGCAGGGGATGAAAGCGACCGGCCCGGGGCATGGTCCGTTCATGGCTGCTCCCCTTCCCGATGCCGTCGTCGTCGACGTCCTGCGCCGGGTCGACCGGCTGCTCACCCCGCTGGCCACCCGGCTCGGCCGCCCGCCGACCCTCCCCCGGGAGCAGCGGAACCGCTGGTGGGCCGAGCAGGTCTCGAAGGTCGCCGCGGGCGTCTCGGCCGCCCCACGGTTCGCGGGCAAGCTGGCCGACCTGCTGCCCCTGCAGAACACCGTCGGGACGGCGGTGCAGTCGCTGGTGGTGCTCGGTGTGGCCGGCGAGCACGACGTCACCGCACCGGCGGAGCGCGTGTCACTGCTGGCCCGGGTGCTGCTCGGTCGCGACCTGCCCGCCGCCCGGGTCGAATCCCTGCTGGCGCGCAGTGCCGGCACCTACGTGGAGGGGACGCTCGGCCCCCGCGAGGAGCGCCGCGGACTGCGGGGCGCGGGTCGCACGCTGTGGCGCGCAGCCCGGCTGCTCAACCGGATCGACGACGCACTGGACGCCCGCCCCAAGGGCGGGCTCGCCGCCCGGGCGCTGTCCAACCTGCCCGTCGTCGGGGTGGCCGGCGGCTACCTCGCCGAGCGGGAAGCGCTCCGACGCGCCGCCGGCCGGGCCGCCGACCTGCTCGAGGGCGCCGTCAGGGCCTGACGTCCCCGTCGGGGCCGACCAGGTTGGTGAAGACGTCGCGGGTCGCCGTCGACCGGTTCATGGTGATGAAGTGGATGCCGGGCACGCCCTCGGCCAGCAGGCGGGCGCACAGGTCGGTGGCCACCTCCACGCCGAACGCGCGCACCGCCGCCCTGGCCTCGGGGGCGTCGCCGTCCAGGGCGGCGAAGCGCTCGGCCAGGTCCTCGGGGAACGCCTGCCCCGACAGTTCCACGATGCGGGTGATCTGCCGGACGTTGGTCACCGGCATGACCCCGGCCAGGACCGGCACCTCGCAGCCCCGGGCGGCCACCCGGTCGCGCAGCCGCAGGTAGTCCTCGGCGCGGAAGAACATCTGGGTGATCGCGAAGTCCGCGCCGGCCCGGCACTTGGCGACGAACCACTCGACGTCGGAGTCGAAGTCCGGCGACCGCGGGTGCCGCTCGGGGAACGCGGCCACCCCGACGGAGAAGTCGCCGATGGAGCGGATGAGCTCGACCAGCTCCGAGGCGTACTGCAGCCCCTCCGGGTGGGCCACCCAGTCCGACTGCGGATCGGCACCGGGCGGGTCGCCGCGCAGCGCCAGCAGGTTCCGGACACCGGCGGCGGCGAGCCGGCTGACCACGTGCCGCAGCTCGGCGACGCTGTGGTCGACGGCGGTGAGGTGGGCCAGCGGGGTCATCGTCGTCTCGGCGGCGATCCGCTCGGTCACCGCGACGGTGCCCTCGCGGGTGGAGCCGCCGGCGCCGTAGGTCACCGACACGAAGGAGGGCCGCAGGCGCTCGAGCTCGCGCAGCGCCGTCCACAGCTGCGCCTCCCCCTCCGGCGACTTCGGCGGGAAGAACTCGAACGACCACGTCGGGCGCTCGGTGGCCAGCAGCTCGCGCACGGTCCGGGTCACGCCAGCCAAGGGTACGGGCGTCGCCCTGGTCACCCGACGGGAAGCACCCCCGGATTTGTCGGCCCGCCTGCATCCACACCGTCGGCAGCGGCCGAATAACCGCAGAACCCCGACCACCACAGCGCCGACGGGAGGTCCTCGTGGACCGCAGCACGGGCACGACCACGCTGACGAGGTCGGCCACGACCGGGTTGGGCGATACTGGCCACATGATCGCCGGGGCGCAGCAGCGCGAGTCCACCCGCTCCGCCCCGGTCCTGGCGGCCGCCGAGCTGGACCGGCTGCGGGCCGCGGTCGCCGAGGCGCTCACCGACTTCCTGGAGCAGCAGCGCGCGACGCTCGCCGGGATGGACCCGCGGCTGGCCCCGGTCGCCGACGAGGTCTGCGCCATCGCCGAGGGCGGCAAGAAGCTGCGCCCCTCCTTCGCCTACTGGGGCTGGCGCGGTGCCCGGCATGCCGGCGCCGGCGTCGGCGAGGAGGACGCCGCGGTGCTGCGCGCCGTCGCGGCGCTGGAGTTCGTGCACGCCAGCGCACTGGTGCACGACGACGTCATGGACGCCGCCGGCACCCGGCGCGGCCGGCGCACCACGCACATCGGGTTCGCCGACCGGCACGCCGCCCAGGACCTCTCCGGCGACCGCGAGCTCTTCGGCGTCGGCGCGGCCATCCTCGTCGGCGACCTCGCCCTGGTGTGGTCGGACGAGATGCTGCGCTGCTCCGGCATCTCCGAGGCCGCCCTCGGGCGGGCGCGCGCGGTCTGGGACACGATGCGCACCGAGGTCACCGCCGGCCAGTACCTGGACCTCCTCCGCGCCGCCGGCGGGCTGCCCGGGGCCGACGGCGCGCTGACCGTCGCGCGGTACAAGAGCGCCGGCTACACGGTCCAGCGGCCGCTGCAGCTCGGCGTCGCGATCGCCGGCGCCGGCCCCGCCGTCATCGAGTCCTGCACCGCCATCGGGCTGCCCCTCGGCGAGGCGTTCCAGCTGCGCGACGACGTCCTCGGCGTGTTCGGCGACCCGTCGGTCACCGGGAAGTCCGCCGACGACGACCTGCGCGAGGGCAAGCAGACGCTGCTCATCGCCCTCGCCGAGGAGGTCGCCGACGACACCGGACGGCGGCTGCTCGGGAACCTGCTGGGCAACCCCGACGCCGGCACCGACGAGTTCGACGCCCTCCGCGCACTGCTCGTGTCCACCGGCGCCCTGGACCGCGTCGAGGAGCGGATCACCCGCCGCACCGCCGAGGCGCGGGCCGCGATCACCGACGCCCCGATCGCCGACGACGCGCGGGCGGCCCTCGACGCGCTCGCCGTCGCTGCCACCACCCGCACCGCCTGATGGTCCGCACGGTCCCGGGCCGCACCGATCGCGTCGTCGTCGTCGGGGCCGGGCTCGCCGGGCTGGCGACGGCGCTGCGGCTGCGCGGCGCCGGCCGCGAGGTCACCGTCGTCGAGCGCGCCGACGGCCCCGGAGGACGGGCCGGCCGCATCGAGCGCTCCGGGTACGCGCTGGACACCGGCCCATCGGTGTTCACCGCTCCCGAGGTCGTCGCCGACACCCTGGCCGCGGTCGGGGAACGGCTCGAGGACCGCCTGACCCTCCGCCGGCTCGACACCAGCTACCGGGCGCAGTTCGCCGACGGCACGCACCTGGACGTGCACGCCGAGCCCGACGCGTTCGCCGCCGAGGTGGCCGCGCTGTGCGGGCCGGCCGAGGCCGACGCACTCCGCCGCTACCTGGCCGACCTCGCCGAGCTCTACCGCCTCCAGCTGGCCACGTTCATCGACCGCAACCTCGACTCCCCGCTGGACCTGCTGGGCCCGGAGCTGGTCACCCTCGTCCGCCGCGGCGGGTTCGGCCGGCTCTCGAACCACGTGGCGAAGTACTTCGGCGACGACCGGCTGCGCCGGCTGTTCAGCTTCCAGGCGCTCTACGCGGGGGTGTCCCCGTTCCGGGCGATCGCTGCCTACGCGGTCATCGCCCAGCTCGACATCGGCGCCGGCGTCTGGCACCCCGAGGGCGGCATCGCCGCCGTGCCCCGCGCGCTGGCCGCCGCGGCGGCCGACGCCGGGGTGGTGCTCCGCTACGGCGCCTCGGTGGCGGAGCTGGAGACCAGCGGCGGCCGGGTCCGCCGGGTGCGCCTGGCCGACGGCGAGCAGCTGGCCGCGGACGCCGTCGTCGTCACCACCGACGCCCCGCACACCCTCGTGCCCGGTCTCCGGGCGCCGCGCCGGCCCGTCTACAGCCCGTCCTGCGTGGCGCTGCACCTCGGCGTGCGCTCGGAGCTGCCCGGGCAGGCGCACCACACGATCAGCTTCGGCGCGGCGTGGGAGCAGGTGTTCGACGAGCTGACCCCGCGCGGGCGGCTCCTCGGCGGGGGTCCCGGGGTTCGGCGGGGAAGCATCATGAGCGACCCGAGCCTGCTGATCAGCATGCCGTCGCGCACCGACCGGTCCCTGGCTCCCGACGGCGGGCAGGTGCTCAGCGTGGTCGCCCCCACCCCGAACCTGGACCCGCGCAGCGGCGGCAACGCGCAGCTGGACTGGACGGCACTGGCCCCGCGGTACCGCGAGGAGCTGCTGGCCACGCTGGAGGCGCGCGGTTTCACCGGCGTGGGCGACGCCATCGAGGTCGAGCACATGGACACCCCGGCGACCTGGGCCGCCCAGGGCATGGCCGCGGGCACGCCGTTCGCCCTCGCGCACACCTTCGGGCAGACCGGCCCCTTCCGGCCCTCGACGCTGCCGCGCAGCGGGCCGGAGAACGTGGTGCTGGCCGGCTCGTCGGTGCAGCCGGGCGTCGGCGTCCCGATGGTGCTGATCAGCGGCCGGCTCGCCGCCGAGCGGATCACCGGGCCGGTGCCGCGGTGATCGAGCTCGCGAGGTCACCCGGAGGCAGAGCACCGCTGGGCACGGGACCGACGAGCGCCGGCGAGGAGGACTCGTGACCACGCTCCGGCCCCCGGGCACCCAGGCCGCCCGCCAGGCCCAGCTGGCCGCGGCCTACCGGCACTGCGCCGCGATCGCCGCCGAGCACGGCAAGAGCTACCACCTGGCGACCCGGCTGCTCACCGCCGACCGGCGTCCCGCGGTGCACGCGCTGTACGCCGCGGCCCGGGTCGCCGACGACTTCGTCGACCTCCCCGGCGCCGATCCGGCCGGAGACCTGATGACCTGGTCGAAGGCGCTGCTGGAGGAGCTGGAGTCCGGCTGGTCGGAGGACCCGGTGCGGCTGGCGCTCGTGCACACCTACCGCCGCTACGACATCCCGCTGGAGCACCTGGTCGACTTCCTGGCCGCGATGACCAGCGACCTCGACGTCACCGGGTACGCCGACCTGGACGCCCTCGACCGGTACATGTGGGGGTCCGCGTCGGTCATCGGCCTGCAGGTGCTGCCCGTGCTCGGCACCGCCCCCGGGGTCGCCCGCGAGGAGGCGGCACCGCACGCGATCGCGCTGGGCGAGGCGTTCCAGCTCACCAACTTCCTGCGCGACGTCGGCGAGGACGTCGACCGCGGCCGGGTGTACCTGCCCGCCGACCTCATGGCCGCGCACGGGGTGACCCGGGAGCAGCTGGCCGAGAAGCGGTTCGACGACGGCTTCCGCGAGCTGATGCGCGAGATGGTGGCGGTCGTGCGCCGCCGCTACGACGACGCCGCCCCGGGGACGCCGATGCTGGCGCCGGAGTCCCGCGACTGCGTGCGCGCGGCCACCGCCCTGTACGGCGGCATCCTCACCGAGATCGAACGGGCGGACTACCGGGTGCTCGACCGGCGGGTGTCGGTGTCCAAGCCGCGCCGCCTGGCCGTGTTCGCCCGCCGGTTGACCGCCGCCCAGCTGGCCAGGGTGAGGGTGACCATCGCGAACCCGAACAGCAGGTCCTCCACCGGCGCGTAGGCGATCCGCGGACCCCAGATGGTGCGCTCGTCGTAGGTGACGACGCCCAGGCCGGTGAGCACGCCGTTCATCAGCAGCTGGAAGGTCACGATGATCGCGTAGGCGGTCCAGAAGACCTTCCGGGTGACCATGCGGGTGCGGTAGACGGCCAGGTCCACCACGAGGACGGCGACGACGGCCGTGACCGCCAGCATGCTGTAGCTCACCGCGCCGCCCCCTCCCCCGCCGGCAGGGCCTCCTCGGCCGGGTAGCCCGCGTCCCAGCCGGTCACCTTCCGCACCGCCTCCAGGGCCAGCACCGAGCACAGCGGCACCACGAGGAAGAAGAGGACCTCCTCGACCGGGATGCCGCCGGGCAGCCGGACGCCGAGCGTGCGGACGTCGGAGTAGTCCCAGTGGCCCTGGGCGATGGCGTACAGCACCCAGACCACGAAGACGACGAACTCGGGCACGACGGCCACGAGCAGCCGCCGCCAGCGGGCGTAGACCCGCACCCGCAGCACCAGCTCCAGCGGCGCGGTCACCACCAGGCAGCCGGCGAGCAGCGCCAGGTACGTCAGATGGCCCACGGGGTCAGCTTCGTCCCGGTGCCGCCGTCCGGATGCACCGGCTCAGAAGGCCAGGGCCTGGGCCCGGCGGGTGACCTCGGTGTGCCGGTCGTCGCGGAGCGCCTGCACCGGGGTGCCGGGGAGCGTCTCGTCCTCCCGGAACAGCCAGTCGAAGGCCTCCTCGTCGGTGAACCCGCCGTCCTGGAGCACGGTCAGCAGACCCGGCAGGTGCTTGAGGATCACGCCGTCCTGCACGAAATCGGCGGGGATCTTGCCGTTGCCGCTGCCGGGGACGGCCATGAGCTTCCGGTCGCGCAGCAGCTGGCGGACCCGGTTGGGCGAGGTGCCCAGCAGCTGGGCGACCTCCGTCGGGGTGAGCGTGTCCATAGAGTGCCAGCCTATGGCGAGCGGCGGACGGGTGGGCAGGCCGGTGCCGGGGCAGCGGCGGCGGGCCGTCGGCGAGGAGACGCCGGAGGACCGCGAGCTGCCGTTCCTGGACCTGGACGCGCTGGAGGAGCAGGCGCGCGACCTGCTGCCGGGCGAGGTCTTCGACTACTACGCGGGCGGTGCGGAGACCGAGACGACGCTGGCCGAGGCGACCGCGGCCTGGCGGTCGTGGCGGCTGCGGCCCCGGGTGCTGCGCGGGATCGGCGCCGTGGACCTGCGCACCGAGCTGCTGGGCACCCCGGTCCGCACGCCGATCGGCGTCGCCCCCTGGGCCTACCAGGGCATGGCCCACCCCGACGGCGAGCTGGGCACCGCCCGGGGCGCGGCCGCGGCCGGCGCCCTGATGACCGTCTCGACCAGTGCCACGCACACCCCGGAGGAGGTCGCCGCGGCCACCGATGGCCCGCGGTGGTTCCAGCTGTACCGGCTGCACTCCGCCCGGCACACCGACGACCTCGCCCGCCGCGCCGGGGACGCCGGCTACCGCGCGCTGGTGCTCACCGTGGACCTTCCCCTGCTCGGGCGGAGGCGCCGCGACCTGCGCTCGGACTTCGCGCTGCCCGCGGACCTGCGGCTGGCCAACTCCCCGGCGGACGGCGGCGCTCCGGAGCTGCAGCCGCACGCCCCGGCGCCGTGGACCTTCGACGACATCGCCCGCTTCGGGGACCTGTCCCGGCTGCCCGTCGTCGTGAAGGGCGTGCTGCGGGGCGACGACGCCGTCCGGTGCGTCGAGGCGGGCGCCGCCGCCGTGTGGGT
Source organism: Blastococcus saxobsidens (assembly GCF_002938435.1). GTDB lineage: Bacteria > Actinomycetota > Actinomycetes > Mycobacteriales > Geodermatophilaceae > Blastococcus > Blastococcus saxobsidens. The sequence continues at coordinate 25,553 of NZ_POQT01000005.1, forward strand.
CTCCACGCACGGCGGCCGGCAGGTCGACCCCGCCGTGGCCAGCGCGCACGCACTGCCGGAGGTGGTGGCGGCGGTGGGCGAGGACGCCGAGGTGTACGCCGACGGCGGCATCCGGTCCGGCTCCGACGTGCTGACCGCGCTCGCGCTCGGTGCGTCGGCGGTCTTCCTCGGCCGCCCGGTCGTCTGGGGCCTGGCCACCGGGGGCGACGCGGGTGTCACCGGCGTGCTCGACGGGCTGGCCGAGGAGCTGGCGCACACCATGGCGTTGTGCGGACTCCCGGAGGTGCGGTCGGTGCCGCGGGACACCGTCGTGCCGGCCGGCGTGATCCGGCGCACGTGACCATTCGTCACAGGCGCCCCGGTTATCCCCTCCGCCGCGTCGCGGGACGACCAGCGCCCTCGGCGCTCCTACACTCCTCAGGGTGGACACCGCCGTGACCGACCCCGTGGTCGGGCTCGTTCTCGAGGGGCGCTATCGCCTCGAGGAACGGCTGGCGCGTGGTGGCATGTCCACGGTCTACGCCGCCACCGACCTCCGGCTGCACAAGACCGTCGCGGTCAAGGTCATGGCCGAGCACCTGGCGCACGACCCGACGTTCGTCGACCGGTTCACCCGCGAGGCGCGGGCCGCCGCGATGCTCAGCCACCCCAACGTCGTGGGCGTCAGCGACCAGGGCAGCGACCAGGGGCTGGTCTTCCTGGTCATGGAGCTCGTGCGCGGCCGCACGCTGCGCGACCTGCTGAGCGCGCGGGGGCGGCTGACCGTCGCCGAGGCGTTCGCCGTCCTCGAGCCGGTGCTCGCCGGGCTCACCGCCGCCCACCGGGCCGGCATCGTGCACCGCGACATCAAGCCCGAGAACGTGCTGATCGGTGTCGACGGCGTGGTGAAGGTGGCCGACTTCGGCCTCGCCCGTGCCGTCGTCGGCACCGGGCAGACCAGCCAGACCGGCGGCGTCCTCATCGGCACCGTCGCCTACCTCTCCCCCGAACAGCTCGAGCGCGGCCGGGCCGACGCCCGCAGCGACATCTACGCCGCGGGCATCGTGCTGTACGAGATGCTCACCGGCCACCCGCCCTTCGGCGGCGACACCCCGCTGGCCGTGGCCTACCAGCACGTCCACCACGACGTCCCGGCCCCGTCCGCGGAGGTCCCCGGTCTGCCGTGGCAGGTCGACGAGCTCGTCGCCCGCACCACCCGGCGCGATCCGGCCGGGCGGCCGATCGACGCCGGTGCCTTCCTGGCCGAGATGTCCGACGTCCGCCGGGACCTGGGCATCGACCCGGTGCCGGTGCCCACCGGGCACAGCAGCGCCGGCCCGGACACGCTCCGCCCCACCAACCGGCCCACCCGGCCCCGCCCGCACGACCGGCACCCCAGCGACCCCGGCACCGCGGTGCTCGGCGGGCGCTCGCGGGGCGGCCGGACCAGCATGCTGCCCGGCATGGGCGCCGGCCCGACCACCGACGTGCACGGCCGACGTCCGCAGCCGGCCCGCCCGCGTCCCGGTGTCCCGGACCACATCCGCCGCCGCCGCTCCCGGCTGATCGTGGCCGTCATCGCGCTGATGGCCGTCACCGCCGGCGCGGTGGGCTGGTGGCTGGGCATGGGCCGCTGGACCGACGTCCCCTCCCTGGCCGGCAGGCAGCAGGACACCGCGATCGACCTGCTCCAGGATGCCGGCCTCGACCCGGACCCGGTCGTCGCCGAGTGGAGCGAGACCGTGCCCGAGGGCGAGGTCATCTCCACCGACCCGGCGTCGGGCGAGGTCATCCGCGGCACCGACGTGCGCGTCGTCGTCTCCAAGGGGCCGGAGCGCTACGAGGTCTCCCCCGACCTGGTCGGCAAGCCGGTCGAGGAGGTGGAGACGGCGCTGGAGGGCCTGCCGGTGCAGGTCACCCGCGGCGAGGACTTCGACGACGCGCTCCCGCCGGGGGCCGTCATCCGCTTCGATCCGGCCGCCGGCACCCCGCTCAAGCGCGACCAGGTGGTCACCGTCGTGGTGAGCCAGGGCCGCGCCCCCGTGGCGGTGCCCGACGTCACCGGCCAGCAGCCCGACCAGGCGACCTCCAACCTCGAGGCGCTGGGTTTCGTCGTCGAGCGGGTCGAGGACGGCCGCAGCGACCAGGTGGACGCGGGCGAGGTCATGGCCGTCACCCCGGCGCCGTCGGCCGGCCCGGTGCCCTTCGGCAGCGTGGTGAAGATCCAGGTGTCGGCGGGCGTCCCGCTCGTCACCGTCCCCGACGTGCGCGGCAAGACCGGTGACGAGGCGACGCAGATCCTCCAGGCGGCCGGCCTGACGGTGGAGGCCACCCGCTTCTTCGGCAACAGCGTGCTGCGCCAGAGCCCCGCCGCCGGCGAGACCGTCGAGCGCGGCACCCCCGTCACGATCCTGCTCAGCTTCGGATAGGTCCCTCTCCCCCGTGCCCTCCACCTCCTCCGGGGTGCCGCCCATCGGCGCGCACATCCAGATCAAGGGCGGCCTGGCCAAGGGCGGCCTCGCCTACACCGACGCCGTCGCTGCCCGCGCCGTCCAGGTGTTCGTCGGCAACCCGCGCGGCTGGAAGCTCACCGCCGGCGACCCGCGGCAGGACGCGCTGTTCACCGCCGGCTGCAGCGAGCGCGGTGTGCCGTCGTTCGTCCACACGCCGTTCCTGGTCAACGTCGGCTCCCCCACCGACGCCACCATCGAGCAGTCGATCGCCTCCATCGTGCACAACCTGCGCCGCGGGGCGCAGCTCGGCTGCCGGGGCGTCGTGGTGCACGCCGGCTCGGCGGTCGGCGAGGACCGCTACGACGACGCGCTGCGCCAGCTGCACGAACGGCTGCTGCCGGTGCTCGATGCCGCCGACCCGGACGGGCCCCGGCTGCTGATCGAGCCCACCGCCGGCGGCGGCAAGGCGCTGGCCGCCACGGTCGAGGACCTCGGCCCCTACTTCGCCGCGCTGGAGGACCACCCGCTGCTCGGCGTCTGCTTCGACACCTGCCACGCCTGGGCGGCCGGCCACGACCTGTCCGTGCCCGGCGGCATGGCGGCCACCCTGGACGCGCTGGAGGCCACGGTCGGCGCCGGCCGGCTCGGCCTGGTGCACGTGAACGACTCGCTCGACGAGTGCGGCTCCAAGCGCGACCGGCACACGACCATCGGGCAGGGCCTGATCGGCTCCGGCAGGTACGGCACCGGCCCGTTCGCGGAGCTGCTGCGGCACCGCACCACCGCGGGCGTGCCGATGGTGGTCGAGACGCCGAGCGAGCGCGACGGGCACCCCTCGGCCGGGCACGCGGCGGACATCGCGCTGCTCTGCGCCCTGCGCGACGGCCCCTCGACGGCGCTCCGGGCACCGGCCGCCTGACCGCCGGCGACACGCCCGGCGCTCGCGACGCGCCGTCGCCACCTGGGACGGGGGCCGTCAGCCTTCCGGACTGCCCCGTCGTCGGTTTCACTCTGCGCACCCCCGTCGCTGCAGGGAGCAGCACCGGTCACGAGGAGAGCCCGTGCAGATCCGCAGAACCCTGGTCGGCGCAGCCGTCGCCGCCCTGACCACCACCGGGGTGGCCGCCACCTCCGGCACCGCAGCGGCCGCCCCCGCGCCCGCCTCGGCCGTATCCACCTACATCGTCACGGTGGACCCGTCCACCGTGCCGGCACAGGCGGCCGCCCGCGCGCAGCGGCAGTTCGGCGGCCGGATCACGCACGTCTACGACGCGGTCCTCGACGGCTTCGCCATCCGGCTCCCGAGCGCTGCCGCCGACCGCCTGAGCACCATGGCCGGCGTCGTCGCCGTGGAGGCGGACCTCCCCGTCCAGCTGAGCACCACCCAGGAGCAGGCCACCTGGGGCCTGGACCGCATCGACCAGGCGGCGCTGCCGCTGAGCACGACCTACGGCTACGTCAACACGGGCGCGGGGGTGACCGCCTACGTCATCGACACCGGAATCCGCCTGGACCACGCGGATCTCGGTGGGCGCGCGATGCCCGGCTTCGACGCCTTCGGCGGCACGGGGGTCGACTGCAACGGGCACGGGACGCACGTCGCGGGCACCATCGGCGGGACGGCCCATGGCGTCGCGAAGGCCGTGGACCTCGTCGCCGTCCGCGTGCTCGACTGCAATGGCAGTGGCAGCACCTCCGGCGTGATCGCCGGCATCGACTGGGTCACCGCGCAGCACGGGCCCGGCCAGCCGGCGGTGGCGAACATGAGCCTCGGCGGCGGGGCCAGCACCGCCCTGGACACCGCGGTGAAGGACTCGATCGCCGACGGCGTCACCTACGCCGTCGCTGCCGGCAACGGCAACCGGGCCGGCAAGCCCCAGAACGCCTGCAACTACTCCCCGGCCCGCGTGCCCGCCGCGCTGACCGTCGCCGCCTCCGACCGCGCCGACGAGCCGGCCTCCTTCAGCAACTACGGGTCCTGCGTGGACCTCTTCGCACCGGGCGTCGGGATCACCAGCGCCTGGCACACCGCCGCCACGGCCACCAGCACGATCAGCGGCACGTCGATGGCGACCCCGCACGTGGCCGGTGTGGCCGCGCTGTACCTGCAGGGCGTCCCGGCCGCGTCACCGGCCACGGTGGCCTCGGTGATCCAAGCCGCGACGACGAAGAACGTCGTCCCGACCACCCGGACGGCGAACAACGACCTGCTCTTCACCGCCTACTGAGCCGAGCGTTCCCGGGGCCGGGTCGTCCGTACGCGCGGGCGGCCCGGCTCAGCGGTCGAGGATCTCCGCCAGGACGTCGGCAGCGCGGTCGATCGCCGGCCGGTCGACGTCCAGGTGCGTGACCAGCCGGATGCGGCGGGCGCTCACCTGGCTGACCAGCACGCCCCGCGCCTTCGCCGCCTCGGCGACCAGGGGCGCGGCGACGTCGTCGAGCACGACCATGTTCGTGTGCACGGTGGCCGGGTCGACGCCCAGCCGCTTCGCCAGGTGCTGGGCGTTCTCGTGGTCCTCGCCCAGCCGCGGCAGGTGGTGGTCCAGGGCGTACCGGCAGGCCGCGGCCAGCACGCCGACCTGGCGCATCCCGCCGCCGAGCCGCTTGCGCCACAGCCGGGCGGTGGCGATCCGCTCCGCCGACGCCACGAGCACCGAGCCGACCGGCGTCCCCAGGCCCTTGGAGAAGCAGACGGAGGCGGTGTCGGCCAGGCGGCCGTAGGTCGACAGCTCGACGCCGGAGGCGACGTGGGCGTTCCAGATCCGGGCCCCGTCGAGGTGGACGGCGACGCCGGCCCCCCGCGTCCAGGTCCAGAGCTCCCGCAGCTCCTCCAGCGGCTGCACCAGCCCGCCGCCCCGGTTGTGCGTGTTCTCCACGGCGATCGCCGCGGTGGCGGTGAGGTGCCAGTTGTCCCGCGGCCGCACCTGCTCGATCAGCTGGGCGGCGTCGAGCCGGCCGCCCGCCGACACCACCGTGCGCGTCGAGATGCCGAAGATCGCCGCGGCGGCGCCCATCTCGTAGGTGACGACGTGGGCGTCGGCGTCGCAGAGGATCTCCTGGCCCGGCTCGCAGACCAGGCGCATGCCGATCTGGTTGCCCATGGTCCCGCTCGGCACGAAGAGCGCTGCCTCGTGGCCGAACATGCCGGCGACCCGCTCCTCCAGCGCCGTGACCGTGGGGTCCTCGGCGTAGACGTCGTCGCCCACCTCGGCCTCGGCCATGGCGCGGCGCATCCCGGCGGTGGGCCGGGTGACGGTGTCGGAGCGGAGATCGACGAGGGTGGGCCGGGTGGGGGACGCGACGTCAGCCACGCAGCATCTCCGCCACGAGGAACGCCAGCTCCAGCGACTGACCGGTGTTCAGCCGGGGGTCGCAGGCGGTCTCGTACCGGCTGTTGAGGTCGGCGTCGCTGATCTCCATCGCGCCGCCGAGGCACTCGGTGACGTCCTCACCGGTGAGCTCGACGTGGATGCCGCCCGGCCAGGTGCCCAGCGCCCGGTGCACGTGGAAGAAACCCAGCACCTCGTCGACGACGCGGTCGAAGTGGCGGGTCTTGTAGCCGCTGGGCGACTCGTGGGTGTTGCCGTGCATCGGGTCGCACTGCCACACCACCTGGTGACCGCTGGCGGTCACCTTCTCCACGATGCCGGGCAGCACGTCGCGGATCTTGCCGTTGCCCATCCGGCTGATGAGGGTGAGCTTGCCCGGGACGCCGTCGGGGTCCAGGCGCTCGACGAGCTCGGTCGCCTGCTCGGGGGTCGTCGTCGGGCCGATCTTCACGCCGACGGGGTTGGCCAGCTTCGAGACGAACTCGATGTGCGCGCCGTCCATCTGGCGGGTGCGCTCCCCCACCCACACGAAGTGCGCGCTCAACGCGTACGGGCGGCCCTCGTGCACGCGCAGCAGCGCCTGCTCGTAGTCGAGGATCAGCGCCTCGTGGGAGTTGTACAGCTCCACCCCGCGCAACGCCTCGGAGTCGATGCCGCAGGCCTTCATGAACGCCAGCGCCCGGTCGATCTCCCGGGCGATGACCTCGTAGCGCACACCGGCCGGCGAGCTGGCGACGAAGTCCTTGTTCCAGTCGTGCACGGCGTGCAGGTCGGCCAGGCCGCCGCGCGCGTAGGCGCGGATCATGTTCATGGCCGCGGCGGAGTTCGCGTAGGCGCGGACCAGCCGGTTGGGGTCGGGGATGCGCTTCTCCAGCACCGGCTCCAGCGAGTTGACCATGTCCCCGCGGTAGGAGGGCAGCCCGAGCGCATCGGTGTCCGACGACCGGGGCTTGGCGTACTGCCCGGCCACCCGGCCGACCTTCACCACCGGCACGCTGGCGCCGTAGGTGAGGACGACGGCCATCTGCAGCAGCGTGCGCGTGGTGGCCTGCAGGTGCGGCTCGGTGTTGAGGTCGAAGGTCTCGGCGCAGTCGCCGCCCTGCAGCAGGAACGCCTTGCCCTGGGCGACGTCGGCCAGCTGGGCGCGCAGGGCGTCGACCTCGGCGGGCGCCACGATCGGCGGGACCGTGGCGAGCGTCCCGAGGACCGTGTCGAGCGCGGCACGGTCCGGCCAGCGCGGCTGCTGGGCGGCGGGCAGCTCCCGCCAGCGGTCGAGACCGGGCACCGCCTGCGCGGAAACGGGAGAACTCACGCCCATGAGGGTACGGCGCCCCCGGACGTGCCCCGCACGACGCGTCTCAGCCGAAGAACACCTCGGCCTCGGCGTAGCGCTCGGGCGGGACCAGCTTGAGCTGCGCCGTCGCCTCGCTCAGCCGGACGCGGACGATGTCGGTGCCCCGCAGCGCGACCATGATCCCGGTCGCCCCGTCGTGCACGGCGGCGACCGCCGCCAGCCCGAAGCGGGTGGCCAGCACCCGGTCGAAGGGGGACGGGGTGCCGCCCCGCTGGATGTGGCCGAGCACGACCGCCCGCGCCTCCCGGCCGGTCCGCTCCTCGATCAGCGCGGCGAGCGCCGGGCCGATGCCACCCAGCCGGACGTGGCCGAAGGCGTCCTTCGCCCCCGTGGACAGGACCAGGTCGCCGTTCGCGGGCTTGGCACCCTCCGAGACGACGACGATCGGGGAGAACCCGGAGGCGAACCGGTGCCGGCAGTGCTCGACCACCGCGTCCACGTCGAACGGGTGCTCGGGGACGAGGACGACGCTGGCCCCGCCGGCCATCCCGGCGTGCAGGGCGATCCACCCAGCGTGCCGTCCCATGACCTCCACGACCAGCGTCCGGTGGTGGCTGTCGCCGGTGGTGTGCAGCCGGTCGATGGCCTCCATCGCGACGCCGACGGCGGTGTCGAACCCGAAGGTGTAGTCGGTGGCGTCGAGGTCGTTGTCGATCGTCTTCGGCACGCCCACGACCCGCACGCCGGCCTCGCCGAGCCGGGTGGCGACCCCGAGGGTGTCCTCCCCGCCGATCGGGATGAGCGCCTCGATGCCGAGGCGTTCGAGGGAGGCCAGCACGCGCTCGGGCCCGCCGTCGACGGCGTAGGGGTTGGTGCGCGAGGTGCCGAGCACGGTGCCACCGCGGGGCAGGATGCCGCGGACCGACGCCAGCTCCAGGGGGACGCTGTCGCCGTCCATGACCCCCCGCCACCCGTCGCGGAAGCCGACGACCTCGTCGCCGTGCCCGGTCACGCCCTTGCGGACCACCGCGCGGATGACGGCGTTGAGCCCCGGGCAGTCACCGCCGCCGGTCAGGATGCCGATGCGCATGTGTTCCTCCCTGCGGACGGACCAACCGGGGCAGCTGCCGCACATGCTGCCGCAGGTCGGCCCGCTGACGACGGGCTTCGTGCGCGCCCCATCCGTCCCATCCGTCACGCCGGATGACGAACGAGTCACGAACCGTGCGTTCCGTGCCGGATCCGTCCTGATCTGCCGAGGTACGCAGGGACAGCGGGACGGACCGCTGCACATACCGGAAAGGCCGAACATGCGCTGGATGAACCTGCCTGTCTGGGCGGCGCCCTCGAACTGGGGCATCCGCACCAAGGTGGTCGCGCTCTCGGTGGCCAGCGTCGCCGTCACCGGTGTGGCCATGGGCGGCGTCAGCGCCTGGCAGAGCGGCGGCTTCGCCGACGACGCCGAGCGGGACGTGCGCGCGCTGGTGGACGACGACATCTCGCGCACCGCGGCCGGCGTCCACGACGTCGTCGCCACCCAGGGCGCCTCCACCGCGGCCAAGGTCGACTCCGACCTCGCCACCGCCTTCTACGTGCTGAACCAGGCCGGCGGCTTCTCCGTCGACCCCTCGGGCAGGAACCCGGTCAACTGGGAGGCGAAGAACCAGATGTCGGGAGAGGTCACCCCCGTGACGCTCCCGCGGGTGCTCATCGGCGGCGAGTGGCTGGGCCAGAACAGCGACGCGGCCGTGCCGACCCCGGTCGTGGACACCATCAAGGACATGGTCGGCGCGACCGTGACCATCTTCCAGAAGACCCCCGACGGCAGCTTCCTGCGCGTGGCGACCAACGTGCAGGCCGCCAGCGGCGCCCGCGCCATCGGCACCTACATCCCCGCGGTGAACCCCGACGGCAAGCCGAACCCGGTCGCCGCCGCCGTGACGCGGGGCGAGACGTTCCGCGGCAACGCCTTCGTCGTCGACTCCTGGCTCGTCTCGGCCTACGCGCCGCTGTACGGCCCGGGCGGCGACGTGACCGGCGTGCTCTACGTCGGCGTCAAGCAGGAGAACCTCCCCGCGCTGCGCGAGAGCCTCAACGCCACCACGGTCGGCGAGACCGGCCACATCGAGGTGTACGGCGGCACCGGGGACCGCGCCGGCAACGTCCTGATCAGCCCGGACGCCGTCCGGGACGGCGAGAACATGCTCGAGGCCACCGACGCCGAGGGCGCGGCCTACGTGCGGGCGATCGTCGAGGCCGGCGTCGGCCTGGAAGGCCGGGAGCAGGCCACCGTCCGCTACGTCGACCCGGAGGCCGGTCCCACGACGGTGCGCGTGTCCTACTACGCGCCCTGGGACTGGGTGATCGCCACGGTGGCCCGGGACAGCGACTTCGCCGGCCCCGTGGAGTCCCTCGAGAAGGGCCGCTCCGACATGATGACCGCGCTGTGGATCGCCGGCCTGGTGATCGCCGCGCTCGGTGGCGCGGTCGCCTACTGGGTCGGCCGGCGCCTCATCCAGCCGCTGCTCTCCCTGCGCGACCGGATGGCCGAGATCGCCGACGGCGAGGGCGACCTCACCCAGCGCACGGACGATTCCCGCAACGACGAGGTCGGCCAGCTGTCCGGGGCGTTCAACCGCTTCGTCGACAAGGTCGCCGGGACCATCCGCGACATCGGCCGCTGCGCGCAGGAGGTCGCCGGCTCCGCAGCCGGGGTCTCCACCGTGGCCGAGGGGCTGGCCGCACGGGCCGCCCGCAGCCGCGACCAGGCGCAGGGTGCGCACTCCTCGGCGGCGGAGATCAGCAGCAGCGTGTCCTCAGCGGCCGCGGGCGCCGAGGAGATGGGCGCCTCGATCACCGAGATCGCCCGCAGCGCCGCCGAGGCCGCCGAGGTCGGTCGTCAGGCCGCCTCGCTGGCCGAGCGGACGGAGTCGACGATCGCCGCCCTGGGCGCCAGCTCCGCCGAGATCGGGGACGTCGTCAAGGTGATCTCCGGGGTCGCCGAGCAGACCAACCTGCTCGCGCTCAACGCGACCATCGAGGCCGCCCGCGCCGGTGACGCCGGAAAGGGCTTCGCCGTGGTGGCCAACGAGGTCAAGGAGCTGGCGCAGGAGGCGGCCAAGGCCAGCGAGGAGATCGCCCAGCGCGTCCAGGGCATCCAGTCCGAGACCACGGCCGCGGTGCGCTCCATCTCCCAGATCGCCGAGGTCGTGCGCTCGATCAACGACCACCAGACGACGATCGCCAGCGCCGTGGAGGAGCAGACGGCCACCACCCGGGAGCTCACCCGCAGCGTGGCCACGGCCGCCGAGGGCGCGGGCACGGTGACCACCACGCTCACCGCGGTGAGCCGGGACGCCGACGACAGCGCCGCCGACGTCGAGCGCGCCCGCTCGGCCGCCCAGGAGCTGGACGGCCTGTCCAAGGAGCTCAACCGGCTGCTGGGGGTCTTCACCGTCTGAGCCGTCATCCCCGCACCAGGCAGGCCCCCTCCGCCAGTTGGCGGAGGGGGCCTGCCCGCGTCAGGGGCCGGTCAGGTCCCGGTCGGTCCTGACGTGGGGAACCGGCGAGCGCCCGCCGGCCGCCAGCCACCGGGCGACACCCTCGGGGTCCCGGCGGGCCAGCTCGTCGAGGAGCAGCTCCCGGAGCTCGGCGACCCGGCTGCGGTCCCGGGCCGACCGGAGCAGGTCCTCGGTCCGGAGCCAGGCGGAGACCAGCTCCGCGGTGGGCAGCACGCCCAGGACCGGCCGCAGCTCGGCCGGGTGCCCGACCCGCGGGCCGGGCTCCCCGGCCGCCAGCCAGTCGTCCACCGTGAGGGAGCCCACGACCAGCAGGAGCAGGACGACGACGCTGCCCAGCCCGCCCAGCGCCGGCAGGCCCGTGGCGAAGGGGAGGGCGAGGACGCCCGCGACGGCGGCGTGGACGACGGTACGGCGCGACGCGGCGTCCTTCGCGAAGTCCGGGCGGACCAGTGCCACCGCTCCGCCCACCAGCGCCCCGAGCAGCGGCGCGACCACCAACATCGACGACCACGACGTGAACAGTGCGCCGAACAGGGCGGTCGTGACGTAGAGCGTCGCGCCGAGGACCCGGCCCACCCGTACGGCGATCCGTATCGACGCCGGCTGCCCGGTGCGCGCAGCGGAGGTGCCCATGGGTCGTGGTTCAGGCCACGCCGCGGCGCGAGGTGGTGCCCGCCGCCCGCCGGCCGGAGATCCGGTTGTAGACCAGCAGCACGATCACGGCGCCGATGACCGAGCCGATGATCCCGGCGGGGCTGAAGCCCCGGTCGCGGAAGCCGCCGAAGAGCAGGCCGAGGACGAGACCGCCCACGACCGAGCCGCTCACCCCCAGCAGCAGGGTGGCGACCAGGCTCATCCGGTCCTTGCCGGGAACGAGCGCACGGGCGAGGAAGCCGGCGACGAGGCCGACGACGAGCAGCCAGAGCAGGGAGAGCATGGGGACTCCGTCCGGTTGGTGGGAAACGAGGTGCAGCAGGGAGGTGTCCGGTCCCGGGGCCGCGGACCCGGTGCCGCCCGGGCACCGTTCCCCCACCGCTGGTTGCCGGGGCCCGGAAACGTCACCCGCGCCGGCGCCGGATCACACCGCTCAGGCCGCCCGGCGCCGGCGGGGGCGGCCGTCCGGCTCGTCGGCCGGGACCGGCAGCCCCATCAGCGAGAGCAGCCGGCGCACCACCCGCGAGTGGTCGACCAGGACCACGTCCGCCTGCAGGGCCGGCGTGAGGCCGTGGGTGTCGACGAAGGTCACCCCGGACAGGTCCACGGCGATGAAGGCGGGACGGCTGGAGCGCACGTGGTCGAGGACGGCCGCCAGCAGCTCCCCGCCGACGAGGTCGAGCTCTCCGGCGACCACCACCACCGGCCGGGGGCCGTCCCACTCGACGTCCAGGGCCATCGCCCCCTGCTGCTGGTCCGGGGTCGATCGTCGGCACGGCTGCGCCATGGTCCGGGGACGGGGCCCGGAGGCACCCGGTCGGCGGGCCGGGGTGCCGGTGGAGCGGGCGCGGAACCGGAGGATCGGGTGGCTGTTCCGTGTCATGGTCCGACGCTAGGACCGTCGGGGCGCCGTCCGGCAGGCGCCGACCCGGACGACTACCGACCGGCCTCGTTGCCGTGTCCCGGCAGTTCCGGCGGTGCGGATCAGACGGTGCTGAGCGCTGTCGCCGGCCAGTCGAGCAGTCTGGCCCCGGTCACGGCGACCATGAGCGGCAGCTGGTCGGCCGGGTCGGCGGGGTCGTAGCCGGTGAGCTCCCGGACGCGCTGGAGGCGGTAGGTCACCGCCCGCACGCTCAGGTGCAGCCGGCGGGCGGCCGACGCGGCGTTCCGGCCGTCGGCGAAGTACGCCTCCACCGTCGCCACCAGCGCCTCGGGACCACCGCGCGCATCCGACAGCGGGCCCAGGACGGTGCCGACCAGGTCGGAGATGGCGGCCTCGTCGCGCAGGAGCACCCGGTACACCAGCATGTCGCGGGCATGGACGACCCGGTCCGGCAGATCGAGCCGCTCGGCCACCTCCAGCGCCTCCACCGCCTCGCGGTAGGACCGCAGGACGCCCCGCGGACCCGGGTGCGAGCGGCCCACGCCGGCCCGCCACCGCGGGCGCCGGGTCAGCCGCGCCACGGCCGGGCCGGCGGCCTCCGCCAGCGCGTGGCCGTCGCCGTCACGGCCCTGCGCCGGGCCGGAGGAGATGACGCTCACCAGGCGACCGTCCTTGGCCGCCACCAGCAGGCCACGGCCGCCGAAACGCATCCGCGCCTCGTCCTCGAGCCACTTCGTCAGGTGCATGCCGGAGTCGGCTGGGCGGTCGGTGGCCGCCACCGTCACGGTGTGGCTGCCCGTGAGGGCCAGACCCAGCCGCTCGGCGCGCTCGACCAGCGAGCCGACGTCCGAGCGACCGGTCAGCAGGTCGTCGACGAACTCCCGCCGGAAGGCCTCCTCCCGGCGGACCACCTCCCGCTGCGCCTCCTCGTGACCGGCGGCCAGCGCGGCCAGGGCGGTGTCCGCGCCCTGCCACACCGCCTCCCCCACCGCCACGAGCCCGGTCGAGCCGAGGGAACGTCCGCGGGCGTCGGCGACGAGCCGCGGCAGCCGCGGCCAGAGCCGGCGGGAGGCCGTCATGTAGAGGTCGACCAGCGCGGGCAGCGGCACGCCCTGCTCCGCGGCCCGCGCACCGAGGTCCCGGCAGTGCCGGGTCTCGGCGCGGGTCAGCCGCCGGTCGTGCACGGCCACCTCGACGAGGGCGGTCAGGTAGCCGTCCAGCAGGGCTCCGGGCAGTCCGTGCTCACGGGCGGCCGCCCCGGCCACCTCGGCCACCACCCCGGACGGCGGGGTCTCCTGGGCACGGCGCACCCCTGGCAGTCTTCCGCCCCCGCGGCCGGAGGCCAACGGGCGCCCCCGCGGGGCACGGCCGGGCGCCGCCCCGAGCCGACCCCGGATCAGCGGCCGGCGGACTCGATGGCCGCCCAGCGGGCCAGGTTGTAGCGGGCATCGACCAGCGCGTCGTGCGTCCCCGCCGGCTTGGGCGGCAGCGTGGGCCGCCCGCGGTCGTCCCACCGCTGGCGGAGCTCGCGGGTGAACCGCGGGATCGGGCGGGGCAGCGCCGGCATGGCGCCCCACAGCTGGCACAGCGCCACGTGGTCGTAGGCGGCGAACCAGGCCCAGAGCTCGATCTCCTCCCCCGGGGCGGTGAGGAACGACAGCAGGTCGTCGCGGATCCGCTCGCGGCTGCGCCACGCACGGTCCGCCGGGGAGGGCAGCTGGTCGAGCACGTTGCGGCGCACCCACGGGATCGCCCTGTCCGGGTCGAACTCGGTGCTGACCGCGTAGAACTCCCGGCCGGTCACGTCGACGACGCCGATGGACACCAGGTCGATCGTCGTGCCGTCCTCGATGAACTCGGTGTCGTAGAAGTAGCGCCGCACCATCACTCGTCCAACGTAACGGCGGGGTCGGGCGGGCCCGGCTCCTGCCACGAGTCGCGCACCGCGACCGCCTCGACCTCGACCAGCTGGTCGGGGTGCAGGAGCACCGTCACGCCGACCAGCGTGCTCGGTGCCGCGTGCCGGCCGAACGCCTCGCGCACGACCTCCTCCGCGACGCCGAGGTCGGCGCGGTCGGTGGTGGCGACGTACACGGTGGTCTTGAGGACGTCGCCGAGCCCGGCCCCCGCCGCCTCCAGCGCCGTCCGCAGGTTGTCCATGACCTGGCGCGCCTGGCCGGCGACGTCGCCCACCGCGACCGTCCGCCCCTCGGCGTCCAGCGGGCAGGCGCCGGCGGTGAAGACCATGCGCCCGGGGTCGGTCACGGCCGCGTGGGCGTAGGGCGCGGAGTCGGTCAGGCCCGGCGGGCGGACGAGCTCGATGCCTGGGGTCACGCCGCCGATCATGGGTCACGCGGGCGCCCGCCGCCCGCTAGGTTCGAGCCATGCCGGTGCTCGCGATCGATGCAGGGACGACCGGGGTCACCGCCCTGGTCGTCGACGAGCAGGGCGCGGTGCGCGCCCGTGGCTACCGCGAGTTCGCCCAGCTGTTCCCCCGCCCGGGCTGGGTCGAGCACGAGCCCGACGACATCTGGACCGCGACCGTGGCCGCCTGCCGGGAGGCGCTGGCGGCCGGCGACGAGCAGCCGACGTGCGTCGGGATCACCGACCAGCGCGAGACCGCGGTGGTCTGGGACCGCCGGACGCTGCAGGCCCCGCGGCCGGCGATCGTGTGGCAGGACCGCCGCACCACGGCGATCTGCGACCGGCTGCGCGCCGACGGCGTCGAGGAGCGGGTGGCGGCGCTCACCGGGCTGCGGTTGGACCCCTACTTCACCGGCACCAAGTTCGCCTGGCTCGCCGAGCACGAGCCGCGGCTCTGGACCGGGGTGCGCGACGGTGCGCTGGCGCTCGGCACCGTCGACTCCTACGTGATCGCGCGGCTGACCGGCGGCGCGGCCCACGTCACCGACGCCACCAACGCCAGCCGCACGCTGCTGTTCGACCTGGAGAAGGGCGCCTGGTCCGACGAGCTGTGCGACCTGTTCGACGTACCGCCCTCGGCCCTGCCGGAGGTGGTGCCGAGCTCCGGCGTCGTCGGCACCACCGACCCCGACGCGTTCCTCGGCCTGTCCCTGCCGATCGCCGGCATCGCGGGCGACCAGCAGGCGGCGCTGTTCGGCCAGGCCTGCTTCTCCCCCGGCATGAGCAAGTGCACGTACGGCACCGGTTCGTTCGTGCTCACCAACACCGGGTCCGACATCGTGCGCTCGGATGCCGGCCTGCTCACCACCGTCGCCTGGGACCTGGGCGACGAGCTGGTCTACGCGCTGGAAGGGGCCATCTTCGTCACCGGCGCCGCGGTGCAGTGGCTGCGCGACGGGCTGGGCCTCATCGACTCCGCCGCCGAGATCGAGGGGCTGGCCCGCACGGTCCCCGACTCCGGCGACGTCGTCTTCGTGCCCGCCCTGACCGGCATGGGCGCGCCGCACTGGGACCCGCACGCCCGCGGTGCGCTGCTCGGCCTGACCCGAGGTACCACCCGTGCGCACATCGCGCGGGCCACGCTGGAGGCCATCGCGTTCGAGGTGCGCGACGTCGTCGACGTGATGGTCGACGAGGCCGGGCTCCCGGTGCCCGAGCTGTCGGCCGACGGCGGCGCCAGCGCCAACGACCTGCTGCTGCAGCTGCAGGCCGACCAGCTCGGCGTCCCGGTCCGCCGGCCGCAGGTCACCGAGACGACCGCGCTCGGTGCCGCGTTCCTCGCCGGCCTGGGCACCGGGGTGTGGAGCAGCACCGACGAGCTGGCGCGGACCTGGGCGCTGGACCGGCGGTTCGAGCCGGCCGCCGGCGCCCGGGACGACGGCCGGCACGACCGCTGGCGCGCCGCCCTCCCCCGCGCCGGCGGCTGGACCGCCTGACGGCTATGCGGCGCCCGTGGACCGGTCGCCGACGGAGTTCCTGCCGAACTCGCGGCCCTTCAGCGCCTCGATGTCGCGCTCCAGCTGCGGCACCCGCTTGGCCGAGACCGCCATGGCGACCTTCTCGGCGAGCACGCCGGTGACCAGCTGGCGCAGCGCCGCCACGGTGCCGACCGATCGCGGCACGAACACCCGGCGGCCGCGGGTCTCCATGTTTCGCAGGAGAGCCTCGGCGCACGCCTCGACCGAGGTGAACGCACCCAGCGGTCCGGGCAGCTGCTTGCGCGTCTCCTTGAAGGTGGGCAGGGCCTCCTCCGTGTCGCGCACCATGTCGGTGTCGATCCACGTCGGGTGGGCGCTGGCCACGGTGACCCCGCGGTGGGCGACCTCCAGGCGCAGTGCGTCGCCGAAGCGCTCCACCCCGGCCTTGGACGCGCAGTAGGCGCTCATGCCCGGGAGCACGGTGAACGCGGCCGCCGAGCTGATCAGCAGGACGTGCCCCCTGCGCTCGGCGATGGCGGGCAGCGCCGCGTGGGCGGTGAGCATCGTGCCGATCAGGTTGACCTCGATGGTGCGGGCCAGCGCGTGGGCCGAGGACGTCATCACCGTGGTGAGCGGCGCGATGCCCGCGTTGGCCACGACGATGTCCAGCCCGCCGAACGTGTCGACCGTCCGCTGCACGGCGGCCTTCAGGGCCTCCGGATCGGTGACGTCGGCCTCCACCCACAGGTGCTCGGGGCCGAGCTCGTCAGCCACCCGCGCCAGCTCCTGCGGCTCCAGCCCGACCAGCGCGACGCGGGCGCCGCGGGCAGCGGCCTTGCGGGCCAGCGCGGCGCCGATGCCACGTGCGGCGCCGGTGATGAGCACCGACCTGCCGGCCAGGGGGATGCGCTTGCGCTTGCCGGGTCCAGCCGCCATGGGAACTGCTCCTGTCGGGTCGTCGCGCTCGAATTGAGCCTGTCCACCAGCCGTTGTAGCTTGTTGAGCGTTGCTCAGCAAGCGGAACGAGACCGTCGGAATCGACGAAGGAGCCCGATCGTGACCAGCACGCTCGAGACCCAGCCAGCCCCCACCTCCGCCGCCGCGGCAGGCGGTGTCCGCGAGGTGGGCGTCGCCATCATCGGCTCCGGTTTCGCGGGCCTCGGCATGGCGATCGCGCTCAAGCGCCGCGGGGAGACCGACTTCGTCCTCCTGGAGCGGGCCGACGACGTCGGCGGCACCTGGCGGGACAACACCTATCCGGGCGCGGCCTGCGACGTGCAGTCCAACCTCTACTCGTTCTCCTTCGCCCAGAACCCGGACTGGGGCCGGTCCTACTCCGAGCAGCCGGAGATCCAGGCCTACCTCCGGGGTGTGGCCGACCGCTTCGACGTCCGCCGGCACTGCGTCTTCGGCGCCGACGTGACCGCCGCACGGTGGGACGACGCCGCCCAGCGCTGGCTGGTCACGACCGCCGCCGGAGGGTTCCGCGCCCGCGTGCTGGTGTCCGCGGCCGGTGCGCTCGCCGACCCGACCTACCCCGACATCCCGGGGCTGGACTCCTTCGCCGGCACCGTCATGCACTCGGCCCGCTGGGACGACACCCACGACCTCACCGGCGAGCGGGTCGCGGTCATCGGCACGGGGGCCTCCGCCATCCAGGTGGTGCCCGCCATCCAGCCGGTCGTCGGCAGCATCGCCGTCTACCAGCGCACCCCGGCGTGGGTGGTCCCCCGCACCGACCACCCGGTCAAGCCGTGGATGCAGAAGCTCTACCGGTTCGTGCCGGGCTTCCAGAACGCGATCCGCGCCGCCCTGTACCTCTTCCGCGAGTTCCTGGTCATCGGCTTGGCGAAGAACCGGCGCTTCCTCACACCGGTCGGGAAGCTGGCCCGGGCCCACCTGCACCGCCAGGTGCGCGACCCCCGGCTCCGCAAGGCCCTGACGCCGGACTACACCATCGGCTGCAAGCGCATCCTGATCAGCAACGACTACTTCCCCGCCGTCGCGGCACCCAACGCCGAGCTGGTGACCGCCGGCATCCAGGAGGTCCGGCCGCACTCCGTCGTCGCGAAGGACGGCGTCGAGCGCCCCACCGACACGATCGTGCTGGCGACCGGTTTCCACGTCACCGACCTGCCGATCGCGGAGAAGATCCGCGGCCGCGACGGCCGTTCGCTGGCCGAGGTCTGGGAGAACGGCATGGTGAGCAACCGCAGCGCCACCGTCGCGGGCTTCCCGAACATGTTCCTGCTGGTCGGCCCGAACGTCGGCGTCGGCCACACGTCGATGGTCTACATGATCGAGTCCCAGGTGGCCTACGTCGACGACGCGCTGCGGACCATGGACGCCGAGGGCCTGGCCGTTCTGGAGACGATCCGCGAGGCGCAGGACGCGTGGCGCTCGCTGATCGCCGAGAAGTCGAAGGGCACCGTGTGGCTGGCCGGCGGGTGCGCCAGCTGGTACCTGGACGAGCACGGGCACAACACGACGCTGTGGCCCGACTTCACCTTCCGCTTCCGCAAGCTGACGCGAAAGCTCGACCGCGAGAACTACGTCGGCATCCCCGCCGGCACCGAGAGCCCGGAGGTGGCCGCGTGACCGCCCCGACGCTCCTCCGCCGGGTCGCCGCCGTCGACACCCCCGACGGCGCGCAGCTGCACGCCGTCGTCGACGGCTCCGACGACGCCCCCGTGACCGTGGTCATGGCGCACGGCTGGACGCTGGCCCAGGCCGCCTGGGACGACGTCGCGGAACTGCTCACCCCGCGCGTGGCGGCGGGCGAGCTGCGACTGATCCGCTACGACCAGCGCGGCCACGGCCGCTCCACGTGGGGGCGGTACGCCGACGACGTGGGCGAGCTCACCATCGACCAGCTCGGCGCCGACCTCGGCGACCTGCTCGACCAGCTGGCACCCACCGGACCGGTCGTGCTCGCGGGCCACTCCATGGGCGGCATGACGATCATGTGCCTGGCCGCCGCGCGCCCCGAGCTGTTCGGCGACCGCGTCCGCGGTGTCGCGCTTGTCTCCACGTCGGCCGGCGACCTCGCGCCCGCGGGCGAGAACCTGGCCGAGCGGTTGCAGCTCAAGCTGGCACCCGGCCTGGTCACCGTCGCGATCGGCGGCGCACGGGCGCTGGAGCGCATGCGCCGGTTGCTGCCCCCGACCCACCCGCGCCACCAGAAGCTCGTGCGCGAGCTGCTCTACGGCGCGGACGCCACCGCGGAGATGGTCCTCGCCGGGGCGGAGATCATGCACGCCTCGACCGTGCGCGCGTTCGCCGCGTTCTACCCGGCGCTCGGCGGGCACGACAAGCGCCAGGAGCTCAAGGCGCTCACGGACGTGCCGGTGGAGATCCTGGTGGGCGACAGCGACAAGCTGACGCCGAAACGGCACAGCCACCAGCTGGCCGAGGCGCTGCCCGACGCGACGCTGGAGATCCTCCCGCGCAGCGGCCACATGCTGCCCCAGGAGCGCGCCGGGCAGGTCGCCGAGGCGATCGAACGGCTGCTCGCCGCGGCGACGGCCGAGCGGGGCGCCGCATGAGGGATCATCGCCGGGGATGACGGCTTCCTCCCGCCCCGAGCACCCCCGGCTGCGGCGCAGCGCCGGGGACCGGCGGGCGCAGCTGGTGCAGATCGGGCTCGAGCTGCTGCCCACCACGCCGGTGCAGGAGCTGACCATCGACGAGGTGGCGCGGCGGGCCGGGATCAGCCGCAGCCTGCTGTTCCACTACTTCGCCACCAAGCGGGAGTACTACACCGCGGTCACCCGGGCGGCGGCGGACCTGCTGTGGGAGCACCTCCTCCCGGCGCCGGGGACACCGGCGGAGCAGCAGGTCACCGGGATGCTCGACCGCTACGTCGGCTGGGTGGAGACGTTCCGCGACAGCCACCTGGCCTTCGTGCGGGGCGCCGGCGGCGGGGACCCCTGGGTGTCGGAGGTCTACGAGGAGACCCGAGGCAAGCTGGTCGAGCTGACCCTGACCACCCTCGACCTGCCCGACGACGCGCTGCGCCGTCAGCTCGTGCTGGCCTGGTTCGCCTTCGCCGAGGACCTGGTGGGCCAGTGGGTCGCCGAACCCACGATGAGCCGCCCCGACCTGCTCGCGCTGCTGCGCGACGTCCTGGACCGGCTCGTCGCCCGCTGAGCCGCTATCCCGCCAGCGACGTCGGGGCGCGGTCCGCGGCCTCGGTGGCCGGCGGCTGCAGGGTGGCGATCACCTCGGTCGCGCTGGCCCCGGTGGCGTCCATCGACTTCTTCACGGTCGAGCCGTAGACGTCGACGTACTCCTGACCGGACAGCGTCATGATCTCGTACATGATCTCGTCGGTGATCGAGCGCTCGACGAACCGGTCACCGCCGAGGCCCTCGTAGCGGCTGAAGTCCAGCGGCTTGCCGAAGACGACCGTGACCCGGGTGAGCTTCTTGCCGAACGGGAGCCTGCGGCTGCTGTAGCACATCGCGACCGGGATGACCGGGACACCGGTCTCCAGCGCCATCCGGGCCACGCCGATCTTCCCGCGGTAGAGGCGCCCGTCCGGCGACCGCGTGCCCTCCGGGTAGATGCCGAGCAGCTGGCCCTCGCGCAGGGAGCGGATGCCGGTCTGGATCGCGCCCTCGGCGGCCGAGGCGCTGGACCGGTCGATCGGCACCTGCCCGGCCCCGGTGAAGAACGCCCGCTGCAGGTAACCCTTCACGCCCGTGCCGGTGAAGTACTCGGCCTTGGCCAGGAACGTGACCCGCCGCTTGAGCTGCAGCGGCATGAACACCCAGTCGGCCGCGGACAGGTGGTTGCTCGCGAGGATCGCCGCACCCGTCGTGGGCACGTTCTCGACGCCGTCGGCCTTCGGACGGAAGACCACCCGCGCCGGCGGGCCGATCGCGACGAACTTGAGGAACCAGTAGAACAACACGCCTCCCTCGGGGACTGCCAGACTAGGGAGCCTGGGGTCCGAATCACAATCGGGTGTCCCCCGTGACATAGCTGACACCGGCGTCACCGCCGGTCGCCGAGGAGGAACACCGTGCCCGGACCGACCCCTGCACCCGAGGTCATGCCCGGTGCCGAGCCGTTCTCCTTCCCCGGTGGGAGCGGTCCGGAGGGTCGCACCGGCGTGCTGCTCGTGCACGGCTTCACCGGGACGCCGATGAGCATGCGGCCCTGGGGCGAGCACCTGGCCGCCGAGGGCTTCTCGGTCAGCTGCCCGCTGCTGCCGGGGCACGGCACCCACTGGCAGGACTGCAACGGCAGCTCCCACGACCAGTGGACCGGCACCGTGGAGCACGCCTTCGACGAGCTCGCCGCCGTCTGCGACCGGGTGTTCGTCGCCGGGCTGTCGATGGGCGGCACGCTGGCCACCCGGCTGGCCGAGGTGCGCCCGGACGACGTGGCGGGCCTGCTCCTGGTCAACCCGGCGCTGCTCACCCAGCGGCTGGACGCCAAGCTGCTGCCCCTGATCGCCCGCCTCTCCGGGAGCTGGGCGCCGATCGCCAGCGACATCAAGAAGCCCGGCGTGACAGAGCTGGCCTACCCCAGGCTCCCGACGCGGGCGATGCTGCAGCTGCGCGGGCTGTGGGCCGTCACCCGGGCCGAGCTGCCCCGCGTCACCGCGCCGACGATCGTCTTCCACAGCGCCGAGGACCACGTCGTGGAGCCGGTGAACAGCACCGTGCTGCTCGACGGCATCTCCAGCGACGACACCGAGGAGGTCGTGCTGCGGGACAGCTACCACGTGGCCACGCTCGACAACGACGCCCCGCTCATCTTCACCCGCTCCGCCGAGTGGATCCGGGCCCACGTGCGCGCCGCGGAGACCGACGCGCCACCGGCCGACCACCGGTGACCGAGCGACGCGGACGCGGCCGCCGCGACAACGGCCTCGAGGCGACCCTGTGGAGCCCCGTGCGCGACGTCGACCCGCGGGTCGGCGAGCACCTGCTCGACGTGCTCGAGGCGGCGGGGATCGCCGCCTACCTGGAGCCGGCCGCGGACGTGGCGCCCTACACCCGGTCGGTGTTCCTGCCCAGCCCGCCGTCGGACCGGCTGTTCGTCGACCGGGCCCGCCACACGGAGGCCCGCGGGCTGGTCGACCAGTACGCCGACGAGCACCCCACCCGGCCCCGGCCGGAACGACGCCTCCCCCGTCAGGACGTCGACCAGGACGCCGAGTGGCAGCGGATCGTGGCCGCCTTCGAGGCCGAGCACGGCCGCACGGTGCTCGACGAGCAGCCCTCCGACGCCCCTGTCCCGCCGCCGGCCGAGGTGCCCGTCCTCGACCGGCCCGACGAGCACTACGAGCCGCCCCCGCCGCCGCCGCTGCCCGTGCCCGCGCCGGCCGTGCTGTACGCGGTCCTGCTCGTGCTCACCGGCGTGCTGCTCATCGGCGCCCCCGGGGTGATCGGCCTCTCGGGTGACGCAGGGCTGGTGCTGGGCGTCGCCGTCGTCGCCGGCGGGGCGGCCGTGCTCGTCTCCCGCATGCGCGACAGGTCCGCCGACGACGGGGACGACGGCGCGGTCGTGTAGCCCCCGGCCGGAGGGCTACGGTGCGCGCCGTGAGCAGCCTCACCGCCGTCGTCACCCTCACCGGCCACCTCATGGACACCGGCATCCTCGCCCGCGTCCTGGACGACGTGCTGGAGTACGGCGGCGACTACCGGATCACCAGCCTGGAGCTCGGCAGGGAGCACGAGGACGAGTCCACGGCCCTGATCGAGGTGCGCGCCGGGGAGGCCGAGCGGCTCGACCGCATCCTCATGCGGGTCCAGGTCCACGGAGCCAACCCCGTGGACCCGGGCACGGCCGGCACCCGGCCCGCACCGGCCGACGGGGTCTTCCCCGACGACTTCTACTCGACCACCAACCTGGACACGCTGGTGCGCCTGGATGGCGAGTGGGTGCGGGTCCGGCGCCCGGAGATGGACTGCGGGCTGGTCGTCCGGCAGGAGGACGGGCGCACGGTCGTCGACACGGTGCCGGTGAGCGACGTCCGGGCCGGCGACGCCGTCGTCTGCGGCGCCTCGGGGGTCCGGGTGGAGCTGCCGCCGGCCGCGCCGAAGGGCAGCGACGACGACTTCGGCTTCATGAACTCCGCGGTGTCGAGCGAGAAGCCGCAGGCGCTGCTGGTCCGGCAGATCGCCGAGCGGATGCGCGAGGTCGAGGCCGAGGGCAGGCGGATCCTCTGGGTCGGTGGCCCGGCGGTGGTGCACACCGGCGCTGCACCGGCGATGGTGCGCCTGGTCCGGGCGGGCTACGTCGACGTCCTCTTCGCCGGGAACGCGCTGGCCACCCACGACATCGAGTCGGCGCTGTTCGGCACCTCCCTCGGCGTGGACCTGGCCAAGGGGTCGGGGGTGCCGCACGGCCACGAGCACCACATCCGGGCGATCAACACGATCCGGGCCGCGGGATCGATCCGGGCCGCCGTCGACTCCGGCGTCCTGGGCGGCGGCGTCATGCACGCCATGGTCGAGGCGGGCAAGCCGTTCGTGCTGGTCGGCTCCGTGCGCGACGACGGGCCGCTGCCCGACGTGCACACCGACGTCATCGAGGGCCAGCGGGCGATGCGGGCCGAGCTGCACGACGTCGGCTTCGTGATCATGGTCGCCACGATGCTGCACTCCATCGCGACGGGGAACCTCCTGCCGGCGTCCGTCCCGCTGGTGTGCGTGGACATCAACCCGGCCACGGTCACCAAGCTCGCCGACCGCGGCAGCGCCCAGGCCATGGGCATCGTGACCGACATCGGCCTGTTCCTGGAGCAGCTCGCCCGCGAGCTCGCTGGGTGACGTGCCGGGTGGCCCCGTCCAGAGGCTCGCCGCGAGCTTGCGAGGGGTGAGGGGGACGGGGTCCTTCTACTCGCCCTCGGCCACGGCCTTCCGCACGAGGTCGGCGGCGCCGACGATGCCGGCCTGGGCGCCGAGCGCCGCGGCCACCACCCGTGGCCCGGGGCGGAAGCCTCGGCCGGGCAGCGCGCGGTCCAGCCGCTCCCGGGCCGGGCGCAGCACCATCTCGCCGAGCACGCTCACCCCGCCGCCGATCACCACGACCTCCGGGTCGAGCGCCGCGGCGAGGTCGGCGATGCCCTGGCCCAGCCAGTAGCCGACCTCCGTCACCAGCTCGAGGGCCAGCGGGTCGCCGTCGTAGGCCGCGCGGGCCACGTGCTCGCCGGTGAGCCGCTCGGGTTCGCAGTCCACCCGCTCCAGCAGCAGCGCGGCCGCCGCGGGCGAGGTGCGCGCGACCTCGCGCGCGGTCTGGCCGAGGGCCGTGCCGCTGGCGTACTGCTCCCAGCAGCCGCGGTTGCCGCACGCGCACAGCCGCCCGTCGGGGACGACGCGCATGTGCCCCCACTCCCCCGCCACGCCGTGCGAGCCGCGGCGCAGGCGGCCGTCGAGGACGATCCCGCCGCCGATCCCCGTGCCCAGGGTGATCATCAGGGCGAGGTCGCTGCCCTGCGCCGCGCCGTAGCGGTACTCCGCCCACGCGGCCGCGTCCGCGTCGTTGCCCACCCACAGCGGCCGCTGCAGCCGCGCGCCGAGGTCCTTGCGCAGCGTCGAGTTGCGCCACGCCAGGTGCGGGCTGAACAGCACCGTGTCGCCGGTCCGGTCGAACCAGCCCGCGGCGCCGACGCCGACGCCGACCAGCTCGCCGTCGTGCGCGCCGGCGAGCTCCTCCACCACGGCGGCGATCGCGTCCTCGGTGTCGCTGACCGAGGCCCCGGGGGTGGCCCGGCGCGCGGTTTCCAGGATCGTGCCGTCCGGCGACACCACCCCACCGGCGACCTTGGTGCCGCCGATGTCGATGCCGAGCGCGGGCAGCTCCCGCACGTCAGCGGGGGTCACGCGATGTCGATCCGCTGGGCCGGCGGCGGCTCCTGCGCCTCGGCGACGACGTCGTCCGCCGCGTCCGGCGCCGGCTGCGCCACGTCCGCGGCGAACGCCCGCAGCGCGGCCGCGGCGGTGGTGAGCACGTCGGCCAGGGCGGCGGTGACCTCCGGACGCTCACCGCGCACGACGGCGGCCGCCTGGCACACCGGGCACCACCGGCAGTCGTTCGCGTGCTCACCGGGCGCGGCGTCGGCCGGCTCGGGACCGCGGACGGCGTCCAGCAGGCGCCGGGCCTGCTCGAACCAGTCGGCTCCGGTCGTCATGAGGTCCTCCCCTCGGCGGCCAGGAGGTCGGCCGGCCACTGCTGCGGATCCGGTCGGAAGCTGACCTCGAGCCGCGCCTGCGCCGTCCCGGGGTCGGCCAGCCTCCCCCCGGTCACCTCGCACCGGCGCAGCAGCGAGTCCAGCCGCAGCGAGCGCCGATCCTCCCCCACGCCCACCACGAGGTCATCGCCCCACCGGGTCAGGGACACCTGGGACCGCTCGGCGAAGGGCAACGGAACCGTCAGCTCCCACCCCATCGCGCCACGCCGGGGCCCGGGAGCGGGCGGCCCGCCGGCCGGCGGGAGGTCGAGACCGCCGAGCAGGTCCAGCGCACCCGCCGGGTCGTCCGGGCTCCCGGCGTCCTCCGGGACGGCGTGCACGGGGGCGAGCTCGGCCAGGCCGGCGAGGGCGGCGTCCTGGTCGGCGGCCCGCCGCTCCCACCAGCTGCCCGTGCCGCCGGCGGGGAGCACCCGGGCGAGGACCGCGGCGGGCCGCAGCCCGTGCAGGCCCAGGACCGTCGTCGCCCCGCGCAGGGCGGCCACCGCGGAACCGCGGGCCGGGGCGGTGAGCCAGACGGCGGTACCGGCCGGACCGGCCAGCCGGTCGCGGGCCAGCAGCCCCTCGACCACGGGGAGGGCGGCCAGCGCCGCGTCGAGCGGACCTGCCTTGGCCGCACCGGAACCCACCGCCGCCCTGCGCACGGCGGCCAGCGCGCGCACCGTGGGCGGGAGCGCCACCCCGGTCCACCAGCGCAGCGCGGCCGGCAGGGCGACGAGGCCCAAGCCGTCGCGCAGCGGCCCCGCGTCGACCACGACGAGGTCGGCCTGCGCCTCGGCCAGTGCAGCGAGCAGCGCGAGCTCCTCCGTCCCCGGCACCGGGACGACGGAGGTGACCGGCGGCAGCGTCAGGTGCGGGAGCAGCCCGGCGAGCGCCCCCGCGTGCGCGCCCCACAGATCGGCCACCGCCCGGGGGCCGGCGATCCGGCGGACCTCGAGCCCGGGCTCGTCGCCGAGGCCCTCGACCGGGGACGCCTGCCGGGTGAGCAGCAGCGTCGACCGGCCCGAGCGGGCGGACCTGAGGGCGGCCGCGGCGGCGATCGTGGAGGAACCGGCACCGCCGGTGCCGGTGACGAGCAGGGTGCGCACCCGCTCAGCCCTCGACGCGCTTCTTGAGCTCCTTGAGCGCGGTGTCGAGGATGACCTTCTCCGCCTTGCGCTTGATCATGCCCAGCATCGGGATCGAGAGGTCGATGGTGATCGAGTAGGTCACCTCGGTGCGGCCGCCCTCCTCGCTGAGCGTGTAGGAGCCCTCCTGCCGCTTCTGCATCTGGCCCTTGACGAGCGTCCAGGAGACGCGGCGGTCGTCGTCCCACGTGTACTCCAGGACGTAGTCGTCCTTGACCGCACCGGCGTCGAGCACGAAGTGCACGCGGCGGGCCCGCCCGTCCTCGCCGGTCTCCAGCACCTCCACCTTCTTGGCGGCGGAGACCCACTGCGGGTACGAGGGGAAGTCGGCGACGACCTCCATGACCTGGGACGCGGGCGCCTCGACGAGGATCGACTGGGTGGACTGGTCCGCCATGGGCAGCAGGCTAGCCGCTCCGGGACCACCGGGAGGGCCGGGGCGCAGCGCTGGGCTACTCCCCGGTAGCAGGAGCCGTTAGATTGACGCCGACGTCCCCAGGTCGGGGTCGCGGGCGACGGTGCCCGGCGACGGCCGGGGAGGAGAGGACCGGCGTGCGCGAGTTCAGCATTCCAGCGACCTACCAGGTCGAGGCCGACGCGGCCCTGACCGACATGCTCACCGCAAACGTGACCGACCACGGCGACGAGGTGGGGCTGCGCCGTCAGGTGGACGGCCGGTGGACCGACGTCACCTGGCAGCAGTTCGGGGACGAGGTCCGCGGCGTCGCCAAGGGGCTGATCGCCTCGGGCGTCGCCGCGGGTGACCGCGTCGCCCTGCAGGCCAAGACCCGGTACGAGTGGACGGTCCTCGACTTCGCCATCTGGACCGCCGGCGCCGCCGTCGTCCCGATCTACGAGACCTCCAGCGCCGACCAGGTCGCCTGGATCCTGGCCGACTCGGGCGCCACCGCCGCGGTCGTGGAGCGCGACGAGCACGCCGAGGCGATCGCCTCGGTGCGCGACCAGGCGCCGGACCTGAAGACCGTGCACGTCATCGACGACGGCGCGATCGACCAGCTCACGGCGGCCGGTGCCGACGTCCCGGACAGCGAGCTGGAGGCCCGTCGGGCCACGCTGAACGCCGACAGCCTCGCGACGCTGATCTACACCAGCGGCACCACCGGCCGGCCGAAGGGCTGCGAGCTGACGCACGCGAACTTCCTGTTCGAGATCGGCAACGGCATCACCCTGCTGGACCGCTTCATGGGCGTCCAGGGCTCGCTGCTGCTGTTCATCCCCCTGGCCCACGTGCTGGCCCGCGTCCTGCAGGTCGGCGCCATCAAGAACCGCACCGTCATCGGGCACACCCCCGACGTCAAGAACCTGGTCGAGGACCTCGGCGAGTTCAAGCCCACCTTCGTGCTCGCCGTCCCCCGCGTGTTCGAGAAGGTCTACAACCAGGCCAAGGCGAAGGCCGAGGGCGACGGCAAGGGCAAGATCTTCGACAAGGCGGCCCAGGTGGCCATCGACTGGTCCCGCGCGCAGGACACCGGCGGCGCCGGGCTCGGTCTCAAGCTGCAGCACGCCCTCTTCGACAAGCTCGTCTACGGCAAGCTGCGCGCCGCGCTCGGTGGCCGGTGCCTCGGCGCCATCTCCGGCGGCGCCCCGCTCGGGGAGCGGCTCGGCCACTTCTACCGGGGCATCGGCGTGACCGTCTTCGAGGGCTACGGCCTGACCGAGACCACTGCCGCCGCGTCGGTCAACCACGACGACGCCCTGCGCATCGGCACCGTCGGGCGCCCGCTGCCCGGTGTCGAGTTCCGCATCGCCGAGGACGGCGAGGTGCTCATCAAGGGCGGCATCGTCATGCGCGGCTACTGGCGCAACGAGGACGCCACGAAGGAGGCCATCGACCCCGAGGGCTTCTTCCACACCGGCGACATCGGCGAGCTGGACGACGACGGCTTCCTGAAGATCACCGGCCGCAAGAAGGAGATCCTCGTGACCGCGGGCGGCAAGAACGTCGCCCCGGCCGTCCTCGAGGACCGCATCCGGGCCCACCGCCTCGTGAGCCAGTGCATCGTCGTCGGCGACCAGCGCCCCTACATCGCGGCGCTGATCACGCTCGACGAGGAGGCGCTGCCGCAGTGGCTGGAGTCCAAGGGCAAGGACGCCGGCCTCACGCCTTCGCAACTGCGGGAGGACCCCGAGGTCCTCGCCGAGCTCGACGCCGCGGTGAAGGAGGCGAACAAGGCCGTCTCGCAGGCCGAGGCGATCAAGAAGTTCACGGTCCTGGGCACCGACTTCACCGAGGACAACGGGATGCTGACGCCGAGCCTGAAGCTGAAGCGGAACGTGGTCATGAAGGAGTTCGGCTCCGAGGTCGACTCGCTGTACGCGCGCTGAAGAACACCCCCTCCTCCCCACCCCTCGCACGCTCGGGGCGGGCCCCTGGAGGGGGCACCGAGCCCCGTCCCGCACCCGCGGGACGGGGCTCAGTGACCCTCGAGCAGGTCGGCGAAACCGGCGGCGATCGTCGACCACGACCAGCGCTGCTCCACCCACCTGCGGCCCGCGGTACCCATGGCCCGGGCCCGTACCGGGTCGGCCAGCAGGCCGTCCAGCGCCGCGGCCACGGCTGCGGGCGACCGCGGGTCGACGACGTGGCCCGTGACGCCGTCGCGCACCGCTTCGGGCGCCCCACCGGACGTGCCGGCGACCACCGGCCGGCCGCCGGCCGCGGCCTCCAGGAACACCATGCCGAGCCCCTCGACGTCCAGCCCTCCGCGGCGGGTGCGGCACGGCATCGCGAAGACGTCCCCGGCCGCGTAGTGCCGAGGCAGTTCGTCGTGGCCCACCGGCCCGGTCAGGACGACGGAACCCTGCAGGCCGGCCGCGGCGACGGCCCGGCGCAGCGACGCCTCCGCCGGTCCGCCACCGACCAGCAGCAGCCGGGCCCCCGGGTGGCGGGCGAGGATCCTCGGCCAGGCGGCCACGAGGACGTCCTGGCCCTTGCGCGCCACCAACCGGGAGACGCAGACCACGACGGGCGCGTCCCCGAGGCCCCACCGGCGGCGCACCTCGGCCCCGTCGACGTCCGGGGTGAACCGGTCGACGTCCACGCCGGGTGACAGCTGGGCGAGCCGGGTGCGGCCGGCCAGGGCGGGCGCGAGCCGGTCGCGGGTGTACTCGCTGATGTAGGTGACCACGTCGAGACCCGACGCGATCCGCTGCATCAGCTGCCGGCTGCCCGGCAGTGCCACCCAGCCGGTCTCGTGCCCGTGCGTGGCGCCGACCAGGTGCCGCACCCCGGCCTGCCGGAGACCGGGGGCGAGCAGCCCCAGCGGGGCCGCCGCCCCGAAGAAGACCGTGTCGCAGCCGAAGCGGTCGACGAGGTCGACCGCGGCGCGGGCGGTCGCGCGGGTGGGCAGCAGCATGCCCGTGGGCCGCCGCACCACCGGGTAGGGCAGCGCGGCGTCGTGCTCCGCCGAGCCCGGCGAGTCGGAGGCGAGCACCACCAGGGAGTCCGCGGGCCGGCGCTCCAGCAGCGCGGCGACGAAGGTCTGGATGCCGCCCTGCCGTGGCGGGAAGTCGTTGGTGACGACGAGTGTCCGGCTCACGGACCCTCCAGGCGTCGCCAGTCCTCGGCCAGGGCGATCCGCTGGGCCGCCGTGGGATGGCTGCCGAAGTACCACTGCCAGGCGGCCGGCGGGTCGGGGTCACCGAGGTTCGTCGTGGACAGCCGGCGCTGCATGGCGATGAACGCGTCCGGGTCCCGGGTGAGGTCGAGGGCGTGCACGTCGGCCCGTGCCTCGATCTGGCGCGAGACCAGGTTCTGCACCGGGGTGCCCAGCAGCCCACCGGCGCTGACGAGGAACAGCAGCAGCGGCACGACCCGCGGGTCCCCGGGCGCATCCGCCCCCGCCCGGCGCAGCAGCGGCGCCCACGACAGGAGCCAGCCGAGCAGCGCGGTCGCCGCCCCGGCCCCCAGGGCGCCCATCAGCGTGCCGGTCAGGACGTCGTCGTTGGCGACGTGGCCGAGCTCGTGGGCCACGATCGACTCGATCTCCTCGTCGGGCAGCCGGTCCAGGAGCGTGTCGTAGACGACCACCCGCCGGGTCGAGCCGAACCCCGACACGTAGGCGTTCAGGGCCGTCGTCCGGCGGGAGGCGTCGGAGACCAGCACGTCCTGGACCGGGGTGCCGTTCTCCTCGGCGAGCGCCAGCAGGTCGGTGCGCAGCTCTCCGGCCGGCAGCGGCTCGAACCGGTTGAACGCCGGCTCGATCACCACCGGGTAGAGGAAGGAGCCCACGACGACCAGCACCGCGGCCGCGAACCCCGACCAGGCCCACCAGGTGCGCGGGGCCCGGCGGACCACCCACAGGAAGAGCAGCACCACCAGCGTCGTGAGCGCCGCGCTGATCGCCAGGGACACGGCGACGTCGCGCAGCCAGAGCCCCCATCCCCGGGTCGAGAGGCCGTAGCGGTGCCGGACCGTCTCGGCGTAGGCCGCCACGGGCAGCGTGACGAGCCGGCCGACGAGCAGCAGCGCCGGCACGCCGAGCAGCACCTCGCCGGGCCACCGCCCACGCACCGGGGCCGCCGCGGCCCGGACGAGCCGGGCGCCGAGCGGGGTCAGCCCGAGCAGCGCGGAGACGACCAGCCCGAGCGAGATCGAGACCAGCGATGCCGGTCGCAGCGCGTCGGCGAACGCCTCGGCGCGCGCCACCTGGGCGGCGTCCAGCCCCGCGGTCGGGTCCGGCGCCGTGCGACCGCCCGGAGGCACGGGCAGGACGTCCCACGGGGTCCGGAGGACGACGACGAGCAGGGCGGCGGCCCCGAGGACCAGCGCCACCGCCAGCGCGGTGCGCGCACCCGTCCGCCCGCCCCGCTGCACCCGGCCGATCCTAGTAAGAGGACCCCGTCCCCCTCCCCGCTCGCAAGCTCGCGGCGAGCCTCTGGACGGGGCCGCAGTGCTGGAGGGCGCCCCACCCGACGGCGAGGGCCGGCGAACCCCGGAGGGATCACCGGCCCTCGAGCGACCGACCGGTTGTCAGCCGACGATGCGCTTGGCGTGCGTGAAGTCGCCCTTCATCGCGTTGAAGCTGGCCACCTTCACCGGCTGGCCGGAGGTCGACGCGTGGACCATCTGGCCGTTGCCGATGTACATGGCGACGTGACTGGTCGGCTCGTAGAAGAAGAGCAGGTCCCCGGGCTGGAGCTGGCTCGCGGCCACGGTCTGCCCCGTCTGCGCCTGGCTCTTGCTCGAGTGCGGCAGGCTCACCCCGGCCGCCGCGTAGGCGTAGGAGGTCAGACCCGAGCAGTCGAAGGCGTCCGGGCCACCGGCGCCCCAGACGTACGGGTCACCGACCTGGGCCAGCGCCGTGTCGACCGCCACCTGCGCCGCGCTGCTCGGAGCGACGACGCCGCTCGGCACCGGCTGGGCCTCGCCACCGCCGTGGGCCCGCTGCACGACCTCCTGCTGCGGCGCGCTCAGCGCGTCGTACTGGCGCTGGTAGTCGGCGATCTTCGTCTCGAGCTCCCGCTGCTGCGCGGCGATCTCGTCGACCGCGCGCTGCGCCTCGGCGGTGGCCTCGTTCGCGGCCTCGCGGGAGGCTTCCGCCTCCTCAGCGGCCAGCGAGACCTCGGCGAGCACCTCGTTCGTGTGGCCGGCGATGGCATCGAGGGTGCCGAGCTGGTCGACCATCTCGCCGGCGGACCCACTGGTCAGCAGCACGTCGAAGGAGGAGACGCCGCTGCCGGTGTAGGCGCTGCGCGCCAGCCGGCGGATCTGCCCGTCCAGGGACTCGAGGCGCCCCTCGGCGGCCTCCGCGGCCTCGATCGCCTCGCGGACGGCGTTCCGGTGGCCCTCGAGGACGACCTTCGCCTCGTTGAGCTCCTCGGTGACGACCTCCAGCTGGTGGCCGGCCGCGGCGACCTTGGCGGCGGCCTGGTCGGCGGTGCCCACGTCGCCGGGGACGGCCGACGCGGTACCGGGGAGGACGGTCAGGGTCAGCGCGGCGGCGGCACCGACGAGGAGTGCGGAGCGCAGCGGGCCGAAGCGGCGGGCACGGGTGCCGGCCTGACGACCGGTCTGGAGCTGTGCGGGGTCATGCGTCAGTGGTGCGTGAGGGGTCGCCACGTGCGGCGGCTCTCCGTTTCTTCCGCTACGACCGCCTACCGAGTTAGCTGACGGGTTCGGGCTGGGAAGACTGGCCCTATCCCCCGGGCCGGCGAGCCGGCCGCGGGGGAACTCACCCCAGAACTGCGGTGGGTCCCCGGCTCACCTCGGGCGCCGGTGCTGCGCGCCGTGTGGTGATTAGGCGGTGCCCGGTCGAGGTCATCCCTCTGCGGATGACGACCACCCGACCGAACGGCGACGACCATACGACCGTGACGAAGCCGTGACAAATGGAGGGCTCTGATACGGGTGTGACGAACATCCCGCCCGGACCGGCGCGCCTGCGCCGCGCCAGGCGCCCCGAGGTGTAGGCGGTCGCGGCCGGGCGGGTCAGCCGATCCGCCGGCCTCGCGAGCCGTCGCCGCCCCGGTCCGCCGCGCCGTCCCGGTGCCGCAGCGGCGGGACGAGACCGCCCTCGGCCAGCGCGCGCACCGCCCGTCGTTCCACGTCGTCGAACTCCACCACGACGCCGGCGGGCGGCACGACGGCGTCCTCGGCCGTCGCTCCGTCGCCGGGTCGGGCACGAGCGGTCATCGGCACCACCACGGGGTCCACCCCCTGCCACCCGGGTGGGGCTCCCAGCAGGACGGTGACGACGCAGTCGGCGCAGCCGGTCCCCCGGACGGTGCAGGTGTCGCAGTCGATGAGCATCGGTTCTCTCCTCCGTGAGTCGCTGCGCACGCTAGGAGCCCCCACCGACAATTCCGCACCGACCGCATCCGGCGCTGCGGGCTCAGGTGCCCGCGTACTCCCAGTGCCACGGCTCCTCGCGGCCGTTCCCCGGGTCGGCCCACGTCGGGTGGAGGAAGCCGAACCGGCCCGCGTTGGCCACCATCCAGGCGTACTGCGGCGTGCCGAAGGTCTGGATCCCGCCGCACAGGTCCACGGCGAGCCCCCAGCCGTGGTCGCTGGTGCCGGGCACGGCGGCCAGCGACGGCTTCTCCCCGAAGAGCCGCACCTGGCTGGCGTAGGTCCGGTAGGAGTCGGTGATGCACAGGGGCGCGCCGAACTGGGCGGCGTAGGCCGCGGACATGGCCCGGTAGGCGGCCGCCGCGTCGCAGCGCAGCGCGTGCCCGCCGATCCCCAGCGGGCACATCGCGCTCGGCGGGATCAGCCCGTTCGGGTAGCCGCCCCAGGCGCGGGCACCGTCGTAGCTGGCCGGGTAGACGGTGTTGCCGCACTCCGTGCGCAGCGCTCCGCCGGCCGGCCCGGGGACGTCCACGGCCGGCCGCTGCGGGAGGCTCGGCCGGCCGATGCCCAGCACCTGGTCGCCCGGCAGCTTCCGCACGACCACCGCACCGGCCCGCCCGTCTGCCGCCAGCATCGTGCCCGGGTCCAGCGCGATCCCCACGTGCCCGAGGCCCGACTCCCCGGCGCCGAGGAACACCAGGTCACCCGGGAGGACGTCGGCAGGGTCGACGGGGCTGGTGACGGCGAACAGCTCCCCCTGCGTGCCCGGGAGAGGGATGCCGGACCGCCCGTACACCGACTGCACGAGCGTCGCGCAGTCCCACGCGTCGGGGCCGGCCGTCCCGGGGGCGTAGGGCTTGCCGAGGGCGTCCATGGCCGCGGTCACCGCGGCCACCGTCTCCGCCGGCAGCACCAGCAGCGAGCTGGGCTGCCCCGGCAGCTGCGCCGCCCCCGGCTGCGCACCGCCGGCCGCGGACCCCACCGGCACCAGCCGGTCGGGCAGCGTGAGCTGCGGAGCGCGCAGGTCGGCGGCCGGCGGGACCGCGATGCCCGCGGCGCGCAGCTGGTCCACGTAGGCCCGCCAGTTCGCGGCCGTCCGCTCGTTGACCGCCACCTGCTCCCGCTGCAGGGCGGCCAGCTGGCCGTCCACGACCGCGAGCGCCTCGTCCAGTTCCGCGGTGACCGCGTCGGCCGCCGACTCCAGCTCGGCGACCCGCGCGTCCACCTCCGCGGCACGGGCCGAGGCCTCGTCCAGGGCCGCCCGGGCCCGCGCCGCCTCGTCCAGCGCCGCGCGGCGGAAGGTCTCGGCGACGGAGATGATCTCCGCGGCGTGCGCGTCGACCGCCTCGAGGAACCCGAGGCCCGCCAGCACGTCACCCGGGTCGCTGCCGGTGAGCATCAGCGTCAGCGGGGTCAGCGCGCCGCGGTCGCGGTACACGGCCGCGGCGTAGGTGGCGACCTGCCGCTGGTGGACCGCCAGCTCCCCCTGCGCGTCCGCGAGGAGCGCCTGGGCCTCCTCGACCGCGCGGCGGGCCTCGGCCTGCGCCTCGCGTGCCGCGACGACGTCCTCCTGCTGGGCGCGGAGGTCCTCCTGCACCTCGGCGGCCCGTTGCTGCAGGCGGTCCAGGGCCCGGCTGTCCAGCACCCCGGACGTACCGCCCGGCTGGTCGCTGGGCGCGGCTCCCACGGACGAGGACGGCGCGAGGGCCAGCACCAGCGCGGCCAGGGCGACCGCGCCGGCCCGGCATGCCGCCGGAACGGAGGAGCGCCACGGGGAACGCGCGGGCATCGGACCACCTTCACCGGTCGGGGCCGACCGCCCGGTTCGCGGCCGCCACCAGCAGGAATGGTGTCCTGCCGGCGTTCGGAGTGCCAGGTGCGGCCTGTCCTCGGGCCGGCGAAACCGCCTGACAGGGGGATGCCGCACCCGGCGCGCGTCCCCGGGAGTGTCAGCACCCCCACCTACCGTCCGCCCCGTGCCACCCGCTCCCGCCCCTCCCCGCTACCACCAGGTCTCCATCGAGGAGGTGGGGACGCCGCTGTCGCAGGTCACCTTCGTCGTGGTCGACCTGGAGACGACCGGCGGCTCGCCCAAGGACTGCGCCATCACCGAGATCGGCGCCGTGAAGGTGCGGGGCGGTCAGGTGCTCGGCGAGTTCCAGACCCTGGTCGACCCCGGCCACGAGATCCCCCCGTACATCAGCGTGCTGACCGGCATCACCTCGTCGATGGTGGCCGCCGCGCCGCGGATCGGCTCGGTGCTGCCGGCCTTCCTCGAGTTCGCCCGCGGCGCGGTGCTGGTCGCGCACAACGCCCCCTTCGACTTGGGCTTCCTCAAGGCGGCCTGCGCCGGTTCGGGCATCGCCTGGCCGGCCGCGGCCTCGGTCGACACCGCAGTGCTCGCCCGGCGGCTGCTCAGCCGTGACGAGGTGCCCAACTGCAAGCTGGGCACGCTCGCGCCCTTCTTCTCGGCCACCACCTCCCCCACCCACCGGGCGCTGGACGACGCCCGCGCCACCGTCGACGTGCTGCACGGCCTGTTCGAGCGGCTGGGCCCGCTGGGCGTCACGACGCTGGAGGAGCTGACGGGGCTGACCCGCCAGATCGACCCCGAGCGCCGCCGCAAGCGCCACCTCGCCGACGACGTCCCGCACGGACCGGGCGTGTACCTCTTCCGCGGCCCGCGCGAGGAACCGCTGTACGTCGGCACCTCCACCGACCTCCGCAGCCGGGTGCGCAGCTACTTCTCCTCCAGCGAGCAGCGCAGCCGGATCACCGAGATGGTGGCGCTCGCCCAGCGGATCGACACGATCCCGTGCGCGCACGCGCTCGAGGCGGCGGTGCGCGAGCTGCGGCTGATCGCCGAGCACAAGCCGAGGTACAACCGCCGCTCCCGCTTCCCCGAGCGAGCCCTGTGGGTCCGGCTCACGGAGGAACCCTTCCCGCGGCTGTCGGTGGTGCGGCGGGTCCGACCCGACGCGGGGGTGTTCCTCGGTCCCTTCCCCGACCGCCGTGCCGCCGACGCCGCGGTCGCCGCCGTCCACGAGTCCCTCCCGCTGCGGCAGTGCACCGCCCGTCTGTCCCCGCGCACGCCGACCAGCGCCTGCGTGCTGGCCGGGATGGGTCGGTGCGGCGCGCCCTGCACCGGCGCGCAGAGCGTCGTCGAGTACGCGGACGTCGCGGCCGTCTTCGCCGCCGCCGTCACCCACGACCCCCGTCCGCTGGTGGCCCCGCTGCTCGCACGGGTCGAGCACCTGGCGGCCGAGGAGCGCTACGAGGACGCGGCCGTGCTGCGCGACCGGGTCGCCGTGCTGGTCCGCGCCCTCCGACGCCGGCAGCGGCTGGAATCCCTGGCCGCGGTCCCCGAGCTCGTCCTCGCCCGTCCCGACGGCGACGGCGGGTGGGAGCTGTCGGTGGTGCGGTTCGGCCGGCTCGTCTCCGCCGGCTGCACACCGCGCG
Source organism: Blastococcus saxobsidens (assembly GCF_002938435.1). Taxonomy (GTDB): domain Bacteria; phylum Actinomycetota; class Actinomycetes; order Mycobacteriales; family Geodermatophilaceae; genus Blastococcus; species Blastococcus saxobsidens. Next base: position 62,110 of record NZ_POQT01000005.1, read on the forward strand.
GGACGACGGTCCGGAGCGTGCTGGGCACGCTGCTGGCGACCGCCGAGATGCTGCCGAACACCGACGGCACCCCGACCACGTCGGTCGACGAGACCGAGCTCGTGCTGCGGTGGCTGGAGAAGCCCGGCACCCGGTTGGTCCAGCTGACGGGGACACTGGCCAGCCCCGCACCTGGCACCGGCGCCTTCAGCGGGTTCCTCAGCCAGGTGGAGGCCGGCCGCACCGGTCAGGATCCCTTCGCCGACTCCCGCTCGCTGGGCACGCGCGCCCGGCCGGAACGGATAGCATCGCCGGCGTGATCACCGCCATCGTGATGATCGACGCCGCGACCGACTCGATCGCCGAGGTGGCGCAGGCCGTCGCCGAGCTCGACGGGGTCAGCGAGGTCTACTCCGTCGCCGGCGAGGCCGATCTGATCGCCATCGTCCGCGTCCGGGAGTTCGAGCAGGTCGCCCAGGTGATCGCCGGACGCATCAACAAGGTGCCGGGGGTGGTCGACACCGACACGCACATCGCCTTCCGCGCCTACTCCCGGCACGACCTCGAGGCGGCGTTCTCGATCGGTTTCGACAGCACCGACTGAACGGCGCGGCCTTCACCCCTGCGTCGCGGACACCTCACGGCTGACCGCGATCCACCGGTCGAGCAGCGCCGCCGCCCGCCCGTCGTCGATCGCCGCCGCGGCGCGCTGCAGCCCCGCCCCGAGCGCGTCGTGCAGCCGCGACGGGCGCGGGTCGAACGCCGCCAGCGCAGCGGCTGCGTTCAGCAGCACGGCATCGCGCACCGGCCCCCGCCCGCCGTCGACCAGCCGGCGGAAGACGTCGGCGTTGGCCCGCGCGTCACCCCCGCGCAGCGCATCGGGCCCGGGGACCTCGAGGCCCAGCGCCGAGGGGTCCACCCGGTCGGGCTCCACCTCGCCGTCGCGGACGACCCACACCGACGAGGTGGTCGCGGTGGTCAGCTCGTCGAGCCCGTCGTCACCGCGGAACACCAGGGCCCGCATGCCCCGGCCGGCGAGCACCTCGGCCATCACCGGGGCCATCCGTGCGTCGGCGCAGCCGATCGCGGCAGCCACCGGGCGTGCCGGGTTGGTGAGCGGTCCCAGGAAGTTGAACACCGTCGCGATGCGCATCTCCCGTCGCGCGGGCCCGGCATGACGCATGCCCGGGTGGAACACGGGCGCGAAGAAGAAGCCGATCCCCGCCTCCGTGACGCAGTGCGCCACGCCGTCGGCCGGCAGGTCGATGACGACGCCCAGCGCCTCGAGCACGTCGGCGGCACCGGAGGACGACGACGCCGCCCGGCCCCCGTGCTTGGCCACGGGCACACCGGCGGCGGCCGTGACCACCGAGGCCATCGTGGAGATGTTCACGGTGTGGGCGCCGTCGCCGCCGGTGCCGACGATGTCGACGCAGTCCATGGCCAGCCGGACCGGCGTCGCCTGCTCGAGCATCTCCGCGGCCAGCCCGGCCACCTCCGCGGCCGACTCGCCCTTGGCGCGCAGCGCGACGGCGAAGGCCGCCACCTGGACGGGAGTCGCCTCCCCGGTCATGACCTCGCGCATCGCCCAGCGGGCGTCGTCGCCGCCCAGGTCCTCCCGGGCCAGCAGGCGGTTGAGCACCACGGGCCAGGTGGGCGCACCGGTGGAGGTGGCGGCCACCGGCGTCATGGGCGCACGACCGGACGCCGGACGTGGTCGCGCAGCAGGTCGGCGACGACCTTCGGGGCGACGAGCGGGTCGACCGGGAAGGGCAGCGTGGCCTCGGCCCGTGACCAGTGCGCCAGCCAGCGGTCGGGCTGGCGGGCGATCAGGAGGCAGACGGCCGGGCGGTCGGCGACCTCGACCTCGAGCTGGCGGGTCAGCGCCATCCCACCGGTCGGCTGCGCCTCGCCGTCGAGGATGCAGAGGTCGACGCCCCCGGCGTCGACCGCGGACACGACCTCGTCGGCCGTGGCGCACTCCACCCAGGTGAGCGGACCCACGTCCGCGGCGGGTCGCCGGCCGACCGCGGTGCGGACGGCGTCGCGCACCTCCGGGCGGTGGCTGTAGAGCAGCACGGTGGCCGGTGCGGTGGACGTCTCGGCAGCGCTCACGCGGCCGAGACTAGTGCCCGGGCGCTTCTTCGCAGGCCAACACCTGCGAGTCGGTATCGAGCTGATCACATCGGCGCCACGCCGTCACCACCCGCGGTCGTGACGAGGGCCCGCCGATGCCATGATGAGCCTCGTGACAACGGCTCCCGTGGCGAGCAGCACCTTCGACCCTTCGCGGGTGCACTCCCTGACCCGACCGAACATGGTCAGCGTCGGCACGATCATCTGGCTCTCCAGCGAGCTGATGTTCTTCGCCGGCCTGTTCGCCATGTATTTCACAGCGCGAGCCCGGGCCACCGATGGGTGGCCGCCGGAGCCGACCGAGCTGAACCTGCCCTACGCCACCGTCTTCACGGTCATCCTGGTGCTCTCCTCGGTGACCTGCCAGTTCGGTGTCTTCGCGGCGGAGAACGGCAACGTCTTCGGCCTCCGGCGCTGGTTCACCATCACCTTCGTGATGGGCCTGGTCTTCGTGCTGGCCCAGGCGAACGAGTACCGGGTCCTGGTCGTGGACCACGGCACGACGATCTCGTCATCGACGTACGGCTCGGTCTTCTACATCACGACCGGCTTCCACGCGCTGCACGTGATCGGCGGGCTCGTAGCCTTCGTCTACGTGCTCATCAGATCGACGATGGGCCGTTTCACGCCGGCACAGGCGACCTCGGCCATCGTGGTCTCCTACTACTGGCACTTCGTCGACGTCGTGTGGGTCGGGCTCTTCGCCACGATCTACCTGATCCGCTAGGGAACCGGTGTCCACCACGAACCCGCACTCCGACGCCCTGCCCGCCGACGCCGGGACCCCGGGTGACCGGGCCCGCGCGCGCCGCCGCTCCAAGCAGCGCCGCCGCGTCGCCAACGTCGCCGGCCTCATGGCCTCCCTGGTGCTGACCGGCGCCCTGTACTCGGTCTTCGCACCGGCGCAGGCGGCCGACGACACCACGACGGAGTCCGCCGCCGAGGCCGCCGGGCGGGAGCTGTACGAGAACAGCTGCATCACCTGCCACGGCTCCAACCTCGAGGGCGAGCCCAACCGTGGGCCCTCGCTGATCGGCGTCGGCGAGGCAGCCGTCTACTTCCAGGTGCACACCGGCCGCATGCCGCTCGTGCGCCAGGAGGCAGACGCCCCCGACAAGCCGGCCGTGTTCTCCGACCAGGAGATCGACCAGCTGATGGCCTACATCCAGGCCAACGGTGGCGGCCCCACGCTGCCCTCGGGCAACCTGCGCGACGGCGACCTCGCCCAGGGTGGCGAGCTGTTCCGCCTGAACTGCGCCTCGTGCCACAACTTCGTCGGCGAGGGCGGCGCCCTGTCCTCCGGCAAGGCGGCCCCCAGCCTCGCGGACTCCAACGACCTCGAGATCTACACGGCGATGCTGTCCGGGCCGGAGAACATGCCGGTCTTCGGCGACAACCAGCTGACCCCCGAGGAGAAGCGCTCCATCATCAACTACATCCAGACGATCCAGCAGCAGGCGGACCCGGGCGGCGCGGGCGTCGGCCGCATCGGTCCGGTCGCCGAGGGCCTGGTCATCTGGGTCGTCGGTGTCGGCGTGCTGATGTTCGGCATCTTCTGGATGGGGAGCAAGGCGTGAGCGAGCTGTCCCGCTCCCAGGTCACCACGGCTGCCGTGCGATCGCTGTTCCCGATCGCCGGCGAGGAGGAAGCGTGAGCACGCGCGACTCGCACCCCGGTTCCACCGGCGGTGCGGACACCCCGGGACCGCTGCACGGCGGCCCGGACGAGGACTACACCCCTGAGCAGCTCGCGGCCATGAGCCGCGAGGAGCTCGACATCCTGGGCGCCCGCTACGACGGCGTCGAGATCCTCCACGTCGACCCGGGCCCGGAGCCGGGGTCGCGGCTGGAGAAGCGTGCCGTCCGCCAGGTCGGCTGGACCTTCGCCGCAGCCGGTCTGTCCGCGTTCCTCTTCCTGGTCGTCTACGCCGGCTCCGGCTGGTTCCTGCCGGAGTGGAACTGGGCCCGCGAGGGGACGACCTGGAGTGCGATGTTCAACCCGCTCCTCGGTCTCTTCATGGGTCTGTCCCTCACGCTGGCCGGTGTCGGGCTCGTGCTCTACACGAAGAAGCTGCTGCCGCACGAGACCGCGGTGCAGGACAAGCACGACGGGTCACACTTCGACCGCGTCACCACCGGGGCGACCCTGGTGGGTGGCCTGCACAACAGCGGCCTGGCCCGGCGCAAGCTGATCACCCGCTCCCTCGGCTTCATGGGCGCCGGCGTGGGCCTCATGCTGATCGCCCCGCTCGGCGGTCTGATCAAGAACCCCAACACCGGTAACCCGTTGGGGCGCACCAACTGGGCCGAGGGCGTCCGTCTCGTCCGCGACGACGGCAGCCCGATCCGTCCCGGCGACCAGGAGCCCGGGTCCCTGGAGACGGTGTTCCCGGCCGTGGCCGGGGGCAACCTGCAGCCCGACGCGGCGACGATGCTCATCCGCCTGCGCCCGGAGCAGCTCGCCGCCGACCGCCCCAAGCCGGGGCAGGAGGACTACGGCTACGGCGACTACGTGGCGTACTCCAAGATCTGCACGCACGCCGGTTGCCCGGTGTCGCTGTACGAGCAGGAGACGAGCCGCATCCTCTGCCCGTGCCACCAGTCGCAGTTCGACGTGACCCAGGGCGCGAAGCCGGTCTTCGGTCCGGCCACCCGCTCGCTGCCGCAGCTGCCCATCACTGTCGACGACGAGGGCTACTTCGTGGCGCGCAGCGACTACCCTGAGGCCACAGGCCCCACGTACTGGAACCGGGAGCGCATCTGATGGCAGCTACCGCCACGACGCCGGGTGCGCCGACGTCACGGCTCGGCAAGGCCGCGACGGAGTTCGACGACCGGCTCATCGTCGCCGGCCCCGTCCGGCGCACGCTCAACAAGGTCTTCCCCGACCACTGGTCGTTCCTCCTCGGGGAGATCGCGCTCTACGCCTTCCTCATCGCCCTGCTCTCGGGCACGTACCTGACCTTCTTCTTCGACGCGTCGATGGTCGAGGTCGAGTACGAAGGCGAGTACGACCCCCTGCGGGGCACCGAGATGTCGGCGGCCTACGCCTCGGCGCTGGACCTGTCGTTCGACGTGCGCGGCGGCCTCTTCATGCGCCAGATGCACCACTGGGCGGCACTGTTGTTCGTCGCCGCGATCGTCGTGCACCTGGTGCGCATCTTCTTCACCGGCGCCTTCCGGCGTCCGCGGGAGAGCAACTGGCTCATCGGTGTCGTGATGCTGGTGCTGTCGCTGCTCATGGGCGTCACCGGCTACACCCTCCCCGACGACCTGCTCTCGGGCACCGGGCTCCGCATCATCAGCGCGATCCTGCTCTCCATCCCGGTGATCGGGACGTGGGCGCACTTCGCGGTCTTCAACGGCGACTTCGTCGGCACGGAGATCATCGGGCGGTTCTACATCGCCCACGTGCTGATCTTCCCGGCGATCCTGCTGGCGCTCATCGCGGTGCACCTGCTGATCCTGGTCAAGCAGAAGCACACCCAGTTCCCCGGTCCCGGTCGCACCGAGCACAACGTGGTCGGCAACCGCCTCTTCCCGACGTTCGCCGGGAAGGCCACCGGGCTGCTGCTGGTCGTGTTCGGCGTCATCGCCGGCCTGGCCGGCCTGGTCCAGATCAACCCGATCTGGCTCTGGGGTCCGTACAACCCGGCGCAGGTCTCCGCGGCCTCGCAGCCGGACTGGTACATCGGCTTCCTCGACGGGTCGACCCGCATCTTCCCCGCCTGGGACATCAACCTCCCCGGCGACTACACGATCCCGGCGCTGTTCTGGCCCACGGTCGTGGTGGCCGGTGCGATGTTCACGGTGCTCGCGCTGTACCCGATGATCGAGCGCAAGCTCACCGGCGACACCGCCTCGCACCACCTGCTGCAGCGCCCGCGTGACGTCCCCGTGCGCACCTCGCTCGGCATGATGGCGCTGACGTTCTACTTCTGGCTGATGGTGGCCGGCGGCAACGACGTCATCGCGGACAAGTTCGACATCAGCCTGAACGCGATGACCTGGGTCGGCCGGATCGGCGTGATCGTGCTCCCGCCGATCGTCTACGTGATCACCTACCGCATCTGCCTCGGCCTGCAGCAGCACGATCGCGAGGTCCTCGAGCACGGCATCGAGACCGGCATCATCCGCCGGCTGCCGAGCGGCGAGTTCATCGAGGTGCACCAGCCGCTGGGCCCGGTCGACGAGCACGGCCACGGCCAGCTCGCCTACGGCGGCGCTCCGGTGCCCAAGAAGATGAACCAGGTGGGTGGTGCCCGCCGGGCCATCCGGGGCTTCTTCACCCCGATCGAGCAGCCGTCCGCGGTCGAGCTCGAGCAGCAGGGTGAGGGCCGTGGGCTCTCGGCCGCCGAGGGCTCGCGTGAGCTCACCAGCTCGGGTCGTCCCTCCGACGGTGGCCGTCCCTCCGACGGTGGCCGCCCGCAGGACACGCGCGACTGATCACCCGTAGTGCAGATGGGCCCCGGTGGACATCCACCGGGGCCCTTCTGCTTCGCCGGAGCGCCGGACACGCCGTGGCACTCGCCCGTGCACATCGCACCCGTGCTGAGCCGCTCGGGGGATCGGCACGCCCGCTCCGTGACCGCCCGGATCGGCTTGGGCGGCCCTTCCGTCGGGGCGCGCGGGCGAGGCAGACGGCCGCCCCGGCCGCCTCAGGAGAGGAAGAGGAGGGCGGCCGTGCGCGGGTCGATCGGCGACGTCGACCAGGGGCCCACGCCGCCTCGCGGCGGGGGTCCACGCCGCCTGGCGGGCCGGCCAGCTCCTGGGGCACGTGCCCTGGCATCCCCCGGGCCAGGCCAGGCCGACGTGCCACCGCCTGCGTGATCCGAGGGTCGACGCCCCTGCCCGGCCTCTGCGGCCTCCCCCCACAGCCGGCCCGTTCTTCGGTGCCCGCACACGGGCCCTCAGGGCCCTCCGCGGCCTGCCTGCTGGGGGCCTGACCCCGTGGCGCGAATCCCGCGCCACGGGGGTCTCGTGACAACGCCCGGCGGATCCAGCCGCAGACGACGACGGGCCCCTCCCGCGGGTGGCGGAAGGGGCCCGGTGGTCGGTGCGTGCGGTTCAGCTCTGGACGGCGTTCTGCCCCACGTAGAACTCGAAGAGCAGCCCGCCCACGGTGATCAGGAGCGCGGCCCCGGCGATGAGCATGAGCCAGAAGTAGAAGAACGCCAGGGCCAGACCCATCAGCGCGGCGGACAGCGCCAGCCCGAAGGGCCAGTAGCTGGCCGGCGGGAAGAAGCCGAGCTCCCCGGCACCCTCGGCGATGTCGGCGTCCTTGCGGTCCTCGGGTCGGGCGTCGATGCGCCGCGACACGAACCAGAAGAACCCACCGATGAGGCCGGTCAGACCACCGGAGAGAGCCAGCGCCGTCGTGCCGATGGGCTCACGGCTCCAGAGGCCGTAGACGATCGCTGCCACGATGCAGAACACCGTGATCAGGTTGAAGATCAGCGCCTCGACCTTCACGGCCGTGCCTCCTCGTGCGTCTTTCGGGTGCGGGGAACCGACACGTCAGTCACCGGCGGACTGCTGCTGGTCGACGGTCTTGGTCTGTGCCAGGTCCAGCGGGGTGGTCGTGCCGGCGTCGCCGGGCTGACCGATGGATTCCAGCGCCTCGTAGGTGTCCAGGCCGGACTCGCGCGCCTCCAGGTAGGCGTCGTAGTCCTCGGGCGACACCGAGCGGACCTCGAAGTTCATGTACGCGTGGTAGGTGCCGCACAGCTCGGCGCAGCGGCCGACGTAGGCACCCTCCTCGCGGACGGTCACCTCGAAGACGTTGTCCCGGCCGTTCTCGTTGCCCGGGATGACGTCGAGCTTGAAGAGGAACTCCGGGACCCAGAACGAGTGGATGACGTCGGCGGAGGCGAGCTCGAAGCGGATGGTGCGGTCGGTCGGGAGCACGAGGATCGGGATCTGCGTGCTGGTGCCGACCGTGCTCACCGGGTTGCCGTCCTCGCCCTGCGTGTCGGGGTAGACGAACTCCCAGTTCCACTTGAACGCGTTGACCGCGATCGTCTCGTCCGGGTTCTCGCTGCGCTCCATCACGCGGTTCTGCGTCACCACGGTGAAGAAGAACAGGCCGGCGATGATGATGAACGGGATGACCGTGAGGACGATCTCCAGCGGCAGGTTGTACGCCGTCTGGCGAGGGAGCTCGTCGCCCCGCTTCCGGTACCGCAGCACCGCGTAGCCGATCAGGCCCCAGACGATGAAGCCGACGATCAGGGCGGCGATGACCGACCCCGTCCACAGCTCACGCATCTCGGTGGCCTCTTCGGTGATCCCCTCGGGCCAGCCGAACCGCCAGAACTCGTTGTTGGGCATCTCGCATCCGGTGAGGGTCAGCACCCCCAGGAGACCGAGCGCGGCCAGCCGCGCGAGCCTGCTGCCTCGAGCCACTGCTCGCTGCCTCCTCGTCCTCCGCCCGGTCCCGGGCGGTCCTTCCAGCGGGTCCTCCACCGGTCTTCGGCGGAGTCGATCCACGCCGATCACAGTGTGGGCCGAGACTAGCCGACCCGCCTCCGGTGCCGACCACCGGAGATGGCCACCGGCGGGTCGCGGGGACCCGGGCAGCCTCGCACGTCCGGGCGCCGGCGGTCCCGCGGCGGATCGGCGCCGGGCTCCGGCGCACTCCCCCTCCGTGCTGCCCCCGAGCCCGTCCGGCCGCCGCGGCGCGACGGTTAGAGTCGAGGGCGTGTACACCCGGCTGCTGACCCCGAAGTGGGTGCTCCTGCACCTGCTCGTGGCCGCCTTGTTCGTCGCGACGTTCTTCCTCGGCTACTGGCAGCTCAGCAAGGCAGAGGCCGGCGGCGGGGCGGTCAACTGGAGCTACGCGATGCAGTGGCCCCTCTACGGGTTCATGGGGCTGTGGTTCTACCTGCGCATGGTGCGCGACGAGCTGCGCCGCGACCCCGACGAGGGGGCGCCCACCAACGCCGTCGTCCTCTACCAGCGGCCGCGCATCGACACCTCCGGCGACCCGGAGCTGGCCGCCTACAACGCCTACCTCGCCGAGCTCAACGAGCGGGCGCTCGGCCAGCGGAGCGCCGGCAATGGCCGCTGAGCGCACCACGCCCGCCCGCGACTCGGAGCAGGCCATCGCCGCAGCGCTCCAGCGGTACCGGGTCATGGCCATCGTCGTCGGCGTCCTGCTGGTCCTGCTCTTCGTCGTCGCCATGCCGCTGAAGTACTGGGCGGACATGCCGACCATGGTCACCGTGCTGGGCACCGCCCACGGCTGGCTCTACGCCCTGTTCTTCCTCTCCGCCGTCGACCTCGCACTGCGGGCGAAGTGGACCCTCAAGGGCACGGTGATCGCCCTCGTGCTCGGGACCATCCCTTTCCTGTCGTTCGTCGGCGAGCACGACGTCACGCGGAAGATGCGCGCCGGCGAGCGCGTGTGACCTCCACCGCCCGCTTCTCCCCCACCCCGAGGACCTGCGCCTGATGTGTGGCCTGCTCGCCTACTTCTCCACCGACGCCGCGCGCGTCACCGACACCACCGTCGCCGCCGTGCGGGGAGCGCAGCACTGCCTGCGCCACCGCGGGCCCGACGAGACCGAGGCCTGGTGGGACGGCCGGGCGGTGTTCGGCTTCAACCGGCTGTCGTTCATCGACATCGAGCACAGCCACCAGCCGATGCCCTACGCCGACGGCCGCTACCGGATCGTCTTCAACGGTGAGATCTACAACTACCTCGAGCTCCGCGAGGAGCTGAAGGCGGCCGGCGCCACCTTCGCCACCGAGGGCGACACCGAGGCGATCGTCGCCGGCTACCACCACTGGGGTGAGGACGTCGTCCACCGGCTGCGGGGCATGTTCGCCTTCCTCATCTGGGACACCCAGGAGGAGAAGGTCTTCGGGGCCCGTGACCCGTTCGGCATCAAGCCGCTGTTCACCGCCCGCATGGCCGACGGCGGGCTGGTCTTCAGCTCGGAGAAGAAGGCCGTGCTGGAGATGCTGGGCGGCAGCGGGGCGGCCGGTGGCGTCGACGCCGCGTCGCTGCAGCACTACCTGACCCTGCAGTACGTGCCCGAGCCCGCCACGCTGCACCGCGGCATCCGCCGCATCGAGAGCGGCACCAGCTTCACCGTCGTCGACGGCGAGCTGACGACGACGCGCTACTTCCACCCGACGTTCCCGATCCGGCCGGTCGCGAAGGACGAGCAGCAGGCGCTGTACGACCGCATCGCCGACGTGCTCGACGACTCGGTGCGCATGCACATGCGCGCCGACGTCACGGTCGGGTCGTTCCTCTCCGGGGGCATCGACTCCACGGCGATCGCGGCGCTGGCGAAGCGCTACAACCCGAAGCTGCTGACCTTCACCACCGGGTTCGAGCGTCACGGCTTCTCCGAGATCGACGTCGCGGCCGAGTCCGCCGCCGCGATCGGGGTGGAGCACATCACCAAGGTGGTCACCGCCCAGGAGTTCGCCGAGTCCATCCCGCTGGTGGTCTGGTACCTCGACGACCCGGTGGCCGACCCGGCGCTGGTGCCGCTGTACTTCATCGCCCGCGAGGCCCGCAAGCACGTGAAGGTGGTGCTCTCCGGCGAGGGCGCCGACGAGCTCTTCGGCGGCTACAACATCTACCGCGAGCCGCTCTCCCTGGCGGCGTTCGAGAAGCTGCCCGGAGGCATCCGCCGCGCGCTGGGGGCGCTGTCGACCAGGCTGCCCGACGGCATGCGGGGCAAGGACCTGCTGCGGCGGGGCGCGATCCCGCTGGAACAGCGCTACTACGGCAACGCCCGGCTCTTCCGCGACGACGAGCTGGGCTTCCTGCGCAGCCGCGACCCCGACCTCTCGCACGTCACGGTCACCCGCGAGCTCTACGAGCGCACCCGCGCCGCGGGCTACGACGACGTCACGGCCATGCAGTACGTGGACCTGTTCACCTGGCTGCGCGGCGACATCCTGGTCAAGGCGGACAAGATGACGATGGCGAACTCGCTGGAGCTGCGGGTCCCGTTCCTCGATCCCGAGGTCTTCAGGGTCGCCTCCACGATCCCGGTCGACCAGCGGGTCACCAAGGAGACGACGAAGTACGCGCTGCGCCGGGCGCTGGAGCAGATCGTGCCCGCGCACGTGCTGAACCGCCGCAAGCTCGGCTTCCCGGTGCCCACCCGCCACTGGCTCGCCGAGGACCTGCACGACTGGGCGCGCCAGGTGATCGAGGACAGCGGCACCGACGAGTGGCTGGACTCTTCTCAGGTGCTGGCGATGCTCGCCGCGCACCGGCAGAACCAGCGGGCCGGCTCCCCGGTGGACTACTCGCGCAAGCTCTGGACGCTGCTGGTCTTCATGATCTGGCACGGCATCTTCGTCGAGGGCCGGATCACCCCGGTGGTCCCGGAGACGGTCTACCCCGTCCGGCTCTGAGGACGACGACGGCCCGGCTCCCTCGGGAGCCGGGCCGTCGTGACGTACCGGGCGGCCCCTCTACAGGGCCCCGCCGCGAGCGTGCGAGCGGTGGGGGGCAGAGGGGTCCTTCCTCAGCTGAAGCTGTCCCCGCAGGCGCACGAGCTGCCGGCGTTGGGGTTGTCGATCGTGAAGCCCTGCTTCTCGATGGAGTCGACGAAGTCGATCGTCGCGCCACCGAGGTACGGCCCGCTCATGCGGTCGACGATGACCTCGACCCCACCGAACTCGTAGGTCTGGTCGCCGTCGAGGAACCGCTCGTCGAAGAACAGCTGGTAGCGCAGACCCGAGCAGCCGCCCGGCTGGACGGCGATGCGCAGCCGCAGGTCGTCGCGACCCTCCTGGTCCAGCAGCGCCTTGACCTTCGCCGCCGCCGGGTCGCTGAGTACGACGCCGGTGACGCCGGGCGCCCCGCCGTCGACGGTCGTGGTGTCCTGCACCGACATGTTGTGTCCTCCCAGATCCGAGGTGCCCGCTGCGGCACTTCCTGCAGCGGACCAACACCGCCGTGGCGGTGGCTCTTCCCCTGCTGCCGTCCACTGTACGGCTCCGGGCTCGACCTCCGGGGCAGCGTTGCTCACACACGTAGACTTCCGGGCCGTGAAGCTCCGCCTGCCCGGCCGCCGTGACAGCACCCCCACGCCCGACGCCACCTCCGGCGACGACGGTGAGCTCACCGCGCAGCTCATGAAGTCCGGCGGCAAGGGGCGCCCGACCCCGAGGCGCGCCGAGGCCCAGGGCCGCCGGCAGGGTCCTCCCCCGCCGCCGCCCACCACGCGCAAGGAGGCCTACCGGCGGATGCGCGAGCAGCAGGCCGCCCGCCGTGCGGAGACCCGCCAGGGTGCTGCCCGCGGTGACGACGCCTACCTGCCCGCCCGCGACCGCGGCCCGGTGCGCAAGCTCGTGCGCGACGTCGTCGACAGCCGCCGCAACGTGGGCAGCTTGTTCCTCGCCGTCGCCGCCGTGGCGCTGATCGGCACGTTCGTGCCGAGCCTGGCCGTGAAGACGTACTCCAGCTTCGTGCTGTTCGGCTTCTTCCTGGTGCTGATCGTGGACTCGGTGGTGCTCGGCCGGAAGATCAAGAGCGCCGTCACCGCCCGGTTCCCCGACGAGGACCACAAGATGAAGGGCCTGGTCTGGTACGGCATCAGCCGGTCGACCATGATCCGCCGGTGGCGCTTCCCCAAGCCCGAGGTCCCGCTCGGCGCGAACGTCTGACGCAGGCCCCCCCCTGCGCGGGGGCGCTGATGCGGGTCACCCTCCTGGGCACGGGCGCCGCCGACGGCTGGCCCAACCCGTGGTGCGAGGGCCCGTCGTGCGCCGACGCACGCCTGCGCGGCGAGCTGCGCCGTCCGACGTCGGCACTGGTGGACGGCGTGCTGCTGCTCGACCTCTCCCCCGCACCACCACCGGTCGAGGTGTCCCTGGCCCGGGTGCACACGGTCCTGGTCACCCACGACCACCCCGACCACTGCGCACCCCTGTCGCTGCTCGCCCGCCAGTGGGTCCGCCGGTCCCAGCCGCTCGCCGTCGCCGGTCCCGCCCCGGCACTGGAGGCGGTGCGGCCGTGGCTCGCCCCCGACGACCCGGTGGACCTGGTCCCCGTCGCCCCCGGCACGGCTCTCGAGCGGTCGGGCTACCGCGTGCGCGCGCTGCACGCCGCCCACGAGGTGCCCGCCGTGCTCTACGACGTGACCGGACCCGACGGCGCCCGGCTGTTGTACGCCACCGACACCGGCCCGCTCCCCGAGGCGACGCTCGAGGCCACCCGCGGCGCCGCCTACGACCTGGTGCTCCTGGAGGAGACGTTCGGGACGGTGACCGGCCACGGGACCGGGCACCTGGACCTGGCGACCTTCCCGGCGCAGTTGGACCGGCTGACGGACGTCGGGGCGGTGACCCCCGGCACCGACGTCGTCGCCGTGCACCTGGGGCACCACAACCCGCCGGCCGCGGAGCTGACCGGGGTGCTGGCCCGGCTCGGCGCGCGCCTCCTCGCCGACGGCGACTCCGTGACGACCCGGTGCGCGGCGGCCGTCCCCGGCGCCTAACGTCCCCCTTCGTGGAATTCAGACGCCTCGGCCGCTCCGGCCTGACCATCTCCGAGATCGCGTACGGCAACTGGCTCACCCACGGCGGGCAGGTCGAGGAGGACGCGGCGCACGCCTGCGTCCGCGCGGCCCTCGACGCCGGGATCACCACGTTCGACACCGCCGACGTCTACGCCGGCACTCGCGCCGAGACCGTGCTCGGGGCCGCCCTCGACGGCCACCGCCGGGAGTCCATCGAGCTGTTCACGAAGGTCTACTGGCCCACCGGGCCCGGGCGGAACGACCGCGGCCTCGGGCGCAAGCACGTCATCGAGAGCTGCCACGCCTCGCTGCGCCGGCTGCGAACCGACTACGTCGACCTGTACCAGGCCCACCGCTACGACCCGTCCGTGCCGCTCGAGGAGACGATGACCGCCTTCGCCGACCTGGTGCGGCAGGGCAAGGCGCTCTACATCGGCGTCTCGGAGTGGAACGCCGGGCAGATCGCCGCCGGTGCCGCGCTGGCCCGGGAGCTCGGCATCCACCTGATCAGCAACCAGCCGCAGTACTCGATGCTGTGGCGGGTCATCGAGGCCGAGGTCGTGCCGACGTCGGAGCAGGAGGGGCTGTCCCAGATCGTCTGGTCGCCGCTGGCGCAGGGCATCCTCACCGGCAAGTACCAGCCGGGGCAGCAGCCACCCCCGGACAGCCGGGCCGGCCACGCCGAGGCGGGTCAGTCGATGCAGCCCTTCATGCGCGACGACATCCTCGCGCGGGTCCAGGAGCTGCGGCCGGTCGCCGACGACCTGGGGCTGTCGATGGCCCAGCTGGCCGTGGCCTGGGTGCTGCAGAACCGGAACGTGGCCGCGGCCATCATCGGCGCCAGCCGGCCCGAGCAGGTGGCGGACAACGTCAAGGCCGCCGGCGTGACGCTGGACGCGGACGTCCTGACGCGCATCGACGACGTGCTGGGCGAGGTCGTGGAGCGCGACTCGTCCAAGACCGCCCGCGGCTGATCCGTGACCTCTCCCGGCTCCGGCAGCCGGAGCCGGGAGAGGATCCCGGCCGAGCCTCCACCTCGACCTGAGGGTCAGGTGGCGGCGAGCCCCATCGGGCCGTAGGCCTTCTCGTCCCCGTCGAAGAGGGTGACCGTGGCGACGCCGCGGTCGAGCAGCTCCCGCCAGTTCTCCCCCAGCCACGACTCCGCGTCGCTCTGGTTGTCGGAGTCGGGTACCTCCACCCCGACCGAGGCCGGGTCGAGGGTGGATCCGGACGGGTCCTCGAGACGCCAGTGCCAGCTCATGCAGGGAGGTTAGCGGCCCAGACCGTTGCCCCGATGTGATCGCGTCCTCGATTACCGGCCCACCCGGACGGGCATGGCAGGTCATCGACCGCGTCTACCGGAGGACCGATGACCGCACCCCGCCCGCACGCCACGGCCGGCGCCACGAGCGCCGACGTGGACCCCTTGCCCGAGAACGCCTCGACAGGTCAGCTGATCGGCCAGCTCACCGAGCAGATCAGCCGCCTGGTGCGCGACGAGGCAAAGCTGGCCCAGGCCGAGGTGACCCAGAAGGCGAAGAAGCTCGGGTTGGGCGCCGGCCTCTTCGGCGGCGCCGGCCTGGTCGCCTTCTTCGGGCTGGCCGCGCTGATCACCGCCGCCATCCTCGCCCTGGCCCTCGTGCTGCCCGCCTGGCTGGCCGCCCTCCTCGTCGGCGTCGTCCTGCTCGCCGTGGCGGGCGCGCTCGCCCTGGTCGGCAAGAAGGACGTGCAGCAGGGTTCGCCGCCCGTCCCCACGGAGGCCATCGCCGGCGTCAAGACCGACATCGCGACCGTGAAGGAGAGTGCTCGCCGGTGACCAGCTCCGACAGCACCCGCCCGGACGCCGCGAAGGCCGACGGCGCCCCCACGACCCCGGACGAGATCAGGGCCGACATCGAGGCGACCCGGCAGGAGCTCGGGCGCACGGTGGACGAGCTCAGCCAGCGCCTCGACGTGCCCGCCCGCGCCAAGGAGGGCGCGGCCCGCGCGAAGGACACCGCCGTCGAGACCTACCGCGAGAGCCCACCGGCGTTCGCCGGTGCCGGAGCGGCCCTGGCTGGGCTGGTGGGCCTGGTCCTGTGGCGTCGGCGTCGGGCGCGGCGGCGGGCCAGCACGGAGGACCTCGTCCTCGATGCGCGCGTCGGCCGCAAGCGCCGGGCGCGACGAGCAGGCAGGGAACTGGCCGCCCGGCGAGCCGCCGCGCGGAAGACCACCAGGAGGGCCGAGAAGGAGGCCCGCCGCATCATGAGGAGAGCGCGTTGAGCAAGGGAGCCAAGTTCGCCTACCGGCCGGTCGGCCTGCTGGCCGGCATCGTGGCCGGTTCGCTGAGCGGCATCGTCTTCAAGCAGATCTGGAAGGCGGTCGCCAACGAGGACGACGCCCCGTCGGCGCTGCAGAGCGAGTACCCGATGCGCGAGGTCGTCCTCGCCGCCGCCATCCAGGGCGCGATCTTCGCGGCCACCAAGGCGGCCATCGACCGCGCCGGGGCGCGTGGCTTCACCAAGCTGACGGGCAGTTGGCCCGGCGACTGACGTCCGCGGCGGCGGGCCGGGAGCACCTCCGCCCGCCGCCGCCCGCTCCGCACCACCAGCGGCCGCATCCCGGCGGCGACCACCAGGGGGACGGCGATGGCCGACACGAAGCGCCACGAGAGCGCGGTCGACCGCATCCGGCAGCGCGTCGAGGAGAAGGCGGCCCGCCGCGCGGCCGCCGCCGAGGCCGCGCGCAGCGGCGGCACACCGCCGGACCCCGAGCGGCTCCCCGACGGCGCCCCGGGCCCCGCCGAGCTGCCGGGCGTCCACGCACGGACGCCGACGCAGATCCCGTGGAGCGGCTGGAAGCAGATCGTCAAGCGGGCGTGGGCCGAGAACAAGGCCGACAACATGCCGATCATCGCCGGCGGGGTGGCGTTCTTCGGCTTCCTGTCGATCTTCCCCGCGCTGATCGCGCTGATCTCGATCTACGGGCTGATCGCCTCCCCCGAGACCGTCGCGCGGCAGGTGGAGGACCTGTCGGCACAGCTGCCGGAGGACGCCGCCGGGCTGATCGAGGAGCAGCTGACCGCGATCGTGGCCAACAGCGGGAGCGCCCTCAGCATCAGCCTCGTCGTCTCCATCCTCGCCGCGCTCTGGAGCGCCTCGGGTGGGGTGGGGAACGTGGTCACCGCGGTCAACATCGCCTACGACGAGGTGGAGGCGCGCAGCTTCATCAAGCTGAAGCTCACCTCGCTGGCCCTGACGCTGGGCGCCATCGTCTTCGTGCTGATCACCTTCAGCCTCGTGGCGGTCGTCCCGGCCGTGCTCGAGGCGCTCCCGCTGGGCGTCGTCGGGACGATCCTCGCCCAGGTGGCGCGGTGGGTGCTGCTGCTCACCGTCTTCGCCGGGGCCCTCGCCGTCCTCTACCGGGTGGCCCCGGACCGGGATGCGCCGCGGTTCAGCTGGGTCAGCCTCGGGGCCGTCGTCGTCACCGTCATCTGGGCCGCGGTCAGCGTCGGCTTCGCGGTGTACGTGGACAACTTCGGGTCCTACGACAAGACCTACGGCGCGATCGCCGGCGTGATCGTGCTGATGCTGTGGCTGTACCTCACCTGCTACCTGGTGCTGCTGGGCGCGGAGATCAACGCGGAGGCCGAGCACCAGACGGCGCGGGACACCACCGACGGCGAGCCGGAGCCGATGGGCGACCGCGGCGCCGTCGTCGCCGACACGCTGCCTCCCAAGCCGGAGCCGGAGAAGGGCGACAGCGACCCGACCCGCAAGTAGCGGACGGCCCGGTCAGCGGACGCGGGAGGGCATGAACGGCGGCCGGACGGCCTCGACCGCCAGCGTGCGCCCACGGACGTCGACGGCCAGCCCGGCCCCCTCGACGACCCCCGCGGCCGAGTCGAGGAGGGCCAGGCCGATCCCCACCCGCAGCGAGGGCGAGAACGTCCCGCTGGTCACCGTGCCGACCGACGCGCCGTCCGGGCCCAGCACGGTCATGCCCGGGCGCGGGCTCTGCCGCCCGGCCGCCCGCAGCCCCCAGAGCAGCCGGGCGGGCCCGGCCTCCTTCTCCGCCAGCAGCGCCTCGCGCCCCCAGAAGGCCGGCTTGCCCCAGCCGACCGCCCAGCCGGCCCGCGCCTGCACCGGGGTGATGTCCCCGGAGAGCTCGTGGCCGTGCAGCGGGTAGCCCATCTCGGTGCGCAGGGTGTCCCGCGCGCCCAGCCCGCACGGGCGGATGCCGAGGTCCTGCCCCGCCTCGAGCAGGGCGTCCCACAGGGCGGCGGCGTGCTCCGCCCCGACCATCAGCTCGTAGCCGTGCTCGCCGGTGTAGCCGGTGCGGCAGACCGTCACCTCGGCACCGCCCGCGCCGGACCCGGTCACGAAGGACATGTAGGACAGCTCGCCCGGCATGCCGAGCAGCTCGAGGACCTGCAGCGACCGCGGCCCCTGCACCGCCAGCACGGCGACGTCGGCGTGCCGGTCGGTCACCGCCACCCCCGCGGGCGCCGCCTCGGCCAGCCGGCGGAGGACCCCGGCGGCGTTCGCCGCGTTGGGCACCAGCAGCACGTCGTCGTCGCCGCGCAGGTAGACGATCAGGTCGTCGACGACACCGCCGTCGTCCTGGCAGCACAGCGTGTACTGCGCGCGACCGGGCCCGATGCGGGACAGGTCGTTGGTCAGGCAGCTGTCCACGAACGCTGCCGCGCCCGGTCCGCGCACCGTGCCGGTGCCCAGGTGGGAGACGTCGAAGAGCCCCACGCCCTCGCGGACGGCGGCGTGCTCGGCCAGCACCCCACCCCCGGCGTACTCGATCGGCATCGACCAGCCGCTGAAGTCGGCCAGCTTGGCGCCGGCGGCCACGTGCCGGTCGTGCAACGGGGAGGTCAGCGGGCTCACGCGCTGCACGCTAGCGGGATGCCTACGATCAGGCGGTGCCACCGACGATCTCCGCGACCGACCACCCGCTCGAGAAGCTGACCGCCGACGCCGTCGTCGTCGCCGTCGGCAAGGGTCCCGACGGCCCCCTCCCCACACCAGGCGCCGAGGCCGTCGACCGCCTGCTCGGCGGACGGCTCTTCGGCGCGCTGGCCGACCTGGGGGCCCGCGGGGCGGAGGACGAGGTCACCCGGCTGCCGTCGTTCGGGCAGGGCCCCTTCCCGGTGGTCGCCGTCGTGGGTCTCGGCGCGCCCGACGCGTCCGGCGGCTACGCCCCGGACGCGGTCCGCCGTGCGGCCGGTGCCGCGAGCCGTGCGCTGCGCGGCCGTCGCACCGTGGTCACCCTGCTCGCCGCCGTCGGGGGCACGCCCGACGCCGACCGGCTGCACGCCGTCGGCGAGGGCTCCCTGCTCGGCGCCTACGAGTTCACCGCCTACAAGTCCGACCTGCCGGCCAACCGTCCGACGCCGCCGCAGGAGTTCACGGTGGTCGTCCCCGGCGCCGCCGCCGCGGAGACCGCGCTGCGCCGGGTCCGCGCCGTCGCCGACGCCGTCACGCTGGTGCGCGACCTGGTGAACACCCCGCCCAACGACCTCTTCCCCGCCGAGCTGGCCGCGCGCGGCGCCGCCGCCGGCGAGAAGCTGGGCCTGGCCGCGGAGATCCTCGACGAGGACGCGCTCGCCGCCGGTGGCTACGGCGGCATCCTCGCGGTCGGCGGCGGTTCCAGCCGCAAGCCCCGGCTGCTGCGGCTGACCTACTCGGGTGCGAACGCGCGCAAGAAGATCGCGCTGGTCGGCAAGGGCATCACCTTCGACAGCGGCGGCATCTCGATCAAGCCCGCCGCGAAGATGGAGGACATGAAGAGCGACATGGCCGGCGCGGCGGCCGTGATCGCCACCGTCTGCCTCGTCGCGCAGCTCCGCCTGCCGGTCGAGGTCATCGCCACCGTGCCGATCGCCGAGAACCTGCCGAGCGCGACCTCCTACCGCCCGGCCGACGTGGTCACCTTCCGCAACGGCAAGAAGGCCGAGATCACGAACACCGACGCCGAGGGCCGGGTCGTGCTCGCCGACGCGATCGCCCGCGCCGCCGAGGACCAGCCCGACGTGCTCCTGGAGACCGCCACCCTGACCGGCGCGCAGCTGGTCGCGCTGGGCGGGCGCACCGCCGGCGTCATGGGCAGCGACGACCTGCGCGACGCCGTCGTCGCCGCGTCCCGGCGCACCGGCGAGGCCATGTGGCCGATGCCGCTGCCGGCCGAGCTGCGCAAGGGCCTGGACTCCGCGGTCGCCGACATGGTGAACGCCAACGCCGACCGCATGGGCGGCATGCTCGTGGGCGGGCACTTCCTGGCGGAGTTCGTGCCCGACGGCCTGCCCTGGGCGCACATCGACATCGCCGGGCCGAGCTACAACACCGGCGCCGCGTGGGGCTACACCCCCAAGGGCGGCACCGGTGTGCCGGTGCGCACCCTGCTGGCGACCATCGAGGCCCTGATCGCCGACTAGGTGACGTGCTGGAACGGCCACCGGCAGGGGCCCGCCGCGAGCTAGCGAGTGGTGGGGGGCCGGTGGTCCTTGGACCAGTCGCGCATCCGCTGCGGGTAGCCGGTCACCTGCGCGTCGTACACCGGGATCGTGAGCTCGCGGGACAGCCGCCGCGCGACGTCGGGGCCTCCGATGCGCCGGCGGGTCCACTCGCCGTCGGCGGCCACGAGCACGATCGTCGCCTCCGTGACGGCGGTGCGCGGCTCCACGTAGCCCTCCACCCCGCGGCGGGTCGCGACGAACTGCTCGAGGTGGCTGAGGTCGGCGCGCTCCGCGGCGCGGTCCAGCGTCGCGCGCCGGCCGGCGCCACCGCTCCCCCCGGTGCGGGCCGCTCGCCCGCGCAACCGGTCGAACAGACCCATGCGCTCTCCCTCGCCGATCCGGCGACCGTGATCACCACGACGCTCGCGAGAGCAACGGTGGTCCCCGCCGGCTCGTTCCCGGAGTGGCAGGATGGGCACCAGCCCCCGCCCGCCTCGAGCGGGGCCGCCGTCCGCCGCACCTGAGGAGCACCCGTGAGCGCACCCGCCTCCCCTGCCGACCTGGTCATCCTGGGAGGTGGCTCGGGTGGCTACGCCGCTGCCTTCCGCGCCTCGGAGCTCGGCCTGGACGTCGTCCTCATCGAGAAGGACAAGGTCGGCGGCACCTGCCTGCACCGCGGCTGCATCCCCACCAAGGCGCTGCTGCACGCCGGTGAGGTGGCCGACCTGGCCCGCGAGGGCGAGCAGTTCGGCGTGAAGACCTCGCTGGCCGGCATCGACATGGACGGTGTCAACGCCTACAAGGACGGCGTCATCGCCAAGCTCTACAAGGGGCTGCAGGGGCTGGTGAAGGCCCGCAAGATCACCTACGTCGAGGGCGAGGGCCGGCTGACGTCCCCCACGACGGTCGAGGTGAACGGCCAGTCCTACGAGGGCAAGCACGTCCTGCTGGCCACCGGTTCCTACCCCCGCTCGCTGCCGGGCCTGGAGATCGACGGCACGAAGGTCATCACCAGCGACCACGCGCTGAAGCTCGACCGGGTGCCCGCGTCGGCGATCATCCTCGGCGGCGGCGTCATCGGCTGCGAGTTCGCCAGCGCGTGGAAGTCCTTCGGCGTCGACGTCACCATCGTCGAGGCGCTCCCCCATCTCGTCCCGCTCGAGGACGAGTCCGCCTCCAAGCTGCTCGAGCGCGCCTTCCGCCGTCGCAAGATCGGCTTCGAGCTGGGCAGCCGCTTCTCCGGTGTGCAGAGCACCGAGAACGGCGTCAAGGTCTCGCTGGAGAACGGCAAGGAGATCGAGGCCGAGCTGCTGCTCGTCGCCGTCGGTCGCGGGCCGGTCAGCTCCGGCATCGGCTACGAGGAGGTGGGCGTCCAGATGGACCGCGGCTACGTCCTCGTCGACGAGTACATGCGCACGAACCTGCCCACGGTCTCCGCCGTCGGCGACCTCGTCCCGACCCTGCAGCTGGCGCACGTCGGTTTCGGCGAGGGCATCCTCGTCGCCGAGCGGGTGGCCGGCCTCGAGCCCGCCCCCATCGACTACGCCGGCGTCCCGCGCATCACCTACTCCGACCCAGAGGTGGCCTCGGTCGGGCTCACCGAGGCCCAGGCCAAGGAGCGCTACGGCGAGGTCAAGACCCTCACCTACGACCTCGCCGGCAACGGCCGCAGCCAGATCCTGAAGACCACGGGCGCGGTCAAGCTCATCCAGGCCCCCGACGGCCCGGTCGTCGGCATCCACATGGTGGGCAGCCGCGTCGGCGAGCTCATCGCCGAGGCACAGCTCATCTACAACTGGGAGGCCGAGGCCGACGACGTCGCCAGCCTCATCCACCCGCACCCGACCCAGAGCGAGGCTCTCGGCGAGGCCCACCTGGCCCTCGCCGGCAAGCCCCTGCACGTGCACGGCTGAACGACCCCACTCCCCCATCCCCGCACCGCGCCAGAAGGAGCACTGCCCCGATGCCGACGTCCGTCACCATGCCCGCCCTGGGCGAGAGCGTCACCGAGGGCACGGTCACCCGCTGGCTCAAGCAGGAGGGTGACCAGGTCGAGGTCGACGAGCCCCTCCTCGAGGTGTCGACCGACAAGGTCGACACCGAGATCCCGTCGCCGGCCGCCGGGGTGCTGACCAAGATCCTGGTCGCCGAGGACGAGACGGTCGACGTCGGCGCCGAGCTCGCCGTCATCGGTGGGGAGGGCGACGGCGGTGGCTCGGCCCCCGCCGGCGACGCGGCCTCCGCGGACGACGAGACCATGCCCGAGACCCCGGCCCAGCAGGTCGAGGACGCCGCCCCGGCCGCGCAGGAGGAGTCCGCCGCCGAGCCCCAGCCCGAGCCGGAGCCCGCGCAGGCCTCGGACGGCGGCAGCGCCGGCGGTGGTGGTGGCGGTGAGGGCACTCCGGTGACCATGCCGGCGCTGGGCGAGAGCGTCACCGAGGGCACGGTCACGCGCTGGCTCAAGGCCGTGGGCGACGACGTCACCGTCGACGAGCCGCTCCTCGAGGTCTCCACCGACAAGGTCGACACCGAGATCCCGTCGCCGGTCAGCGGCACCCTGCTCGAGATCACCGTCGCCGAGGACGAGACCGTCGACGTCGGCGCCCAGCTCGCCGTGATCGGTTCGGGTACCGGCGGCGGCTCGGCCCCGGCCCCCGCGCCGCAGCAGGAGGCGCCCGCCGAAGAGAAGCCGCAGGCCGCGCCGGAGGCCAAGCCGGCCGCCACCGAGACCGCGCAGCCCGGCGGCGACTACGGCGCCAGCGGCGCCCAGCCCGCCGCCTCCCCCACGTCGGCGCCGGCTCCCCAGGTGGCTCCCCAGGCGCCTGCCGCCGCACCGTCCGGCGACGGCGGCGGCCAGTACGTGACGCCGCTGGTGCGCCGGCTGGCGGCCGAGCACGGCGTCGACCTGAACACCGTCTCCGGCACCGGTGTGGGTGGCCGGATCCGCAAGCAGGACGTGCTGGCCGCGGCGGAGCAGAAGTCGGCCCCGGCCGCCGCGCCCGCCACCCCGGCCGCGTCCGGCGGCGCCCGGACCCCGTCGCCGGCCGCCACGCCGGACACCTCGGTGCGGGGCCGCACGGAGAAGATGTCGCGCCTGCGCACGGTGATCGCCCGTCGCATGGTGGAGTCGCTGCAGGTGAGCGCGCAGCTCACCACGGTGGTCGAGGCCGACGTCACGCGCATCGCCAAGCTGCGGCAGCAGGCCAAGGCCGACTTCGAGGCCCGCGAGGGCGTCAAGCTGTCGTTCCTGCCCTTCTTCGCCAAGGCCGCGGTCGAGGCGCTGAAGCAGCACCCGTCGGTGAACTGCTCGATCGACCAGGAGGCCGGCACGGTCACCTACCACGACACCGAGAACCTCGGCGTCGCGGTGGACACCGAGCGCGGGCTGCTGGTGCCGGTGATCCACGAGGCCGGTGACCTGAGCCTCGGTGGGATCGCCCGCAAGATCGCCGACCTGGCCGAGCGCACCCGCACCAACAAGGTGACGCCGGACGAGCTGGGCGGGGGCACGTTCACGCTGACCAACACCGGCAGCCGCGGCGCGCTGTTCGACACCCCGATCATCAACCAGCCGCAGGTGGCCATCCTGGGCACCGGCTCGGTGGTGAAGCGCCCGGTCGTCGTCCAGGACCCCGACCTCGGTGAGGTCATCGCCGTCCGGTCGATGGTCTACCTGGCCCTCACCTACGACCACCGGATCGTCGACGGCGCCGACGCCGCCCGGTTCCTCACCACGGTGCGGGAGCGGCTCGAGGCCGGCCAGTTCCACGGCGAGCTCGGGCTCGCCTGATCGACGCCCGCTCGGGGCCCCGGTGACCACCGGGGCCCCGAGCCCGTTCTGCCCTGCACGCGGGTGCACACCGGGGAGTGCCGCATGAAGATCGCCGTCGCCGGGGCCTCCGGCCTCATCGGCAGCGCCCTGCTGCCCGCCCTGCGCGCCGACGGGCACGAGGTGGTGCAGCTGGTCCGGCGCACGCCGCGCACCAGCGAGGAGCACCGCTGGGACCCCCAGCACCGGCGGATCGACCCGGCGGTCCTGCAGGACGTCGATGCGGTGGTGAACCTGGCCGGCGTGGGCGTCGGTGACCGCCGCTGGACCGAGAAGCACAAGCGGGCCGTGCTGACCAGCCGCGTGGACACGACCACCACGCTCAGCGAGACACTCGCCGGTCTCGCCGCCTCCGATCCCGACCGTTCCCGTGTGCTGGTGAACGCCTCGGGCGTGGGCTGGTACGGCGACACCGGTGACCGGATCGTCGACGAGTCCGCCCCGCCCGGCGACGACTTCCTCGCCGAGGTGTGCGTCGCCTGGGAGGGCGCCACCCGGCCGGCCGCCGACGCCGGCGTGCGGGTGGTCCGGCTGCGTACCGGCCTGGTGCTGGCGCGCGGCGGTCTGCTGGGCCGGCTGCTGCCGATCTTCCGGGCCGGGCTCGGCGGTCGGCTCGGTTCCGGGCGGCAGTACATGCCCTGGATCAGCCTGGACGACGAGGTCGCCGCCATCCGGTTCCTGCTGACCTCCCCGGTCAGCGGGCCGGTCAACCTCTGCGGGCCGGCGCCGGTGACCAACGCCGAGTTCACCGCGGCGCTGGGCCGGGTCCTGCACCGGCCGGCCGTGCTGGTCGTCCCACCACCGGCGCTGTGGGTCGCGCTCGGGGAGTTCGCCCGCGTCGGGGCGCTGGCAGGTCAGCGGGCCGTGCCCGCCGCGCTCACCGACGCCGGCTTCCGCTTCACGCACACCGACCTCGAGTCGGCGCTGCGCGCGGTGCTGGCCCGCGGCTGAGCCTCAGCCCAGCCGCTCCGCCGCATCGATCCGCCAGCCCTCCGGCGTCCGCACCAGCAGCAGGCGGACCTCGGCGTCGGCGCGGCCCGGAACCGTGCGCAGCGCCGGCCCGTCGGGCTGATCGGCGGCGACGACGCGGTGGTCCGGCCGGCGATCGGTCACCCGGAGCTCCGCCCGCGTCCCCGCGACCTCGACCACGACCACCTCGACGACCACCGGCGCGAACCCGACGAGCACCTCCCCCGTGGCCTCGAGCGCCCGCGCGGCCTCCTGGTCGGCGGTCAGCAACGCGCTCCCCGTCGTGTAGACGGCGAGAAGCCGCTCCGGCCCCTGACCCGCGAAGGCCTCGGCGCGTCGCTGGTACAGCTCCTCCAGCAGCACCCGCCACTCCTCCGGGGTGCTCGGCGTCGCCCCCTCGGGCGATCCGGGAGAAGCCGGGTCGCCGCCCTCGGGGGGAGCAGGGGTGGGCAGCGGTGGGGACGGCTCCGCCGGCGCCGGCGCGGTGGCGGCAGCGACGGAGGGGCTGCCGGCCTCCTCGCCCCAGCGCCCGCCCAGCCACGCGGTGAGGGAGAGCGCGATCAGCACCGCGGTGGCGACGAGCAGTCCGCGCACCACCGTGGGACGGCCGACGGCACGCAGCCGGGCACGGGCATGCCGGCCGCGCTCGGGAGCCGTCACCACCGGCGCCGGCCGCGGCCGCCGGCCGGGCACCACGTGCGTCATGGCCGAGCGCACGTCCGGCCGGCCCCCCTGCGATCCGACCGGCGCGGCGGACAGCGACACCGGCGCGGCCGGGCAGGCGTGCCGCAGCTCGAAGGCGAACGCCGCTGCCGTGCCGCGTTCGTGCGGATCAGCCGCCAGGCCACGGCGGATCACCTGGACGAGGCCCGCCGGCGCCCCCGGGGCCAGCTCGGCCACGTCGGGCAGGTGGCCGTCCGCGGCCACCGCGAGCGTGTCCGCGGGTGTCGCCGCGTTCCAGGGCGCGATGCCGGTGAGCGCGTGGAAGGCAGCTGCCGCCACCCCGAAGACGTCGGAGGCGGGGCCGGGCGCACCGCCGCGGGCGACGACCGGGTCGACGTAGGCGGGGGTCACCTCCGCGGCCGCCGACTCCCCGAGGACCCGGGCCACGCCCAGATCGGTGAGCACCGGGCGGCCCTCCGCGGTGAACAGGATGTTGCCCGGCGACAGGTCGCCGTGGACCACCCCGGAGTCGTGCGCGTGCGCGAGCGCCGCGGCCACCGGCGCGAGGGCTGTCACCACCTCCCCCGGCGTCAGGCGGCCCCGCCGGGCGAGCAGCCCGGCGAGGCTCCCGCCGGCGAGCAGCTCGAGGACCAGCGCCACCCGCGGCACGCCCCCACGACGCGGCTGGTGGACCACCTCGACGAGCCGCACCAGGTGCGGGTGGTCCAGCTCTCCCAGCAGGGCCGCCTCCCGCGCCTGCCGCTCGGGCTCCCCCGCCACCAGCACCTTGACCGCCACGGGGTTGCCGCCGCCACGTGGCACCGCCCGCCACACCTCGCCCGAGCCGCCCCGGCCGAGCAGCTCCTGGAGGGTGTAACCCGGGACGACGGGAGGCACCGGGGTCGGGTCGGCAGCGGGCATGACGGGCACCGTAGACGGATCCGGCCAGGTGCCGTCCCCGTTGTCCACAGGCCGCGGCGACCTCCCGGGCGGCCCGGTGGCGCCCGCCCCGGTTACGGTCGGGCGGTGTCCATGCCGCTGCAGGCCGAGGTCGTCGTGGTCGGGGCGGGACTGGCGGGCCTGTCGGCGGCGCACCGGCTGGCCGGTGCCGGACTCGACGTCCACGTGCTGGAGGCGTCCGGGCACGTGGGTGGGCGGGTGGCCTCCGAGCGGATCGACGGTTTCGTCGTGGACCGCGGCTTCCAGGTGTTCAACACCGGCTACCCGCGGGCGGCCGATCTGGATCTGCCCGCGCTGGAGCTCGGCTGGTTCCAGCGGGGCGCGGTCATCCGGGTCGACGGCCGTCCGCACCGGGTGGTCGACCCGCGACGGCGCCCGGACGCCGTGCTCGGCACGGCCGCAGCACCGCTGGGCAACCTCCGCGAGAAGGCGGCCCTCGTGGCGTTCTCGCTGCGCGCCGGCTACGGCCCCGTCGCCGCCCTGCTGAGCAGGCCGGAGGCCACGGCGGAGGAGGCACTGCGCCGGGCCGGCGTGGGCGACGCCGCCATCGAACGGTTCCTCCGCCCCTTCCTCGCCGGCGTCCTGCTGGAGGACCGGCTCGCCACCTCCAGCCGCTACGTGGACCTGCTGTGGCGCAGCTTCGTCCGGGGTGCCACCGGCCTGCCGGCGGCCGGTATGCAGGCCATCGGCGAGCAGCTGGCCGGGCGCCTCCAACCCGGCCGCGTCCACCTGGGCACCCCGGTCCGGTCGGTGTCCCCCGGCACGGTCGGCACCGACGACGGCACGTGGTCGGCCGCCGCCGTCGTCGTCGCCACCGATCCGGGGACGGCGGCCGGCCTGCTCCCGGCCGTGGAGGCGGCCGCCCCGCGGCAGGTCACCACCCACCTGCACGTGCTGCCGCGGTCCCCGTGGCCGAGCGCGCTCATCGTGCTCGGGCAGCCCGGCGGCCGGCTGGTCAACTCGGCGGTCGTGTCCGACGCCCAGCCGCGGTACAGCCCGGACGGCCGGGCGCTCGTCGCCAGCTCCACCCTCGAGCCGACGCGGGAGGCCGAGGTCCGCGCCGAGGTCGCCGCGGTGCACGGGGTCTCCCCCTCCGACCTCGAGCACCTGACCACGGTCACCGTCCCGGGGGCGCAGCCGGCCGCACTGCCGCCGTTGCGGCTGCGGCGACCGGTCGACCTCGGCGACGGCGTCTACGTGTGCGGCGACCACCGGGACACCCCGTCCATCCAGGGCGCCATGGCCAGCGGCGCCCGGGCGGCGCGCGCGGTCCTCCGCGCGCTGCGCCCCGACGCCCCGAGGAGCGGCTGATGCCCGCGAGCGCACCCACGATCCTGGCCACCAGCATGGGTCTCGCCACCCGCGGGCGTGGACCGTACGACTGGGCACCGGGGCCGGTCTTCGACCTCGCCTTCTCCCTCGCCGGCGCGCCCGAGCGGCCGCGGCTGTGCTACCTGGGGACGGCGACCGGCGACGACCCCGCCCGCGTCGCGGGGATCTACGGGGCGTTCGCCGGCAGCTCGGTCCGGGTCAGCCACCTGAGCCTCTTCCCGATGCCGACGGTGCCCGACGTGCGCGCGCACCTGCTGGCGCAGGACGTGGTGTGGGTGGGCGGTGGCAGCGTCGCCAACCTGCTCGCCGTCTGGCGGGTGCACGGCCTGGACGACGTGTTCCGCGAGGCCTGGGAGGCCGGTGTCGTGCTCGCCGGGGTCTCGGCCGGATCCCTCTGCTGGCACCGCGGCGGGACCACCGACT
This sequence comes from Blastococcus saxobsidens, assembly GCF_002938435.1. Lineage (GTDB taxonomy): Bacteria > Actinomycetota > Actinomycetes > Mycobacteriales > Geodermatophilaceae > Blastococcus > Blastococcus saxobsidens. Next base: position 90,340 of record NZ_POQT01000005.1, read on the forward strand.
CCTACGGCCCCGACCTGCGGCCGGTCACCGACGGCCTGGGGCTGATCCCCACGTCCAACGGGGTCCACTACGACTCCGAGCCGCAGCGCCGGCCGCTGTACCACCGGCTGGTCGCCGACGGCACGCTGCCGGCCGGGCACGCCACCGACGACGGCGCCGGCCTGGTGTACCGGGGCACCGACCTGGTCGAGGTCGTCGCCGACCGCCCGTCGGCCGCGGCCTACCGGGTCGCGCGCGGCCCGGACGGGACCGCCGTCGAGACCCGGGTGGCGCCCCGTCGGCTGGCCTGATCCCGGTGCGCCCCCCGTGCCGACGGGGTAGGGGCACCGCACGAGCGGGGAGACCCGTGCGGACCGCGACAGCGATGTCCGACCGCCGGGCGTTCTCACCCGGGCCTACGCTGGGGCCGTGACGCTCGAGGTGCTCCGGCTCGGTCTGGTCGACTACGAGGAGGCGTGGGCGCGGCAGCGCGAGCTGCACGCCCGGCGGGTCGCCGGGGAGGCGCCCGACACGCTGCTGCTGCTGGAGCACCCCCCGGTCTACACGGCCGGCCGGCGCACCGAGCCGCACGAGCGCCCGTTCGACGGGACGCCCGTCATCGACGTCGACCGCGGCGGAAAGATCACCTGGCACGGTCCCGGCCAGCTGGTGGGCTACCCGATCGTCGCGCTGCCCGACCCGGTCGACGTCGTCGCCTACGTCCGGCGGCTCGAGGGCGCGCTGATCGAGGTGTGCGCCGGTCTGGGGGTGGCGGCGGGACGCGTCGAGGGCCGCAGCGGCGTCTGGCTGCCCGAGGACCCGCCCGGCACCGGCCACCGGCCCGAGCGCAAGGTCGCCGCCATCGGGATCCGGGTGGCCCGCGGGGTGACGATGCACGGATTCGCCCTCAACTGCGACCCCGACCTGACCGCGTTCGCGAACATGATCCCGTGCGGCATCCCGGACGCCGGGGTGACCTCGCTGTCGGCCGAGCTGGGCCGCGACGTCCCGGTCGCGGAGGCGATCGATGCGGTCGAGGCGGCGATGCGCCGAGCCCTGACCGTGGCGCCCGCGCCGGCATGACGCCGCTCCCCCGGAGCGAGTACGTCAGCCTGACCACCTTCCGGCGCACCGGCGTGCCGGTGGCCACCCCGGTGTGGGCCGCGGCCGACGGCGACACGCTGGTGGTGTGGACCCGCGCCGATTCCGGCAAGGTGAAGCGGCTCCGGCACACGACCCGGGTGACGGTCGCGCCCTGCGACGTCCGCGGCCGGGTCCAGGGGCCGGCGGTCGACGGCGAGGCCGAGTTCGTCGCACCCGCCGACCGGCCGCGGGCGCTGGCGGCCCTGCGCCGCGACTACGGGCTGACGTTCCGCCTCGGCTACGTCACCTCACGGCTGTGGCACCGGCTCGGCCGCAGCGGAGAAGAGCGTCACGAGATCATCCGCGTCCACCCCGCCTGACCCGCCCCGCCCGCGGACGGCGGGCCGGCGGGGCGTCACCCGAGGACGAAGTTGACCAGGCGGCCGGGGACGGCGACGACGCGTCGGATCGTGGCGCCCTCGAGGTGGCCGGCGATCTTCTCGTCGGCCCGCGCAGCCGCCTCCAGCGCGGCGGCGTCGGCGTCCGCGGGCACCGAGACCTGCGACCGGACCTTGCCGTTGACCTGGACGGCGACCTGCACGGTGTCCTCGACCAGCCACCGCTGCTCGGCCACCGGGAAGGGCGCCCACGCCGACGACCCGTCGTGGCCCAGCCGCGACCACAGCTCCTCGGCCAGGTGCGGGGCCAACGGCCCGACCATCAGCACCAGCGGCTCGGCCACCGACCGCGGCACCGGTGTTTCGGCGCCGTAGGTCTGGGTCAGGTGGTTGGTCAGCTCGGTGATCCGCGCGATCGCGATGTTGAAGCGCAGCGTCCCGTAGCCGTCCCGGACACCGTCGATCGCCCTGTGCAGCGCGCGCAGCGTCGCCTCGGCCGGCTCGACGTCGTCGGCGGCGCGAACGGCACCGGTCTGCTCGTCGACCACCACCCGCCAGATGCGCTGCAGCAGCCGCTGCGACCCCACGACGGCCTTGGTCTCCCACGGCCGCGACTGCTCCAGCGGGCCGGTGGACATCTCGTACACCCGGAAGGTGTCGGCCCCGTAGGCGCCGATCATCTCGTCCGGCGTGACCATGTTCTTCAGGCTCTTGCCGATCTTCCCGTACTCGCGGTTGACCGGCTTGCCCTCGTGGAAGAACGTCCCGTCCTTCTCCACGACCTCGGAGGCCTGCACGTAGAACCCGCGCTCGTCCGTGTAGGCGTAGGCGGAGATGTAGCCCTGGTTGACCAGGCGGCGGAACGGCTCCTCGCTGGAGACGTGGCCCAGGTCGTGCAGCACCTTGTGCCAGAAGCGCGCGTACAGCAGGTGCAGCACCGCGTGCTCGACGCCGCCGACGTACAGGTCCACGCCCCCGGTGTCGCCCTCGCCGCGCGGCCCCATCCAGTAGCGCTCCAGCTCCGGGTCGACCATCTGCGTGTCGTCGCCGGGGTCGAGGTAGCGCAGGTAGTACCAGCACGACCCGGCCCAGTTGGGCATCGTGTTGGTCTCCCGGCGGTACTTCCTCACGCCGTCGCCCAGGTCCAGCTCGACGGTCGTCCACTCCGAGGCCCGCGACAGCGGCGGCTCCGGCGCGGAGTCGGCGTCGTCGTCGGAGAAGGTCTTCGGTGAGTAGTCGTCGACCTCGGGCAGCAGGACCGGCAGCATCGACTGCGGCACGGCGACCGGCAGGTCGTCCTCGTCGTAGACGATCGGGAACGGCTCGCCCCAGTAGCGCTGCCGGCTGAAGAGCCAGTCGCGCAGCTTGTAGGTGGTGGTGGACTCCCCGGCGCCCCGGGCGACCAGCCAGTCGGTGACCCGCGCGATGGCCGCGGCCTTGTCCAGGCCGTCCAGCGAGATCTCGTCGTTGGCGGAGTTGATCATCCGGCCCGGGCCGGTCCAGGCGCCGCTGTCGGGGTCGAATCCCTCGGGCCGCTCGACGGTCGGGACGATCTCCAGGCCGAACGTCTCCGCGAACTCCCAGTCCCGCTGGTCCTCGCCGGGCACGGCCATGATCGCGCCGGTGCCGTAGCCGGTCAGGACGTAGTCGGCGATGAACACCGGCAGCTCCCGGCCGTTCACCGGGTTGACCGCACTGACCCCCAGCCAGACGCCGGTCTTCTCCCGGCCGGCGTCCTGCCGGTCCAGCTCCGAGCGACGGGAGGCCTGGCGCTGGTACTCGCGCACCGCCTCCGCGGGGCTCGCGGCCCCGCCGGTCCAGCGGGGGTCGGCGCCGTCGGGCCACGCGTCGGCGGTCAGCTCGCCGACCAGCGGGTGCTCCGGGGCCAGCACCACGTACGTGGCCCCGAACAGCGTGTCCGGACGGGTGGTGAAGACCTCGATGGTCTCCCCGCTGCCTGATCCCGTGGTTTCGTCCCCATTCACCCCGAACCGGATGCGCGCACCCGTGGAGCGGCCGATCCAGTTGCGCTGCATCAGCTTCAGCGAGTCCGACCAGTCCAGCCGGTCCAGATCGCCCAGCAGCCGGTCGGCGTAGGCGGTGATCCGCATCATCCACTGCTTGAGCGGACGCCGGAACACGGGGAAGTTGCCGCGCTCGGAGCGCCCGTCGGGGGTGACCTCCTCGTTGGAGAGCACCGTGCCCAGGCCGGGACACCAGTTGACCGGCGCCTCGTTCAGGTAGGCCAGCCGGTGCGCGTCGACGACGGTCCTCCTCTCGCGCTCGTCCAACTCCGCCCACGGACGGCCCGAGGGATTGGTCCCGGCGGCGGGCTCGCGCGTGCCGGCGTCCAGCTCGGCGATCAGCTCCTCGATCGGCCGGGCCTTGTTCGCGTCCTCGTCGAACCAGGAGCCGAAGATCTGCAGGAAGATCCACTGGGTCCACTTGTAGTAGCCCGGGTCGACCGTGGCGAAGGTGCGCCGCTGGTCGTGGTCGACACCCAGCCGGCGCAGCTGCGCGCTGATGGCGGCGATGTTGGCCTCGGTGGTGATCCGGGGGTGCTGCCCGGTCTGGACGGCGTACTGCTCCGCGGGCAGGCCGAAGGCGTCGTAGCCCATGGGGTGCAGCACGTTGTCGCCGTCCATGCGGCGGAACCGGCTGGTGACGTCGGTGCCCAGGTAGCCCAGCGGGTGGCCGACGTGCAGACCGGCGCCCGAGGGGTACGGGAACATGTCCATCGCGAAGAACTTCGGCCGGTCGGCGACCCGGTCGAAGCCTTCGCTCAGCCGGCCCGTGGGGTTGGGCGTGTGGAAGGTGCCCTCGGCCTCCCACCGGTCCTGCCAGCTCAGCTCGATCTGCTGCGCCAGTGCCGGGGTGTACCGGTGGGGCGGCACGTCACCGGGCACCTGCTCGACGTTCGGCTGGTCGGCGGTCTGGCTCATCGCTGGTGCTCCCGGGTTCCAACTGGCGGCGCGGTACCGGCGGCGGACATCAAAAAACCCCTCACGCAGGAGGGGTCGGCCGTGCTGTCTGGACGTTCTCGCCTCAGCACGGCCGGCGAAGCAGCAGCCGCCCGGTCACGATCGGCAGCCTACCGCCTGCCCGCACGGCCGCGACCGGCCGTGGCGGAACCGCCCAGGCCCTGCAGTGGAAGGGGGTCTCCTCCCATGGGGCGAGGCCGGACCCGTTCACCTCGACAGGAGACCTCTCCGCGCCGATCACCGCACCGTGGACCGATCCGAGGCGACCGCCGGCGGTGGCCGCGTGCCCGTGACCGGCGGGCTGCTGCTCGCCTGCCTGGGCGCGCTGGCCGCCTACGCGCTGGGCGAGGTCTGGCGTCCGTCCGGCAACGCCGTCGCGATGATCTACGACCTCGTGGCCTACGACGCCGTCTACCTGATCGGCGCGGCCCTCTGCCGGCGGACCGCGGTGCACCGCACGGACGACCGGCTGGTGTGGAACGCGCTGGCGGTCGCGCTCGCCGCCGTGGCGCTGAGCACCACCCTCTACGCGGTCGCGCTCGCACCTGCCGCCGCGTACCTGCCGTCCTGGCTGCTCGTCGCGCTCTGGGCACCCGTCTACCCGGCGCTGGGGGTGGCGCTGGTCGGCGTGGTGCGGTCCCGGGTCGGCACACCGCACATGAGCATGTGGTTCGACGCGCTGACCGGCGCGTGCGGGGCGGTCATCTTCGCCGTCACGCTGCTGCCCGCGCTGGTGTCGGGTCCCGCCGACGGCCGGCTCGCGGTGGTGCAGCTCTACCCGGTCGCCGACACCCTGCTCCTGGCCGCCGTCTCCGCCGTGTGCGCCGTGATGGGCTTCCGCCGGGACTGGCCGCTGGTCCTGATCATCGCCGGACTGCTCTGCACCCTCGGTGCGGACGCCCTCCTCCTGTCCCGCGTCGTGGACGGAGAGGTGGCCGTCGACAGCCAGATGAAGCTCGCCTGGCTGGCCGGAGCGGCGTTCACCGCGCTGGCCGCCCACGTCGCCGGCCGGACCCCGGGCATCGTGCCCGCCGACGCCGACCCGGTGGCGCGCCTGAGCTGGCGGGTGGCGTTCCTACCCCTGGGTGCGAGCGTGATGAGCGTCGTCGTGCTGGTGTCCACGTGGGGTTCGGCCGGCCTGGGCGTCGCCGGCTGGGCCGCCGTCACCTGCCTGCTCGCCACGCTGGCGCGGACGGCCATGTCCGTGCAGGAGCTGCGTGGGCTGCACGACATCCGGGAGCAGGCACGCACCGACGAGCTGACCGACCTGCCGAACCGGCGGGCGCTGCTCGAGCGGACCCGGGCGGCCCTCGAGGCCGCGGACGCGGGCCGGCCCGTGGCCCTGCTGCTGCTCGACCTCGACGGGTTCAAGGAGGTCAACGACAGCCTGGGGCATGCCGCCGGTGACGACCTGCTGCGGATGATCGGACCACGGCTGTGGCCCGAGCTCGGCGGCGACGACCTGCTCGCGCGCCTGGGCGGCGACGAATTCGCCGTCCTGCTGCCCGGCACCGGTCTGGACGACGCGATCGCCCGGGCCGACCGCGTGCGCGCCCTCGTCCTGGAACCGTTCGTCGTCCACGGCGTCCGCCTGCACGTCGGGGTCAGCGTCGGCATCGCCACCGGTCCGGTCCCGGCCGCGACCGTGACCGAGCTGCTGCGGTGCGCCGACGTCGCGATGTACGAGGCGAAGAACTCCCGGGACGGGGTGCGGTCCTACGTGCCCGACGCCCGGGCCGGGGGCGGCGACAGGCTCCGGACCATGGAGGACCTCCGGACGGCGCTCGACGAGGGCCAGCTGCTGGTGCACCTGCAGCCGCAAGTGGCGCTCCACGGTCGCGCGGTCGTCGGCGTGGAGGCGCTCGTGCGCTGGCAGCACCCGGAGCGCGGGCTGCTCTCCCCCGCCGTCGTCCTGCCGGCGGCCGAGCAGGCCGGTCTGATGCGACCCCTGACCGGCGTCGTGCTCGGGCTCGCGCTCGAGGCCGCCGCCCAGTGGTGGCCGGAGCGGGCGGTGCCGGTCTCGGTGAACCTCTCCGCGGCCAGCGTCACGGACCTGGAGCTGCCGGCCACCGTCATCCGTCACCTCCAGGAGCACGGCCTCCCCCCGGAGGCGCTCACCCTGGAGCTGGTCGAGGACACCCTCATGGCCGACCCGGACCGCGGCCGCACCGTGCTGGGCGAACTGCGGCGACTGGGCATCCGGACCTCGATCGACGACTACGGGACGGGCTACAGCTCGCTGGCCTACCTGCGGCACCTGCCCGCCGACGAGCTGAAGCTCGACCGGAGCCTCACCCACGACGTGGGCCGCGATGACAGGGCGACGGCGATCGTGCGGCACACCGTGGGGCTCGCACACGACCTCGGCCTGAGCCTGGTGGCCGAGGGGGTGGAGGACGAGGAGACCGCTGCCGCGCTCGCGGCCCTCGGCTGCGACATCGCACAGGGCTGGGCCATCGCCCGGCCGATGCCCGTCGTGGACTTCCTCGGCTGGCTGGCCGACCGCCCGGCCGCACCCTCCCGCACACCGGCCGTCCCGGCCCCGCGGCGGCCCGCCACGTGCCGGCCGGCGAACTCCCCCTCGACCGCACCCTGACCGTCGTCGTCGCGGACACGGGCTCCGGGCCGTCGTCGCGCACGGCGCAGCACTCGCGGGTCACCCGTAGGGGTGGGCGGGCCGGCACGCGCATCCTGCACGTCCGGCCCCGTGCCGAGGTAGATCGTGTGCTACTGATCTCCGGGGTATCGGAACGGCTGACCGCGTCGCGACTCGCGCTGACCGCCACCGTCGTCTCCCTCGCCCTGTTCGCGACCGGTGTCGGGCCGCGGCCCGCCGGCGAGCTCTGGGCGGCGTTCTACGACCTCGGTCTCTACAACGCCGTCTACGCCGGCGCGGCGGTCGTGTGCCTCCTGGCCGCGCGACGCCCCGGGCCGGACCGCCTGGCCTGGGCGGCCCTCGCCACCGCGATCGTGCTGGGCATCGTCGGGAACCTCGTCTACTCGCTGGCGATCGCGCCGATGGAGGAGGAGCCCTTCCCGTCGGTCGCCGACCTCTTCTACCTCGGGTACTACCTGCCCCTCTACGTCGCCCTGGTGGCCCTGATCCGCACCCGGGTGTCCCGATTCCACGCGAGCATGTGGCTGGACGGGGTCGTCGGAGCCCTCGGGGCCGGCGCGGTGTCGGTCGCCGTCATGCTGGGCCCGGCGCTCGAGCTGACCGAGGGTGACCTGGCGGCGGTCGTCACCAGCCTGGCCTACCCGATCGTCGACGTCGTCCTGCTGGCGCTGCTGGTGGCCGTCGGTGCCATCCTGGGCGTCCGTCGGGACCGCACCCTGCTCCTGCTGGCTGGTGCCATCCTGGCGAACCTGGCCGGCGACATCGTCTTCCTCGACCTGGCCACGCAGGGCATCTACCTCGAGGGTGGGCCCCTCGACCTCACCTGGCTGACCGCCGTCACCCTGATGGCCGTCGCCGCCCACACCGGCGAGCGGCTCGGGCGGGAGACGGCCGCCCCGACCGCCCGGGTCGGCTGGCGGGTGCTCGCCGTCCCGCTGGCCTGCAACGTGGCCAGCCTCGTCGTGCTCGGGTTCGACGCCGGCACCCGTTTCAACCCGGCCGCCGCCTGGCTGGCCGTCGGGTGCGTGCTGGCCGCCCTCGCCCGCGTGGCGATCACCTTCCGGGAGGTCCGCGCGTTCAACGAGGTCCGCGAACAGGCCCGCACCGACGAGCTGACCGGCCTGCCCAACCGCCGGTCGCTGTTCGAGCAGGCAACCTCCGCCCTCTCAACCGCCTCGGCCGGCCGGCCGGCGGCGCTGCTGCTGCTGGACCTCGACGGCTTCAAGGAGGTCAACGACAGCCTCGGCCACCACGCCGGCGACCACCTGCTGCGGCAGATCGGGCCCCGCTTGCTGCCGGCCCTGCGCGGTGGCGACCTGCTGGCCCGGCTCGGCGGCGACGAGTTCGCCGTCCTGCTGCCGGACGCCTCCCTCGACGAGGCCGAGGCGCTCGCCGGGCGGCTCCGCGAGCTGATCCTGCGACCGGTCACGGTGGAGGGCATCCGGCTGCACGTCGGCGTCAGCATCGGCGTCGCCAGTGCCCCCGTGCCCGCGGCCACGGTGGAGGAGCTCCTGCGCTGCGCGGACATCGCCATGTACGCGGCGAAGTCCAGCCGCTCGGGCGTCCAGGTCTACGTGCCCGATCCGCGCGGTGGCACCGGGGACCGGCTGCGGACGATGGAGGACCTGCGCACCGCACTCGAGCGGGACGACCAGATCGAGGTGCACCTGCAGCCCCAGGTCGACCTGCGGGACGGAGCCGTCGTCGGTGCCGAGGCCCTGGTCCGCTGGCGGCACCCGGTCCGCGGTCTGCTGTCCCCCGCCGAACTGCTGCCGGCCGCCGAGCAGGCCGGTCTGCTGCGGCCGCTGGCCGACGCCGTCCTCGACCTGGCCCTGACCGCCGCGGCCGGCTGGTGGCCCGAGCGGGAGGTGCCCGTGTCGGTGAACCTGTCGGCCGCCGACGTCACCGACCTCGACCTCCCGGGGAAGGTCGCGCAGGCGCTCGTCCGCCACGGCCTGCCCGCTCGCGCGCTCACCCTCGAGCTGGTCGAGGACACCCTCATGAACGACCCCGAGCGCGGCCGCCGGGTGCTCGGCGAGCTGCGCCGGCTGGGCGTCCGCACGTCCATCGACGACTACGGGACCGGCTACAGCTCGCTGGCCTACCTGCGGCACCTGCCCGCCGACGAGCTGAAGCTCGACCGCAGCCTCACCCACGACCTCGGCACCGACCGGCGGGCCGGCGCGATCATCCGCCACACGGTGGCGCTCGCCCACGACCTCGGCATCTCCGTGGTCGCCGAAGGGGTCGAGGACGGGGACACCGCGACGGCGCTCACCGACCTCGGTTGCGACGTCGCACAGGGCTTCGCCATCGCCCGCCCGATGCCGGTCGGGGACTTCCGCACCTGGCTGTCGGCCCCCCACGGCTGCGTCGTGGACCGCGCCGGCAGCTGACCGCCGCGGGACGGGCGGCCCGCGCGTGCGGGCGCCGTCAGGCGAGCTGAGGCGCCACCCCGTGCCGCCGGAGCTCGTCGACCTCCCGCCCGATCGCCGCGGCCCGGCGGGCGATCTCGGCCGCCGTTCATCTGGTCGACCTGCGCGACGCTGATCGCCAGCGGGCCGGGCAGCCGGAACGTGCCGGCCGTCATCAGGGTCCCCAGGCGGATCCGGCTGGTCTCGCGGGCCGGCCCGGCCAGCGTCATCCAGGCGTCGGTGGGACCGGGCAGCCCGTCCCCGCCCATGGTCAGGTGGTGGTCGGAACGGAAGAAGGCGTCGAGGCCCGTCTCCTCCGTGCGGCGCGCCACGGCGAGCAGGTCGTCGTAGGTGGCGCCCATCTGCGGCTCGGTGCAGATGGGCGACTCCACGGTCGGACCGTGACCGGCGGCCAGGGTGCAGGTGCGCCGTCCCGCGGTCTCGGGGTGTGCTCACCGCCCGGACCGGGCAGGATGATCGCGAGACGATCAACTCGGAGGTGCAGCTCGTGTTCCGCAAGAAGACGCGTGGTCAGGTCATCGGCGCCGAGCTCCAGGAGGCATTCACCCACATCGGGATCGCAGCGACCGAGGCCGGTCGACTCGCTGCCGAAGAGCTGGGGCCGCGTGTCGCGGCCACCCGGGAGGCAGCGGGCCCCGCGCTCGACGCGGCCCAGCGCGCGGTGGCACCCAGGGTGGCGGCCGCCGTGGCGGTGGCGGCTCCGGCCGTCGCCAGCGCGCGCGACACCCTCGCCCCGCGCGTGGAAGCCGCCCGGGACGCTCTCGCCCCCCGCATCGAGGCCGCCCGGGACGCCGCGGCGCCGAAGGTCGCCGGTGCTGTCGTGGCCGCCCAGGCCGCGGCGAGCAAGGCCGCGGCGGATCTCGGTCCCCGGGTGGAAGCGGCTCAGAAGGCGCTGCGCGATGACGTCGCTCCCCGGCTGACCGCGGCCCAGAAGTCCGCCCAGAAGACGCTGGTCGACGACCTCGCCCCCCGGCTGACCGCGGCCCAGGCCGCCGCCCTCGCCTACGCCACCCCCCGGGTGACGGCGGCGCGGGACGCGGTGACGCCGGCACTGGAGAGCGCCCGGGACACCCTCGCCGCCGGCGTGGACAGCGCCCGCAGCGAGCTCGACGCCCGACGGGCAGAGGCCGCCGCGGCCGCGGCCGAGTCCGGTCGCAGGGCTCGCAAGACCGCCAAGAAGGCGCGCAAGAAGGCCGGCAAGAAGCACAAGGAGTTCGAGAAGGCGGCGCTGGCCACGGCCAGGACCGTCAAGCGCCGGGTGGGCGTCGAGCCCGAGCCGCGCCGCTGGCCGTGGGTGTTCGTGCTCCTCGCCGCGGGTACTGCCGTGTTCGTCCTGCTCCGCCGCTCGAAGAGCGACGCCTGGACCCCCGCTCCGGCCGGCGACGGCCCGGTGCCCAGCTACCGAGAGGACCCCGTGCCCAGTTCCCCCAGTTCCGACAGCTCCGGCAAGACTGTCTCCACCGCGGACACCACCGGCGACTCGGCTCCTGCCGAGTCCGACATGGGCGTCCGCGACGCCCAGTTCGTCGACGGTGACGGCGCGGACAGCGCGAGCGAGGACGTCAAGAACACGCCGGAGCCCTTCAGCTCCGGTGGTAGCGCCACCTCCGGCCCGACCGCTGGCCCGGACGACCGCCAGGTCTGAGGCGAGTTCCGGCTCACGTCCGACGCCCCCGTTGCTCGCGCAACGGGGGCGTCGTGCGTCCGGGAGTACCGTGGGGATCATGAGTGAACCGGCCGTTCCGACCTCGACGGGATCGACGATCGAGCCGGCCGGCCGGAAACTCCTCCGCCTCGAGGTCCGCAACAGCCAGGTGCCGATCGAGCGCAAGCCGGAGTGGATCAAGACACGGCTGAAGACCGGGCCGGAGTACACCGAGCTGAAGTCCCTGGTGCGCCGCGAGGGGCTGCACACGGTCTGCGAAGAGGCCGGCTGCCCCAACATCTACGAGTGCTGGGAGGACCGGGAGGCCACCTTCCTCATCGGTGGTGACCAGTGCACCCGGCGCTGCGACTTCTGCCAGATCGACACCGGCAAGCCCGCCGACTTCGACGCCGACGAGCCCCGTCGCGTGGCCGAGAGCGTCGCCACCATGGGCCTGAAGTACGCCACCGTCACCGGCGTCGCCCGTGACGACCTCCCCGACGGCGGCGCCTGGCTGTACGCCGAGACGGTGCGCCAGATCCACGCCGCACTGCCCGGCTGCGGCGTCGAGCTGCTCATCCCCGACTTCAACGCCGACCCCGGCCAGCTGGCCGAGGTCTTCTCCTCGCGGCCGGAGGTGCTGGCGCACAACGTCGAGACCGTGCCGCGCATCTTCAAGCGGATCCGTCCCGGCTTCCGCTTCGAGCGCTCGCTCGCCGTGATAACCGCCGCCCGCGAGGCCGGCCTGGTCACCAAGTCGAACCTGATCCTGGGCATGGGCGAGGAATCGCACGAGGTCGTGGAGACGATGCAGGCGCTGCACGACGCCGGCTGCGACCTGCTCACGATCACCCAGTACCTGCGCCCCTCCCCCCGCCACCACCCCGTGGTCCGCTGGGTCAAGCCCGACGAGTTCGTCGGCTTCCAGGCCGAGGCCGAGAAGATCGGGTTCCCGGGGGTGCTGGCCGGGCCCCTGGTGCGGAGCTCCTACCGGGCCGGCCGCCTGTACCAGCAGGCGATCGAGGCCCGCGGGCTCACCCCTCGGGGCTGAACCGCCGGGCCGCCCAGCTCGGCGCACGTAGCCCCGGGAGGTCGCGGCCCTATCCTGGGGACATGGCACGCAGCAAGTCCTCGGACCCGGCGACCCCCAGCGGGAGCGGTAAGGCCGCATCCTCGGCGAAGGGCGCCACCGCGTCGGGGGCGACGAAGGCTCCCAAGCTCGGCAAGGACGGCCAGCCGAAGGTGGGTCGCCTCAAGAAGCTCGGCAACAACGGCCGCATGATCAAGCAGGCCTACACCCTCACGCGGCGGAACGACCCGAAGCTGCCGTGGGTGATGCTCATCGCCTTCGTCGTGGCGTTCGCCGTCGTCGAGCTGATCGGCATCCTGCTGGACTCACCGTTCATCTTCCTGCCGCTGGCGCTGATCCTCGGCGGTCTGGCCGCGATGATCGTGTTCGGCCGGCGCGCGCAGGGGTCGGCCTACCGGCAGGTGGAGGGTCAGCCCGGTGCCGCGGCGTGGGTGCTCGAAGGCATGCGCGGTGACTGGCGGGTCAGCTCCGGCATCGCCGGCACCCCGCAGATGGACGCCGTCCACCGGGTCCTGGGCCGCCCCGGGATCATCCTGGTCGGCGAGGGCTCCCCCGGCCGGGTCCGCGGTCTCATCGCGCAGGAGAAGAAGAAGATCGCCCGCGTCGTCGGGGACACCCCGATCTACGACATCATCGTCGGCGACGACGAGGGCCAGGTGCCGCTGAAGAAGCTGAGCACCCACGTCATGAAGCTCCCGCGCAACCTGTCCGCCGCCGAGGTCAACGCGCTGGGCCGGCGGATGAGCGCACTCGGGGGCGCCCGCATGCCCGTGCCCGGTGGGCCGCTGCCCGGTGGGCGGGCGATGTCGATCAGCCAGCGGCAGGTCCGCCGCCGCGGCTGACACCTCGCTGCTCGAGGACCCCGCACCCACCGGTGCGGGGTTCCCGTCGTCTCGGCAGCCGCTTCGGTGATCAGGTGACCTGATCATGGACCGGCCTCCCTCACCGTGGACCGTGAGGGAGGACCCCCGATGACCAGGTCAGCTGATCATCATCGGGACGGACCCATGGTCAGGCGTTGACGACGGCGGTCCTCGTCACCCGGTCGTGCAGACCGCGGCCGTCGCCGTCGGTGATCAGCGCCGGGACCAGCAGCATGAGCAGCGCGGTGCGGACCAGCGCGCGCCACGGCGCCAGCCGCGACTGCGGCGTCGGGTGGGCCAGGCGCAGGCCGAGCAGCCGGTGGCCCGGCGTCTGGCCGAACACCACGAGCGTGCCGACCGTGAGGGCGCCGAAGACGACCAGGCTCCAGTTGCCGGGGCCGTACGGGGCGGTGAAGGCCCACGCGATCAGGGCCGAGGCGACGGCGTCGACGGCGTATCCCGCCGCCCGGTCGCTGAAGGATGCCAGGGATCCGGGGCCCTCGGCCGGCAACCCCAGAGAGGCGCCACGGACGGGGGCCTGAGAAGGTTGATCGACGCTCCTGACCATGCCGCCAGAGTAGGACCCCGCCGACCGGCTTCCGGCCCGCGCGCAGAACTGCCCCGCCGCGACACGCCGCGAGCGTTGTTACCGCCCCGAAACACTCGGGACACGGCGGGGCAACTCCCCGCTCGTAGGTTTCGTTCGGCCGTCCACAATCCCGGAGGATCGATGTTCACCAGTCCCGACGAGGTCGCCGCCTACATCCGCGACAACGACGTCGAATTCGTCGACGTCCGCTTCTGCGACCTGCCCGGCGTCATGCAGCACTTCACCATCCCGGCGTCGACCTTCGGCGAGGACACCTTCTCCGACGGTCTGGGCTTCGACGGGTCGTCGATCCGCGGCTTCCAGGCGATCAACGAGTCGGACATGCTGCTGCTGCCCGATGCCAACAGCGCGTTCGTGGACCCGTTCCGCAAGCACAAGACGCTGAACGTCAACTTCTTCATCCACGACCCGATCACGCGCGAGGCCTACAGCCGCGACCCGCGGAACGTGGCGAAGAAGGCCGAGGCGTACCTCGCCTCCAGCGGCATCGCCGACACCGCCTACTTCGGCCCCGAGGCCGAGTTCTACGTGTTCGACTCGGTCCGGTACGACACCGGCATCAACGAGGGCTACTACCACATCGACTCGGAGGAGGGCTCCTGGCGCTCCGGGGCCCGGACGGAGCTCGACGGCAGCCCGAATCGCGGCTACAAGGCCCGCCCCAAGGGCGGCTACTTCCCGGTCGAGCCCTACGACCAGCAGAGCGACCTGCGCGCCGACATGATGCTCAACCTGATCAAGTCGGGCCTCGAGCTCGAGCGCGGGCACCACGAGGTGGGCACCGGCGGTCAGGCAGAGATCAACTACAAGTTCGACACGCTGCTGCGCTCGGCCGACAGCCTGATGCTGTTCAAGTACGTCATCAAGAACACCGCCTGGGCCGCCGGCAAGACCGCCACCTTCATGCCCAAGCCGCTCTTCGGCGACAACGGCTCCGGCATGCACTGCCACCAGAGCCTCTGGAAGGACGGGCAGCCGCTCTTCCACGCCGAGACCGGTTACGCCGGCCTGTCCGACATGGCCCGCCACTACATCGGCGGCCTGCTGGCCCACGCTCCGTCGCTGCTGGCCTTCACCAACCCGACGGTCAACAGCTACCACCGCCTGGTGCCCGGTTACGAGGCCCCGATCAACCTCGTCTACTCGGCCCGCAACCGCTCGGCCTGCCTCCGGATCCCGATCTCCGGTGACAGCCCGAAGGCCAAGCGCATCGAGTTCCGCGTGCCCGACCCGTCGGCCAACCCCTACCTCGCCTTCTCGGCGATGCTGATGGCCGGCCTCGACGGCGTGAAGAACAAGATCGAGCCGCCGGCACCGGTCGACAAGGACCTCTACGAGTTGCCGCCCGAGGAGGCCCTGGGCATCGAGAAGGTGCCCGCGTCGCTGGACGCCGCGCTGGACAACCTCGAGACCGACCACGAGTACCTCATCGACGGCGGGGTCTTCACGCCCGACCTGATCGAGACGTGGATCGACTACAAGCGGGCCAACGAGATCGACCCGATCCGCCTGCGCCCGCACCCGCACGAGTTCGCGATGTACTACGACATCTGAGGCGCCCTCTCCTCGCCGACCTGCGGGGCCCCTCGTAGGTCGCGTCGTGGTCAGCACCGGGTCCGCACGAGCCGCCAGAACTGCACCGCCGGCGGCTCGTGCGGACTCGTCGCTGTCCCACCTGGCTCGTCACGAGCTCGTCGAGCCACCGGCGCGCCTTCGACTCCTCCACGTCGTGGAGCGCTCGTCCTGCACGTAGTGGAACGCTCGGGCGTCCTCCTCACCCGCGGCGTCCTTGTCGTGCACCCGGCAGCGCGTGCCCTGCCCGCGCCGGACGCTCGGTGGGCACTTCGCCTGGCCGGTAGCCGGCAGGTGCCCGCGGTCGGATCTCGAGCCGACGCCGCAGCCATCCTGAAGGCCGCCCGAGCGGGCTGGTGCGCGACCCGGGAGCGCGTCCCACCGGCAGCGCCGAACCGACCGCCTTGCGGTGATCGTGCGGTGCCCATGCGCTGCACCTGCGGGTGCACCACCCATCGGGGTGATCTCACGCGGAGTAGCTGGTCAATCACGTCTTGCTGACGCACTGTCCTCCCGACAGACACCAAACGAGGGGGACGACTCGCATGATCGCGAGACAAGTAGGCAAGAAGGCACGGCGACGCCCCGCCACACGTGCCGCGGCCGTGGCGATCGCCTCGGCCACGCTGGCCGGCATGGGGGTGACTCCCTCCGCAGCGGCTGCCGAGGCGCCCACCGGCCCCCTGGTTCCCGTGATCGTGGAGGGCGGCGCCGCCGCTGCCGCGGCCGAGGTGCAGCGGCTGGGCGGGGTGGTCGACCTCCGGCTGGACATCCTGGACGGGCTGCAGGCCCGTGTCCCGGCCGGCGGCCTCCCGCTGCTCAGTCGGGTGGACGGGGTTCGCGCGGTGACGCCGGACGGCCCCCTGGTCACGCTCGACCAGGTGTGGGGCGACGACACCACCGGGGAGGGCCGGGAGGCCACCCTGAAGACCGGATCCTGGCTGGCCAGCGTGGACCAGGGGTCGGCGTTCACCGTCACCAAGGACACCGGCGCCCAGGACGTCTGGGGCAAGTCGGACCCCGGCAACGGCGACCGCAAGCTGACCGGCGTCGGCGTCGGCGTCGCGCTCATCGACACCGGTGTCACCCGGGTGCCGGGCCTCGACGCCGCCGGCAAGGTCGTCGACGGCCCGGACCTGTCCCTGGACTCCCAGGCGGACAACCTCCGGCACGGCGACGGCTACGGCCACGGCACGCACCTGGCCGGACTGATCGCCGGTCGCGACTCCGCCGCGCCACGCGGGAACGAGAAGGACGAGAAGTGGTTCGTCGGGATGGCCCCCGATGCGACGATCGTCAACGTCAAGGTCGGCGCCGCCGACGGCAGCGTCGACGTCTCCCAGGTCATCGCCGGCATCGACTGGGTGGTCACGAACAAGGCCAGCCACAACATCCGGGTGCTGAACCTGTCCTACGGCACCGACTCGACGCAGTCCTACCAGCTCGATCCGCTCGCGCACGCGGTGGAGAGCGCCTGGCGGGCCGGCATCGTGGTGGTCGTCGCGGCGGGCAACGACGGGGCTTCCGGCGCTCGGCCGCTGACCATGCCGGCGATCGACCCGTACGTCATCGCCGTCGGGTCCAGCAACAACCACGGCACTCCTGCGCCGGAGGACGACCTCGTCGGCGCGTGGACCAACTCCGGGACCACCGCCCGTCGGCCCGACCTGCTGGCACCGGGCAAGTCGGTGGTCAGCCTGCGTGTCCCCAGCTCCTACGCCGACGTCGGCCACCCTGAGGGCCTGGTCTACGGCGACGACACCGGACGGCTGTTCCGCGGCTCCGGCACGTCGCAGTCGGCCGCCGTGGTCTCCGGTGCCGCTGCGCTGCTGCTGCAGCGCAATCCCAAGCTGACCCCGGACCAGGTCAAGGGCCTGCTCAAGGACAGCGCGGACAAGCTGATGCTGGACACCAGTCCCGTGCAGGGCGCCGGCGACCTCGACGTCAAGGGGGCTGTGGAGCTGCTGGAGAAGGGCTCGGTCCCCAAGTACGCGCAGTCGTTCACCCGCTCGAGCGGCACCGGGACGCTCGACGCCGCCCGCGGCGGGGCGTACCTGACCGACCCGGCCACCGGGACGGCGCTGCGGGGCGAGCAGGACGTGTTCGGTGTCGCGTGGGACGCCACCGCCTGGGCGGCCGCGTCCTCGGCCCGCACCGCGTGGTCGGGCGGCACCTGGCGCGGCACGGCGTGGACCGGCAGCGCCTGGGTCGACGGAGTCTGGCCGGCCGTCGTCTGGACCGAGCCGTCCTGGACCGGCATCGCCTGGACCGATCGCCCGTGGTCCCGGATGAGCTGGCGGGCCGACGACTGGCAGCGGATGAGCTGGCGGGGTGACCACTGGGCGCGCATGAGCTGGCGGGCCGACGACTGGCAGCGGATGAGCTGGCGGAACGCGGACAACTGGTAGTCCGTCCGGCGGGACAGCAGGGGCAGGGGGTCGCGGACCTCCTGCCCCTGCTGTCCTCTGCCCCTACGGGGTGATCGATCGGGGAACCGGCTCAAGGCCCCGCGACGGCGTGCCGATGTCCGACGCGACAGCCACCTTCCCCGGGCGGCGACAGGAGACGACCATGGCTGGATCCGACCGTCGGCGCGACGCCGTGGTCGTCCTGCTCGCCGTCCTCATGGCGGCCGGCGCGTTCGCCCTGGTCAGCGGGCCACTCCGCGGTCTCGACGCCGCCGTCCCCAGCCACGAGCTGCCCTGGTGGGCGCTGGCCCCGCTGTTCACCGCCACCGAGCTGTTCCGGGTGCACCTGCCGGTCCGTCGAGAGTCCATCGCGATCTCTTTCGCCGAGATCCCCCTCGTCCTCGGCCTCGCCTTCTGCGCCCCCGCCGACTACGTCGCAGCCAGCGTGCTCGGCTCGGCCATGGGCCTGGCGTGGCACCGCCGCTTCGGCCTCGCCCTGCCCTTCAACCTCGCGCTCTTCGCACTCGAGGCCGCGGTGGCCCAGACGGTGTACCACGCGGTCCTGGCCGAGGGCGACGCCACGGGCGGCCGAGGCCTCGCCGCCGCACTGGCCACGATCGTCGTGGCCCACGCGGTCAGCTCCGTTGCTCTCGCCGCGGTCATCTTCATCACCTCGGGCCGGTTCGACGGCCGGGAGATCGCCCGCACCATCATGACGGCACTCGTCGCCGCGTTGGCCAACAGCAGCGTGGGGCTGCTGGTCGTGGTCCTCCTGGTCACCCGCCCGGATGCTCTCGCTTTGATGGTGGTCATCGTCGCCACGCTCGCCGTGGCCTACCGCGGCTACTCGGTCCTCAGCCGCGGCCACACCCGCTTGGAGTCCCTCTACCGCTTCACCGACCGCATCGGCGGCGCCGTCCGCACCGACCGGGTCGCCGAGGCCGTCCTCACCGAGGCTCGCGACGAGCTGGCCGCCGACGCCGCCGAGCTGATCCTGCTGCCCACGGCCACCGAGGCCGGAACACACCTGCGCCTGACCGGCAGCAGCGTCGTCCCCTTGCCGTTCGACGAGGCGCCGTCCTGGTGGGCGCCTACCCGGGACGGCGAGCCGGTGCTGCTCCCCCGCGGCGACGAGGCCGCCCCCGGGCGGCCCAAGGACGGCATGGCCGCCCCGCTGCGGGTGGATGACACGGTCATGGGTGTGCTGCTGGTGACCGGCCGGCCGCAGCACCTCGACACCTTCGGCGACGCCGACCTGCGCCTGTTCGCCTCGCTGGCCAACCACGCGAGCGTGTCGCTGCACAAGGCGCACCTGGTCGACCAGCTCGCCGTCGAGGCCGCGGTCCAGGAGCACCGCTCGCTGCACGACCCCCTCACCGGGCTGCCCAACCGCCGGCACTTCCTGCGCCTGCTCCGCACCCGGCTGGCCGACGAACCCCGGACGGCGGTGGTGATGCTCGACCTCGACGGCTTCAAGGACGTCAACGACGCCTTCGGCCACGGGACCGGTGACCTGCTGCTGGTCGAGGTGGGCCGCCGGCTCGGCGAGCGACTGGGCACGGCCTCGGTGGCCCGGCTCGGTAATGACGAGTTCGCCGCCCTGGTGCCCGCCGTCGCCGACGCCGAGGACGCCCGCACCCGGGTGGCTGCGCTGGTCTCGGCCTTGTCCGTCCCGTTCCCGGTAGAGGGCCTGACCGTCGACGTCCGGGTCACCGCGGGCCTGGCCGTGGCACCCGAGCACGGCGACGAGCCGGCTGAACTGCTGCAGCACGCCGACACCGCGCTCTACACGGCCAAGCTCCGGCGTCATGACGTCGAGGTGTACGACAGCACTGCGGACCGCGCCGCCCACCGGGTGCGGATGATCGGGCACCTGCGTGACGCCATCACCGCGGGGGACCTGTCCGTGCACTATCAGCCCAAGACCGACCCAGCGACCGGCCAGGTGCACGGCGCGGAGGCGCTGGTGCGCTGGGAGCACCCCGAGCACGGCCGCGTGAGCCCGGACGAGTTCATCCCGCTCGCCGAGCAGACCGGCCTCATCCGCCCGCTCACCACGCTGGTCCTCGACACCGCACTGGCGACCTGCGCCGAGTGGCGCCGGCAGGGCCACCACCTCGGGGTCGCGGTCAACCTCTCGGCCCGCAGCCTGAGCGACACCGAGCTTCCGACGCGAGTGGGCAAGGCGCTGCGTCGAGCAGGGCTGCCTGCGGCCGCACTCACGCTGGAGATCACCGAGACCGCCGTCATGGCCGACCTCGGGCGGTCGGTGGCTGTGCTGCAGGACCTGCGTGCCCTGGGGGTACGGCTGTCGGTCGACGACTTCGGGACCGGGCAGTCCTCCCTGGCCTACCTCAAGCAGCTGCCCATCCACGAGATGAAGATCGACAGGACCTTCGTCCTCGGCCTCGCCGACGACCAGGGCGACGCCGCCATCGTGCGCGCCGCTCTCGGTCTGGGCCACGCCCTGGGCCTGCGAGTGGTCGCCGAGGGTGTCGAGGACGCCGTCGCCCTCGCGCTGCTGGCGGACTGGGGCTGCGACCTCGTGCAGGGCTACCACGTCAGCCGCCCGCTACCGCCCGACGGCTTCCAGCAGTGGCTGGACACGAGGAATGCCTCAGTCGCGTTGGCCGGCGTACTCGGGGCGCCCTGAGCGGGTGCTGCTCAGCCCTCCGGGGAGACTTCGGGTCTCGACAGTCCGAGGTGACGCGCACGTAGGCCTGTCCTGCACCTCGCCGCCGGCCATGAGCAGGAGCGGCGACGATCGCGGTGCAGCCGTACGAGGTGGCTCGTTCGGCCAGGGTGGACGGCGGAGGCCGGTCAGCGCGGTGGGCCCGAGTTCGGTAGCAAGCGTTTCGTCGGTGCCTGAGGGTCGGTGCTCGCTGCATGCCGCCCTGGTCAGATGCCCGGGCACCGCCATGCTGCACGCGTGGCTAGACCGGACCCGGCGCTCGGACCACTCGGTCGACGGGGCGCTGCTGCTCCCCACAGCGCTGCCCGCGCCCCGCCCGGTCCGGTCGCCGCTGGTCGTGGGAAGGGCCGGCCGCAGCCCGATCCCGGAGGGACGCGAACCGCCCTTCGACCGCGACCGAGGCAGCCGGCAGGCTGATCGGGTGGGGCAACGCTCGTCGCCGATACCGCGGGCGTGCCCACGAGGGAGCCCGATCCCGTTCCGCAGCCTGGGTCAGGGCAGCCCACCGCGCGCCGCGCCCTCACCGTGGACACCTGCGGGCACCTGTGGCCCGACAGCGACGAGCACGCACGAGCCGCCGTGGGTGCAGCAATGGCGGCTCGTGCGGACCCTGGTGCACCGGCGTCGTCTCCGCGCTCCCTGCCGGTGGCGGTGCTGGGCGACCTTCACGTCGGGGCCGTTCGCCATCGGCAGAGAGGCCGGACAGGGGTACGGGTCGTGGAACCGGAAGCCCTCGGGCAGCCTCGGGAACCTCGGACGGGCGGCCCGCACGATCGCCAGGTCGGCACCGACCGGCCCGACCCGTCGGTGCCGACCTATCCGGCGACCGTGGCGGTGACCTGCTCCCGGCGGCGCTGGCAGGAACTGCTGGGCGGCCGGACCGGCTGGATCCCTGGTGCGCTGCAGACGGCGGTCACGACCACGACGGCAGCGAGTTCAACTGACCGGCCAACCACGAGGACTGGCTCTGCAGGCCGCTGAGCGCCGTCTCCATGGCGGTGAACTGGCGGGTGAGCGCCGTCCTGCGGGCGATCAGCCGGACGTCCCAGGCCTCGATCTTGTCCTGGAGGTCACCGGCCAGGTCGTCACGCCCCTCGGCCAGCAGGGTGAGCGTGCCGATGGTCGTGTCGGACGCGGCCTTGGCGGCGTCGAGCAGCCGCTGGGCCACACCCGGGACGACGTCGTCGGCGTTGCCGCTGACACCGTCCGGACCGGGGCCGGCGGGCCCACCGGCGCCGAGCCGCTGTGCCAGTGCCGGATCGTCGGCCAGCGCGGCGCTGAACTTCGCCGCGTCGAAGGCGATCGTGCCGTCCTTGGTGAGCTGGAGCCCGATCGTCGCCGGCGAACCGTCGGCGCCGACGGCGAAGGACACCGCTTCGAGCACCCGGCCGGCCAGCGCGCGCAGCGCGCTGTCGCCCTTGAGGGTCGCGGCGGCCCCGCCGTCGGGGTCGGTGTTGGTCTTGATCCCGCTCAACGCCTGGTTGGCGGCGTCCACCAGCGCCTGCATCTTGCTCACGACGGCCCCGGGGTCGGCGGCGACCTCCACGGTGACGGCGGTCTCGGGCTTGCTGACGGTGATCGTCACGCCGCTCATGAGGTCGGCGAAGGTGTTGGTCGAGGAGGTCACGTCGTAGGCGCCGGTGCCGCTGCCCACGGTGAGCGTGGCGTCGACCCCCTGCGTGGCGACGGCGAAGGTGCCGGCGGTGCCGAGGTCGAACGAGGTCGCCGCGCCGGAGGTCTCCGAGGTCACCTGCAGCCGGTACTGCCCGTCGGCGACCTTGACCGCGGTGGCGCTGAGCCCGAACTCGCTGTCGTTGATGGCCTGCACAGCGTCGGCAAGGGTGCCGCTCCCGCCGACGGTGATCGTGCCCTTCACGCTGCCGTCGGCGGCCCGGACCTCGATCGGCGAGGTCATCCCGTACGGGTCGGTGGTCGCCGTCCAGTTGATGCCGCTCACCACCGAGTGGGCGGCCGCGGTGTTCTTCACGTCGAAGGTCAACGAGCCGGTGGGCGCACCCGCGGTAGCGGACGCGGCGACGCTGGACGCGCTGCTGGTGGCCTTGACCGCGCTCCAGGCCTCCGGCTTCAGCATGGCCTCCGCCGCCGTGCGCACGGCGTCGAAGCGGGTGTTGACCGACCGGTACGCCTCGGCCGTGGCCTTGGCGATCGACAGCCGGGTCTTCAGCGCCGCCTGCGGGACGGCCTCCGCCCTGAGCAGTTGAGTGATCAGCGAATTCGTGTCGAGCCCGGAGATGAGGCCGCCGATGCTTGCCGTCATGTTCCTACCTCCTGCGTTTCCTGGTTCGTGAACGGATTCGATGCGCACTCGTCACGCTCTCCGCGTCGGGCCCCCGATCACCGGGCCCGGGACCCTGGGGTGCGCCGGGCCACCGTGGCGGGTTCACGAGCGAGCGCCCGGGACCCGGCTCCCCGCCATCTCCGATGGGTCGCCCTTGTCGGTGGAGATCCCGAACTCCAGGACCTCTCAGCCTCTACATCGACCGGAACGCCATGTGGGCTACGCCGGGGGGGCGCCATCTCCCCCCACTGAGGGAGACGACGAGCGAACTGCACCTCGTTCCGAGCCCGTCGCCGAGGAGCTGCGGCGGCGGCCGGCTCGGCTCAACCCCGCCGCATCGGTGCTGCACCCCGAGGGTGTCGACCTGGCTCAGGCCTCCGAGAGCCACGAAGCTCTCGCCGCTGCCCCGGTGCCCCCGTTGCCGGCGGGGCGCCACCTGGCCGGCGTGGCGTCCGTCTCGGTGGCACTGACCGGCCCCGTGGACCGCAAGCCTTTGCCGACCGGGTGTCGGCTCTCCTGCCCGCCCACGGCGACCGGGTGCTGCGATTGAAGGCCCTGCTGGACACCGGGAGCGCAAGGCCGGTCGTCCTCGACGCCGTCCAGCACGCGGTCCACCCCCCTCGTCATCCGGCCGAGTGGAACGGCGCCAGGGGCTCCTCGTTGGTCGTGATCACCCGCGACCTGCGGCGGAGCTCGTCATCGAGGCGCTGGGTCGGTTCCTCGACCGCGGTACCGAGCGCCGCCCTGGACACGACTCCCGCCGCGACGGCGTACCGCTCAGGTGCGGAAGGAACCGGCGTCCTGCGTCGGGGATCCGGTGAGCACCCCGACGGCCCGTTCGACGACCCCGTAGACCAGCAGCGCGGCGGCGATGAGCACCGCCGGCGGCACGACGACCGGTGCCGCCAGGAGCGAGATGGCCAGCACGCCCGGGGCGCTGATCCACCAGCCCTTCCCGCGGACCGGGTCACCGAAGGCCCCCCAGCGGACGCCGCACCACATCAGCCAGCGCCGGACCACCGGCACCCCGCTCTCCCGCATCACCCGCCGGAAGATCCCGTCGGCCTGCCGGGCCGTCACGACGCCCCCGGCGATGCCCTCGGTGACCAACCAGTCGTGCAGGATCGCCGCAGCCGTGTAGCGGCCGAACCTGGGCACCAGCCACACCACGACCCGGGGAACCGTGGCGAAGTCGGTCACGAACCCGGCCGGCACGACGAAGCGGTCCCATTTCCCCCGGTAGGCCAGCGGCTCGACGACCGCCCAGTGCTCGTCGTCCAGCCGCCGGACGACGACGTCCCCCACCTCGAACGGCACGAAGCCTCCCCGATCCCCGTCAGCGCAACGCCGCGCCGCGCCGCGACCGGTCACCGGCGGCAGCACGCGGAGCGGCACGATCATGCCAAGCGGTCGGCGGAATCCCACCGGGGGACATCACATCGGTGCGGTGCATCGTTCCGGGAACCGGTGGGCAAGCAGAGGACCATGCGCCTGCCCGAGCCCAGGGGTCCGCTGACCGCCGCCCTCACCCACGACCTCGCCACCCGCCCCACGGTGTCCGCGAGGACGGCGGAGATCGCCGAGCAGGTCGTCGCGGGGGTCGACGACGCGCTCGCCGACGACGACCTGCAACTGGCCCTGGCCAGCTGCTACGAGCTCCACTACCGCGGCTTCGACGGGGTCTCCGACGACTGGGAGTGGGAGCCCGGCCTCCTGCAGCTGCGGGCCGGCCTCGAACGCGCGCACCTGGCGGCCCTGCACCGGGTGGCCGGCCCGATGACGCCCACGGACGAGTCGATCGACCGGCAGATCACCGCGCTGATCGACGCCGACGACAGCCCGTCGCTGTCGTCCTACATGGCCAAGCAGGGCACGGCGGAGCAGTGGCGCGAGTACCTGACGCTGCGGTCGGTGTACCACCTCAAGGAGGCCGACCCGCACACCTTCGCCATCCCCCGGCTCTCCGGCCGGGCGAAGGCGGCGATGGTGGAGATCCAGGCCGACGAGTACGGCGGCGGCTCCGCGGCACGCATGCACAGCGAGCTGTTCGCCGGGCTGCTGCGCGACCTCGGGCTGGACGCCGGCTACGGGGCGCTCTGGGACGAGGCGCCGGCCGCCGCGTTCGCCTCGGTGAACACCATGTCGCTGTTCGGCCTGCACCGCCGCTGGCGCGGGGCCGCCCTGGGCCACCTGACCGCGGTGGAGATGACCTCCTCGGAGCCGAGCCGCCGCTACTCGGCCGGCCTGCGCCGGCTCGGCCACGGTGAGCGGACGACGGTCTTCTACGACGAGCACGTCGAGGCCGACGCCGTGCACGAGCAGATCGCCTCGGTGGACATGTGCGGCTCGCTCGTCGCCGAGGAGCCCGAGCTCGCCGCCGACGTCCTCTTCGGCGCCGCCTGCTCGCTGGCCATGGACGGCCTGGCCGCCTCCCACCTGCTCACGGCCTGGGAGGCGGGCCACTCCGCCCTCTACCGGGAGCGCGCGCTGGCCGCCTGATCGGCGGGAGCCCCGGCCCCCCGGCTGATGACCCAGCCGAAGGCCGCGGCCAGCGGGAACATGAGCACCCCGTAGACGGCCGCGGGCACGGCGAGCTCGACGTTGCCCAGGACGCTCAGCGCCACGGTGATGGCCAGCGTGCTGTTGTGCACGCCGATCTCGAACGCGCAGGCGATCGCCTGGCCGCGCGCCACCCCCAGCAGGCGCGGCACGGCGAAGCCGAGGCCGAGGCCGAGCAGGCAGAAGAGCACCGCCGGCAGCCCCACCTGGCGGAGGTACTCCCCCACCCGGTCCTGCTCGGCCACGATCGTCCCGACGATCACCAGTGCGAGCACCACCGCCGACATGATCCGGACCGGCTCGTCCATGCGGTCGGCGAAGCCCGGGGCCCGGTTGCGCACGAACATGCCCAGCAGCACCGGCACCAGGACGATGGAGAAGACCTGCAGCGTCTTGCCGAACTGCAGGCCGAGCGCACCGGCGTCGACCGGGTCGAAGAAGCCGATGGCGAGGTTCGTGACCACGGGCAGGGTGACCACGGCGACCACCGAGTTGATCGCGGTGAGGCTGATGTTGAGCGCGACGTCGCCCCGGAAGAGGTGGCTGAACAGGTTCGCGGTGGTCCCGCCCGGCGAGGCGGCCAGCAGCAGCATGCCGACGGCGAGCAGCGGTGGGAGGTCGAAGGCCAGCACCAGGCCGAAGCACAGCACCGGCAGGACGAGCAGCTGGAGCCCCAGCGCCAGGAGCACGACCTTCGGCCGGCGACCGACCTCGGCGAAGTCCCGCGCGGTCAGGGACAGGCCGAGCCCGAACATGACGACGGCGAGCGCCACGGGCAGGGCGACGGTGACGAGCGCGGAACTCATCGGACCTCCGATCGGACACCGCCGGCGGCGGGGGGTGCCCGCATCATGGGGGACGCAGGTCACAAGTCCCGCGTCCGACCGCCGTGTCCCCCGACCGGGTGTCCGGTCGAAGCCGCCCCGCCCATGGCTCGCCCGCTGGCGGGGGAGCTACTGGCGGGTCAGGCCTCCCGGCGGAGCTGCGCGGCCGGGCGCGGCCGGCTCGGTGCGCTGGGTGCCGAGAAGCCGGACCGCTTGTGCGACCCGTCGCAGAACGGCTTGATGCCGGACTTGCCGCACCGGCACAGGGCGATCGTCTCCCGGCCGGGGTCGATCTCGTTGCCGTCCTGGTCCAGCAGCCGGAAGTCCCCGCGGACGATCAGCGGTCCGTCGCGGTAGGGCGTGATGGTGGCGCCGTCGGTGCTCCCGCCGGGCGGTCCGTCCTCGGCGTCGACGTCCTCGGGCAGGTCCGGCTCGGCCGGCAGCGGTCGTGACACGTTCCCAGCATGCCCTGCCGGCGGCCGCGGGGATCGGCACGGGTCAGGGGTCGGGGAACGTGAGCGTCTCCACCATGCGGTCCAGCACGGGGACGTTGCGCGCGTAGTCGAACTGCGGCAGGCCGACCGTGTCGATCACCAGTGTCCGCGGCCCCTGCGCTCCACTCCCGAGGTCGACCACGTAGCCGGTCGTCGGCACACCCGCGGGCCACAGCCCCTCGCCCACGGAGATCCGCTCGACCCGCACCGCCGGCCGGCCACCGACCGTGGTCGTGCCGCGGCTCAGCTCCCGCCCGGCGCCCGGTCCGGCCACCTGCTCGAACGGCGCCTGCTGCACCGAGGCGGTCACCGCACCCACCCGGGCGTCGGTGCCCGGCGGCACGGTGAAGGGCTCGGGGGCGAACCGGGTGCACGCCGCCACCGTCTCCCCCAGGTTGACCGACCACCCCTCTGGATAGGACACCGAGAAGCCGGCCGGGCTGTCGCAGCGCTGCGACAGCGCCACGGGGGGCGCGACCTCGTCCGCGAACAGGTCGACGACGATCCGCTGCGGGGAGTTCGCCGTCCCGACCGCGAACGGACGCCGCTCGTCCGTCCCGGCGAAGAAGGAGTACCGGCCCTCGACGAGTGCGGCGTCGACGAGCGCCTCCAGCACGGCGGCCCCGGCGACCGCCTGCCGCTGCGGTCCCTGCCAGACCAGGGCGTCGGCCCCCGCGTCGCCCGGCAGGGCGATGTTGGTCAGCGTGATGCCGAGGAAGGCCTGGCCGGGCACCTCGACCGGGGCGCCGGAACCCGGCGCCCGCGGCTCGTCGACCCAGCCGACCTGCCAGCCGGCAAGACCGTCGCCGGCGACCTCGAAGACGATCCGGTCGAAGCCGTCGTGCGTCCCGAGCCGCACGTCGGTGACGGTCACGGCCGGGCCGCCGCCGGTGGCGACGGACTCGGCGATGTCCCCGTCGCCGACCGGGCGCACCGCGTCCGGGGCGTCCGGTCCGGGCCCCGGGTGCCCGCTGGACGCGGTCCCGGTGGGGCGGGCGCCGGTGGCGGCGCCGTCCGCGCCGCAACCGGTCACGAGCAGAGCCGCGCAGGCGACCGCTGCGGGGAGAAGACGCATCAGTGCCCGCCCAGGTCTCGCCGGTCAGTTCCGCACCGGGACGTAGCCGCCGGGCGGCGTCGCGAACCGGCGCGCCGCCCGATGCCACCGGATCGTCACACGCCACGGTGCCCCCGGAGCTAGCCCGGACCGGACAGCGGCAGGCCGTAGAACACCTGCTCGACGACCGCCCGCGCACGCCGGGTCGTGCGGCGGTAGTCGTCGACGAACTGGCCGGGGTCCTGGTCCGGGCCGTACCCGCAGGCCCGTGCCACGCCGGCCAGCTCGAGCCCGGGGCGCGGTAGCTGGTCGCTGGGCCGCCCGCGGACCAGGAAGATCGCGTTGCGGGCCGTGGTGGCCAGCGCCCATGCCTCGCGCAGGGACGCCGCCTGGTCCGCGTCGAGGTGCCCGGCGGCGGTGAGCGCGTCCAGCGCCGGGGCGGTCGCCGGCACTCGCAGCGCCTCGGAGCCGGCGGCGTGCTGCAGCTGGAGCAGCTGGACGGTCCACTCGACGTCGGACAGTCCGCCACGGCCGAGCTTGGTGTGCGTCGCCGGGTCCGCCCCGCGGGGCAGCCGCTCCCGTTCCACCCGCGCCTTGATGCGCCGGATCTCCGCGACCTGCTCCTGGGTGAGGCCGGCGGCCGGGTAGCGGATCGGGTCGACCAGCGCCACGAAGTCCGCGCCCAGCTGCTCGTCCCCCGCGACGGGGACCGCCCGCAGCAGCGCCTGCACCTCCCACACCGAGACCCAGCGTTCGTAGTACTCGCGGAACGCCGACAGGCTGCGCACCAGGGCGCCCTGCCGACCCTCGGGGCGCAGGTCGGCGTCCACCTCGAACGCCGGGTCCGGCCCCGCCTCGGTGAGCAGCCGGCGCAGGCCGTGGGCGACGGCGTTGGCCGCCGCCGAGGCCTTGGTCTCGTCCGCGCCGGGCCGGGCGCGGTGCACGAACAGGACGTCGGCGTCGGACCCGAAACCCAGCTCTCCGCCCCCGAGCCGGCCCATCCCGATCACCGCGAGGTCCATCGGCAGGTCGGCGACGTCGGTCCCGGCATCGGCCGCGTGCGCGCGCAGCGCGACGTCCAGCCCCGCCTGCAGCGTGGCGACGGCGACGTCGGTCAGCGCCCGGCCGACCCGGTGCACGTCCAGCCGGCCGAGCAGGTCGGCCACCGCGATCCGGAGGAGCTCCTGCCGCCGCAGCCCCCGGACCACGCGGATGCCCGCCTGCGGATCGGGGGCACGCCCGGCGGCCGACCGCCAGGCCTTGGCCAGTGCGCCGGCATCCCGCGGCTCGAGCTCCGCGTCGTCGGCAAGCAGGCGCAGCGCCTCCGGGGTGCGGGTGAGCAGCGAGGCCACGTACTGGCTGGAGCCGAGCAGCTGGGCCAGCCGCTCCACCACCTGGCCCTCGTCACGCAGCAGCCGCAGGTACCACTGGTTGCCACCGAGGGCCTCGCTGACCTGGCGGTAGGCGAGCAGGCCGGCGTCCGGGTTGGGGCAGGACGCGAAGGTCTGGAGCAGGACCGGCAGCAGGTACTTCTGCATCGACGCCGACCGGGACACCCCACCCGTCAGCGCGGACAGGTGGCGCAGCGCGCCCTCGGGGTCGGCGAAGCCCAGCGCGCGGAGCCAGTCGCCGGCCGCCTTGGAGCCGAGCTGGAGGTGTTCCCCCGGCACGCGGGCGACCGCGGACAGCAGCGGCCGGTAGAAGAGCTTCTCGTGCAGCCGCCGCACCTCGCGGGTGTGCAGCGCCAGCTCCGCGCGCAGCACGTCCACGGCGTCCCCGCGGTGGTCGGGCTTGTAGCCCAGCGAGCGGGCCAGCCAGCGCAGCTGCTGCTCGTCGGTGGGCAGCAGGTGGGTGCGGCGCAGCCGCAGCAGCTGCAGCCGGTGCTCCACGGTGCGGAGGAACCGGTAGGAGGCGACGAGGGTCGCGGCGTCCTCGCGGCCGACGTAGCCGCCGGCCGACAGGGCCTGCAGCGCCGGCACGGTGCCGCCCACGCGCAGGTTGGGATCGGCCCGCCCGTGCACCATCTGCAGCAGCTGGACGGCGAACTCGACGTCCCGCAGCCCGCCACGACCGAGCTTGAGCTCCCGCTCGGCCTGGGCCGGGGGGATGTTGGCCTCGACCCGGCGGCGCATGGCCTGCACCTCGCCGACGAACCCCGGCCGGTCCCCGGCCTTCCACACCAGGGGCCAGAGCGCGTCGACGTAGGCCCGGCCCAGGTCGGGGTCACCGGCGACCGGCCGCATCTTCAGCAGCGCCTGGAACTCCCAGGTGTCGGCCCACTGCTCGTAGTAGGCGGTGTGGCCGGCCACGGTCCGCACCAGCGCCCCGCGCTTGCCCTCCGGGCGCAGTGCGGCGTCGACCTCCCACGCGGCCTCGTGGCAGATCCGCATGAGGGCCGCGGACACCCGCGTGGCGCTGGCCAGCGCGGCGCTCTCGGCGTCCGTGGGGTCGACCGCCTCGGCCACGAAGACCACGTCGACGTCGCTGACGTAGTTGAGCTCCCGGCCACCGGTCTTGCCCAGGGCGATGACGCTGAGCCGGCAGGCCGCGGCGTCGTCGGGCTGCTCGGCGACGGCGACGGCCAGGCCGGCGGTGAGCACGGCGGCGGCGATGTCGGCCAGCTCGACGGCGACCTCCTCCGCCGGCACGGCCTCGCCCAGGTCACGGCCGGCGAGCGAGAGGATCGCCCGGCGGTAGGCCAGCCGGAGGGCGGCCACCCGCTCGGGACCGGCGTCGGGCGCCCCCTTGCCCAGTCGCACGCCCCACGGCGGGTCGTCCGGGTCGGCGCCGACCGCCGCCAGCATCTGGCGCTCGAGCGCCTCCGGCGTGGGCCGCCACGTGCCGTGCCGGTCGTCGTCGAGCACCTGCCAGTCCAGCGGCCGGGCGGCCAGGTGGTCGGCGAGGCCGGAGCTGGCGCCGAGGACGGAGACCAGGCGGGCGCGCAGGTGCCCGGGGCCGCGGAGCCGGGCAAGCAGGGCCGCAGCGGCACCGCCGTCGGGATCCTCGGCGTCCAGCGCCTCGACCAGCCGGTGCAGCGAGCGCACGGCGAGGTCGGGGTCGCCGGCGCGCGCCAGCGCCGCCACCACCGGACCGGCCTCCGGGTCGGCCGGCTCGTTGCGCCCCAGGTCCCACAGCCCGAGGGCGGGGTCGGAGAGCAACCGGGCGGCACGCTCGCCGTCGCCGAAGCCGAAGCGCACCAGCCGGACGACGGCGGGGCGCGGGATCTCCGGGAGCGGAGCGGTCACGCCCGGGCCCCGGCGGAGTCGCGCACCAATGCGGCGAACCGGGTCGCGAACGGCTGCCAGGCCTCGGCGACGTCGTCGTGCGCGGCGGCGGCGCGCAGGCACAGGGTCTCGAGGTCCAGCGGGGCGGCGGCCACGCCGACCGGGTCGCTCTCCGCCCAGGCCCGGACCATCTCCGGCGTCGTCTCGATGTGGAACTGGAGGGCGTAGACGTTGCGCCCGACCCGGAAGGCCTGGTGGGGGTAGTGCGGGTTGCTCGCCAGCAGGGTGGCGTTCCGCGGCAGCTCCGAGATCTCGTCGTGGTGCCACTGGATGACGTCGGGCGACAGCGGGACCGGGCCGAAGACCGGGTCGGCGTCGGCGGCGTCGCGCTTGGCCACCAGCGTGGCGCCGACCTCGGGCCCGTCGACCCCGACCCGGGTGCGGCCACCGCCGACCTGCGCCAGCAGCTGCGCCCCCAGGCAGACGGCGAGCGTGGGCACGTCGCCGTCGACCGCCTGGCGCAGGAGCGCACGGACGCCGACGAGCTCGGGGCTGGTCGTCTCGTCGTCCATCGAGGACTGCGGACCGCCCAGGACGAGCAGGCCGTCGACACCGTCGAGGGACCCCGGCAGCGGGTCGCCGAGCCCGAGGTGCCGCTCGTCCAGCTCCAGACCGGCCGCGCGCAGCCACTCCCCCAGCCGAGCGGGCGGGTCGGTCTCGCTCGGGACGACGACGAGCAGGCGGGTCACGGAGGTGAGCTTATGGAACGGCCCCCTCGCAGGGACCCGCGGCGTGCGGAGCGCGTCGTGGGGAGCGAGGGGGTCCTTCTACAGGCCGGGCAGGTAGCGCTGCAGCTCGTAGGGCGTCACGTTCTGCCGGTAGGAGTTGAACTCCTCCCACTTGTTGCGGAGGAAGAACTCGAACACGTGCTCGCCGAGCGTCTCGGCCACCAGCTCGCTGCCCTGCATGGCGGTCAGCGCCTCGCCGAGGGAGACCGGGAGGTCCTCGTACCCGGCCGCCCGCCGCTCGGTGTCGGTGAGCGACCAGACGTCGTCCTCGGCCTCGGGCGGGAGCTCGTAGCCC
The DNA here is from genome assembly GCF_002938435.1 of Blastococcus saxobsidens. Classification (GTDB taxonomy): domain Bacteria; phylum Actinomycetota; class Actinomycetes; order Mycobacteriales; family Geodermatophilaceae; genus Blastococcus; species Blastococcus saxobsidens. Next base: position 122,250 of record NZ_POQT01000005.1, read on the forward strand.
TTCTCGATGCCGCGCAGCCCGGCGGCCAGGATGACGGCGAAGGTCAGGTACGGGTTGCAGGCGGAGTCCGGCGAGCGCACCTCGACGCGGGCGGACTGCGCCTTGCTCGGCTTGTAGGAGGGCAACCGCACCAGGGCCGACCGGTTCGCCCGGCCCCAGGTCGCCGCCGTCGGGGCCTCGGTGCCGGCGAGCAGCCGGCGGTAGGAGTTGACCGTCTGGTTGGTGACGGCGGTCATCTCGCGGGCGTGGGTGAGCAGCCCGGCGATGAACTGCTTGCCGGTCGTGGACAGCCGCATCGGGTCGGCCGGGTCGTGGAAGGCGTTGCGGTCGCCCTCGAACAGCGACACGTGGGTGTGCATCGCCGACCCGGCCAGGTCGGTGAACGGTTTGGGCATGAAGGTGGCGTGCACGCCCTGGGCGAGCGCGACCTCGCGGACGACGTGCCGCAGCGTCATGATGTTGTCCGCCATGGACAGCGCGTCCGCGTAGCGCAGGTCGATCTCCTGCTGGCCGGGGGCGACCTCGTGGTGGCTGAACTCCACCGAGATGCCCATGGCCTCGAGCGCGAAGACGGCCTCACGGCGGAAGTCGTGCGCCACGTTGTGCGTGGAGAGGTCGAAGTAGCCGCCGGTGTCGGCCGGCGTCGGTGCGCTGCCGTCGGTCGGCAGGTCCTTGAGCAGGAAGAACTCGATCTCGGGGTGGGTGTAGAAGGTGAACCCCATGTCGGCCGCCTTGGCCAGCGCCCGGCGCAGCACGTGCCGGGGGTCGGCCCACGCCGGTGAGCCGTCGGGCAGCGTGATGTCGCAGAACATCCGCGCGGTGTCGCTGGCCCGGCCCTCGCGGGCGGGCATCACCTGGAAGGTTCCCGGGTCGGGCTTGGCGAGCATGTCGGACTCGTAGACGCGGGCGAAGCCCTCGACCGCCGAGCCGTCGAAGCCGATGCCCTCGGCGAACGCCGCCTCGATCTCGGCGGGGGCCACCGCGACGGCCTTGAGGTAGCCGCTCACATCGGTGAACCACAACCGCACGAAGCGGATGTCGCGCTCTTCCAGGGTTCGCAGGACGAACTCCTGCTGTCGGTCCATGCCCGCCATGATCCAGTCCGCTCGTTTCCGGGAGGTGAATTCGCCCGCCAGCGTGCCCTGTCCGGGCGATTCGCACACGGTGCCGCGCTGCCGCGCCCGTCGCGGGAACCCGGATTCCCGGTTCAACCCTCCCAGGTGGGGGGGAAGAGCGCAGTGTCCTGCCGGCGCAGCTCGTCGCGGTGCAGGGCGCTCAGCCGGGCCAGGATGCGCTCCCCCTCGGCGGTCAGCTCCACCCGCACCGCCCGGGCGTCGGTCGGGTGCGGCGCCCGGTCCACCAGCCCCTGGCTCTGCGCCCGGTTGACCAGCTCCACCACGCTGTGGTGCCGCAGCTGCAGCCGGTCGGCCAGCTCCCGCACCGCGGCCCAGTCCCGGTCCGGGAAGCCCTTGATCGCCAGGAGCAGCTGGTACTGCTGCGGGGTGAGCCCGTGCCGGCGCACGGTCTCCTCGCTGAAGCGCAGGTACCGGCGGATGCCGAACCGGAAGCGGGCCAGCGCCTCGAAGTCCCGCTTGCTCAGCGGCGGACCGCTGGGGACGTCGTCGGGAGCGGCCACGCCGACATGAGACCACGATCCCCGCGCAGCGTCCCCTGTCCTGCGGCGATGTATCGCGTTACGATGCATAGCCGCGGTGCGGATCGCCCTGAGGAGGCGCTCGTGCTCAGTGACAGCGAACGACTGACCGTGCTGCAGATCGAGCGCGATCTGCTCTCCGACCCGGAGTTCGCGCGGATGGTGCGGCCCGTCGCCGACCGCGTCCGCGGGCTCGCCGCCCCCGTGGTCGTCGGGGTCAGCGCCCGGAGCGCTCCGACGGGACGCGCCGTGGAGTGGGCGGCCGCCGAGGCCGCGGCCCAGGGGTGCCCGCTGCACGTGGTGCACACGTTCCGCCTCCCCCGGGGGCTGGGTCTCTCCGGGATGTTCCCCGGCACCGTGGACCTCCACGAGATCGAGGTCGCTGGTGCGCGGGCGCTGGAGACGGCGGTCGCCCGGGCGCGGTCGGTGCACCCGCACCTGGAGATCACCGCGCACCTGGCGCCCGGGAGCGTCGCGCCGGCCCTCCTCCGGCTCGGCCGCGACGCACGACTGCTCGTGCTGGGCAGTCGCGGGGACCGGCGGTCCTGGGGCGGGCCGGGGTGGCTGACGGGATCCCTCGCCGCGCGGCTCAGCGCCTCCGCGCGCTGCCCCGTCGCGGTGGTCCGCCCCGGGGTCGGGGCACCGTGCGCGGTCCGCCCGCACGTCGTGGTGGGGGTCGACGGAACACCGAGGTGCGACGCCGCCGTCGGGTTCGCCTTCCGGGCGGCGCAGCAGCGGGGCCTGGGGGTCACGGCCGTCCACGCGTGGGCCCCCGACCGCCCCGCCGACCTGGAAGCCGTCACCGCACCGCTGATCACCACCGAGGTGGGGGCCCACGACCTCCTGCACCGTTCGCTCGCCCGCTGGCGCAGGGAGTACCCGGACGTCCCCGTGGTCCCCGAGGTGGTCCGCCGCGACCCGACGTCCGCCCTTCTCGACGAGGCGCGCGGCGCGGCACTCGTGGTCGTGGGGACTCGTGGCCGCGGGCCGGCGCGGGGCGCGGTCTTCGGGTCCGTGAGCCGTGCCGTGGTCGACGGCGTGCCGGGAGCGGTGGCCGTCGTCCCCGCGGCGGCGACGGGAGCACCGACCCGCCGCGGAGTGCGGACCTGACGCCCTGACGACCGCCGCGCAGACGCGGTTCGAGCAGCACCCCGCCCAGCCGGCCCACGGCCATGCCCGCACCGGCGCCGCCCGCCGTGCGCCCCACCTGGCCCTCCCCCGCGGCCAGCGGCGAGACTGTGCGGCGTGAACGAGCAGCCGGTGCAGTTGCGGGTGGCCATGGCCCAGGTCGACACCCGGGTCGGTGACCTGGCGGGCAACAGCGACCTCGTCGTCCGCTGGGCGGCGCAGGCGGCCGAGGCCGGCGCGCACCTCGTCGTCTTCCCGGAGATGACACTGACCGGCTACCCGCCCGAGGATCTCGTGCTGCGCGAGTCCTTCGCCCGGGCCAGCGAGCAGGCGCTCGTCGACCTGGGCGCCCGGCTGGCCGCCGAGGGGCTGGGCGACCTCGCCGTCGTCGTCGGCTACCTGGCGCACACCGAGGGCAGCGGTCCGGCGCCCGTCGACGAACCGGGCACCGACGACGACCGGCCCAGCGACGCCAACCCGCGCCGAGGCGCCCCCCGCAACGCCGCCGCGCTGCTGCACGGTGGCGACGTCGTCGTCCGCTACTACAAGCGGCACCTGCCCAACTACGGCGTCTTCGACGAGGCCCGCTACTTCGTGCCGGGCACCGAGCTGCCGGTCGTCCGGCTGCACGGCGTGGACGTCGCGCTGACCGTCTGCGAGGACCTCTGGGTCGAGGGCGGCCCGTGCGGCGTGGCCGGCCAGGCGGGCGTCGATCTCGTCGTCTCCCCCAACGCCTCGCCCTACGAGCGCGCGAAGGACGACCTGCGGCTGCCCCTGGTGCAGCGGCGGGCCGCCGAGGCGCGGGCGGCGATCCTCTACTGCAACCAGGTCGGCGGCCAGGACGAGCTGGTGTTCGACGGCGACTCGATGGCGGTCTCCCCCACCGGCGAGCTGCTGGCCCGGGCACCGCAGTTCGTCGAGCACCTGCTCACCGTCGACCTGGACCTGGACCCGTCCGCGGTGCCGGAGCGGCGGGAGGGCCGCGTCGGGCCGATGACCGTCACCCGGCACGTGCTGTCCTCCGAACCCGTCGAGGCGTACGAGGTGCGCCCGGCGACGGTCGCCGACCCGCTCGGCGACCGCGAGGAGGTCTGGCGGGCGCTGGTCCTGGGCCTCCGCGACTTCATCGACAAGAACGGCATGCCGTCGGTGGTGCTCGGCCTCTCCGGCGGCATCGACTCCGCCGTGGTCGCCGCCCTCGCCGTCGACGCGCTCGGTGCCGACCGGGTGCACGGCGTCGGCCTCCCGTCGAAGTGGTCCAGCGAGCACTCGCTGGCCGACGCCGAGGACCTCGCCCGCCGGACCGGACTGCACTACTCGGTCGTGCCGATCGCACCGATGGTCGACGCCTACGAGTCCTCGGTCGAGCTCTCCGGGGTGGCCGCGGAGAACCTGCAGGCGCGGGTGCGCGGCACGCTGCTCATGGGCCTGTCCAACCAGCACGGGCACCTGCTGCTGACGACGGGCAACAAGAGCGAGATCGCCGTCGGCTACTCGACCCTGTACGGCGATTCGGCCGGCGGGTTCGCCCCGATCAAGGACGTCCCGAAGACCCTCGTCTGGGAGCTGGCGCGCTGGCGCAACGCGTACGCCCGCGATCGCGGCGAGACCGAGCCCATCCCGCAGAACTCGATCGACAAGCCGCCGTCGGCCGAGCTCGCCCCCGGCCAGGTGGACAGCGACTCGCTGCCCTCCTACGACGAGCTCGACGCGGTCATCGCCGACTACGTCGACCGCGACCTCGGCATGGCCCAGCTGCTCGAGCGCGGGCACGACCCGGAGGTCGTCGCCCGGGTCCTCCGTCTGGTCGACGCGGCGGAGTTCAAGCGCCGCCAGTCCGCGCCCGGCACCAAGATCAGCCTCAAGGCGTTCGGCCGCGACCGGCGCCTGCCCATCACCAACCGGTGGCGCGAGACGCTGCCCACCGTCCGCGAAGGAGCCAAGGCATGAGCGAGTCGGTCCTCTACGGCGGGCGGTCGACGTCACGGGTGCGGGTCCACCACCTGCAGCAGGCGAAGGCCCGGGGCGAGAAGTGGGCGATGCTCACCGCCTACGACACCTACAGCGCGGCCATCTTCGAGGAGGCCGGCATCCCCGTGATGCTGGTGGGCGACTCCGCGGGCAACGTCGTCCTCGGGCACAGCAGCACCGTGCCGGTGACGGTCGAGGACCTGCTGCTCATGAACAAGGCGGTCACTCGTTCCACGAAGCGGGCGCTGATCGTGGCCGACCTGCCCTTCGGCAGCTACGAGTCCGGGCCGCAGCAGGCGTTCGAGACCGCCGTCCGCTTCATGAAGGAGGGCGGCGCGCAGGCGGTCAAGCTCGAGGGCGGCGTGCGCGTGGCCCCGCAGATCCAGTTGCTGCACGACGCCGGCATCCCGGTCATGGCGCACATCGGCTTCACGCCGCAGAGCGAGCACACCCTGGGTGGCTTCCGGGTGCAGGGCCGCGGGGCCGGTGCGGAGCAGCTGCTCGCCGACGCGCACGCGGTGCAGGAGGCCGGCGCGTTCGCCGTCGTCCTGGAGATGGTCCCCGCCGAGATCGCCGGCCAGGTGACCAAGGAGCTGTCCATCCCGACGATCGGCATCGGCGCCGGCGTGGACTGCGACGCCCAGGTGCTGGTCTGGCAGGACATGGCCGGGCTCAACGGCGGCCGGGTGCCGACGTTCGTGAAGAAGTACGCCGACCTGCGCGGCGAGCTGCTGCGGGCGGCCCAGGAGTTCGCCGACGACGTCCGCGGCGGGGCCTTCCCCGGTCCGGAGCACTCCTTCGACTGATCGCCCGCAGAGGCGATGTGCCCTGTCGGCTGTGGCCGGGCGGTGCCACCGTGCTCCATGGGAACCGTGGAGAACAAGGACGTCGTCCGGCGGATGGTCGACGAGTGCGTGAACACCCATCGGGCGGACCTGCTCGACCGGTTCGTCGCGGCGGACGTGCGGGTGCATCCGGGAACCCCGGGGACGGCTCCGGACACCGAGGGGCTCCAGCAGCTCCGGGAGTCCTTCCACCGCATCCGGACGGGCCTTCCCGACCTGCACGTCCACCTCGACGACGTCATGGCCGAGGGCGATCGGGTGGCCGCGCGCTGGACGGGCAGCGGCACCCACTCCGGGGAGCTGGCCGGGCTCCCACCGACCGGCACGGTCGTGCGGTGGGGCGGTACCGACATCTACCGGATCGACGGCGGCAAGGTCGCCGAGTGGTGGCGCAACGACGACATGGTCGGGCTCCTCCACCAGCTGGGGCGCGACCTCACGCCCTCCCCCGGCTGAACGGGACCCGCCGCCACCGGCGGATCGCGACCAGGCCGTAACCGAGGGCGTCGAGCCCGAACGCCGTCGCGTAGATGCCGAGCTGGGTGCCGGCGGCCTCCACGTCCAGGCCGAGCGGCGCGAACAGGTAGTGGCCCAGGAAGCCGTCGTCGTAGGCCGGTGCGCCGGCCGCCTCCCGCAGCGCCAGCTCCAGATCGGTCAGCGGGCACTCGGCACCGGCCAGGTTGACGGCGAGGATCGCCACCGCGACCGGCGCGTGCAGCAGGAGCAGCCGCGGCCACGGAGCGCGAGCAGCGCACCGGTGAGCATGAGGACGACGGCCAGCGCGTGCAGCACGGCCACCGCCGAGGCCAGCAGCAGCACGCCCCCAGTCTGCTCAGCCGGTCAGCTGTCGCACCAGCACGTCGGGCGCGTCAACCAGCGACGGGCCGTACCAGGTGAGGTGCCGGCCGCTGACGAACGCCGGCCGGGCCTGCGGCCACGCCTCCGGACCGTCGTCCGGGCTGAAGGCGTAGGGCTCGTCGGGGAACACCACCAGCTCGGCCGGGACGCCCGCGGGCTCGTCGCGGCCGAGCCTCGGGTACCGGTCGGCGTGCCCGGCGAAGACGTTGCGCACCCCGAGGCGAGCCAGCACGTCCCCGGCGAAGGTGTCCCGGCCCAGCACCATCCACGGACGCCGCCAGATGGGGACGGCGGCGCTGACGTCGGGCAGCCGGGGCGGGTCGGCCCAGACGGCGCGAGCACGGACCAGCCAGTCGGGTTCCGGTCGCCCGAGCACCGCGAGCACCCGGCCGAGGGAGTGCAGCGCCTCCTCCACCGTGGCGGGGGCGGTCACCCACACCGGGATACCGGCGGCCCGCAGCGCCGCGACGTCCTCCTCCCGGTTCTCCTCGGCGTTGGCGATCACCAGGTCGGGTGCGAGGTCGAGCACCCGCGCGACGTCGGGCCACTTCGTGCCGCCCACGCGGGGCACGTCCAACCCGGCCGGATGCGTGCACCAGTCGGTGGCCCCGGCCAGGAGGCTCGCATCGGTGACGGCGACGGCCTCGGTCAGCGAGGGGACGAGCGACACGACCCGACGGGGCAGCACGCCTCCGTACGGCGTCCCGCGGTCGTCGAGGAGCGGGGTCGTCACGCCGGCGCGGCGCGCAGGGTCTGCTCGATCCGGTCGAGCAGCTCGTCGACCTGGTCCTCGTCGTACCCGCGCCCCCGCCCGAACCGCGGCTTGCCGAAGACCACGCCGTGCACCTCGTCGGCGCTCAACCGCGGTGGACGGCGCAGCGCCAGCGCCGTCAGGGCCTCGGCCGCCCGGGCCAGGAAGGCGTCGACCTCCTCCGGGGAGTACCCGCGCCCCGGCCCCTTGCAGGGGCCCGCCGCGAGCTCGCGAGTGGTGGGGGGCAAGGGGCCCTTTTCAGACGTCGGTGATGCGGACGCCGGCGTGCACCTTGTAGCGGCGGTTGACCGACACCAGGTTGATGGTCAGCGCCTCGACCTGGCGCGCGTTGCGGAGCCGGCCCGCGTAGATGCCTCGCATGCCCGGCAACCGCCCGGCCAGCGCCTGCACGGTGTCCATCGACGCGCGGTCGTCGCCGACCACCATCACGTCGCCGTCGAGCGTGGGCCTCGAGAGGTCCTCGAGCAGCGTGGCCGACAGGTGGTGGAACGCCCCGACCACGTGGGAGTCGGGCAGCAGCGCCGCGGCCTGCTGGGCGGCGCTGCCCTCCTCGACGTCCAGGACGTAGGCACCGAGCTCGTCGAAGCCCATGGGGACGACGCAGTCGACGACGATCTTGCCGGCCAACGGAGTGGCCAGCTCGGCGAGCGTCGCGGCATGCCCGGCGAACGGGACGGCCACGATGACCAGGTCCGCAGCGCCGGCGACGTCGACGTTCGAGCCACCGGTCACCGACACCTCGGCGTCCCCCGCGACCGAGGCGGCGCGCTCGGCGACCTCGGCGGCCACCTCGGCCGCCCGCTCGGCGTCGCGGGAGCCCAGCAGCACGCGCTGGCCCTGCGCGGCCAGCCGGACGGCGAGCCCCCGCCCCTGCGGGCCGGTGCCTCCCAGCACCCCGATGACCAGTTCCTCGACCGCGCGACCGTCCGTCACGTCACTCCTCCCGCGGAGCCGGCCACCCCGGCTGCTCGGCCCCGATCATGCCCCGCCCGCTCAGGAAGCCGGTGGGTCGCCCCGCCATTCGCGGTCCTCGGCATCGAGCTCCTCGTTGCGCTCGGCGACCGCCTGCAGTGCGTGCTCGGCCTCCTCGCGGGTCTCGTACGGCCCGAGCCGGTGCCGCTCGGCGCACCCCTCCCGCGGTTCGACGGTGTGGTGCTTGAGACAGAAGAACCAGGGCCCTCCGGCCATGTGCGCAGCCTCCTTCGCTCGGCGTCGTCCCCACCCTTCCACCCCGGTCGGCTCACCGCCCGCGTCGAACCCCACCTGATCCGGAACCGGTCGCCGCACGATGTGCCCCGGAACTGCGGATCGTGCGGCATCCTGCTGCGGTGACCAGCGCGGACGCCACGCACCCGCCCGCCGAGGAGACCGTGCGGGAGACCCCGGTGCTCAGCGGACCCGACGGTGGTCTCGCCGCTCTCGCAGTCGCCGCGCTGCTGATCACCGGCGGTCTCATGGGCTCGGTCAACCTGCTGGTCGACGGGGTCCTGCGCGAGGGTGCCGGCCGATGGGCCTATTCCGCGACGATGCTGCTGCTCCTGTCGCTGGGGGCCTCGATCGCCGCGCGCGGCCGCATCAGCCCCCGGCACACCTTCGTGCTGGTGCTGGCCGGCGACCTCGTCTACCTCGTCGTCGTCCTCTGCATCCACGACCCGCTGCGCTACGCCACCCCCTTGATGCTGCTGTTCCCGGCGCTGATCGCCGCCTGGTTCCTGGAGCTGCGCCAGCTGTGGGTGCACATGCTCGTGACGGCCGCGGTCTGCCTGCTCGCGCTGTGGCCGAGCTACGACAACGCCATCGGGCTGGGCGTGCAGGTCGGGGTCAGCGCCGGCATGCTGAACGCCGCCGCGCTGGGGGTCTTCCTGCTGCGGCGCCGGGTGCAGCGGCTGCTGGCGGCCACGGAGGACCTCACCCGCCTCGACCCGCTGACCGGGCTGTTCAACCGCAGGTACCTGATCGAGCAGGCGCCGCGCCTGTGGCGCCAGGCGCGGCGCGACGGCATGCGGGTGAGCGCCATGGTCCTCGACCTGGACCACTTCAAGAAGCTCAACGACCAGTACGGGCACGCCACCGGCGACGACGTCCTGACCGCGGTGGCGCGCTCGCTCGCCGCCACGGTACGACCGACCGAGGTGCTGGCCCGCACCGGGGGCGAGGAGCTCGTGGTGGTGGGCTCGGTGTCCGACGCGGCCGAGGGCCGCCGCCTGGCCGAGCGGCTGCGGAGCGCAGTGGCCGCCGCGCGGACGCCGGAGGGGTACGGGGTGACGGCGTCCGTCGGGCTCGCGGTGGCCCGGCCGGCCGACGGCGAGGACCCGGTGGCCGCGCTGTGGCGGCTGGTCGATCTGGCCGACGCGGCGATGTACGAGGCGAAGCGCCGCGGCCGCAACCGCGTGGCGACCGCGGCCGCCCCCGGGGCGCGGTCCCCGCACCGGGAGGAGACCACCGCCTGAGGGAGGTGCGCCGGCCCTCTCCCCGTCTCGAACGGTGGATTCGCCGGTTCTCTGCTTCCCTTGGTCCATGTCGCTCGTGGCGCCTGACCCGACGCGGACGGTGCCCCTGCCGCTGCGCGAGCAGGCCGACGTGCGCGACCGCTGGCTGACCCAGCGGCTGCTCGACGTCCTGCCCGGTCTCATGGACCGCTGCGGCATCGATCTGTGGATCGTCGCCGGGCGCGAGTGCAACGAGGACCCGGTGCTGCGCACCCTGCTGCCCGCGACCTGGCTGTCGGCGCGCCGGCGCACGATCCTGGTCCTGCACCGCAGCGACGACGGCGTGACCCCCGCCGCGATCTCCCGGTACCCGGTCGGACAGTTCGTGGCGGCCTGGGACCCGGGCTCCTCGGGTGCCGGCGGCGACGGCGACCAGCAGTGGGCGGAGGTCCGCCGGTTCGTGGAGCAGGCCGACCCGCGCCGGATCGGCGTCGACGTCTCGGCGGACTTCGCGCACGCTGACGGGCTCTCCCACACCGAGCACCGGTTGCTGGTCGACGCCCTCGGCCCCTGGGCCGGGCGGGTGGTGTCGGCCGAGCAGCTCGCCGTCGGCTGGCTGGAGACGCGGCTGCCCGAGGAGATCGCCGCGCTGCACGCCCTCAACCGCCTGGCGCGTGACGTGATCGCCGAGGCGTTCTCCTCTCCGGTCGTGACGGCGGGGACGACGACGGCCCTCGACGTGGCGTGGTGGATCCGCCAGCGGCTGCACGACCTCGGCGTCGAGCCGTGGTTCCAGCCCTCGGTCCTCATCCAGCGGGCGGGGGTGCCGCTGGCCGAGGAACGCGGCACGCTGCTGCCGGCCGTCCCCTACGACGCCGTGATCGAACCGGGCGACCTGCTGCACTGCGACGTGGGGCTGACCTGCCTGGGGCTGCGCACGGACAACCAGCACAACGCCTACGTCCTCCGCCCGCAGGAGCGGTCGGCGCCCGACGGGCTGCGCGCGGCCATGCGGGCGGCCCACCGGCTGCAGGACCTCACCGTCGCGGCGCTCGTCCCCGGGCGCACCGGCAACGAGGTGCTGGCCGCGGCCAGGGCCGCCGCGGCCGCCGAGGGGATCGACGGCGAGGTGTACTCCCACCCCGTCGGCTACCACGGGCACGGCGCCGGACCGGCCATCGGGCAGTGGGACGAGCAGGACCGTCTGCCGGGCGCGGGCGACTACCCGGTGCACCCCGACACCGTGTACGCGCTGGAGCTCGCCGTCCGGCACCCGGTGCCCGAGTGGGGCGGTCAGTGCGTGCGGCTGGGTCTGGAGGAGGGCCTGGCCCTCACCGGCGACGGGGCCCGGTTCCTCGGCGAGCGGCAGACCGAGTTCCTGCTCATCGGCTGACCACCGGCGGCCCGGCGCGGGCCGCCGGTGGGCGGCCTACTTCTTCCGCGCGGCTGCGGTCTTCTTGTCGTTCGCCTTCTGGATGGCGTCGACCAGGTCCTTCTTCTTCATCTTCGAGCGGCCGGAGATGTCGAGCTTCTTGGCCACGTCGAGCAGGTGCTCCTTGGTGGCGTTGGCGTCGACCCCGCCCTTCGTCTGCTTCCCGGTGCCGCTACCGCCCTTCGCCTGCTCGTCGGACGGGCCCTTCTTGCCACCGGCCTTCTTCTCCCAGTGGTCGCCCACCTTCTCGAACGAGTGCTTGACGGCGGCCCAGGCGGTGCGGTTGGCGCGCTCCTCGTCGTCGTACTCGTCGACGGCGGAGTCGTAGGCCTTGGTGAACGTGCGCTGGGCCTTATTCTCCGACCGGCGCAGCGTGCTCGGCAGCTCCGACTGCTTCGCGTCGCCCTTCTTCGTGGTCTTCGGCATGGGCCGTCTCCTCTCGGTCGCAGGTCCGGCCCTACCCAGGGTGACGCCGATGATCACATTCCGGCGCCGGGACGCGCCTCGACCAGCCCCGTGCATCCACGAGGGACCGGCCGAGGAGCTGCGACCGCGCCGTCAGCCGCGGCGGTCGGGCTGGTGGAAGCGCCAGCCCTCTGCCTTGAGCTCCGGGATCACCCGCGCGACGGCCTCGACCGTGCCGTGGCGCAGCATCGGGTCACCCGACGGGCCGTCGTGCATCAGCACGACCCCACCGGGGTTCGCCCGGATGCCGGACTCCAGCCGCTGAGCCAGCACATCGGCGTCCTGGGTCGCCCAGTCCTCGATCACGACCTGCCAGCCCAGCGGCTGCATGCCCATGTCCGCGGCGATCCGGGCGCTGTGCTCCCCCCAGGCGCCGTAAGGGGCACGGAAGTACGGGATGGGCGCGTTCGGCGCGACCTCGCGGATGAGGGCGCTGGTCGCCTCGATCTCGGCCCGGACCTCTTCCGCCGTGAACGCCTGGTCCGGCGACCAGCCGGCCAGGTTGGGGTGGGTCATCGTGTGGTTGCAGAGGGTGTGGCCCCCCGCGACGATGTCGCGCACCAGGTGCGGGTGCTGCTTGATGAAGTCGCCCCAGAGGCAGAACACCGCCTTGACGTTGTTGTCCTTGAGCACCTCGAGCAGGCGCGGGGTGTCGTAGGGGTTCGGACCGTCGTCGAAGGTGAGGGCGGCCACGTCGCCCTGGAGCTTGGTCGTCGTGACGACCTCGGCGGTGGCCTTGCCGCCCTGGCCGGCGCCGGGGCCGGCGCCGGGGCCGGCGCCGTCGGCGGAGGCGGGCGCAGTGCTGCCGACGGCGAGGGCGGCGAGGACGAGCGGCGCCGCGAGGCGCCGGAACGAGCGGGTACGGACAGCAGTCATCGCAAGTGGTCCTTCGGGATGCGTGAGCCCTGGAGGCGGGTGCTCGGCGGCGGACGGTGCTGGGGAACGGAGGCGTTGCGCCGGTGCCGGGCGGCCGCTCGGAGGAACGACCGCCCGGCAGCTGCAGGTGCCGAACCCGATCAGTCCTGCGCGGCCGCGAGGGTCTCGTGCAGGGCGTAGTACGCGGGCTTGCGCTCGTAGTCCTCCCACATCACGGTCGCCTCACCGAAGCCGGTGAAGAACCCGGGCACCCACGAGTACTTGTCGTTGAAGCCCCAGATGGTGAAGGAGTTGCACTCCTCGACCGCGAGGCACGCCTCGAGCACGCCCTGGTAGGTGTCGGCCTGCTCCTGCAGCAGCTCCGGCGTGGGCACGCCGTCGGCGGGGAGCTCGAACCGGACGTCCAGCTCGGTGATGGCGGTCTCGAGCCCCAGGTCGTCGAAACGCTGCATGTTCCGCTGCAGGGACGTGGGGAAGTCGTACTGCAGGTCCAGGTGGGCCTGGAAGGCGAAGCCGTGCAGGGGGACACCCTGCGCCAGCAGCTCCTTGGCGAGGTTGTAGTAGGCGGTGCTCTTGGTGTTCCAGTCCTCGACGGCGTAGTCGTTGAGGAAGAGCTTCGCCTCCGGGTCGGCCTCGTGCGCCCAGCGGAAGGCGTCGGCGATGATGCCCGGGCCGAGCTTCGCGATGAACGGGTTGGCAGTCGCGGCGCTCGAACCGTCCCGCAGCCGCACGCCGCCCCGGTCCCACTCGTCGGCGAAGATCTCGTTCGCGACGTCCCACTGCTGGATGCGGCCCGCGTAGCGGCCGACCACCGTCTGGATGTGGTCCTTGAGGACGGCGCGGAGCTCCGCGGGGTCCTCGATCTCGTGCACCCAGGCCGGCAGCTGGCTGTGCCACAGGAGCGTGTGGCCGCGCACGACCTGACCGTTGGCCTCGGCGAAGTCGACGATGGCGTCGGCCGCGGCGAAGTTGTAGACCCCGGGCTCCGGGTGGATGAAGTCCCACTTCATCTGGTTCTCCGGCGACACCGAGCTGAACTCGGCGGCGAGGATCTTCCGGTACTTGTCGTCGTAGGTGAACGGGTCCGGGTAGTCGGCGTTCAGGTGGTGTCCGCCACCGGCGACAGCGGTGCCGATCACCAGGTCGTCGGGGGCGACCGTGCGCAGGCCGTGCTTCTTGGCCTGGCCGTAGGACTGGTCCTCCTGCGCCTGGACGGGCGGGGCCGCCCTGTCCTTGGGCGCTGCCGTGGCCGGCAGGACCGTTGCGGCCAGGACGACGGGCAGCACGCCCAGTCCCACCGCGCAGCGCGTGACGGCGCTGGAACCAAAGCTCAGTGTGCGCATTCTCGACCTCTCGTCGGCGTCGTTGCCGTTTCCGGTAATTTCCGGAAGACGTGCCGGAACGTTACGAAGGTCACATCCCATGCGTCAAGGGCAACCGGCGGACTGCCTCGTCGGTCCGCGTGTCCCTCCCCACGAGGCCGTCCCCCTGACCCGCCGGGGTGGTTCTTGCAGCCGGCGACCGACCCCTCGGCCCGGCGGCCGTAGGCTGACGGCCCGACGAGGAGGGCATGGTGGCCGACGAGCAGGCACATCCGGTGACGATCGCGGACATCGCCGCCGAGGCCGGCGTCTCCGTCCCCACGGTGTCCCGCGTGCTCAACGGACGGTCCGATGTCGCGCCGCGAACGCGTCAGCGCGTCGAGCAGCTGCTCCGCGACCACGGTTACCAGCGGCGTGGTGTGCGGCCCCAGCGGCGGGCCCGCCTCGTCGACCTGGTCTTCAACGATCTGGACAGCCCCTGGGCGGTCGAGATCATCCGGGGCGTGGAGGATGCGGCACACGCAGCCGGTGTCGGGACCGTCGTCACGGCCATCCACCGCCGGGCCAGCGCCGCCCGGGAGTGGCTGGAGAACCTGAGCGCCCGAGCCAGCGACGGCGTGATCCTGGTGACCGGCGAGCTGGACCCCGAGCTGCACGCGGAGCTGCGGAACCTGCAGGTACCCGCAGTGGTGGTGGACCCGGCCGGCGTGCGCGACCTGGACGTGCCCACGATCGGGGTGACCAACTGGGCCGGCGGGCTGAGCGCCACCGAGCACCTGACCGGGCTCGGGCACCGGCGCATCGCCTTCGTCGCCGGCACGCCGACGCTCCTGTCGGCCCGGGCCCGGCTGGACGGGTACCGCGCCGGCCTCGACCGCGCCGGCCTTCCGTTCGACCCGGACCTCGTCGTCCCGGGCAACTTCGACTACGCCTCCGGAGCCCGCGCCGCGGACGTGCTGCTGTCGTCCAGCGATCCCCCCACGGCCGTCGTAGCGGCCAACGACCAGATGGCTCTCGGGGTCTACGAGGGGGCACGGCGCAGGGGTGTACGGGTGCCGGACGACGTGAGCGTCGTGGGCTTCGACGACCTGCCCCAGGCCCGCTGGTCGTCGCCGCCCCTGACCACGGTGCACCAGCCCCTCGCGGAGATGGGCATGATGGCGGCCCGGACCGTGCTGCGCATGGTGGAGGGGGAGGCCATCGAGAGCCCGCGGGTGGAACTGTCCACGCGGCTGATCGTCAGGGACAGCACCGCCCCGGCGCGCCCCCGAACGACCGGACCGCTTCCCGGCTAGGGAACGGGCGGCTCCCGGGCAGCTCCTGGCCGGTCAGCTCTCGAGGTAGGCGGTCCAGTGGGCACGCTCGTCGTCGGTCATCGGCCGGCTGGTGTTCAGGCCGAAGTCGAAGACGACCAGCACGACGTCGGAACGGATCGCGACCTCGCCGTCCTGCACGAGCTCCTGCCGGACGCCGAACGACTTCGTGCCCAGCCGGGTCACCCAGCTGCGCACGGTGAGCGGCTCGTCGACGCGGTAGGTAGAGCTGCCGCAGGTAGTCGGCCTCCAGCCGCGCCAGGATCAGCTCGCCGCCCGGCCGGCCGTCGATCATGGCCAGCCGGGCGTCCTCCAGGAGGCTGAGCGCCCGGGCGTGGTTGACGTGTCCGAGCATGTCGGGATCGGACCAGCGCAGCTGGACCGGGTGCTCGTGCCGCACGTCAGGGCAGATCGGCGGTCTCCGCCGACTGGCGGTGGGCGCCCTGCGCATCGTCGGGGTCGGCGTGCACGGTCCGCTCCTCCGACTCCGCGAGGATGACCTCCGCCGCCACCTCCTCCATGCCGCTGCCCTTCATCCCCTCCTCCTCGGGCAGCAGGTGGGAACGCGTCTCGATGTTCTCCTCGGTGACGTTGTCCAGCGCCTCAGGGCTGGGCTTCTTCTGGGTGGTCATCTCAGAACCGCTGCTGCTCGGTGCCCAGGCCCAGCGCCTGCGCGACCTCCTGGACGTTCCCGAACTGCTGGCCGGCGGGCAGCCGCCGCAGGTCCGAGAGCACAGGGTCGGAGGCGGGGCCCTCCTGCGCCTTGGCGAGGAGCTGGTCGCGGTCGGCCGGCCACACCTCCTTGCCCAGGGCCTCGGCGATCGCGGCGCGGTGCTCGAGGTCGCCCTGGTCGGTGCCGGGGCTGGTGGCCGGCTGGTGCGGGTCGCTCACGGGATCGGTCTCCTTCACGTCTGCGGTACGGGGTCAGTCGTTCGACGTCGAGGCGTCGGTGTAGCGGAGGATCGCGGCCACCGGCTCGTCGCCGGGCAGGGCGGCCTTGGGCACGACCAGCACGCCGGCCGCGCCGGCGACCGCGGCGGCGACGAGCGCCGGTCCGGCGGGGGTCACCTCACCGTGCATGCCCAGGGCATCCATGTCCTGCTGCTTCACGCCCAGCTCCAGGGGCCCGTTGCCCACCAGCAGGGTGGCGTCGTCGTCCTCGTCGGTCAGGACGAGGGTCTCCACCTGGCCCTTGCGCAGTGCCTCGACGACGGCGGAGGTGCCGGTGACCGCGAGACCGTGGGCGCCGGCGGCCTGCACCTGCTCGACGGCCGTGGCGATGTCGCGGGCCTCGTGCTCGGCGACCAGCTCGGCCGCGCGCCGTTCCACCGGCTGGCGGTCGGCGCCGGCGGCCCGGCCACCCTCCTCCATGGTCACGACCAGGTCGGACCACACGCCGCTGGCGCGGTCGCCGAGGATCTGCCGGGCGCGCACGTCGCCGGCGAGCAGGACGAAGCGCGGCTGCACGCGGCGGGCGAGGGACGCGATGTCCTCGGCCACCTTGTCGGCGTTCTCGGTCCACTGGTTCTCGGCGGTGTGCATGTAGGTGTTGTGCGCCCAGCCGCCGACCTTGACCTTGCGCATGTGGAAGGTGTCGCCCTCCACCTGCCGCTGCTCCTCCTCCTGGTCGGCGAGCCCGGCGACGGTGATGTCGGCACCCACCCGGTCGGCGACGACCACGACGTGCGGCACCCGCCCGGCCAGCTGGCGCAGCAGCGGCAGCAGGTCGGGCTGGGGCGCCCACCGGGCGGTCTCGCGGGCCGGCGTGTCGGCCAGCACCTGGTCCAGCACCACCGATCCGTCGGCGGCGACGACCAGCGCGCGGCCCTTGAGCGTGCCGGCGGCACCGCCCTCGTTGCCCTCGAGCAGTCGGTCGCGCACGGCCTCCACCACCGCATCGGGGGCGCCCTGCGAGCTCAGCTGCTCGGCCAGGCCGCGGACCCGCAGGTCCAGCTCGGTGTCGGCGTTCTCGGTCGTGTGCGTGACGTCGGCGCACACCGTGGCGTAGGGCCCTGCGGCGGCGAACACCGGCTCCAGGAAGGACACGTCCATGTCGGCGGGACAACTCCTCGGTCGATCGGGGGTGCTGGTCGGTCACGGGGATCGCGGCTGCTCACGACGCCCGCCGTCGCCGCCTACCCACGGCCAGCCGCCTCACACCCGGTGTCGTTTCCCGGAGCCCGGGGTAGGCGGCACCCGACCCGAGAACCTCTCGAGAGGATGAGCGATGACCGTGCGCGACGATCTGCCGCTGCCCGACTACGACCACCTGCCCGTGGGTTCGCTGACGTCCCGGATCCGCACGCTGGGGTCCGACGACCTCAAGACGCTGCTGGGCTACGAGCGCGCCCACGCCAACCGGGTGCAGGTGGTGAGCGCGATGGAGCACCGGCTGAACGGGCTCGCCGAGGGCGCCCAGCCCTCCGGCGGCGACCCCGCCGCGGCGACTCCCGAGGCGCCGCCTGCGGCCGAGGGCGGTTCCAAGGTGTCCGAGGCGACGACCGGACCGGCGATGAACCCGCCGTCGCAGGGCGACCCGACGAACCCGGCCCAGCCCCGCTCCACCGGCTGAGCAGCACGGCGGGCTCGGGACGGCATCTGGTGGTGTCGTCCCGAGTGGGGGCCGGAGACCTCCGCGCAGGGACGACGAAACGGCTCCGTGCAGGACGGGGACGGCACCTGGCCGCGGTGCGACCCGGAGGGTCGCAGTGCTATTCGCTGAAGGCGCCGGCGATGTCCATGACCGCGGGGCCCAGCAGCACGATGAACAGGGTCGGCAGGATGCAGAGGATCAGCGGGAAGATGACCTTCACCGGGATCTGCATCGCCTTCTCCTCGGCCCGCTGACGCCGCTTGAGCCGCATCTCCGCCGCCTGGGTGCGCAGCACGTCGGCGATCGAGACGCCGTACTGGTCGGCCTGCACGACCGCCCGGATGAACCGGCGGAGGTCGGCGACGCCGGTCCGCTCGGCCAGCGCCAGGTAGGCGTCCCGGCGCGGCTGCCCCACGGCGATGTCCTGCAGGGTGCGCACCAGCTCCTCGGCCAGCGCGCCCTTGCCGTTGCTGCCCGCCCGGGCCATGGCCGACTCGAACCCGAGCCCGGCCTCGACCGCGATGGTCATCTGGTCCAGGGTGTCGGCCAGCTCGAGCGCGATCGCCTCCTGCCTCTCCTGCCCGCGGCTGTGCAGCAGCAGTTCCGGCAGGAAGTAGGCGACGACGGTGCCGAGGATCGCCGCACCGCCGGTCAGCGCGCTGGGCGATGACGTGGCCAGCAGCAGCCCCAGGACGCCTGCGACGGGTCCCAGCACGAGCTTGGCCGCGACCAGCCTGGGCACCGGCCAGGCAGCCGGTCGGCCGGCGCGGCCCGCCAGCCGGTCGAGCCGGGCGACGGTCCCCCGCGGGGTGAGCCCACGGGCGAGGCGGGCGAGGAGGCCGGGACCGCTGCGACCCGGCGTGCCGGCCGCGCCGGTCGGCTCGATCCCGCGGAGCAGGTTGTCGCGGACCTGGGCACTGCCACCACCGGCGCCGGAGAGCAGCGCCCAGCCCAGCACGGGCAGGGCCGCGCACAGGGCGAGCGCGGCCACGAACACAGAGGCGGGCAAGGATGGCATCAGCACGGGTTCCCCTGCGGAGCAGCGTCGAGGGCCCTGTTCCGGTTCCCCAACGGAGTTGTGATGGTCATCAGAAGGTGATCGCCACGGTCTTCTTGAGCCACAGGCCGCCGACCAGCAGCATCAGCCCCGCGGCGCCGAGCATGGCGTAGCCCACGAGGCTCTCGGTGAACTTCGCCAGGTACTCGGGGTTGCTGACCGAGAGGAAGCCGGTCACCCCGAACGGCAGGGCCATCAGCACGATCGCCGAGAGCTTGCCCTCGGCCGAGAGCGCCTTCACCTGACGGCGGATGGCGTTGCGCTCGCGGATGGTGTTCCCGACGGCGTCGAGCACCTCGGCGAGGTTGCCCCCGACCTCGCGGTGGATGGCGATGGCCTGCGCGACCCAGGTGAAGTCGTCACTGCCCATCCGCTCGGCGACCTCGTCCAGGGCGTCGTTGAGATCACGCCCGACCCGGGTCTCGTTGACGATCCGCGCGAACTCCTCCGACGTCGGCGCCTCGGCCTCGTGGGAGACGGAGTCCACGGCCCGCAGCAGGCTGTGGCCGGCGCGCAGGCTGCTGGCCATGAGTTGCAGCGAGTCGTCGAGCTGGTCGGCGAACGCGGACTGCCGGCGGCCGGCGCGGAACCCCAGGAGGAGCTTCGCGCCCAGGGGGACCAGCACGACGAGGAGGAGGGCCAGCAGCGGACCGCCGAGGAACCCGCCGAGCAGGGCGCCGGCAGCGGTGGTGAGCAGGACGACGAGGACGAAGTTCGGCAGCGTCATGGACATCCCGGCGCGCTCGAGGGCCGCGGCGCCGGCGGCGAGGCGGCCGCGCTTGAGCAGCACCTTCTCCACGGCGGCCCCGGCCGCCGCACCCGCACCGGCCAGCGCGGACGCCGGGGGCGCCACCGACGGGTCGAGGCGGCTCAGCGGCACCCGGGCGGGGCCGGACGGGAGGACGACGAGGGCGACGACAAGCAGCGCCGCGGCGATCGCGCCGACCCCGAGCACGAGGAGAGCGGTCGGCACGGTCACCACCTCCTGGGCGCGGCCGGCTCGACGGCGCCGAACACGCGCGGCGAGAGCGTGATGCCGAGGTCGTCGAACTTGTCGGTGAACCGCGGCCGGACACCGGTCGGCACCGGCTTGCCGAGGAACTTGCCGTGCGCGTCGACGCCGGCTGAGTAGTCGAAGAGGAAGGCGTCCTGGAGGGTGACGGTCTCCCCCTCCATGCCCTGCACCTCGGTCACGTGGGTGACGCGGCGGCTGCCGTCGCGCAGGCGGGTGATCTGCACGACGAGGTCGACGGCGGAGGCGATCTGCTCGCGGATCGCGCGCAGCGGCAGGTCCATGCCGGCCATGAGCACCAGCGTCTCCAGCCGGGCGATCGCGTCGCGCGGGGTGTTGGCGTGGACGGTGGACAGCGACCCGTCGTGGCCGGTGTTCATGGCCTGGAGCATGTCCAGGGATTCGCCGCCCCGGCACTCCCCCACCACGATCCGGTCGGGGCGCATCCGCAGGGAGTTGCGGACCAGGTCGCGGATGCTGATCGCACCCTTGCCCTCGATGTTCGGCGGCCTCGACTCCAGCCGGACGACATGCTCCTGCTGGAGCTGCAGCTCGACGGCGTCCTCGATGGTGACGATCCGCTCGCCCTCGGGGATGAACGAGGACAGCACGTTGAGCAGCGTCGTCTTACCGGTGCCGGTGCCGCCGGAGACGATCACGTTCAGGCGGGCCTGGACGCAGGCGTCGAGCAGCTCGGCCATCTCCGGGGAGAGGGTGCCGAAGTGGATGAGGTCCTCGACGGTGAACGGGTCCTTCGAGAACTTCCGGATGGTGAGCGTCGAGCCGCTGAAGGCCAGTGGGGGGATCACGGCGTTGACGCGCGAGCCGTCGGCCAGCCGGGCGTCGACCAGCGGGGAGGACTCGTCGATCCGCCGTCCCACCCGGGAGACGATGCGGTCGATGACCCGGCGCAGGTGCTCCTCGGAGGTGAAGCGCGTGGCGGTGCGCTCCAGCCGGCCGCTGCGCTCCACATAGATGGCGTCCGGTCCGTTGACCATGATCTCGCTGACCGCGGGGTCGTCGAGCAGCCGCTGGAGGGGGCCGTAGCCCAGCACGTCGTCGGCCAGCTCGGCGGTGAGCCGCTGCCGCTCGTCCGTGCTGAGCGGGACGTTCTCCTCCTCGACGACCTCGTCGAGCTCCTTGAGGACCACCGCGCGCAAGGCGTCCTCGGCCATCGAGGGGTCGTTCATCCGGCTGCCCATGCGCTCGAACAGCGCCTTGCCGACCCGGTCCTTCAGCCGGGCCAGGGCGTCGGTCGGCGGAGCGGGGGTGGCCGCCGGCCGGGGCTTGGGCAGGGTCCGGACGGCCGGGGTCGCAGCGGGCGTCCCCACCCGCGCCGTCACCTGCACCTGGTCGACGACCGGGGCCGGCTGCTCGCCCACGGGCGATGCTGCTCCGCCGCCCCGCGCGGCCTCCAGCCGCTGGGCGAGGTTCACGAGGACGCCCGGTGCTTGGCCCGGTACCGGCCGGACTTCATCAGCGGCGTCGCCGCGAAGCGGGACACCAGGCGGCGCAGTTCGCGCACCATCGGGTCCCGGCGTCCGCCGCTGGTCAGGATCGGGACGCCCTGGTTGGTGGTGGCCGGCACCGCCTTCGACCGGGGCAGGACGACGTCGACGCCGGTGCCGATCGTCGTCTCGACGTCGCGCACGGTCAGCCCTCCCTTGGGCTCGGCGAAGTTCATGACGACGTGCCGGCCGGCCGGGATCATGGCCAGCTCGCGGAGCACGTCGAGCTCCTTGCGCAGCCCGCGCACGCCGGGCACGTCCATGCTGGTCAGCATGATCACGTCCGAGGCGCGGTCCAGCGCCGCCAGCGTCTGCTCCGACAGGCCCGGGGCGGTGTCGACGACGACGTAGCGGAACTCGCGGGCCAGGGAGGCCAGCAGCCGGGTGACGTCCTCACCGGTGACCGTGTCACCGGCGGCCGGGGACTCCGCACCGCACACCGCGAACAGCCCGCTGGGGTGCTGGGTGAGGAAGGTCTTGAGCACCATGGTGTCCTCGGCCGCCGGGCCGTGCACCGCGTCGGGGAGCGTGTACTCGGGAACCAGCCCCAGCGCCGAGGCCACGTCGCCGAACTGCACGTCGAGGTCGACCAGCACGGTGGACTGCGGTGCCGCCTCGGTGAGCCCGATGGCCAGGTTCGTCGAGACGGTGGTCTTGCCGACGCCGCCCTTCGGTGAAGCGATGGTGATGACCCGCCCCGCGTAGCGATCGGTCTCGCTGGTCGGTCGCAGCACGCGGCGCCGACCGGCGGCCGCGCGCCCCGCCCGCTCGACGGCCGCACCGATCTCCTCGATGTCGGCGTCGGGCGGCAGCAGGTCGCGGATGCCGGCGCGCATCGCCGCCTGCCACATCTCCGGGGACGGCTCGGCCATCAGGACGACGGTGATACCGGGCGACTGCACGTCCAGCCGGCTGGCCAGGCTCAGGACCTCCGGAGCCGGGGCGTGCGGGCCGACGAGCAGCACGTCGGGCAGCTCGCCGTCGAGCAGCTGCTCGAACAGCCGCGCGAGATCGCTGGGCAGCCGGCCCGGCGGCAGGACGTGGACGTCGCCGTCGGTTGCCTGCTTGACCCGCAGGATCAGCTCCTCACCGGCACCGGCCAGGACGACGCGGCTCATGAACCCACCTCCGGTGCCGGAGCGGAACGGCTGCGCCGTGCTGTCGAGCGCCCGTTCATGAGTAGGCCTTTCCGTAGATGGTGTCCGGCGTCAGCACCTGGGTGCGGGAGACGTCGGGGTCCGCGGGCTCGAGGGACAGCCAGATGCTGGCGTGCTCGGCGGCGAAGACGACCGCCTCGGCCTGGGCGGCGGTGACGGCGAACGTGATCATGAGGCTGCCCGAGGGCGCGGGACCCGAGACGGGCGCCGCCGTGCCTTCTTCGGGCGGAGCGGGGGGCGCCGGGGCGCCCTGCACCTGGGTGACCAGCACCTCGTGCAGGACGGAGTGGGTGGTTCCCGGCTCGGTCATGGAGACGAAGAGCCCGACCCGGTCGCCGGCGGCCAGTCGCCCGCCCACGGCGCGCTGCGGCTCCAGGACGATGCTGACCTCCTGCAGGCCGTCGGGCACGGGCACCGCGCCGGGCGCCGGCAGCGAGTCGGGCCGCGCGAAGCGGCTGTCGAGCAGCTGCTCGCCGGCCTGCAGGTCCACGGTGGTGACGCGGTCGGCGAGCGTGGCCAGGTCGGTGACCCGACCGGGGAGCGCCGCCTTGGCCGGCAGCGCCTCGATGCGCACGAGGTCGCCCAGCGCGGTGCCCGCGGTGCCGGCGGGGATCAGTGCATCGGCGACCAGCACCTCGACGGTGCGCGCACCGGCGAACGCGCGGGCCTCCGCGCCGCGCACGTAGCTCACCAGGACGACGGTGCCCACGGCGATGAGGACGAGGGCCGCCGCGGCGGCCAGGAGTCGACGTCTCACGAGAAGGGGCCCCTATCGGATCAGTCGGAGGATGGAGGCGCCCATCTGCGGGGCGTCCGGGCTGTAGTTCCAGGCGTCGGACAGCTCGACGAAGCGGGTGAAGTAGCCGGTGATGCAGCGTTCGTTACCGCTGCACGGCTGGGGGCTCGTCTTGAACTGGCCGGTGAAGGAGTAGCCGGTCAGCCGGAATGCGGCGTAGCCGTAGACCCGGTACCAGCCCCCGCTGCCGGTCCCGCCGGCTTCGTCGAAGATCGGCAGCAGCACCGTCTGGCCGACGTAGGAGGCGAAGTCCGCGGCCGTGCACCCGTTGGACGGTGACTCGCCGGGGTCGGACTGGAGGATGCCGTCGATCTGGCTGGCGGTCCCGCAACCCCCCGCGCCGGTCGTGACGAAGCCGAAGCCACCCGGGATCTGGTTGCCCGACGGCGAGTGGCACTCCGGGGCGCCGTCGGTCTTGGTCAGGTTCAGCTTCTGCGGGGTCTCGTTCGACGGGACGGCGCCACCGGTCTGCTTCAGGAAGGCGCAGTAGGAGAAGGCGAGCGGCAGTACCGCGGTCCCCCGGCTCGGCGCGCCCCAGCCGACGGTCGCCGTGGCGGAGACCTGGCTGGAGTCGTGCCCGATGACGGGCGCGAACCAGTGCTCCTTGGGGGCGCCGCCGGTGACGGTCACACTGAGCGGGTCGCTGCTCAGGACCGGCTGGCCGGCCGTGCCCGTGGGGTCGTTCAGGGTGATCAGCTCCTGGGCCGTGGCCAGCATGTCGCCGCAGTTGCCCCGCGAGCAGTCCTGCGCGACGGCGATCGCGGCGGCATCGGCGGCCACCTGGAGCCGGGCGCGCTCGGCGTAGAGGGCGCCGATGTCGACGGCGATGGCCGCGAACCCCAGCATGGGGACCAGCAGCAGCGCGAAGACGACCGCGGTGGCGCCGTGCTCGCCGGCCAGCCGGGCGCGGACGCGGGAGGTCAGCCGTTGCATCGCATGACCCCCGTTCCGGTGAGTTCGATCCCGGTGCCGAAGAAGCCGGTCAGGTACGACTTCGGGTAGGTGATGGTGAGGCGGACGGCGGTGTCGCCGGCTCCGGTGGTGGGGCAGGTGTCCACGGTCCCGCCGACGATGACGATGTCGATCTGGTCGTCGGTGATCGCCGGGTTCAACGAGGCGGCCGCCTCGCGGACCACGGCTCGCGCGTCGACCGGGTCGTTGCGCAGGGCCATGGCGCGCACCCCCTCGCGGGCGGCCGCCGAGAGGGTGCCCTGCACCTGGAAGGCGTGGCCGAACTCGACGATGCCGATGACCAGCACGAGCAGCAACGGCACGATGAAGGCGAACTCGACCGCGGTCGCACCGCGCTCGTCGCGCAGACGTCGGATCATCCCTGGTCACCGCCCTCCTCGTGCATCGGCGCAGCGGCCCCGGGAAGAGGGCCGCTGCGCCGGATCGCTACGTCGTCGCGCAGCAACGAGTGGTCAGGGAGTCGTGGTCGTGGTGGTGCCGCCGGCCCCACCCAGCTTGGTCGTCACCGTCTCGAACAGGCCGTTCAGCTGCCCACCGAGCGCGGTCACGGCCACGATGATCACCACGGCGATGAGACCGACCATGAGGCCGTACTCGACCGCGGTCGCACCCTTCTCGTCACGACGCAGGCGCTCCTGGGCGAACGCGACGAAGCTGGCGATGGTGGCGTAGGCGTTGATCACGTGTACTCCCTGAGAGGTCGGCCGTCCGGCAGGGTCGGCTGACCCGGCCTGTGCGGCTGCTAGGGAGGGTTGTCGGGTCCTGGCCGGGGTGACTTGAGCGGTCGTCCCCCGAAAGGGTGAGCCGCCTCAGGGGGTCGGGGAGCCGACCGCGACGGCCACCGCCGCACCGAGGAGCATCGCCGGGCCGAACGGGAGCTCGGAACGCAGCCCGATGCGGCGCGCGGCCAGGAGCAGGAGGGCGAGCGCCGCTTGCACGACGAAGCCGGCCGCCGCTCCGAGCAGCACCGCGTTCCAGCCGAGCCAGCCCAGGGGCAGACCGACCAGGCCGGCGAGCTTGACGTCCCCCATGCCCAGGGAGCGCGGGGAGATCAGCGCCATGACCAGGTAGCCGGCGAAGAGCCCGACCGCGCCGAGCCCCGCGCGCAGCAGCAGGTCCCAGCTGCCCTCGGCGGCCGCGGCCACGGTGAGCAGTGCGGCAGTGACCCCGGCGGCCGGTGCGATCACCCGGTTGGGCAGCAGGCGGTGCCGGAGGTCGATGACCGTCAGGAGCACGCCGGCCCCGGTGACGGCGAGGAAGGCGGGCAGTTCCCAGGCCAGCCCGAAGCGGGCGGCGACGAGCGCGAACAGCACCGCCGTCGCCAGCTCCAGGACCGGGGGGCGCACGGCCCAGCGGGCGTGCGGGCCTGCGGTGCCGTCCGACGGGAACCTGCCCGCGGCCCGGTTGGCCCCGGCGCCGGCCAGCAGGCCGAGCGCCGCGGCGAGGGCGACGACGGCGATCACCGGGCGCCCCCCAGGCCGACGTGCCTCACGGCACCCACCCTCGCACAGCCGGCCGCCGCTCCCGGGGAGCGCACGGGGAACGGCCGGGCTGCTCCGGCGGATCACCCGGCCCCCGACCTCGTCGTGCGCCGCCCGCGCCAGGCGCGGCGACCGCCGGTAGGCCAGACTGCCGGACGTGATCGCGGAGGAGTCAACCCCCAGCCGGACCGCTGCTACCGGGTCCTATCGCGGGCATGGCGTGCACGCCGCGCCGGGAGTGCACGAGTACGCGGTCGAGCTGGCCCGCCAGGCGCTGCCCGAGGGCGGACGGATCCTCGAGGTCGGTGCCGGATGCGGCGCGCTGGCCTGCCGGCTGCAGGATGCCGGATTCGTCGTCGTGCCGACCGACCTGGACCCACCGCACGACTGGATCCACCGCCTCGACCTCGACGATCCCGAGTGGACCGAGGAGACCCGGGGTCCCTTCGACCTCGTGATGTGCGTGGAGACGCTGGAGCACGTGGAGAACCCGCGGCAGGTGCTGCGGTCGATCCGCGCGCTCCTCCGGCCCGGGGACCGGATCGTCGTCAGCACCCCGAACATCACCCACCCGCACTCGCGGCTGAAGATGTTCCTCCGGGGGGCGCCGTTCATCTTCGGGCCGAAGCACTACCACCAGCCCGGCCACATCTCGATCCTCCCCGATTGGATGCTCGTCGAGCACGTCCGCCTGGCCGGCTTCACGGACGTCACGGTGACGACCGGCGGCAGCACCTGGTTCCAGGGCCCGCGCCGCCTGGTCCACCGGGTCGAGATGGCGCTGCTGTGGGTGATCGGTCTGCGTCTGCGGCCCGACTCGGGCGAGGGCATCTGCACGTTCGTCACCGCGGTTGCCGTCTGACGGCGGCGAGGTGAAGGCCTCGCCCTGCCGTGACGGCGTGGTTCGCGAGCGGCCGGGGTCACGGGCCGGGACGAACGGCGGTGGCGCCGGGCAGGAGGTTCCCTGCCCGGCGCCACCGTGCGTGCGTGTCGATCAGGCCTGGTCGGCCTGACGACGGCGGTAGGCGACGGCACCGGCAGCAGCCGCACCGACCGCAGCCAGGGCACCGACACCGATCGCGGCCTGGTTCTCCACGCCGCTGGTCGCGCCGGCACCGGTCTCGGCACCACCGGCGGGCGTGGTGCCCATCTGCGCGGCCTTCAGCGGGCCACAGGCGGCCGGGGCGGTGGCCTCCATGGGCAGCGAGGGGTCGAGGTCGCTCTTGATGTCGCCGTCGTAGGCGCCCGAGCCGTCCTTGTCCACGCCGTGCACCACGAGGACCGCGGTGCCGGCCGCGAAGGCCTTCTGCACGTCCTCGGTGATGGAGAAGGTGCGCTCGTAGGTGAGGGAACCACCCTCGGCGGTCGGGAACCGGTCGACGGCCAGGCCGCTGTCGGGGCTGGTGTCACCGGTCGTGGTGAGCGAGGTGCCGATGGCGCCGTAGGCGGGCGCGCCCTCGGTGGTGCTCAGGAAGCCGTCGCCGTCCTTGTCGTCGGCGTCGGTCGGGCACACACCCTGGGCGCCGATGTGGAAGTGCTGGGCGTGCGGGGACCCGGCGAGCAGGTTGGACGCCTTGACCGTCACGGTCGCCTGGTCGCCCTTGAGGGTCACCATGCCGGTGCCGGTGACGCCCGACTGGTTCAGGGCGCCGAGGGAGGCCTGGTAGCTGCCGTCGTGGTCGGCCAGGGCCGTGCCCATGGTGAGCAGCGGGAACGCCGCCGCGGCGATGGCGACGGTCGGAAGTGCGAATGCCTTGCGCATGGAAACTCCTGTGTCTGGGAGGTGGTCCTCCCGGGCGGGAGGGTCGGGCGGGGGTCCGATCGGTTCCGGCTCCCCGGTGGGGCACGGCGCGACGCACGCGCCGGTCGGGCAGCCGGGTCGGGGAGGACCCGGCGTAGCGGCGCCACCCGGACCGGGGTCCGGGGTGTGCCAGGCCACAACAGGCCTTCGGCTCCCATGCCCTGGACGGTTCACTTCGAACGCGGACAATCCGAACTAATCCATGACGATTCGATGACACGCCGACTCCACCTGCATGGATGCAGGGGAGGCGACGGACGAGTCGGCCTGTACGCCGGGTTCTGTCCACGGGTGCCTCGCGGCCTCCCGATGGGCGGTCATCCATCTAGGCCTGCCGTTGCCGGCAGGCTCGAGCGGTCTACCCGCAGGCTCGGGCGGGCCGCCCTCGAACGCCTGCGCGGGCCGACGGCGGACCGTCGTCCCTTCTTGACCTAGCTCCGGGTGGGGTTTACCGAGCCACACCGGTCACCCGGTGTGCGGTGGTCTCTTACACCGCCGTTTCACCCTTACCAGTGCGAGCACTGGCGGTCTGTTCTCTGTGGCACTGTCCCGCGGGTCGCCCCGGGTCGCTGTTAACGACCACCCTGCCCTGTGGAGCCCGGACGTTCCTCGGCGGCGGGGTCTCCCCCGCCGACGCGACCGCCCGGCCGACTCGTCCGTCGTGCCGGCCAGTCTAGGGGGCGGGCACATGGATCCGGCTGCGCACGGGTAGTCACCGGCGATCCCCGCACACCATCACCCGGACAGGAGCACGCCATGGGACTGATCTCAGGACTCGTCAAGGCCAACCTGCTCAAGCGACTGCTCAGCCGCTTCAGCAGGCGCACGCGCTGACGCCCCGTGGAGAGGGCGCGCTCGAGCAGCCGGCGCGCGCCCGCCCACGGGGACCGGACTACCCCCAGTAGAGCCGGAACCCGACCCGCCGCCGGCCTTCCCCGGTCGCCGTCGACATGTCCACGACCTGCCGCGCCTGGGCCTCGACCGGCTCGTCCGACAGCAGCTCCAGGTAGCGGCGGTGCTCGGCCAGCGACTCGACCGCCTTCTCGACAGCCCCGCTCACGTCCACCTCGTGCGGCGGGTCGACCAGCTCGCTGACAGCGATGTACTGCACGCCGCGCCACGGCTCCCCGACCAGGTCCGGGAAGATCCACTCGTTTGCGGCGTCGGCCACGGCGTCGACCACCGACTGGCCCAGCGCCCGGTGGTCGGCGGAGTTGACGTATGCCGGGGAGATCCCGGGCGGGGTCCAGGTCGCGCCGAAGTACCCGGTGACCACCAGCTCGGGGCGGTGCCGCCGGATCGCGCCCGCGAGGTCGCGCCGCAGTTCCGGTCCGGCCGCCAGGGTGCCGTCCCGGTGGTCGAGGAACTCCACCTCGGTGACGCCGACGACGGCGGCCGAGCGGCGCTCCTCCTCCTCGCGGATCGGCCCCGCCTCGACCGGCGGCACGCCCGCCATGCCCCCCTCACCGCGGGTGGCGAGCAGGTAGTGCACCTCCTTGCCCGCCGCCGTCCACACCGCGACGGCGGCCGCCAGGCCGTACTCGATGTCGTCGGGATGGGCGGCCACGACCAGGGCGCGCTGCCAGTCGTCGGGCATCGGGGTGGGAGGCATCGGCCGAGTCTGCCGTCGATCCGTCCCCGTGAGGAGCCCGGCGGTCGCGCGGGGAGGTCAGCGGCTACGGGCCACCCGGAGCGCAGCCGCCACCATCGGCACCTGCAGCGGGAGGCGCACGGTGGCGATCGCCAGGGGCACCGGCTTCCCCTTCGCGACGCGGAACATGTGCAGGTGCGCCGGCACGAAGGCCAGCAGCAGGGCCACCGCTGCCCAGCCACCCGCCCGCCGGGTGGCCGGCGCGGCCAGCAGCGCCGCGGCGCCGATCTCGGCCACCCCGCTGGCCAGCACCCATGCCCGCGCATCGCCCAGCTCCGGCGGCACCAGCCACTCGTAGGTGCGGGGCCGCACCAGGTGCAGGACACCGGAACCGCCCAGGAGCGCCCCCAGCCACGTCGCGTCCGCCGGCTTCCGCATGTGCACACCGTAGGGTGCCCGGTCGTGTCCCCGGTCGACCTGCTCGTCGCGGCCGGCGTCGCCCTGGTGGCCGGCGTCGTCAACTCCATCGCCGGCGGCGGGTCGCTGATCCTGTTCCCCACGCTGGTGGCGCTCGGCCTGCCCACCGTCGCGGCCAACGTGACCAACTCCGTGGCGCAGTGGCCCGGGTACCTCGGCGGCGTCGCCGGCTTCCGGGCCGAGTACGCGGGGCAGCGGAGCCGGCTGGTGCGCTTCGGGGCCGTCGCGGTGCTGGGCGGGCTCACCGGCAGCGTCCTGCTGCTCACCACCCCGTCGGAGGCCTTCGACGGCGTCGTCCCGGTGCTCGTGCTGCTGGCCAGCCTGCTGCTCGCGGTGCAGCCGCTGCTCACCCGCCGGCTGTCCGGCCGGGCGGCGCGTACGGGGGGCCGCGACCCGGTGTGGCTCCACCTGGCCCTGTTCCTGGCCACCGTGTACGGCGGCTACTTCGGCGGCGCGCTCGGCGTGATCCTCGTCGGCGTGCTGGGCATCGGGCTGCACCGGCTGAAGCTCGCCAACGCGCTGAAGTCGGCGCTGTCCGCGGTCACGGCCACCGTCACGCTGGTCGTGTTCGGCATCTTCGGGCCGATCGACTGGGCGGTCGTCGGTGTCGCGGCACCGGCGAGCCTGGTGGGCGGGTTCGTGGGTGCCCGGATCGCCACCCGGATCCCGGCCACGCCGCTGCGCGTGCTCATCGTCGTGTTCGGCGTGGCCGTCGCGGGCTACCTCTTCGCGCGGGCCTGATCCGGCTCAGCGCAGGTGCGCGGTGTCGTTCACCAGGCGGACGGCGGAGCGCCCGTCCGACGACCAGGCGATCGAGCTGAGCGACGCCGCCTCGAGGAAGACCCGGTGGACGACGTCCGGCCCCGTGGCCAGCCCGGCCGCCAGCATCAGCTTGATCGGTGTCACGTGGCTGACGACGAGCACGGTGCTGCCCGCGTGCCGGGTGAGGATCCGCTGCCGTGCCCGCTCCACCCGGCCGGCGACATCGGCGATCGACTCCCCGCCCGGTGCCGCGACCGTCACGTCGGTCATGAACCGGCGCACCGCCAGCGGATGCCGCGCCCGCGCCTCGTCCGAGGTCAGGCCCTCCAGGGTCCCGAAGTCGAGCTCCACGAGGTCGTCGTCGAACTCCACCGGGAGCCCCAGTCGCGCCGCCACCGTCTCCGCGGTCTCGCGGGTGCGGCGCAGCGGTGAGGCGACGACCACGTCGATCCCCAGCTGGGCGGCCCGCTCCCCCGCGGCCTGGGCCTCCGCGCGGCCGGTGCGGGACAGCGGCAGGTCGTTGCGGCCACTGAAGCGCCGCTCGGGGGTGTGCTCGGTCTGCCCGTGGCGCAGCAGGTGCGTGACGGTGGTGACGACGGGCGCCGGCTCGGCGGTGGGCTGGACGTCGTCCGCGGCGACGCTGGGCTCGGCGGCGGCGTTCCGGTGGATCGGCCGGCCGTCCATCGCGCTGTTGGCCAGGGCGTCGGCGGCGCCGTTCTGCGCCCGCGGAACCCAGGTGTAGCGGACGTCGCCGAGCTTGCGGGCGATCGCCCGCGCCTGCAGGGCGAGCTGCTGCATGTCGGGGTGCTTGATCTTCCAGCGGCCCGACATCTGCTCCACGACGAGCTTGGAGTCCATGCGGACCTCCACCTCGGCCGAGGCGTCGAGGTCCAGCGCCGCCTGCAGCCCTGCGACCAGGCCGCCGTACTCGGCCACGTTGTTGGTCGCCCGCCCGACGGAGGCCGCGCGCTCGGCGAGCACCCGGCCGGTCTCCGCGTCACGCACCAGGGCGCCGTAGCCGGCCGGTCCCGGGTTGCCCCGCGATCCGCCGTCGGCCTCGACGACGAACCGGCGGGTCACCGGGCACCCTCGAACGGCAGAAGGGGCTTTCTCACAGCCCGGACTCGGCGGTGCGCACCAGGATCCGGCCGCAGTTCTCGCACCGGACGACCTCGTGCGGGTCGGCGTTGCGGACGGCGGCCAGCTCCCGGCCGTTGAGCTCGATGCGGCAGCCCTGGCACTGCCGCGCCTTGAGCATCGCCGCCCCGGTGGTGCCGGTCTGCGTGCGGATCCGGTCGTACAGCGCCAAGAGCGGCGCGGAGATGCCCCCGGCGACGGCGGCGCGGGCGGCCTCGTGCCGGTTCGTGCCGTCGGTGATGTCGGCCAGCGCGTCGTCGCGCAGCTCCTCGGCCCGCTCCCGCGCGGCACGCGCCTCGTCCCGGCCGGCCTGGGCCTCGCGGAGCGCGGCCTCGGCGGTCTCCAGGCTCTCCATCAGCTCGAGCTCCTGGTCCTCCAGGTCCGACTGACGGCGGGCCAGCGACTCGAGCTCGTGCTGCAGATCGGTCATCTGCTTGGCCGACACGCTGCCGGAGTCGAGCAGCTTCTGGTCCTTGGCCGCGCGCGCCCGCACCGTCTCGACGTCGGCCTCCAGCCGCTTCACCTCGCGCTGGAGGTCCCGCGCCGCGGTCTCGGCCCGGACGACGTCGTCGGTCAGGGCGCGCTCGGCCTCGGCCGCCGTCTCGACGGCGACGCCCTCCGGCAGCGTCCGCCTGCGGTGCGCGAGCTGGGTGAGCGCGACGTCCTCCGCCGCCAGCTCCAGGAGCTTCTGCTGCTCGAAATGGTCGGCCTTCACGCCGTGAACCTACCTGTGCATCGGCATGTCCTCGGCCCCCGTGCAGGATCCCGCCGCGAGCCTGCGAGTGGTGGGGGGCACGGGGGTCCTTCCGCCACCTGCCCCCCGGTCCCGTCCCGCGCCGGTCGACCCGGCCGAGACGAGGTCACCGCACCGCGAGCTCGGCTTCTACCGCGGCGACCGCCGCGGCTGGTCCGGGCAGCCCACCGGAGGCGAGCACCGCGCCGTCGACGATCAGCGACTCGACCGCCATCCCGGCCCGGACCGCGCGCCGCAGGGCCGGGCCGCGCAGACCCCGCCGGCGAGCGCCCCGGACCAGCTCCGGCACCAGCCACAGCCAGTTCGACGGCGAGACGATCTCGACGGCGACGTCCTCCGGCAGCGCCGCGCGCAGGGCGCGGTACACCGGGGCGACGCCGTCGTCGACGCCGTCCTGTGGTGCGTGGCAGTGCGAGCCGCCCTCGTCGAACGGCCGCACGTCGCCGCTGCAGCACCCGCCGGAGGCAGCGGCGTCGCGCGGACCGCGGACGAGGACGACCCGCGACCTCACCGCCGGTCGTCCCGGTCGGGTCCCCCGACCGGCCGGTCCGACATCGCGTCGTCGGGGTTGGCCCGGGCCACCACGGACTCCTGGCCGCCGCCGGTCCCGTCCGCGTCCACGACCGCCGGCCGCTCCCGACGGGCTGCGAGGAGCGCGATGCCCGCCTCCACGATCAGCCAGACCGCCAGCACGAAGATCAGGGCGTCCAACGGCGCGAGCACCCACTCCTCGGCCTCGATGAACCGCAGCAGGTTGACGATCAGCGCCCACGTGGTCATCCCCAGCAGGAAGACCAGCGGGACCAGCGCGGCCATCGGGTTGCGACCGCGCCGGGTGATCCACACCGCGATGACCGAGAGCGCCAGACCCGCGGTGAGCTGGTTGGTGGTGCCGAAGAGCTGCCACAGCACGCCGAAGGTGTAACCGGCTTCCCCTTCTCCGGGGATCAGGGCCATGGCCAGCGGGATGACGACCGCGATGGTGGTGGCCACCGTCAGGTTGCGCGACAGCACCCGGATGTTGAGCAGCTCGCCGATCTCCTGGACGACGTAGCGCTGGAGGCGCACGCCGGTGTCCATGGTGGTCGCGGCGAAGCTGATCACGACGACCGCGGCGAAGATCGTCGCGAGGTCCAGCGGGATCGCCAGGTTGTTCGCGAACTGGGCGACACCGTTGACGAAGTTGCCGACCGCGCCGCCCGAGGCCGTGGCGAAGTCGGGGTAGAGCGCCTCCCAGTCGGCCTGCGAGGCGGCGACACCCGCCGTCGCGGCGAGGACGGCACCGGTGGCCAGGGAGCCTTCGCCCACAGCGCCCATGTAGCCGACGTAGCGGGCGTCGGTCTCCTTGTCCAGCTGCTTGGAGGTGGTCCCGGAGGAGACCAGCGAGTGGAACCCGGAGATCGCGCCGCAGGCGATGGTGATGAAGAGGAACGGGAAGAAGCTCGGCGACCCCTCGGGGACGTCGTTCACCACCGGCGCCTGGATGGTGTTCATCCCGACGATCAGGCCGAGGCCGATCACCCCGAGGGCGATGAACAACTGGTGGCTGTTGATGTAGTCGCGCGGCTGCAGCAGCACCCACACCGGGATGCGGGAGGCCACCCAGGTGTAGATGAACAGCAGGACGACCCAGACGTTGCGGGTCTGCTCCACGCCCAGCGCCTCGGCGAGGCCGTCGAGGGAGATGGGGAACGCGTTGCCGACCAGGATGAGCGCGTAGAGGACGATCACCCCCGCGATCGACGGCAGCAGGGCCGAGGACCTGGTGCGGTAGATGTACACGCCGATGGCGATCGCCAGCGGGATCTCCAGCACGATCGGGATGACCGCGCCCGGGTTGGCGACGAACAGGTTGCCGATGACGACGGCGAACACGGCGTTCACCAGGGTCAAGAGGAAGAAGATGATCGCCAGGAAGAGCTTGCGGGCCCGGCCGTTGATGACGTCCCCGGCCAGGGTGCCGATGCTCTTGGCCTTGTGCCGGACGGACACCGCCAGTGCCCCGAAGTCGTGCACGCCGGCGGCGAAGATGGTGCCCAGCACGATCCAGGTCAGCGCCGGGCCCCAGCCCCAGAAGACCGCGATGGCCGGGCCGACGATGGGGGCGGCCCCCGCGACCGAGGTGAAGTGGTGGCCGAACAGGACGTGCTTGTTGGTCGGCACGAAGTCGTTGCCGTCGTTGAACTCGTGCGCCGGGGTCACGAATGCCGGCTCGAGGGCGTAGACCTTCCTGGCAAGGTAACTCGAGTAGTACCGGTAGCCGAGGAAGAACAGCACCCCGACCACGGCGGCCACGACGAATGCGGGCACGGCAACCCCTAGGTCCAGCAGCGGCACCGTCGCCGCCGTCCGGAGGAGTAGACATCCGCGCGATGGATGCCACAAGTACGACCGCAGCTCTCCACGCGGCAGGCGTGGCCGAACTGTTATGGCGCGAGCCCGACGGGCCGCCCCTGGCGGTGGGTGTGGTCCCCCTGGTCCTCGGCGGCCGTCCGGCGGTCGCCCTCCCCTGGGCGCAGGTGGCGACCGCCCGTGCGGCGGCGGCGAGCGACTCGGCGGCGCTGGTGCTCTCCGACCCGCGGCTCGCCGGCTCTCGGTGGGCGCCCCTCGTGGCGACCGGCCGGCTGACCCTGGTCGAGGACGGCACCGGCGAGCTCTTCACCGAGGAGCTGCTCGACCAGGAGCTGCGCAAGCACCCGCCGGCCCGGGCGCTGGCGGACTCGCCGATGCTGCGCCGCGAGCACTGGTGGTACCTCCCGCGCCTGGTGCTCGTCCTCGAGACCGACGAGGTGGTGCCCGGCGGCCGGCGCGAGGGGCCGGCCGACGCGGTCCTCGCCGTCGATGACCGGGGCCTGCACGTCCGCACCGTGCGGGTGGACGACTGGGACGGCGACCCGCTCGAGTGCCGGGGCGGGCCGCCCGAAGTCACCGGGCCGGCCGTCCTCGTCGGCCAGGAGCTCTCCGTACCGGACCTGGAGAGGTGGACGGTGCACACCACCACCGGCCGGTACGGCGAGGGACGGCTGACCGCGGTGCGCCCGGCGGCGACCCGGGACCTGGAGCCGGTGCCAGGGCTGCTGGCCCGCGTGCGTCGTCAACGCGCCCTGGAGCGCACCTGCGTCCGGGCCCTGCGGGCCGCCGGCCACGGGTAACCCCGACCGCTCACCCCGCCGCGGCCGGGCCGTCGGCCCGGCAGGTCCAGGGATCGGTCCGGCGCGTCGACACGGCCACCTCGACCTGCCCGGACAGGTCCTGCCGCAGCGCCTCGGCCGCGATCGGCAGCCACGGCCACTCGGAGGCGAAGTGGGCGACGTCGCACAGCGCCGGGCCGGGGATCTCCAGGGCCTCGCTCACCGGGTGGTGCTTGAGGTCGCTGGTCAGGAGCACGTCGGCCCCCGCCGCCGCGGCCGCCCCGAGGAGCGACCCGCCGCTGCCCCCGCAGACGGCGACCGTGCGCAGAACCCGGTCGGGATCGCCCGCGGCGCGCACCCCGCCGGCCGTTCCCGGCAGCGCGGCGGCGACGTGTGCGGCGAACGCGCGCAGGGTCATCTCCCCGAGCAGCCGGCCCACCCGGCCCAGCCCCGCCCGCGGATCGGCCGGGTGCGGCTCCAGCGGCACCGCGTCCACCAGCCCGAGCGCCGCGGCGAGGGCGTCGTTCACCCCGTGCCCGGGCGCGCGGTCGGCGTTGGTGTGCGCGACGAACAGGGCGGCCCCCGCCCGGACGAGGCGGTGCACCAGCCGGCCCTTCGGGTCGTCGGCGGGCACCCCGTGGACGCCGGTCAGGAACAGCGGGTGGTGGGTGACGAGCAGGTCGGCTCCCGTCTCGACCACCTCGTCGACCACGGCGGCGGTCGGGTCGACGGCGAACAGCACCTTCCGCACCGGTTCGTCGCGGTCACCGCACACCAGGCCGACCGCGTCCCACCCCTCCGCCAGCGCGGGGTCGTAGCGGGCATCGAGCGCGGCGAGGACCTTCCCGAGGAGCACGGTCACGGCTTGGCAGCGTAGGCGCCGCCGCGAACGCGTCCGCTGCAGCGGAATGACAAGCTCCTGACCGTGGCGGACCAGCGGCGTCGGGACGGCGGCTTCCGGGCGCCCGCCTGGCTCGAGGAGCTGCTGCGCACCACGCCCCCGCGGGTGCCGTGGCGCGACGTCGTCCGGTTCGCGGTCACCATCCCCGCGCCGCTCGCGCTGGCGATCTGGGTCGGCGGCGGGCTGGAGGACGGCGCCACGCTCGGCGCCGGGGTGTTCGGCACCATGGGCGCCCTCGCCGCCTGCCTCGCGCCGCAGCCCGGCCCCCTGCGGGACCGGTTGCGCCGCACCGCCGCCGCCACCGCGTTCGGCACGCTCGGCCTGCTCGCCGGTCAGTACGCCACCGGCGGCGGGTGGGAGCCGGTGGTCGTCATCGCGCTGCTGTCGGCCGCCGCGGCGCTGATCAGCGCGGTCAACTCCGCGCTCTCCCTCGGCGCGCTCCAGCTGCTGGTCTACACCGCGCTGGCCTCCGGGCTGATCACCCCGCTCACGGCCGCCGAGGAGGTCGCGTTCTTCCTGTGCGGCGCGGCGGGGGCGACGCTCGGCACGCTGGTGCAGACCCGGACCGAGGCCGTCGACCCCGATCGGTCCGCCGTCGCCACGGTGTTCACCCGCATCGGCGAGCTGCTCGCGGCCGCCGGCACGGACGACGCACCGGCGGCCCGGCGGGCCCTGACCACCGCGCTGAACGCCGCCTACGACCGCGTCATCCGCAGCCGCAGCCGGACGGCCGGGCGCAGCAAGGAGCTCTCGGAACTGGCCGGTGTGCTCAACGCCGCCGCACCCCTGGTGGAGGGTGCGGTGGCCGCCGCGCGCGCCGAGGTGCCCGCCGACCCGGAGGACGTCGCCGCCGCGCACGCGCTCGCCGCGGCGGTGGACGGCAGCCGGCAGCTGCCCCGGGACCGCCCGCCGGACCTGCGGGACGGCGCGCCCGCGGTGCGCGCCGTGCGGCACGGCGTCCGGCTGGCCTGGAACGTGGTCGGCGACCCCGAGGAACGGGCCAGCGCCGCGGCGCCACCAGCGGTGGAGACCGCGCGGGTGCGGCTGCGCGCCGTGGCCGAGCGCACGCTGTCCAGCGCCGACGCGCGCGCGTTCGCCGTCCGGCTGGCGCTGTGCATGTCGGTCGCGGAGGTGGCCCGGCAGTATCTGCCGTTCGAGCGCCCCTACTGGGTGCTGCTGACCGTCGCCATCGTGCTCAAGCCCGACTTCGGATCGGTCTTCACGCGGGCCGTCCAGCGGGGCGCGGGCACGCTGCTCGGCGTCCTGCTGGGCTCGGCACTGCTGGCCGCGCTGCCCCGCAACGGCTGGGTGGTCGTGGCGCTGGCCGCCTCCGCCGCCGTGCTGCCGTGGGCCCGAGACACGAACTTCGGCATGTTCTCGGTGTTCCAGACGCCGTTGATCATCCTGGTGCTCGACCTGGCGCTGCCCGGCGGACCGGGGCTGGTCGGCGCCCGGCTGCTGGACACGCTGGTCGGCTGCGCGATCGTGCTGGTGTTCGGCTACCTGCTGTGGCCGCAGACGTGGCGCGCCCCGCTGGACCAGGCGCTGCGCGACGCCGCCGTGGCGCTGGACGAGTTCCTCGACGCCGCGTTCACCGGCAGCCCGGCCGAGCGGCGCCGTGCCCGGCGGCGCAACTACCGCGCGCTCACCGAGCTGCAGACCCAGCTCCAGCGCCGGCTGGCCGAGCCGCCCCCGATCAGCACCCGCGCCGCGGCCTGGTGGCCGGTCATCGTGCAGCTCGAGCGCACGTCCGACGCCGTCACCGAGGCGGTCATCGCCACCCGCGGCGGGGAGCCCTCACCCGACCTCGCCCAGGTGGCCACGCTGCGGCGGGCGATCCGGCGGCTGGAGGACGACGTCCGCGCACACCGGGCGCCGGACGACGCCGAGCTGCTCGCCGACGGCGTGCTCGCCCCGGTCGCCCGCGAGGTCGACGCCGTCCGCCGCCTGGTGCGCGAGTCCGCGCCCACCTGGCGCGCCCCGCGCTGACCTCGGAGTTGCGCCGGGGGCCGCGGGGCCCTGGGATGGCGCGGTGCCGAGCGATCCGCCGCTGCTGACCCTGCCCCCGCTCGACGGGCCACCCCCACCGGGGTCGCGCGTCGTCAGGACCGACGACGGCGTCGACCTGCACGTGGAGTTCGACGGACCGACCGGGGGCGGTGGGGCGGGCGGTGACACGGCCGCTCCGCTGACGGTCGTCTTCTGCCACGGGTTCACCGCCCGCCTGGCGGAGTGGGAGCTGCAGCGGATCGCGGTCCGCGACCGCGCCCGGCTGGTGTTCTGGGACCAGCGCGGCCACGGCCGGTCGGCGGCTACTCCCCTGCCCGATGCGACCATCGACCGGACCGGCCGCGACCTGGCCCAGGTGCTCGACGCCGTCGTGCCGTCCGGGCCGGTCGTCCTGGCCGGCCACTCGATGGGTGGCATGAGCATCATGGCCCTGGCCCGCCGGCGACCGGAGCTGTTCGGCCCCCGGGTGGTCGGCGCCTTCCTGCTCGCCACCTCCGCCGGGGGCCTGGTGGAGACCGGCATCCTCGGGCGGGCGGTCACGGTGGTCCGGTGGCTGCGGCTGCTGCCGGTCTACCTCTGGGGCCTGCAGCTGATCGCCCCGCTGCTGGAGCGGTTCCGGCGGCGCGGCAGCGTCTTCGGCCGCTGGTTCACCCGCCGGCTGCTGTTCGGCACCAGGGCCGACGCCGACCCGACGAGCGTGCGACTGGTCCAGAACCTGCTCGAGGAGACGCCGTTCCCCGTCACCGCCGCCTTCTACGCCACCTTCCTGGACCACGAGGAGCACTCCTCGCTGCCGGTGCTGGGCCGGATCCCGGTCACCGTCGTCGCCGCCACGCACGACCGGCTCACCCCGGTGGCGCACGGCCGGCGCCTGGCCGCCGAGATCGGGCCCGGCGCGGAGCTCGTGGTCGTCGAGGGTGCCGGGCACAGCGTCAACCTGACGCGGAACGACGTGGTGGACCGGGCGCTGCTGGAGCTGCTCGACCGGGTGGAGGCGGGACTGCGACGGGCCGGTTGATCGACTGGTCAGCCGGGCATGCAGGGTGTGTCCGCCGCCACACGGCCGGGTTGCGCGTACTCCGCGACACACCTAACTTCGGCGGCCAACCGAGACCGTGCGACGGCCCGACCGAGACGAGTTCGGGCGGCTAGGAGCGAGACGTGGACCGCATGAGCGCCCTCGACAGCGGGTTCTACTTCGCGGAGAGCGAGAACACGCCCATGCACGTGGGCTCGGTCGCCGTGTTCGAGGGGCCCGCCCCCACCTACGGCGACGTCGTCCGGCTGCTGCTGAGCAAGCTGCCGCTGGTGCCCCGCTACCGGCAGCGCGTGCGCCAGGTGCCGCTGCAGCTGGGCCGCCCGATGTGGGTGGACGACCCGCACTTCCAGATCCTGTACCACGTGCGGCACACCGCCGTCCCCTCCCCGGGGAGCGACGAGCAGTTGCGCAACCTGGCGGGGCGGGTGCTCGGCCAGCGCCTGGACACGGCCAAGCCGCTGTGGGAGCTGTGGCTGGTGGAGGGCCTGGCGGAGGGTCGCTGGGCGATCATCTCCAAGGTCCACCACTGCATGGTCGACGGCGTCGCCGGCACCGACCTCATGCAGCTGATGTTCGACCTCTCCCCCGACGCCACCCACGACGAGCCGCGGGACTGGACGCCCCGCCGCGACCCGTCGGGCGTCGCGCTGGTGGCCGGCGCGGTCACCGAGGCGGTCACCCAGCCGCTGCGCACGCTCACCAGCCTGCCCACCGTCGGCAGCGCCGTACGCAGCGCCAAGAGCATGGCCGGCTCGGGGCGGACCCTCGCCCAGACACTGCCCTCCCTGGCCAAGCAGGCCGTCACCCCGACCGCCCGGTCGCTCAACGGGCCGATCGGCCCGCACCGCCGCTGGGCGTGGACGGCCGGCAACTTCGACGAGTTCAAAGAGGTCCGGACCGCGCTGGGCGGCACCGTCAACGACGTCGTCCTGACCGCGATCACCGGAGGCTTCCGCGACCTGCTCAAGGCGCGCGGCGAGCTCTCCTCGGAGAAGCTCGTGGTGCGGTCGATGGTGCCGGTCTCGGTGCGGTCGGAGAACCAGAAGGGCACGTTGGACAACAGGGTCTCCGCCGTGTTCGTCGACCTCCCGGTGGGCGACCCGGACCCGGTGTCCCGGCTGCAGACCGTGCGCGGCCAGATGGACGAGTACAAGAAGGCGATGCAGGCCGTCGACGTCCCCTCGATCATCTCGATGGGCGACTTCGTGGCGCCGTCCCTGCTGTCGCTGGGCGTCCGGGCGGCGGTGCAGGCCGGCCAGATGTGGTGCCAGGCCGTGACCACGAACGTGCCCGGCCCGCGGGTGCCGCTGTACGTGCTGGGCCGGCGGATGTGCACCGCCCACGCGTACGTGCCCATCGCCGGCGGCACGCGCTGCTCGATCGGCATCTTCAGCTACCTCAGCACGATGACCTTCGGGATCAACGCCGACTTCGACGCCTTCCCCGACGTCGACGTGCTCTCCGGCGGCATCCGTCGGGGCATCGAGGAGCTGCTGGAGCACGCCCGCGCCGAGAAGGGGACGGCCGACGTGGAGCAGCCGGCCGGCGCGGTCCCCGCACGGAAGAAGAAGGCAGCCGCCCGGTGACCCCGGGCAAGCAGCGGTCCGGCGGGCGCGCGAGGTCTGCGCGCACGAAGGGCCTGACGGTGGCGGTCACCGGGCCGACCGGCACCTTCGGCGCCGGCCTCGTGCCCCTCCTCCAGGACGACGACCGGATCGACCGGGTCATCGGCATCGCCCGGCGCCCGTTCGACCCGGCCGAGCGCGGCTGGACGAAGATGGAGTACCGCCAGGGCGACGTGCGCGACCCGGACGCGCTGCGCGAGGCGTTCGACGGCGCCGACGTCGTCGTGCACCTCGCGTTCCTGATCACCGGCAACGCCTCGCGGGAGACCACCCGGGCGATCAACGTCGACGGGACGCTCAACGTCTTCCGGGCGGCGGCGGCCGTGGGCGCGAGGCGCTTCGTCCACGCCTCCTCGGTGGCGGCCTACGGCTTCCACCGGGACAACCCGGAGCGGATCAGCGAGGAGTGGCCCGTCCGCCCCGCGGCCCGGCTGTTCTACGCGCAGGAGAAGGCCGAGCTCGAGCACCTGCTGCAGGGCGAATCCGCCTCCGCTCCGGAACTGGACCTGTACCTGCTGCGCCCCCCGGTGGTGCTCGGCCCCCACGCGATCGGCGCGAAGGACGTCCTGCCCGGCCCGCTGGCCCCGCTGGGGCGCCGGCTTCTCGGCCGGCCGCGGCGGTTGCCGGTCCCCGTCCCGCTGCTGGTGCCGTCGCACCCGCTGCAGTTCATCCACCAGGACGACGTCGGACAGGCGCTGCTGCTGTGCGTGGTCGGGGCGGGGCCGGCCGGCGCCTACAACATCGCCGGCGACGGCGTGCTGACGGCGGCGGACGTGGCCCGCGAGTTCGGCGCC
The DNA here is from genome assembly GCF_002938435.1 of Blastococcus saxobsidens. Taxonomy (GTDB): domain Bacteria; phylum Actinomycetota; class Actinomycetes; order Mycobacteriales; family Geodermatophilaceae; genus Blastococcus; species Blastococcus saxobsidens. The sequence goes on from NZ_POQT01000005.1 coordinate 163,913, forward strand.
ATCCCGATCCCGCTGCCGGCGGCTCCGGCGCAGGCGGCCGCCCGCGCGGTCTCCCGGCTGCCGTTCCTGCCGCCCGTCGCCGAGTGGATCGAGGCGGCCGGCCGACCGGTGATCATGGACACCACCCGGGCCCGCGAAGAGCTCGGCTGGGAGCCCCGCTACACCGGGCTGGAGGCGCTGCGCGACACCCTGCGCGAGGACCGCTGAGACGCACGACGGCGCCGGCGCCCGCTGCCGGGTCCCGGCGCCGTCGTCGGCTCAGGGCGTCGAACTGGTCAGTGCCGTCTGCCGCATCCAGTCGCGGACCTCGCCGGCGAGGCGGTCGGGCTCCTGCAGCTGCGGCACGTGCCCCACGCCGGCCATCTCCAGGTAGCGCCAGGCCGGGTGCCGGCGGGCGATGTCCCGTGCGGCCGCCACCGGCACCAGCCGGTCGCGGTCCCCGTGGACCAGCAGCACGGGCACGCCGATCGAAGCCATCGCCGAGCGGTAGCGGCGCGGGTCGGCCAGGAGCTTCAGCAGCGAACGGGCCGCGGCGAGGAACGCGCGGTCCATGCCGGCGACGTCCTGGCGCTCCTCGATCAGCGTGACCGACCGGTCGATGACCCTCGAGGGCACCTGGTCGGGGTCCACGCCGCACAGCGTGAGCATCTCGCGCACCCGGACCAGTGCCGACTGGCGCTGGCGCCGCCACCACAGGAACCGCTCGCCGACGAACGGCAGCGCGTAGAGCGCGAAGGTGACCGCGACGAGGGGGTCCAGCGCCCGCCGCGGACCGGGCACCGCCGGGTCCAGGAGCACCAGCCCGGTGACGGCGTCGGGCTGCTCGCCGGTCTCCAGGACGGAGATCATGCCGCCCATCGAGTTGCCCACCAGCACGGCGGGCTCCCCCACCACCTCGGTCAGGAAGCGGTGCAGCACGGCCACGTTCGCCGAGACGCTGGCCGTCCGGCCGCCGGGCTCGCTGCGACCGAACCCGGGCAGATCGACGGCGAACACGCGGGCGTGCTCCCGGACCAGCGGCGCGAACAGGTCCCAGTTCAGGTGCGAGCCACCGAGCCCGTGCACCAGGACCATGACGGGGCCGTCCGCCCGACCGCCGAAGTCGACGTAGTGGACGGGACCGCCGAGGTCGACCGTCCGGCTCTCGCCCGGCATTGCGCCCTCGCCCATTCGCGCTCCCCTTCGGCGTCTGAACCCGTACGGTGGCACGTCCTGCCAGGCGCCGCAGTCGGTGGGGGGCCCGCCGCAGAGCGGAACGCCCACGTCCAATATGACGCAGGCCACAATTCAGCAACATCTGCCTGCGTGGTTGCCTACCGCAAGTGTGAGCCAGGCCCCATCTTGGTACTGCCATTCCACGAACGAACGGCAGCCAGGAGGACGACGTGGCACGACGGCAGGGTGACGGCCCCGCACTCCCGCTCTACCTCACCGAGCCAGGGCGGGCGGTCGCCGAGCTGGGCCTCTACCTGGCCGCACGGCCGCTGGAGACCCGCCTGCCCAAGGGCGACGGGCACCCCGTGCTCGTGCTCCCCGGACTGCTGGCCGACGACAACTCCACCCGGGCCCTGCGTGCGGTGCTCCGGCGGCTCGGCTACCGCGTCCACGGCTGGGGCCTGGGCCGCAACATCGGCCCGACCGCCGTGTGCGTCAACGGGCTCCAGGACAAGCTCGAGTACCTGCAGGGCCGGTACCGCCGGCCGGTCACCGTCATCGGCTGGAGCCTCGGCGGGATCTTCGCCCGTGACCTGGCCCGGCGCAGCCCCGATGCGGTGCGCCAGGTGATCACCCTCGGCAGCCCTTTCCGGATCGAGCGGCACAGCCAGAGCCGCGCCACCAAGGTCTTCGACCGCTTCGCCCACCTCCACGTGGAGCAGCGCCCCTTCCCGCTGGAGTCCGAGGGGTGCCCACTCCCCGTGCCCGCCACCTCCATCTACTCGCACTTCGACGGCATCGTGCACTGGCAGACGTGCCTCGACGTGCCCGGTGAGCGGTGCGAGAACATCGCCGTGACGGCCAGCCACCTGGGCATCGGCCACCACCCGGCGGCCATCTGGGCGGTCGCCGACCGACTGGCGCAGCCGGAGGGCACCTGGCAGCCGTTCAAGGCGCCGGCCTTCCTCCGCCCGGCCTTCCCGAGGCCCGCCACCCCGGCACCGGCGGGGCCGGTCGACATCGCCGCCTCCGCCGCCTGACCACCGCGCGGACGTCCCGGCCGCGAGGAGCCGGACTACCGATGCGCCGGGCGGTGCCCCTGGAAGCGAAGGCAGGACGTGCGGGGGTGGGCGCGACAGGGTTCGAACCTGCGACCGCTCGCTTGTAAGGCGAGAGCTCTACCGCTGAGCTACGCGCCCCGCGGGCCCAGGGTAGGTGCCCTGGGCCCGGTCACCGCCGAGTCAGGCTGCGAGCCCGGCGACGGCGTCCTTCCAGCCGGACTGCTCGCGCGGGTCCCCGGGCGAGTTGACCTCCGCGAACGCGACGGCACCCTCGGCGTCGACCAGGAAGGTGCCGCGCACGGCCATGCCGGCCTTCTCGTTGAAGACGCCGTAGGCCTTCGCGACCTCGCCGTGCGGCCAGAAGTCCGACAGCAGCGGGAACTCGAAGCCCTCCTGGGCCTTGAAGGCCTTGAGGCTGAACACCGGGTCGGTGCTGATGGCGAGGACCTCGACGCCGGCGTCGGTGTAGTTGGCCAGCTCGTCGCGCAGCTGGCACAGCTCACCGGTGCAGATGCCGGAGAAGGCGAACGGGTAGAAGACCAGCAGCACGGGCGTGCCCCGCAGGTCGGTGAGGGACACGACCTGCTTGTCCTGGTCGGGAAGGCTGAACTCGGGGGCGCGATCGCCGACGGAGAGGCTCATGCTCCCGATCGTGCCTCACCGCGGTGACCGGCTGGAACGGCCCCCTCGCAGGGGCCCGCGCCGAGCGGAGCGAGGCGTGGGGGGCGAGGGGGTCCTTGAATCAGCGGCGGCTGCGCACGGCCTTCGGGGTGACCAGCCGGATGCCCGACCAGTCCTTGGCCGCGGAGATGCTGCTGGTCTGCGAGAGGCCCGCCGTCGGCGCCACCTCCGTGACGTCGCCGGGCTCGACGTGGCCGGGCCGCCCGGACTTCGGCACGAGCAGCCACACCACGCCCTCGTCGGCCAGCGAGGTCAGCGCGTCGGTGAGGGCGTCGAAGAGGTCGCCGTCGTCCTCACGCCACCAGAGGATGACGACGTCGGCCACCTCGTCGGTGTCCTCGTCGACCATCTCGCTGCCGGAGGCCTCGATGATGGAGTCGCGCAGGTCCTCGTCGGCGTCCTCGCTCCAGCCGAGCTCCTGCACGACCATGCCCGGCTTGATGCCCAGCCGGGCCGCCATGCCGGCGCTGTCGACGCTCATCCCTGCTGTTCCTCCATGCGTGCTCCTGCTGATGATCCGGTGTGGTCACCGATGGTGCCCTGTCGGGGCGGTGACCGCGCGGGGACGCGTCACGGGAGAACCGTGTCGACGACGGGAAGGGAGCGCGAGCCGGGCCGATGCGAACCGCCCGAGGACACGACCAGCGCGAGGACCACCCGCACCCCGGTCATGTCACCCCTCTCGCTGCGCCGATGCGCCCGCCGTCCGGCCGTCGGGGCCGGGCATCCGGGGCGGCGCCGTCAGGAGAGGCACCGCAGGCGGAAGCGTAGGGCATGACGGGCACGGCGCAAGCCTGCGCGCACGGGCCGCGCCTGCGGCGGACCCGTCCGGAGCGACACGCCTCTTCCGCACAACGGCACGGGGACGTGACGGCGACTGCCCCGACAGGGGACGATGTACCCATGAGCGCACCGCAGCAGACGGACGGCGACCCCGCCCGCGACGCAGGCCAGCCCCGCCCGGTCATCACCAGCGGGTTGCCGAGCCAGCTGATCGACACCGACCCCGACGAGACCCAGGAGTGGGTCGAGTCCCTCGACGCCGTCATCGACCACGCGGGCCGCAACCGCGCCCGGTACCTGATGCTGCGGATGCTCGAGCGCAGCCGCGAGCAGCAGGTCGGGGTCCCGTCGCTCCGCGGCACCGACTACATCAACACCATCCCGCCGGAGCGGGAGCCGTACTTCCCGGGCGACGAGCACATCGAGCGCCGCATCCGGGCCTACATCCGCTGGAACGCCGCGATCATGGTCCACCGGGCCCAGCGCCCCGGGATCGGCGTCGGTGGCCACATCTCCTCCTACGCGTCGTCGGCGTCGCTCTACGAGGTGGGCTTCAACCACTTCTTCCGGGGCAAGGACCACCCCGGCGGCGGCGACCAGATCTGGTTCCAGGGGCACGCCTCCCCCGGCATCTACGCGCGGGCGTTCCTCGAGGGCCGGCTCACCGAGCAGCAGCTCGACGGCTTCCGGCAGGAGGTCAGCCACCCCGGCGGCGGCCTGTCCTCCTACCCGCACCCGCGGCTGATGCCGGACTTCTGGGAGTTCCCGACCGTCTCGATGGGCCTCGGCCCGCTCAACGCCATCTACCAGGCGCGGTTCAACCGCTACCTGCACGGCCGCGGGATCAAGGACACCTCCGACCAGCACGTCTGGGCGTTCCTCGGGGACGGCGAGATGGACGAGCCCGAGTCGCTGGGCGCCATCGGCCTGGCCGCCCGCGAGGAGCTCGACAACCTCACCTTCGTCGTCAACTGCAACCTGCAGCGCCTCGACGGCCCGGTGCGCGGCAACGGCAAGGTCATCCAGGAGCTGGAGTCGTTCTTCCGCGGCGCCGGCTGGAACGTCATCAAGGTGATCTGGGGCCGCGGCTGGGACAAGCTGCTGGCCGCCGACCGCGACGGCGCGCTGGTCCACCTCATGAACTCCACGCCCGACGGCGACTACCAGACCTACAAGGCCGAGGACGGCGCCTTCGTCCGCGAGCACTTCTTCGGTCGCGACCCCCGCACCCGCAAGCTCGTGGAGCACATGAGCGACAAGGAGGTGTGGGACCTCGCCCGCGGCGGTCACGACTACCGGAAGGTCTACGCCGCCTACCAGGCCGCCATGGACCACAAGGGCCAGCCCACGGTCATCCTCGCCAAGACCATCAAGGGTTGGACGCTGGGCAGCCACTTCGAGGGCCGCAACTCCACCCACCAGATGAAGAAGCTGACCGCCGAGGACCTCGCCGGGTTCCGCGACCGGCTCTACCTGGACATCCCCGACTCGGAGCTGGACAAGACCCTCCCGCCCTACTACAAGCCCGACCCGGACTCCGACGAGATGAAGTACATGCTCGACCGGCGCCGGCAGCTGGGCGGGGCCGTACCGCGGCGCCGGTCGGAGGCCAAGGCACTCAAGGCGCCCGACGACAAGGCCCTCGAGGTCCTCCGCCGTGGGTCGGGCAAGCAGGAGGTGGCGACGACGATGGCGTTCGTCCGCCTGCTGAAGGAGCTGCTCAAGGACAAGGAGCTCGGCCCGCGGTTCGTGCCGATCATCCCGGACGAGGCCCGCACGTTCGGCCTCGATTCGCTCTTCTCGAGCCACAAGATCTACAACCCGGCGGGCCAGCGCTACACCTCGGTGGACCGCGAGCTGATGCTGGCCTACAAGGAGTCGGAGCAGGGCGTGATCCTGCACGAGGGCATCAACGAGGCCGGCTCCACGGCGTCGTTCACCGCCGTCGGCAGCTCCTACGCCACGCACGGCGAGCCGATGATCCCGATCTACATCTTCTACTCGATGTTCGGGTTCCAGCGGACCGGCGACGGCTTCTGGGCCGCGGCCGACCAGATGACCCGCGGCTTCATCCTCGGTGCCACCGCCGGGCGGACGACGCTCAACGGCGAGGGGCTGCAGCACGAGGACGGGCACTCGCTGCTGCTCGCCCACACCAACCCGGCCGTGGTGTCCTACGACCCGGCCTTCTCCTACGAGGTCGCCCACATCACCCGGGACGCGCTGGTGCGCATGTACGGCGACGACCCCGGCGCCCCGCTGGGTGGCCACCGCTCGCCGGACGTCATGTACTACCTGACGGTCTACAACGAGCCCTTCACCCAGCCGGCCGAGCCCGAGGGCCTCGAGGTCGCCGACCTGCTGGCCGGCATGTACCGGTACGCGCCCGGCCAGGGCGAGGGCCTCAAGGCGCAGGTCCTCGCCTCCGGCGTCGCCGTGCCGTGGGCGTTGCGCGCCCAGGAGCTGCTGGCGAACGACTGGAACGTCTCGGCCGACGTATGGTCGGTGACGTCGTGGGGCGAGCTGCGCCGGCAGGCCGACGAAGTCGCCGAGCACAACCTGCTGCACCCCGAGGAGGAGCCGCAGGTCCCGTTCGTGACCGCGAAGCTGCAGGACGCCCCGGGGCCGGTCGTCGCCGTGTCGGACTGGATGCGCTCCGTCCCGGACCTGATCGCGCCCTACGTCCCCGGTGGGATGTCGACGCTGGGCACCGACGGGTTCGGCCTCTCCGACACCCGCCCGGCGCTGCGCCGGCACTTCCACGTCGACGCCGAGTCGATCGTGGTGCGGGTGCTCGCCTCGCTGGCCGACCAGGGTGAGGTCGAGCGTTCCGTCGTCCGCGAGGCGGTGGAGAAGTACCAGGTGCGCGACGTGCAGGCCGCGCCCGCGGAGGAGCGCTCGGACCCCAGCCCGGCCACCTGACCGGCCGGACCCGCCTCCGCTCCGGGAGGCGGGTCCAGCCGCGTCGACCGACGTCCAGCCGCGTCACGGCGCGGCTGGACGTCCCCCGGACCGGCTCGACCCCCGCTGACCGAGGGCTCAGCCCCCCAGAGCCTGCAGCGCCATCTGCGCGTACAGGGCGACGCCGGCCGGCAGCGGCTCCTCGTCGAAGACGACGAGGTTCGAGTGGTTGGCCGGCGCCGCCGCGGGGTCCAGCCCCGGCGGGCACGCCCCCAGGAACGCCATGACCCCGGGCACCTCCTGCAGCACGTATGAGAAGTCCTCGGCGCCCATGAGCGGGGCCGGCATGAGCACGCTGGCCTGCCGGCCCAGGAGTGCGGCCGCCGTCTCCAGCACCTGTGCCGCCGCGCCGGGGTCGTTCCGGGTGACCGGGTAGCCCTCGAAGTGCTCCCAGTGCAGTTCCATCTCGTGGGCCGCGGCGACGTGGGTGGCGACCCGCTGCACCGAGGCGACGACGTCGGCCCGGCGCTCGGCCGAGAGGGTCCGGATCGTGCCCTCGAGCAGCGCGGTGTCGGGGATGACGTTGTTGGTCGACCCCGCCTCGATGTGCGCCACGGTGACCACCGCGGGGTCGAAGACGTCCACCCGGCGGGTGACCATCGCCTGCAGCGCCAGCACGATCTCCGCCGCCACCGGGATCGGGTCGGCGGCGGCGTGCGGCTCCGAGGCGTGCCCACCCCGGCCGCGCAGCGTCATCCGCCACTGGTCGGCCGCGGCCATCATGGGGCCGGGGCGCAGGTTGATCGTCCCGCTGGTCATGGTCGAGGAGATGTGCAGGGCGAACGCACCGCTCACCGGCGCCTCGGGGACGACGTCGAGCAGCCCCTCGTCGAGCATGTAGCGGGCGCCGTGGAAGCCCTCCTCCCCCGGCTGCACCATGAACACGACCTGCCCGGCCAGCTCCTCGCGCCGCCGTGCCAGCAGGCGGGCGGCGCCGACCAGCATCGCCACGTGCGTGTCGTGCCCGCAGGCGTGCATCGCGCCGGGCACCTCGGAGGCGAACGGCAGACCGCTGTCCTCGTGCACCGGCAGGGCGTCCATGTCGCCGCGCAGCAGGTAGGTCGGCCCCGGCCGCGCGCCGCGCAGCACCCCCACCACCGAGCTGGTCGTCGACCCGGTGGTCACCTCGATCGGCAGCTCCTCGAACGCCTCCAGCACCGCAGCCTGCGTGCGGGGCAGGTGCAGGCCGATCTCCGGGTGCCGGTGCAGCTGCCGGCGCAGCTCGATGGTGCGGTCGGCGTCGGAGTAGGCGGCGTTGAGCAGGTCGGAGGGGCTGGTCGGCATGCTCTCCACTGTCACACGTCCGGGCGACGTGCCTCAGTCCGCCCAGGCGGGTCGGCCGGCGTCGACCTGCCACACCACCACGGCGGACGGCTCCTCGACCCGCACCGGGCCGGCTGCCTGCACAGCCGTCCCCGCCGGGTCGGCCACGAGCAGCAGGCCGGGCGGCGTCTCCAGCACGGTTCCCGGTCGCGCGCGGCCCAGCCACAGCCGGGCGTCGGCGCGGCCCAGGTCCAGCCATCCAGCACCGGCGCGGTGCACGACGTGCGTCACGGGAGCGGCGGGGTCGGCGCTGCGGAGGTAGCACTGCAGCACCCGGGCTCCGTCGTCGCCGGCCACCTCGTCGTGGGCGAGCCCCCGGCCGGCCCGCAGGACGGCGACGTCCCCGGCGGCCACCGTCACGTCCTCGCCCCAGCGGTGGGTCAGGCCCCCGGCCAGCACCACGGCGACGACGTCGACCGCCCGGTGCTCGTGCCGCCCGTACCCGGCGCCCGGCCGCAGCCGGTCGTCGGCGATGCGCAGCAGGGGTCCGAGGGAGCCGTCGTCCGGGGCGAGCACGACCCGCGAATCGAGGCCGCTCATCGCGGCGGGAGGGCGGCGCGGCCGCCGGGCAGGTCGTCGAGGAGCACGGCCACCAGCAGACACCATGCGAGCCCCAACGCCCAGCCGCCGAGCACGTCGGACAGGTAGTGCACGCCCAGCCACATGCGGGTCAGGCCCGCGACGAGCACGAGCACGACCCGGCGGCGACCCACGCCCGACGGGCCGCCGCCGACAGCCACGGCCACCCGAGCACCAGGCCGGCGGTCACCAGCGCGGCGATGCTCGACGAGCGACCGCTGGGATAGCTGAGGGACTCGTAGCGACGCCGACGTCCGCCACTGACGGCGGCCGAGCAGCCAGGCGGCCACCGGGAGCAGGAGGAGCAGCCGGACGGCGGAGAGGCCGAGGGCGGTGACCGCCTCCAGCAACCGGTCGAGGGCGACGGCGCGACCGTCGCCGGCGTGGAGCGGCTGGCTCACGGCCGCGTCCAGCCGAAGCTGCGACCCGAACCCGGTCCGCACCCTGGCGCCCAGCAGGGCCACGACCGCGGCCGCGGCGACCGCGATCGCGGTCGGCCGCACCGCCACCGGGGCACGCGCCCGGGTGACGCCCACCGGTCCACTGTGCCCCGGCACGGCATGTCGTGACACGCTGACCGGGTGAGCCGGGTGAGCAGCCGCCCACCGTCGGAGGCCACCCTCCGGCGGCTGGAGCGGGCGTCCGGGTCGTTGGCCACCCAGGCCGTCGCCCGGATGGACGAGGAGCTGTCGTGGTTCCGGGCCATGCCCGCCGACCAGCGCTCCTGGGTGACCCTCGTGGCCCAGGCCGGCATCGCCTCGCTGGTCGAGTGGTGCCGCAGCCCCGGGCGGCCGCCCCGGCTGACCGGCGAGGTGTTCGGCGCCGCTCCGCGCGAGCTGGTCCGGGCCGTGGCCCTCAAGCAGACCGTGGACCTGGTCAAGGTCACCGTCGAGGTGATGGAGGAGCACGTCGCCTCCGTCGCCGAGCCCGGCGACGAGGATTCGCTGCGCCTGGCGGTGCTCCAGTTCAGCCGCGAGGTCGCCTTCGCCACCGCGCACGTCTACGCCAGCTTCGCGGAGAACCGTGGGGCCTGGGACGCCCGGCTGGAGGCGCTGGCGGTCGACGCGCTGGTGCGGGGCGAGCGGTCCGACGAGCTCTCCGGGCGGGCGGCGGCGCTCGGGTGGGCCGCCACCACCCCCGCGGTGGTCGTGGTGGGCGCGGCACCCAAGGGTGTGGACGACCCGCACGCCGCGGTGCGCCGGGCGGCCCGCGCGCTGCGCTGCGACGTGCTCGTGGGCGTGCACGCCGAGCAGCTGGTCGTCGTCCTCGGCAGCGTGCACGAGCTGGAGTCCGCCGCCGAACGGATCAGCGACGAGTTCGGCGACGGGCCGGTGGTCACCGGCCCCGTGGTCGACGGCCTGGGCCGAGCGGCCGTGTCGGCCGCGACGGCGCTCGCCGGCCTGCGCGCCGCGCGGGCCTGGCCCGAGGCGCCCCGCCCGGTCTCCGCCGACGCCCTGCTCGCCGAGCGGGCACTGGACGGCGACCCGCTGGCCCGCGCGGCCCTGCAGGAGCGGGTCTCCGCACCGCTGCGTGCCGCCGGCGGCGGGGTGCTGGAGACGGTGCGCGCGGTGCTCGCCAGCGGCGGCAACCTGGAGGCCAGCGCCCGGGCGATCTTCGTGCACCCCAACACCGTCCGGTACCGGCTCAAGCGGGCCGCCGAGCTCACCGGGCTGTCGGCCACCGACCCCCGGGGCAGCTGGACGCTGCAGGTCGCGCTCGCCCTCGCCGCACTGGACGAGGACCGCTCCCTCTGGCATTGATCGGCTGGGCAGCCGTGCGGATCCCACCAGTTCCGGGCCGTCCGCAGGCCCGGAACGGTGCATGTCTTGGAGGGTTCCTACAAAGATCACCGCGAGCCTTTCGTACCGCAACCCACCGCGCCGGGGGACGATCACTGGCACGGTGAGGAGGTGCTCGCCGTCCTCGCCCCGGGTCAGGGTGCCCAGAAGCCCGGGATGCTGACCGACTGGCTCGACCTCCCCGGCGCGGAGCCGTTCTTCCGCTGGGCCGGGGCGATCGCCGGTGCCGACCTGCTCTCGCTCGGCACGACCGGCGACGCCGAGGCCATCAAGGACACCGCCGTCACCCAGCCGCTCGTGGTGGCCATGAGCCTCTTCGTCGCCCGCGAGCTGGGCGGGCTGCCCGGTCCGGTGGCGCACACGCCGCACGCCGGTCGCGACGTCGTCATCACCGGGCACAGCGTCGGCGAGCTCACGGCCGCCGCGCTGGCGGGGGTGCTCTCGGTCGAGGCGGCCATCGCCCTCACCGCCGTCCGCGGCCGGGCCATGGCCGCCGCCTGCGCACAGACGCCGACCGGCATGTCCGCCGTCCTCGGCGGCGACCCCGACGAGGTGCTCGCCGCGATCGAGCGGCACGGCCTGTCGCCGGCCAACATGAACGGCGCCGGGCAGATCGTCGCCGCCGGCCCGGTCGAAGGCCTGGAGGCCCTGAAGACCGAGCCGCCGGCCAAGGCGCGCGTGATGCCGCTGCCGGTTGCCGGCGCCTTCCACACGTCCTACATGGCCCCGGCCCGCGAGGAGCTCGAGGGCCTGGTCGGCGGGCTGCGGCCGGCCGACCCGAGCCGCCTGCTGCTGTCCAACGCCGACGGCGCCGCCGTGGACTCCGGCCCTCAGGCGCTGGCCCGCCTGGTCAGCCAGGTCACGAGCCCCGTGCGCTTCGACTCGTGCCTGGCCACGATGCGCCAGCTCGGCGTCACCGCCGTGATCGAGCTGCCCCCGGCGGGCGCGCTCGCCGGCCTGGCCAAGCGGGAGTGGAAGGGCGCCGGGATCGAGATCCTGGCGATCAGCGGCCCCGCCGACCTCGACCGCGCCCGCGAGCTCATCGCCGCCGAGCGCGGCCGCGCCGAGGCCGAGCACTTCCCCGACTGGCGGATGGTGGTCGCTCCCGCGCGGGGCACGGTCAGCCCCGCGGAGATCGCCGAGGGCACGCACCTGCCCGCCGGCACGCCGCTGGGCTGCATCCGGGGCCGCCGCGAGGAGGTCAACGTGTCCGCCGGTTACGACGGCGTGCTGGCCGAGTGGCTGGTCCACGACGGGGACCTCGTCGACGCCGGTGACCCGATCGCCCGGCTCTACCCGGAGGTGTCCCCGTGACCCGAATTCAGCTGCCCGCAGGTGCCCCCGGCGCCCGGATCCTCGGCTTCGGGAGCTACCGCCCCCGCCGCCGGGTGACCAACGACGACCTGGCCCAGCGGATGGACACCAACGACGAGTGGATCCAGACCCGGGTCGGCATCGCCGAGCGACGCTGGGCCGAGCCCGACGAGACGCTCGTGGAGATGTCGGTCGCGGCCGGCGGCAAGGCACTGGCGGCCAGCGGCCTCGACGCCCGGGACATCGACCTGGTGCTGCTCGCGACCACCAGCCCGCCGAAGGCCATCCCCGGGCTCGCACCGCGGATCGCCCACCAGCTGGGGGTGCCGCGCCCCGGCGCCTTCGACGTCAACGCCGGCTGCGCAGGCTGGTGCTACGCGCTGAGCGCTGCCGCGGACGCCATCCGCAGCGGCACGGCGCGCAACGCCCTGGTCATCGGCGGCGAGCGGCTCACCGACTACACCAACCTCGAGGACCGGGCGACGGCAGTCATCTTCGCCGACGGCGCCGGTGCCGCCGTGGTCAGCGCCTCCGACGAGCCGGCCATCGGCCCGGCGGTGTGGGGCAGCGACGGCGACCTGCACGAGGCGATCGCGATCCCCGAGAACGAGACCGGCATGAGCATGGCCGGCCAGGCGGTGTACCGCTGGGCGACGACCAAGCTCACCGACACGCTGGTCGAGGCGATGCACCGGGCCGGCGTCGGCCCCGACGACATCGACGTGTTCGCGCCGCACCAGGCGAACCTGCGGATCATCGAGCTCATGGCCAAGCGGCTGAGGCTGCCCGAGCGCACGGTCATCGCCCGCGACGTCGTCCGCTCGGGCAACACCTCCTCGGCGTCGGTACCCCTGGCCCTGTCGGCCCTGCTCGAGAGCGGCGAGGCCAAGAGCGGCGACGTCGCCCTGCTGCTCGGCTACGGGGCCGGCCTGACCTTCGCCGGCCAGGTCGTCGTCCTGCCGTGAGCGCCCGGATCCCCGCGGGCGGCCCGGCCCCCGACGGCCCCACCCCAGATTGCCGGGACACCGTGTCCCGGACGACGGCGGGCACCGCCCGCCCCATCCGAGAGAGAGGACCCGTCGCGTGAGCAGCACCCAGGAGATCCAGTCCGGTCTGGCCGAGATCCTGGAGGAGGTCGCCGGGGTGACCCCCGCAGACGCCACCCCGGAGAAGTCCTTCACCGACGACCTGGACGTCGACTCGCTGTCGATGGTCGAGATCGCCACCGCCGTCGAGGACAAGTTCGGCGTCGCCATCCCGGACGACCAGCTCGCCAACATCAAGACCGTCGGCGACGCGATCAGCTTCATCGAGAAGAACCAGGGCTGACGCCCTGCGGGTCCCGCCGGCCGACCGCCGGCGGGACCCGACCGCCCACCGATCCGGCCGCGACCCGGCCGTCGTCCCCGTACGAGGAGTTCCCATGAGCCCGTCCACCTCCGACGTCGTCGTCACCGGCCTCGGTGCCACCACGCCGCTCGGCGGCGACGTGGCCAGCACCTGGGAGGCGCTCCTCGCGGGCCGCTCCGGCGTCAGCCGGATCACCGACGAGTGGGTGCAGGAGTTCCCGGCCCAGCTGGTCGCCCGCCTCGCGGCCGACCCGGCCGAGCAGATCGACCGCGTGCGCGCCCGCCGGCTGGACCGCAGCCAGCAGGTGGCCGTGATCGCCGCCGAGCAGGCCTGGGCCGAGTCCGGCGCCGCCGACGCCGGGGTGGCGCCCGAGCGCATCGCCGTCGTCTTCGGCACCGGCATCGGTGGCGCGCTCACCCTGCTCGGGCAGGACGACGTGCTGGAGGCCAAGGGCCCCAAGCGCGTCTCCCCCTTCACCATCCCGATGCTCATGCCCAACGGGCCGGCGGCCGCCGTCGGCCTGGCCATCGGCGCCAAGGGTGGCGTGCACGCCCCGGTGAGCGCCTGCGCCTCCGGCGCCGAGGCGATCCGCTGGGGCCTGGACCTGCTGCGCCTCGACCGTGCCGACGTCGTCCTCGTCGGCGGCGCGGAGGCCTGCGTGCACCCGCTGCCCATGGCCGGCTTCGCGGCGATGCGGGCGATGTCCACCCGCAACGACGAGCCCGAGCGCGCCTCCCGCCCCTTCGACAAGGGCCGCGACGGCTTCGTGCTCGGCGAGGGTGCTGCAGCGCTGGTCCTGGAGCGGGCCGACTCGGCCGCCGCCCGCGGCGCCCGCGTGCACGCCCGGCTGGCCGGTGCCGGCGCCACCGCCGACGGCTACGACCTGGTCGCCCCGCACCCCGAGGGCGAGGGTGCCGGCCGGGCGATCACCGCGGCCCTGCGCGACGCCGACCTCTCCCCCTCCGACGTCGGGCACGTCAACGCGCACGCCACCTCGACGCCGGTCGGCGACACCGCGGAGGCAGCGGCGATCCGCTCCGCGCTGGGCGACCACGCGCTGGTGAGCGCCACCAAGAGCCAGACCGGCCACCTGCTCGGCGCCGCCGGCGCCCTGGAGTCGGTGTTCGCGATCCTCGCCCTGCGCGAGCAGATCGTGCCGGCCACCGCGAACCTCGACGACCCCGACGACGACGCCAACGTGCAGGCGCTGGACATCGTCCGGCAGGAACCGCGGCGCGCCACCCTGCGCGCGGCCGTGAACGACTCCTTCGGCTTCGGCGGGCACAACATCGCGCTGGTGTTCACCACCGCCTGAGCACCACCCGACGCCCCCGGCCCGCCACCACCTGAGGAGACGCCGTGACGACCGCCCCGGCCGCACCGACCCTGACCGCCCCGGACCCGCGGGACCCCGAGGACCGCATGCAGCGCTTCCTCGACCCCGGCTCGATGCAGCTCCTGGCCGGCCGGGACACGTCCGGCGTGCTCGCCGCCCGGGGCACGGTGTCCGGGAGCCCGGTCATCGTCTTCTGCACCGACGCCACGGTGATGGGCGGTGCGATGGGCATCGACGGCTGCCGGCACATCGTCGACGCGATCGACACCGCGCTGCGCGAGCGCGTCCCGGTCGTCGGCATCTGGCATTCCGGCGGCGCCCGGCTGGCCGAGGGCGTCACCGCCCTGCACGCGGTCGGCGAGGTGTTCGCGGCCATGGTCCGCTCCTCGGGCCGGATCCCGCAGATCTCCGTGGTGCTCGGCCCCGCCGCCGGTGGCGCGGCCTACGGCCCGGCGCTCACCGACCTGGTGATCATGGGCCCGGCCGGCCGGGTGTTCGTCACCGGGCCGGAGGTGGTCCGCTCGGTCACCGGCGAGAACGTCGACATGGAGAGCCTCGGCGGCCCGGACACCCACGGCCGGCGCAGCGGCGTGGTGCACGTGGTCACCGACTCGGAGCCGGCCGCGCTGGAGACCGCCCGGCACGCCGTCGACCTGCTCGCCGCCCAAGGCACCTTCGCCCCCGCGGCAGACGAGCCCGCCGTCGACCTCGGCGCCCTGCTGCCGGAGCAGACCAACCGGGCCTACGACGTGAAGCCGCTGGTGTCCTCGGTGCTCGACGAGCCCGGCCTGGAGCTGCACCCGCGGTTCGCGCCGAACGTCGTCACCACGCTCGGCCGGCTCGCCGGACGGACGGTCGGCGTGATCGCCAACAACCCGCTGCGGCTCGGCGGCTGCCTGGACTCCGCGTCGGCCGAGAAGGCGGCCCGGTTCGTCCGGATGTGCGACGCGTTCGGCATCCCGCTGGTCGTGCTCGTGGACGTGCCCGGCTACCTGCCCGGCGTGGGCCAGGAGTGGGACGGCGTCGTCCGCCGCGGTGCGAAGCTGCTGCACGCGTTCGCCGAGGCGGTGGTCCCCCGCGTGACGCTGGTGACCCGCAAGTCCTACGGCGGCGCCTACATCGCCATGAACGCCCGCTCCCTGGGTGCCACCAAGGTGTTCGCCTGGCCGGGGGCGGAGGTCGCCGTCATGGGCGCGAAGGCGGCGGTGGGCATTCTGCACCGCAAGAAGCTCGCCGCGGCGCCTCCCGGGGAGCGCGAGGCGCTGCACGCCCAGCTGGCCGAGGAGCACGAGCGGATCGCCGGTGGCGTGAACCGGGCGCTGCAGATCGGGGTCGTGGACGAGGTCGTGGAGCCCGCCCAGACCCGTCGGCGGCTGATCCAGGCGCTGGCCGAGGCGCCGCACGGGCGCGGGGCGCACGGCAACATCCCGCTCTGACCTCTTCGATGATCAGGTCTCTTGATCGCCCCGCCACGAGAGTCTCCTGATCGCCCCGCCACGAGAAAGGCCGTCCGGGCGCCGCTTCCCCGACGGCGCCCGGACGACCTGGTCCTCAGGCTACGACGACTCCCCGT